>JAKVBY010000039.1:59522-74961 GCA_022446825.1 Pirellulaceae bacterium
GATCCACAACACAAATCACCAGAATACTCCGAATCACAACCCGTAAGTTATTCTGAAAATCCCGCGACGGTCACGGTTTCTGAGGCTGCACCGTCGCAAGATTTCTTAGAGAATCCTCTCAGTGAAACACTCTCTGAGGACATCGCTGAGAAACCAAACGTCAAGTTCCAGGACCCTTGGGACTCTGGCGATTTCGCCTTGGCTTGGAGTAGAGCACAGGATGAGATAAGCCGCGACAAATTTCGGACGGCCTTGGCAACGCTCTCCCCATTCTTCAATAGTCCCAACATCACAGAACAAGAAACAGAGCAACTTTTGGGATTGCTTGACCCGCTCGCGGCCAAGGTGATTTACTCTCGTGAGCATCTCGTGGAAGCGCCCTATCGAGTTCGACAGGGAGATACGCTGTACGATGTGGCAACTCATTATGGTGTACCTTGGCAGTTGTTGAGAAATATTAATGGAATTCGAGATCCCGATGTGCTTGTTTCTGGAACGGACCTCAAAGTCATACCTGGCCCATTTCGCGCAGATGTCGATTTAACCACGAGCGAGTTGACCTTGTTTGTTGGAGATTTATACGCAGGTCGATTTCCAATTAGCCTTGGCAACGATCCGACACCCAACATTGGTGAATTCCAAATTCGGGATAAACGTACGGATCGCGCTTATTACGCCGCCGATGGTACGACTCTGCCAGCCGGTCATCCCGAGAATCCATATAGCAATGTGTGGCTTGATCTTGGAAGCGAAATTTGTATTCACGGAAGCGCAGAATCACCGGTGCGGGGCACCCTGGCCCGCGGGTGCATTGGGCTTAGCCCGATCGACGCCACTGACGTCTATGGGATTCTGTCAAAAGGTTCAACGGTCGTCATTCACCGTTAGAAACCGTCTTCTGTAGTTCGCTGCACCAAGTTAGGCGTTCTCACCAGCGCGGTAGTCCTACTTCTTTTAGCGAAGCTTTCGTGGTATAGAAACGCGGTTGACGTTGGCGTCAGCTCAATCCGTACTCGTTGAAAGTTAAAAATATGTTTGACCGCAATGCGCTGATTAAACTTATCCGCCTCAAAGAGGCAATTACCTTTGGTGAGTTTACCTTGGCATCGGGCAAAAAGTCTTCCTACTATCTGGACTGTCGCCGCGTGACACTCGATTCCGTGGGTGCCAATCTTATTGCTGAGGGAATGCTCGATCTGCTCGGTGACGACCTTCCCGATGCGGTTGGTGGCATGGCCATCGGCGCCGATCCAATCACCGCCTCCATGATTACTATCGCCGGCCAGCAAGACAGGCCACTCAAAGGCTTCATTGTGCGTAAAGAATCGAAGGCACACGGGAAAGGTCGTGATGTTGAAGGACCCGTCGAAGCAGGCAATTCTATTGTGATCGTGGAAGATGTCGTTACGACCGGCGGCAGCTCGCTCAAAGCAATCGAAAAAGTACTTCAAGCAGGTCTGAAGGTTCGCGGAGTCTTAGCCATTATCGATCGTTTGGAAGGTGGAGCAGAAGCTTTTCAGGAAGCAGGATATAAACTGCAGACATTGCTCACGGTCCGCGACTTCGGTATCGAACCTGTTGAGCAAAAGTGATTCCCACCGGAAAATATTGCATTTTCTTTTGAATCGCATGCCACGAGGAGTCGATACTACGGGTAGGCTGCGCGATTCGCATGCAGCTGTCAGTATCCATCCTCATTTGGTCCAATGCCGCGGACTATCATGGAAACATCGTTACATCGGCAACTAAAAGAAATCTACGCGGATGATAAGCGGGCCATCGAAGTTCCTTTTGGAGATTATCGTATCGATGTTATCGTCGATGGGGAATTAATCGAAATTCAGCACGGCTCGCTCGCAGCCATTCGAGGCAAAATCCGTAAATTGGTCGAGCGCGAGCGCGTACGGATCGTCAAACCTCTCATCGCTCGAAAAAAACTCGTCAAACTCAGCCAGAAAAATGGGTCCATCTTGGCACAGCGGCTGAGCCCCAAGCGTCAAACGCTGATGAATGCCTTTGATGAACTTGTTTACTTCAACCGCATTTTTCCCCACCACAATTTGACGATCGAATTCGTGTTAGTTGAAATTAAAGAATGGCGTTATCCCGGACACGGCAAACGTCGCCGTCGTCGAGACAATGATTATTTAATTCAAGATCAAAAGTTAGATTGCATCAACGCACGCCAAAGTATTTCAACCACGGGTGACCTGCTGACTTTACTTCCGGCTTTTCCGGCCTCACCCTTCGACACGAAAGATCTCGCAGACTGTTTAGAGGTAGATCGTTGGGTTGCACAACGCATAGCCTACTGCCTTCGCAAAGCAGGGGCGATCAACGAAATTGGCAAACGGAAGAATGCGCTGCTTTATGCCCTGCCGGAACCATCGTCCACGACAGAAGCAAAAGGGGAAAGACCCCATTTAGAGATCTCTCCCACGACTTGTCTTGAAACCAACGGCCAAGAATTTACGCTTTGACTTCTTTGGATCGCGCCTCGCGCAAGCCGCGACTCAGAATGTCACGCAGCAAGGGCGAGTAATCTTCGTATTTGTGCTGGTCGGGTGCACCAGACGCGAACTGATAAATTGCATCGCGCGGTTTTTCACCCAAGGATAGCAAAGTGGAACTCACCGTTCCGCGCTCTTTTCCCCGCATCACCATGCTGGGACGTCCTGGTGGTGAAGGTGGGCGAGCAAATACTTTGCTGGCGACTGCCAGAAATTTCACCGGGGAATCCAAGGTTTGCAAGGTCAACAACCGATGGGCCATTTTAACGCGTTCGTCGCGCGGATCGTTGATATTTTTGTTGGCAATTATATTCAAACCATCTTGAAGTTCTTCCACTTCATAATCATCGCCACCATGTACAACCCAGCCACTTTCTGCATCGGCGACGACAAAATTGACACCATCATACTTGCCAGTAGACAGCTCTTCCATCGCTAGATCTACTGCCTGGCGAGCTGAGCCAGTGCGTAACAAATCGCGGCACAAAGTACCACGCGAACGGGCCGTAAGGGGCGAAAAGAGCTTTTGCCGATTGCAAGCACCCACAAACAGGCCATGCTGATTCACACCCAACCAGGTACCACCTGCCTGTTTGTCGACACCCATTAAAACACGTGGTTTTCCTGATTGAATCGACGGTGGATTGCACGGACGTTCGTAATCTTCTTCTCGATTTGCGGCAACTAGAATAGGAGAATCAGGGACTAGTCGATAGAGAATTGCCAGTAGGCACATAATACTTTCAGGGGGATAAGGACCAACACCCTTTGCCGGGACGAAGTGCTTCGACCAAAATCGACCAATTGGGTTCTGAACCAATGTATTCACTTTGTTTGCCACCTAACACCCTCTAATTGGGGACATCCAAGAAGTTTCTCACTTAAAGAGATAATTTGGTGCGATTGAGTAAATACCGCAGGATGGGTTCAGTTTCAGTCACCTCACATAAAATAGATGTAAACTATTACTATGTATTGGTTTATGATTAACATAGTGTTTAAGATGTCGAATAAGAGCTCGACATTTGCTCGTTCCCTGTCTGACTGCTCGACGCTGTGAGAGAGGAATTTTCCGGTTTTCCGTCTGCCCGACGAAACCCTCCAATTTACGTCAAATCAAGTATTTTGCTGTTTCAGCGATTCCCAGAAAACACCTCACAAACAGGGGCATAATACCTGCCGACGTCCGCCGTAAGGCCGCTTCCGAAGTGGCTCCGCATCGCCCACCTGGGCCTTCTCAACGGAACGGGCGATCTTTGGCTAACAAGCCTTTGGCAGCGGGCGGCACAGTCACGAAAAGAATTCACCCAGGCTCTGCACTGGATCTCGACAACACTTCGATATTCTCTCCAAGGAGCAAAGCAGCTTAAAACCTAGCTCTTTTTTGGGACTAGAATCGGTTGTGGTGCTATGATTTAGTTGTGATATAGTGAATCGGTTGGTTTTTCTCTTCTCGGCAACGTTCCCCTCTTTATATGTAGTTATGGCATCAACCTTTGCCGACGAAACACCCGGTAGTCAATCCAATTCTCGGGCTCAATCCCAACCACGTAGTACGCCGCGTGGGCGGTTGCAGACCCTGAAGGGGGTAGAGATTCAGGGCATAGGTGCCTACGCACCCGCAGGCATCGTTCGCAACGAGGATCTCGCTGAGCTCGGTTACGACGCCGACTGGATTGTGCAACGCACTGGTATTTTGGAACGCCGCCGGGCAGCCGCAGAACAAGCCACGAGCGATCTCGCCTACGAAGCAGCTCGGCGTTGCCTCAAAAATGCCAAAGTTGAAGCCAAGGATGTCGACCTGTTGATCGTGGGCACCATGACCCCCGACAACCCGATGCCGTCGACCGCCTGTCGGGTACAGCAACGCTTAGGCTGCAATGCGCCCGCCATGGACATGAATTCGGCTTGTTCCGGGTTTATGTACGCCCTGGTAACGGCGATGCAGTACGTCAAGACAGGCTGTGCCCAACGGGCGCTCGTGATCGGGGCAGACTTGATGACGAGAACGCTCAATCCGGCAGACAAAAAAACTTTTCCTTTATTCGGGGATGGAGCAGGCGCCGTACTCGTTGGCACGGGTAATGACGACCAGGGTTTACTCTCCTATATGCTGGGGGCTGATGGACAAGGCGGCGACCTCCTGTGCATCCCGGCCGGGGGTTCCCGAGAGCCACTCTCTCAAGAAGCATTGGACGGCAAGCGACAGTTTATCCAGATGGATGGGCGACCCGTATTCAAGTGGGCGGTTCGTCTGGTTGCCGAATCCATACTCGATGTTGCTGAAGATGCCGAGATTCTCCCCCAGGACATCGATTTAGTGGTCCTGCATCAAGCAAACATGCGGATCATTGATTCCGCCGTCAACGACCTCGGCATCGACCGCGAAAAAGTGGTCGTCAATTTGCAAAAGTACGGGAACACTTCTGCGGCAAGCATTCCGTTAGCGCTAAATGAAGTTTATGAGCAAGGTCGGGTTCAGCGCGGCGACAAGATCTTGCTCTGTGGTTTTGGCGCGGGTTTGACCTGGGGCACTGCCATTTTGAAATGGTAGCGTTGCGCTGGGCACCGTTTCACAGACGCTCCACCACCCGACACTGACGCTCTCAAAGTTCAAGGATGATTCATGGCCACCATTAAGAAACTGCCACAACGTTCTCAGGTGAAATCTGCCGACACCTGGGATCTCTCGAGTCTCGTCGCTGACGATAAAGTTTGGGAAAGGGAATTTACCCGCTTTCAGAAACGAACCAGCGGACTGAGCAAGTTCCGCGGCAAGCTGGCTCAAGATGCCAAGACACTTGCCACCTGTCTAAAATATGATCTCGATCTTGATCGCCTCGGCGAGCGGCTTGGTACATACGCTTTCCTGAAAACAACCGAAGATCAAACGGATAGCACGTATCAAGCGATGTTGGGGCGGTTTCAGAATGCCGCGGTGAACGCCGCCCAATTGGCCAGCTTTATCCGCCCGGAAATTATGGCCATCTCGCAAACTAAAATGCAGCGGTTGATGGCTTCCAGGGTGCTCAAGCCCTATCGGCTCTTGCTGGAAAAGTTACGACGCTACAAAAAACATACGTTGGGGGAAAAAGAAGAAGGTCTCCTGGCGATGCAAGGTGAAATGGCGCAAGCAGCCAGCAAAACCTTTCGCCAACTCCATGACGCGGACCTCAAGTTCGGTTTCGTCAAAAATGAACATGGGGAGCAGATTGAATTAAGCAATGCAACGCTCGCACAGTTTCTCCATTCGCCGAAACGCAGCGTGCGACGCACTGCGTTTCAGCAATACTACAAACAGTTTGCAGCGCACGAAAACACTCTGGCGGCAACACTCAGCGGGTCGATTCAAAAAGATGTCTATTACGCCCGCGCGCGGGGTTACGACGGAGCGTTACATCACGCCCTGTATCCCGATAATGTCCCACAAACTGTGTATGACAATTTGATTGCATCGGTGCGTAACCATCTGCCCACACTTCACCACTATTACGACGTCCGGCGCCGGAAGATGAGGCTGAAGGACATTCATCATTATGATACCTATGTGCCGATTCTTTCTCAGCTCGATACAAAGTATTCTTGGAAGAAAGCGGTGAAACAGGTGATCGCCTCGCTGGCACCGCTCGGCGAAGAATACTGTTCGGTACTGAATCAAGGCCTGAGCCAGCGGTGGTGTGACCGCTATCCCAACGAAGGGAAACAAAGCGGCGCGTTTAGTTGTGGTACCTTCGACAGCGACCCGTTCATCCTGATGAATTACAAACCCGAGGTGCTTGATGATGTGTTCACTTTGGCTCACGAAGCCGGACACTCCATGCACACTTACCTTTCCGCCAAGCATCAGCCTTATCAGTACTATGATTACACCATCTTTGTCGCCGAAGTCGCGAGTACATTCAACGAGCAATTACTCAGCCGCCACTTGATGAAAACCGCCAAAGATGATCACCATCGCGCCTATTTAATCAATCGCGACATCGACAACATTCGGGGGACCATCATTCGCCAAACCATGTTTGCCGAATTTGAAAAGCTGACGCATGAGATGGCGGAGACGGGTGAACCCTTAACCGTCGCTGCATTCAAGTCAGTCTACCAGGATCTCCTCAAGGCTTACTTCGGACCCAACTTTGTTATTGACGATGAATTATCGCTGGAATGTTTCAGGATTCCACATTTTTACCGACCATTCTACGTCTATAAGTACGCCACAGGCCTCGCTGCGGCGATCGCTTTAAGCGAACAGGTGCTGTGCGGAGGTCAACATGAATTAAACCGCTATTTGAGCTTTCTCCAGGGGGGCTGTTCCAAGTTTCCCCTCGACGTGCTGCGCGATGCAGGTGTCGACATGGAGCAAGTCGAACCGGTAGAGACCGCATTACGCCACTTTGCCACCTTGGTAGACAATCTCGATGCGCTCCTTTAACAGACCACGCCCCTGCCGGGTGGTCAGCAAGGGATGCTGTGGGTTCCCCGCTGGTCTTACAACGGAATCCGGCTACAGAAAGGGTTAAACATGATCTACAGGAAACATCTACCGGGTTGTCTGCTGGTGTTGTCGATTCTGTCAGCTCCACTCCATGCGATTGCTCAGCAGCAATCAGAACCGGGTTCCCAATCGACCCGCAAACGACGTGTGCTCTACAACTTTGATGGCGACTCTTGCATGACCCGAAAGGCGGGCAGCAAGCGGCCCGTACCGGTGAACGTCGCCGACATCAAACGTTTGATCGAGGAAGTCGCTTACGACGGCAGCCGCGTCGATACGGTGCTGGTCTGCATTAACGCGCAAGTGATGTATTACCCAACCCAGATCGGCACCATGCGCGGGACGCATTCGACACCAGCAGAGCGAGAGAAATGGTCTGCTGCCGAGCAGCAGCGGTTTGAGAACATGCAGGCCTTCTTTACTGCCGGAGTCGATCCATACGCGGTCATGCTGGCTGAAACGAAGCGGCGCGGACGCGAGGCGTTGCTCACTTTTCGCATGAATGATGATCACGGCAACGACTTTCTTCGCACGCAGTTTTTGGCGGACCATCCAGATTGGCGTCTCGGCACCGAACAGTACCACGGTAGTGGAGCAATGGACTTTGCCCGTGACGAGGTCCGCGACTACACCTTTCGGCTGATCGAAGAAGCCGTGCGGCGTTACGACTGCGATGGGATCGAACTTGACTTCAACCGATTCCCGAGTTTCTTTAAAGACAACACGGTCGCGGAGCGTGTTGCCAAAATGAATTCGCTCGTCAAGCGCGTTCGCCAAATGCTCGACCAAGTTGGACAAGAACGTGGCGGCCAGCTGGTACTCGCCGTGCGCGTGCCGTCCAATTTTGGCAACACGCCACCCACACCCGAAACCGCAAAAAATCTCGGCTGTGACGTCCCCGCTTGGGTGGAACAAGGCTGGGTCGATTTTGTTGCCGTTTCCGAGTTCCTGTACGAACGCGGCGATCTGCCCATCGCCAGCTGGAAGCAAGCCATCACGAGTGTCCCGGTTTACGGCGGCATCGAATGCACGAAAGGCGGCGGGGCGAAAAATCTTCGTGCTGACGAATATCGACATGCCGCGACACAGCTCATCAAAGCCAAATCGGACGGGGTTTACCTATTCAACTTTTTCACCTCGCGCGAAGAGGGCGAGGCGGCCTATGAACCGCCCTTCGAAGTCCTGGGCGACCTGGGGGCTGCCCAAAAGTAACGACATCGTGACAGTGTTTGCGTCGTGCTTTGTTTCCAGGTGTTCGTGATCGAACGACCTTCCCCTCGGCCCCACGCCGGGCGTGATCCCGGTGACGGGGACGGTGTAAATTTCACCGGTTTTTTCAGACGCAGCGGCGCACGCCAGCCTCTATCTTGGTACCTCGGAATGCGCATCCCGAAGAGGCTCGACATGAAACGTCTACCAGACTTGCTGCTGCTAGTCGGGAGCGCGGCTGGAGCCGTTCTTTGCGCAAGCGTCCCACGGTCGCGGATCTCGCGTGCAGCCCGGCCCAAGCGAAATTGCGGTATGGCCAGTTTGATTTGTGTTGGGTAGCGGAAGTTCAGGTGAACGGGCATGGCAAATTCACGCAGAATGCTTTTTGGATAATCGTGAGAAACTTTTTGATGTTGCGATGGGGCGACACATGCGCAAACATCGCTGGACCATTACGGGATGCCACAAGCCGCATACTTCTTGATCACGTCGCCACATTGGGAATGCAAATACCTCCGCCATCGATATTCTACTTATTCCAAATGGAATGTAGCTCGCGCACTTTGAGAAATTTGATAATTGCGTCCCCGCCGTTTACATAAAGTGATGGTGGCGACTCTATCTCTTTGGGCAAGATGCTGTTGGCACCGGAAAGCTCTCCATGATTCGTAAAAACTTCGATTGATGTACGGTCAACGAGGATACGAAGGTGGATATACCCGTCCTGCCGTTTGACCTTCATAGGGTGTGTTCTACAGGCGACAACATTTTCCGTTTTAGTCGTGTATTGCACGTCATGACCTTGAATCTTGAAGCCGAGCGCATCAGCTTGCCCAGGGTCGAACTCGATCTCGATGTCAAACAGCTCTCCCTTGATGCCGGCTAGTAGATCGTTGCTATTGCTCACAGTCACATTTTCCCATTTGTGTTCTTTGTCGTACAACTGAGCTATCTCTTTGACTGGATACCTGCAGAGGTGAATTTGATCACCGACGGTTCGCAGGCTCAGTACACACGGAAACGTCAATTGCTGATTGAACGGCATGTCCGGGAATTTTCCCCCACGCATCCATGCCAACTGAATACATCTGCCATCCTCCATCGGTACGTCATTCCATGTTTGCGTGGCATAGAAGTTGAAGCCGTAGTCAAGGGCCATTTTCTCTCTTTCCTTGCGAAAGGTAGTCCCGTCAAACTGGCCAACAACGTAACTGCCGTTCCCGTCTGACAACACCCATTTCATTTGTTTCTGGTCACCATCCAGGGCCAACTGAAATAGATCCGGACATTCATACATATCCGGGAACGTGCTAAGCTTCTCCCACGTCTTTAAGTCTTTTGAATCGAAGAACACATAGCTGTTGCCGGGAGGCCCATAGATAATCATGACCCATTTGGACTCGGGCTCGTACCAGAATACCTTGGGGTCACGATCGGCATGACGTAGGATTGGATTCATCGGATACTTCGTCCAGGTACGTCCCCGGTCTACGCTATATGCCATGCACTGAACCTTATTCTTCCAACCAGTGAAGAAAGCAAGCAGTGCCTTTTCTTTGTCCGTTCCAAACCCGGACGTGTTGTGCCAGTCAACCGCCGCACTTCCCGAGGCCGTGTTGCCGAGTATTGGATCGCGTTTGAGCTTGGGAGGAAGTTCTTCCCAATGAACCAGATCTCTGGAAACAGCATGGACCCAAAAACTACCCGCGCCATTGGCAAACAAATGCCATTCTCCTTTGTAATAGACAAGACCATTCGGATCGTTCAGCCAACCCTCCTCACCACCGTGTGGTGGGTCCGGTCTGATCATTGGATTGAGTTTTGAGACGGTCCACTGCCGAGCGGTAAAATGAAACTGGGGCCTGAGACGTTCCCCATACAAAGGTGTGTGTCTGTTGGAATCAACACTATCACCTGGTGGATCTCCCAATCCAGCGCCAGAAGATCCGACGAACAGGAAAAATCCAACAAAGGCGCTGATCGGTCGCATCGAAAATCTCCTCATTGCAAGGCGAGTACCCGTTTAACGCAGAATCATATCCAGGCACTAGCCTGTGGAGCGAAGTAAAAATCGTTTTCGTTCACGCCGTTCATGTTGTCAATGATTTGCGCATAAAACAAGCTCGGCGGCGGCACGGACCCGGGTCTTCGATACCTGTCGTATGGCGATTGCCTGAGTCAGGTCGCGCAGCCGTTGTAGTGTTTGTTCCTCCTCATTAACCGCGGGAAAACTCTGCGAGAGGCGCGCTAATAACTACACCCAACTGCCCCTGCAACATGGCCTCGTCCCTTTGAGAACCTTATAATTGTAATTGGGGAAATAATCACCTCGCATGATGGTTAACTGGGTTTGATCCCATCCGTCTCAACTAACCGTACTACAGAAGCACCGATGCCCAAACGCCCTCGACACAACCGATCGGTCGTCCCCGTCCCGCCTCCACGGCCATCCCGCCGAGACATGTTGAAATATGGCCTGCAGGGCACCGCTGGATTTAGTGCGATCAGTGGTGGGACGGTGATCTCCTGTGCCGCCGCTGCCAATATCCAATTCGCTCCTTCACCCGCGGTCACGCCACATCATGCGGACGGTCATCTTTATCTATTCTTTGATGACGAAGCGATCGAACAATCCAGCAACCTGCGGCGTTTTCTGAATCCACCACGACGGTATGAGGACCCTGTCCTGGTATCCGACAGACCGTGGGAGGGCGAGCGACGCGCGCAGGCATGGGGGAGCGTCATCCAGGAGCCGGATGGCTTGTTGAGAATGTGGTATTTTGCCTTTAATACCGAACGGCAAGCACACGAATCGGATCGGGGCGGATACTGTTACGCCGAAAGCCGGGATGGCTTCCATTGGGAGAAGCCTGATTTGGGGATCGTCGAATTTCGCGGGAGCAAGAAAAATAACCTCTTCTACTCGTTTAATCCGAGCCGCCACAATCTGCACGAGACGGCCCTGGCTCAACAGGGCAAAGGGCTTCCCGCACTCGATATCGACGGAACACCCATCGGCATCCTCAACAACGCAGACGGCCTCACTGTGGTGAGGGACGATGACGATCCTCATCCTGACAAACGTTACAAATTGATCGCCAACATGCAGGATCATCGCATGTGGAAGGATGCGAACCCGCACCACTACCAACATGTGACCGAAGCGGAAAAGCAGCAGGCATGGTCGGTGTTTGGGCAGTATTTAGATTCTAGTCCAGACGGAATCCATTGGGCACATCGCCCACAACGTACGGCCGGAGCAATTGCTGACTACATGTTAGTGACACGCGACCATCGTAATGGTCGTTGGTGGCTGAACGAACGATCCAAGAAAAATCGCGACCCTCGTGCACAAGGGCGGAATGCAGCTTTGCGAACCGGCAACGACCTTATCCACTGGTCGGAACCGGAGATTATCTTTGATAATCTGGAGGACAGCGACTTTGGCAAACTCTGGGAATGGCACGGCGGAATCACTCCGTTCAATTATGGACAGTTGAATCTGGGTTTCCTCGAACGCTGGGCCAATGCCGGTTTTAGTGATTCGTGTGAATTGGTGTTCCAGCGTCCTGAGAAACCTTGGCAACGAATCGCGCCGGCACATCCCTATATCACCACCGGCCCGGAAGGGTCGTTTGATCGGCAGATGGCATATCCCACGCACAACCCACCGTGCCGCGTGGGTGACAAGCTGCATATCTATTACACCGGTGGCAGGGCGACACCGGAACAAACCGGGCGCAGAGACATGGACATGGCGATCGGTGTAATGACGGTTGGACTGGATCGTTTTGTTGGATTGGCAAACCGGCGACGGGCGCCGGGCTCGTTGCTGACCAAGCCGCTGCTGGTCGAGCACGATCAACTTGAGGTCAATGCCGAGCCGTTGATACAGGGAAGGCTCAAGGTAGCCATTCTCACCCCCGACGAAGAACTGATTCCGGGATTTGGGCACGAGCATTGCACGCTGTACGAGATGGACCCCAAAAAGACGCGTCACCGCATTCGCTGGACGGATCACGCCGACCTTTCCTCACTACAAGGCCAGACAATCAGGCTGTTATTTTACGTCGAGAGTACGGTTTTGTACGGTTACCACTTCTTCAATGCGTCAGAGAACGGCTAACAGTGGGCAGTAGCTGTTGCGGGTCGGAGCCGTGTTCTCGGGTTTGTCAGCAGTCCAATCGTAGTAAACCACAGATCCCCGGACCCAAGTTCCACGTGCCCATCCTTGGGCTACTTTGCGTTGCTTAACCGGGTGGTAAGCCACTCGAGATTAAACCTCGCCAAAGCAATTTTCTCATAGGGGTGGACTGCGCCGGTTTCATAAAGCAATCCAATCGTGGCACCGTCGGCCAGCAGGGCCAGTGACGAATACGCACCAGGGCCAGCATAGATCTCCCGAGATACTTTCCAGGACTGTCCATCGTCGTCACTGAGTCGCACGGTAAGATTCGTCCGCGCCTCGAATGGGCGGGGATGCGGTGGATTCGAGAAGAGCAACCGACGGCTATCGGGTCCGATCGGCCAGCGGAGAATGCTTGCTTGGCAGCCCGGATCGGGCAGCGCCTCTTCATGGCGTTCTTGGAACCATGTTTCCCCTTGATCCTTGCTAACCGCCACATAGCGACAACGGCCCCCCTGTCGCATGTTCAGCAGGAGCGAACCGTCGCTCAACTCGACCACCTGGGATTCATTGCAGCCCTTGTTTTTTACAGCTGCTCCGGCCTGCCAGCTCTGACCATGGTCGTCACTAAAGATAACCCGAGAACCTGCTTGTGAATAACCGGGAATCACCAATCTGCCGCTGCTCAATTGAATGCCGGTGCCGGGACCCGCGGCAAAATGACCAACGCTCTGAGTGATCTCCCGTGGTGCAGACCAGGTCGCGCCATCGTCGGTGCTACGCAGAATCAGGCAACGCCCGTGCCATTCGTTCTTCAGCAGATTGGCAAGGCCACCTTGAATCTCCTGGCAGCAGACCAAGATGGCGCCCGTGGTGCGATCCACAAGCGGGCAGGGTTGCATGATCGCGGCTCCTTTGCCGGCCAACACAACTTGCATCCGCTGCCAATTGACACCGTACCCAAAGGTGCGCGGATAGCCATTAACTTGGCGGGGCTGGCTGGCTTGACCGCGATAGAGACTGCGTTTGAGTACTAGGTCTGTGGGATCCCCATCGTCGCCCTGACGCGCTTCGCAAAACGCCAGCAGCGTTCCGGTGGGGGACACGATGAGCGACGGAATACGATAAATATTCACCTCATCGTGACCGCTGATGAACAGGTCCTGTTGAACGAAAAAAGACTCCGCGGCCAAATTCGTGGCGGCGGCGCTCAGGATCGCCATCGAAAGCATCCATTTCGTCCTGCCGTCTGCAACTGGTCTCGAGTTCCCAGGCATGCTTACACTCCTCTTGGTGATTACTATCTCAAATTGACCGAATTTGAGTAGCCAGTCAAGGCGCGTCCTGGAACGTTGCGACAGGCAACCGCCGCTTGGTGTTCCNNNGGANGNACAAACAAGCAGGACGGATCAAAGCGGACGGCTNAAAGACTCCGGCACACCNTAAATCGTANAAAATGCTACTTTGAATTCGGCTGATTTTTTNACCCTACNAGCATAACATCGGTACATCCTTAGCAGTCAAGCCGTCGACANTTTGANCGNGGCGACAGCGGTGCAGTTTTTAANGAGGCAAGTCNTCGNCCGCCGTCTCCACTTCAAGATTTATGCCAACACGCCCTGCACAACGTTTCCATGCACATCGGTCAGCCGGTAGTGTCGGCCCTGGAANCGNAANGTCAGCCGTTGGTGATCCAGGCCCAGCAGGTGCAGCAGCGTCGAGTTGAGATCGTGGACGTGAACGGGGTCGCGGATGACGTTGTAACAAAAGTCGTCCGTTTCGCGTAGACGACGCCCGGCTTCACTCCTCCGCCGGCCAGCCACATCGTGAAGCAGCCGCCATGATGGTCACGACCATAATTTGTCGGCTCCAACTTCCCCTGGCTATAGGTCGTGCGGCCGAACTCCCCACCCCACACCACGAGCGTTTCGTCCAAGAGGCCACGCTGCTTCAGGTCGCGGATCAACGCCGCCGCTGGCTGGTCGACGTCGCGACATTGCAGCTGCAGATCGCTCGGCAGGTTGTAATGCTGGTCCCACCCCTTGTGATAAAGCTGGATGAACCGCACCCCGCGTTCGGCCATCCGCCGCGCCAGCAGGCAGTTCGCGGCAAACGTCCCCGGCTGGCGGGACTGCGGCCCATACGCTTCAAAGGTCGTTTCCATCTCGTCACTGAGATCTGTCAGATCCGGGACAGCGGTCTGCATACGAAAGGCCATCTCATACTGCGCGATCCGCGTGGCGATCTCCGGGTCCCGCTGCTGTTCCCGTTGAAGACCGTTGAGACCGGCGAGGACGTCCAACTGATCGCGTCGCGTTTGGCGGTCGACACCCGCCGCATTCGAGAGGTACAGCACGGGATCTCCGCTGCTGCGTAACGCCACCCCCTGATGGTTTGACGGCAGAAATCCCGAACCCCACAACCGTGAATAAAGCGGATCGGCCGGCCGCGCCGCACTTCCCCGCGAAACCATCACCACGAACGCCGGAAGATCACGGTTGTCCATTCCGAGGCCATAACTTGCCCAAGCGCCAAAGCTGGGCCGCCCCGCCTGCTGATGCCCGGTCTGCATCAGGGTCACGGCGGGATCGTGATTGATGGCTTCTGTGTGCATCGAACGAACGAAGCAAAGTTCATTGGCGATCTTAGCCGTCTGTGGTAGGGCATCACTGATCCAGGCCCCGCTCTCGCCATGCTGCCTGAAGTTAAACAGCGACGACGTGACCGGTAAGGATTTCTGACCGCTCGTCATACCGGTCAGCCGCTGATCTCCTCGGACAGATTCGGGAAGTTCCTCTCCATGCCGTTTTCGCAATTCCGGCTTGTGGTCGAACAGATCGATCTGGGACGGACCGCCGTGCATGAACAGATAGATGACCCGCTTGGCCTTGGCGGCAAAGTGCGTTCTCTGGTTTGTGGAAGACTCGCCAGCCAGCAACGAATCAAGCGCAAGCTGTCCCAATCCGAAACCGCTGCTTCCGAGAGCGGCGTGTCGCAGAAGGTCGCGTCTGTGTTGACGATCGTTCATGGGGACTCCGGAGATTAACGGCGGACGATTGCCTCATCCAGATTCAGAATTGTGTGTGCAACAATGGTCCAGGC
>JAKVBY010000039.1:75061-82531 GCA_022446825.1 Pirellulaceae bacterium
AGAACTCGGGCGGCTTCGAGGTACGTGTCATCATTGAGTAACAGCAGCGATTGCAGCGGCGTGTTGGTCCGCGGTCGCTCGATCTGACACTTCTCGCGCGTGGGACCATCCAACAGCAATAGCGGCGGCGGCGGTGACTGACGCTTGATGTAGGTGTAGACACTGCGTCGCCACAATCTATCGTCTGTGTCGGGGACGTAAGACTCCTCACCGTTGTAGGAAACTGCTTCCCACAAACCCGGTGGCTGATATGGTTTTACGCTCGGTCCACCAATTGTGCGGACAAGCAGTCCCGACGCCGACAACGCCTGATCGCGAACCATTTCCATCGACAGGCGGAAGCTCGGACCGCGGGCCAACAGCCGGTTCTCCGGATCGAAGACCACCCCATCCTGTATCCGAAATCGCGAACTCTGCTGATAGGTTCGTGACGTGACAATCATCCGCAGCAACGCTTTGACGTCCCCACCACTCTCACGAAATCTACCCGCGAGGTCGTCCAGCAATTCGGGATGTGTCGGCAGTTCTCCCTGCGTTCCAAAGTCATTCATTGAGCGCACCAGCCCCTCACCAAAGCACTGCTTCCAGAGCCGATTGACAGCCACCCGCGCAGTGAGAGGATTCTCGTCAGCCACAAGCCACTCCGCCAGTCCGAGACGATTTCGCGGCGCATCGACCGGCCAGTCGGACAAGGATGCGGGGACGCCCGGTTGGACCTCGTCTCCCGGCTTGTCGTATTGGCCACGTTCGAGGACAAAGGTCTTCCGCGGCTCGTCCTGCTCCGCCATCACCAATGTTGTCGGAATGGCGTCCCGGGCCGCACTCTCGGCTTTACGCAACAATCCCACCTGGTTCCGCGCCAGACGCGCTTCCGCCGAGGCGTAACGATCGATGTAATAGTCCAAGAGCGTCTGTGACTGCAATCCGCTGCGTTTGTTTCTCGGCGTCTGCACGATGCCGCGAATCCGCTCTCCCCAACTCCATCCCGCAATCACATCCTCGCCACAGGTTCCACTCATCACCCGGAGTTCGTCGAGACTGCCGTAGAAACCGAGACCCGAGTCGCGCCGCCCGATCCGCAAAGGCTCGGACGTGTTGATCGTCCCGACCAGCGCATCACGGAGAACTTCGACCGCCGCCCGGTCGCCATTGACGAAAATGCCTAAGCCTTGCGGCTGCTTTGAACCGTCGTAGCTCAGCACGATGTGATGCCAGCGTTGCGCCGACAATTTTTCCGTCGTCGCGACTTCGATAGAGGAAACTTTCCAACGGTCAACGAGATTGGCGATCAGCCGACCCTTCATCCACAGAAGTTCCAAACCGCGTCGGTCATCGTTCGGATCGATCTTGGAGAAGATGCAACTCAACGGACCGTCCGGTTTGATCCAGACGCCGATTGTCCAAGGTCCATCCGCCGAGAACACAGGTAACGCGGCCTCGACATGACGCGTGGCGTCGAAATCGATAGCCTGACCAAAGACTCCGTTCGCGAACTGTTGAGTTGTCCCGAATCGCTGCACACCGTTAACCGCAACATCCTCGAACGGTTCGTACAGAAGTAAATTATCTGCGGGAGGAGATGGCAATGTTTCCAGGGCGGTCTTCTCCCACTCGGCGATTTGCCGGTTGGCTTCTGTGCGTAGCGGTTTTAGTTTCTCCTCGGCGTCCGCGCGCGCAGCGGTCGCTGCGGCGAGTTTCTGTTGCTGCTCGGAAGTCGGCACATTGATCAATGGCGGTGGGTTATTGCCAACGAGCAGCCCACGTTCCGGGACGGTATTGAAAAACGCAAACAACCCGTAGAACTCACGCTGGGTAACGGGATCGTATTTATGATCGTGACACTGCGCACAGCTGATGGTCATCCCGAGCCAAGTAGTCATGGTCGTGTCAACGCGATCCAACACGTATTCGACGCGGTACTCCTCTTCGATGATGCCGGTTTCGTTGTTCGTCATGTGGTTGCGATTAAAGCCGGTTGCGATCCGCTGCGACATGGTTGCATTCGGGAGAAGATCTCCAGCGAGTTGTTCGATGGTGAACTGGTGATAGGGCATGTTGGCGTTGAAGGCCTCGATGACCCAGTTCCGCCACAGCCAAATCTCACGGGGCTTGTCGCCAAAATATCCGTTGGTGTCGGCGTAGCGGGCAGCGTCGAGCCAGTTGACCGCCATGCGTTCGCCAAAGTGAGGGGACGCGAGCAAGCGGTCGACAGTCCGTTCGTAGCCGTCCTGCTGAAATCGCTCAATTTCGTCCCGTGTCGGCGGGAGCCCGGTCAGGTCAAAGTGGATGCGGCGCAAAAGAGTTTCCGGATTCGCTGTGGGCGCAAAAGTGAGTCCAGTGCTCTGCAAGCGGGCGGCAACAAACGCATCGATCGGATTCAAGGCAGCGTCGACCTCGGGCACCAATGGCTTGGCGATTGGTTCGAACGACCAATGTTTCTGGTAGGCGGCCCCTTGGGCAATCCACGTTCGCAGCGTTTCGATCTGCGCGGGGGTGAGTTGCTGGTGTGCACCAGGCGGCGGCATCCTCAAACTCTCATCCTGAGCAGAGATGCGGGCCAACAGTTCGCTCTTCTCCGGCTGGCCGGGCACGATCGCAGGGAGGCCCGAATCGGCTGGTCGGAGAGCAGCCTCACGCACATCAAGTCGTAGTCCTGCCTGGCGTTTCTTCGGATCAAATCCGTGACACCGCCAGCAGCATTCGGAGAGGATCGGCCGCACGTCGCGGTTGAACTGGACACCGTCAAAGGCCGATACTCTTGCGACGCTCAGCAGGAACCAGACGAAGGCGATCCGCCACGCCATCCCTTTCGTTGCTCGCTTAACGACCATTTCTTTCCTTGAAACCGGGATGTCCCATGTGGGTTGAGCCGGGAACCGCTCCAGGCGCATCTCGCTCGCTATCTTAACATCGAGGCCTCCCGTGTCAGCACTTGGCACATTCTCTTGCCGCTGCCAACGGCAACGACGCTTTCCACGGGATGGAACGTCCGTAAAACGGATGCGGGGGTATCGTTCGGTCCCGTAAAGGAAATAAAGGGTCCACAGATGGTGGCGAACAGGCGGTACCCGGGTTGGAGAATAAAGGAGATGGTTGGCTCCAGATATCAGTCCGGTGTCGGAGCGACAGGTAAAATTAGATGGCTGGGGTGGGAGAATCCGACGCACTTTAGGTTGTGTGCAACGCGCACTTCGAGTGAGGCTGAGTTTTGGAATCAACGGGAGTACGGCTACTCGATGACGAATTCGGTTTTGCCTTTTACTACAAACAGACGAATGAACCACCTACCATTGATTTCGACTTTTTCATGCTTGACTTCCGACATCGCCGGAAGCACGCCGGCGCTGTTGAGCCTCGACAAACTTCGGGCACTGACTTGGTAACTCTCCTTCGAATCGAATGCGGGCACCAGGGCCGTTGCTCGTTCGTGCGGGTTCTTGATGATGAGTGAGATTTTTTGATGTTTCCAATTGCACGTCCCCGTCACTTGCGCTCCATAATTTTCAGGTAAAAGCAGTTGGCAGGGGCGCCCGTTGGTACTTTCAATCAGACCCGGAACTTGGGTGACCACCAGCACGACCGGACGTTTTTTGGCAAAGTCTGCTGAATACTCAATGCGTTCGGGGAGGGACTCAAAAAAACCAGCGCGGCTGTGCTTGGCCAGACGTCGGATGGGAGAAGTGTCGCTGAGCCCCTCGTAACTAACATCGTCAGGGTGTGGAAAATCGATCCGCCAGATCCATGTCGGACGATCGGACTTGAATTCCGCAAAATCTTCTGGGCGGTATGTGATCGTTTGGCGGTCGAGACGGTCATCATGGTTCATCAGAGCGATCAGGCCGCTATGTCCCAATTGATATGGCTGAGCCTCCAACTCCGTTTCATATGCCCACCAGCGTGGGTGGAAATTCAAGGGAGCGTAAGTCCGCATGCGAAGTTCAAAACCGGCCTGAATCCAGGGAAGGCTTTCGATCGTAAAAGTCGCCTGTTTCGCTGGAAACCCATGCGCAAAGCCATTGAAACTCATGCGCACATTCCAAAGGATCGGTGCAAAAAGACGCATCGCCGCAGACGGCGCGCTGCGAAAAGTTTCATATTGTTGCCAGTCCTTGTCCCCGATGAGTAGCAGTGGTCGACCGCGCGGATTCATTGCGTTGTGTGCCATTTGACGGCTGGCCCACATTCGCCAGTCATGCTCCCAGGTGGAAAACCACGGGTGCTCGGAGTAGCCGATGTCGTTATAGAGAGCGAATGGACTGTTATGAAAGATGGGGACTTCGGCAGCCCGGCAGGTATCGACTAACCGTTGATAGAACGGATAAATATCCTCCACCTGGCTGGCAGTGTGGCCCTTCCAATCCACAAAAGACATATTCGTGCAGAAGCTGTCGATGTAGTAAAAATCGATGCCCAGATGCTTAATCCGTTCTTTACAGCGACGCACCCAATAGTCCTGAAAAGCAGGATGGCTATTGTTGACCGACACACCAATGGGATAATGCCAGTCTCCGCTGTAGTCGGCTGCGTTGCCATAAACCTCACCGTTGCGTTGGTAGACAATCGCTTCCGGATGGTCTTCGAGAAACTGCGCGGTACGGTCGAATCCTGCATGCCCGGTGTGGGTATAGTCGCCGATTTTGAGTCGGGGATGCCGGTCGGCTGCCGTGAGAATTTCTTGGCGAGATTGGACAAATTCTCGCGGCTTGAAGGGATTGCGGGTAACGAAGTAACGCTCGTGTTCTTCAACCAAGTACTCCTCCGGATCCTTGCCCGCTTTGGTCAGCCAGTGGCGATAGTCGGCCACCGATTGTTCTCGGGTAGATACGGTGATGAAGTTCGAGTTCCACTCCTCATCGTTGGCGGGATATCCCCAGGAGTTAACAAAGTAGCCGTAATTGACGACGACTGCGTAACCGAACCACATCTTGTCGAGTATCCGCTTCCACGACTGACCGGCCAAAGCGTTGGTTCTGTTGGGGCTGACATGCGTGTCTTCCCAATCACCCATCACGATGTCTCTAACCCATGCAGGCCGGTCAAGAGACTCGTAGTCGACCATCTCACGGATGTGTCTGCGCTGGGAATAGGTGTGGGCGAAGTCTGCGTAGTTACCGCTGGTGATCGGGTACGCCACCGTTGCCACAATAGATTCTTGAACCCCGTTTCCAACCGGACCATAGAGGTAGGGCATCTCCCAACGTCCTGGGGTGGCCACACTCCACATTCGCTCGATTCCGGGAACCTTATACTCGACCAATTGTCCGTTTTCGTTGGGGACCGGGAAACCCATAAATCTCGGGACGAACATCCAGAAGGCTGGCTGGTCACCGCTGGCCATTCTTACGGTGGAAAGGGTGACGTCATGGGAAAAATTGCTGATGCAAACCATTCCGGTACTGTCGGCATTGCGCAATTCGACCGCATCCTCCACCTCGCTCGTACGCAAGTTCGTGTGGCCGTAGCCATGGGATCCGGGGTGATGTAGCACTGCGTCATGCCACATGGGACCGGGTATTTTCACCCCGGCCGAGAGGAGTAGGAAACCTTTCTCCTGCGCGGGGGCCTTGGCTGCCACACGCTTAGAAAACCACTGTTGTTCCGGCTCGAAAAAATAAGTCTTGGAGAGATGAATCCCAAGTTTTTTGTTGACGCAATCCACAACAAGTTTGTCGGGTAGGTCCTGGTCATGAACGGCAACCACCTGGTCGTCCTTTTCACTGCCCTGAAGGGGGCCTTTGATGGTCGGTAGGCGATAGGTGTCGTGACTCCTGGACAATACGCGGAGCCCGTTTTGCACCAACCCTTCGATGCAACCGGTCTGTTCACTGATCGTCCAGACCTGACCCTCGTGTCGTAATTCCCAATCAGTCGCACAGATCACAGCCGGGAATTTGCAGAACAGCAACACTGCGATCAGAAAGCCTCTGGTATTGCGATGCGTCATCGTCATTCCTGTCAGGGGTTAGAGCCCAACTTCATGAAGTTCACGCCTCATCGTCGTCTTTGAAGGCCGTGCGTGAAACGGTCTACAAAGCGAACCACAATCGATCGTGGGTCGTTGCAGTTGACCAGCGCCTTTGACCTGGCCGTTCTTTTCATACCAAACAATCATGCCAAACAATACGGCCCATTTGCAATAGCCGCCAAGCATCCCGTACGCACGGTTCTGCACCTTCTGTGGCGACAGCCCTAATCGTGGAGCTACTGCTCGTGGAAATACTGCGGGCGGAGATACCGTTCGTTGAGATGGAGATACGGCTCAGAACCAGCCAACTGGTAATCTGCAATTGCATCGGATACCTGTATATCTAAATTTGGTCTAAGTTCTACTGCGGGGAGCAGAACACCAGGGGCGACGACCGACTGGTTCAAGTATAGACCTCCAGCCCCACAAGTACTCACCCCTAACCTGATGAAGATCATGACTTTATTTTGACATGCCCCCTCGGAGTAAGTTAGTGGATGAGACAGGCCCTGCTGCCAAATCGCCAACACGTAAACTTCTTCCAAGGCTGCCTGCTATGCCAAGGTTGCCTGTGCAGGCGCGAGACACAATACCTAATCTTCGCTGGGAAACAGAGGACAGCAGTCGCAACTTCGTTTTGTCGACGGAGAGTGGAGATGCCCAACCAATTTTTTCGCACGATGGGACCAAGCCAGGTCGCCCCAAGGAGGCTCGTATGACTTTTTCAATCATCGGACATTGCCACCACAGTGGGAACATCGGCGTGGCTTCGACAACAGTCTCGCTGGCCGTTGGTGGACTGTGTCCCTTTTACAACGCAGAAGGCGACATCGTCATCTCCCAGGCCTATGCGAACAGGAAGCTCGGTTTGGAGACACTACGGCTCGTAAATGCCGGACGTTCGAACGCGACGATTCTGGGAGAGGTCCGCGCTCTGGACAACGATTTCGAGTATCGCCAGCTCGCCATCGTCCGTCGCGATGGTGCCATGATCTGCCACTCCGGCTCAACGTGCCGCTCGTGGGCCGGGCACATCGAAGGTCACAACTGCATCGCCTTCGGCAACGCCCTGGCCGGGGAACACGTCGTGACGGCGATGACGGAGGCGTTCGCTGCAGCTGCCCATGAGAGCCTGTCGGAGCGGCTGATGCGTGCGCTGGAGGCCGGACGGGATGCCGGGGGACAGGTCGCCACGGAGGGTCTTCATTTCGACGAGCGCTCGGCCTATCTGAAGGAGTATGGTGAGGATTCCGATCCCGCCATCGCACCGATCGATTTACGCGTCGACATCTGCCCACAGGCGGTCACTGAGCTGCGCCGACTGTTTGACATTTTCACGTCCGTGCCGTCCTACAATCGTCTCCGTGGCACTCGGCCGGATGAGACACCAGCCATCCACCAGTGGGAGGCGAAGCACCTAGCGCACAATCCGCCGCCATCGCCGTTCGGATAGACACACGCCGCCGCGCCAGCCTCTCTATTGGTGGCGTCTGGATACGCCAACC
>JAKVBY010000004.1:0-2301 GCA_022446825.1 Pirellulaceae bacterium
CTACTTCCAAAACAACCCGCCGAACACTTCTCGCCGCAGGCGCGGCTCTGGGGACTACGGCCCTTCTGCCAAAACCTAACGCTGCCCAACCACAGGAAATTATCGTCGACACCCATATGCACACATGGTCTGGAGATGAAGCCAAATGGCCCTTCGCAGATCCCTATAACGAAAATTTCACACCGCCCCAAATAGCTGCCACGGTAGAACGGCTTCTGGAGGATCTTGATCGCAACGGTGTTTCTCACGCGATCGTCGTGCAAACTATCTTTCATGGCTGGGACAATACATATACGGTTCACTCAATCCAGCAGGCACCAGAACGGCTTAAAGGCCATGGACTGATCGATCCGACCGACCCGCAGGTTGCGGACAAACTCGATTACTGGATGAGCGAACACGGACTCGCCGGGATGCGATTTAGCCCGATTTATTACGTAGGAGATACTCATGGCGGAGATGCCTGGCTCACATCGCCCGCCCATCACCGTCTCTGGAAACGCGCGGCGCAACTAGACGCCATCTTCAACATGTTCATCCATTCCTCCCAACTGCCGCGTCTCGGCCAGATGCTCGATCGTCATCCCGAGGTAAAAATTATCGTGGATCATGTAAGTCAGATCGACTTGGCAGCAGACGACGCGCAGCAGCAGCTGGACAAATTACTAGCGCTCTCAAAATTTCCTAACGTCTGGGTAAAAATTACTGACCTCACTTCCGTATCTCCATCAAAAAAATACCCTTTCGAAATGGCTATGCCCTACCTGCAACAAGTCTATCAAGCCTTTGGCGCCAATCGTTTGTTATGGGGAACCGGGTACCCAGGTGATGTTCGCGGTCAATTCCAGCGTCCTTCCCTGGCGGATGAATTAGCCCTCGTCAATAGCCAATTCAAGTTCATGAGCGCCTTGGATAAACGCAAATACCTGGGGCTCAATGCCCAACAACTTTGGGGCCTCGGCAGCTAGTCTTCAGGCAACTCCTGAAGAGCCTGCGCCGCGCTGGGATAACTGACCGTCTCGCTTGCCAGCTTTCCCCTTCCCCGACTTGCCTCCAGGCAACTCGGGAGATCCGCAGCCAACCACAAGTGAACGCAAACGAACACTTTTCCGCTCAGCTCAACAACTCTTGAATCACTTTGCCGTTGGCGAGCGCTGGCAATGGCCGGCCGGACCGGGTGTGATAAATCTGAGTCGGGTTCATCGATAACGTGTGGTAAACCGTGGCAGCAAAGTCCGCTACGGAGACCGGTCGGTCGGCAACCTCCGCCGCATGCTTATCTGTGCGTCCCACAACGAGCCCTCTCTTGATGCCACCACCACCCATCGTCAAGCTAAAGGCCCGATTCCAATGGTCACGACCGGCCCCTAAAGGGTCGCTATTGAGTCGCGGTGTCCGCCCAAATTCGCCCGCAGTGATCACCAATGTGTCATCCAACAGACCACGGTCATGCAGATCTTTCAACAAAGCAGCATAGCCCTGATCGTAAGGCGGAACTTCATGCCGCAATCTTGTAAAGATTTCGGCGTGGTGATCCCAAGCATACGCCACAACACATCGGACAGTAACAAACCGCACTCCTGCTTCGATTAAGCGGCGGGCGAGCAACAACCCCTGCCCGATTTTATTACGACCGTAATCGTCGCGAGTGGCTTCGTTTTCCTTCGTCAGGTCAAAAGCTACCTTAGCTTTACGGGACGTCACGATCGAAAAGGCTTGTTCTCTGAATTGATCTTGTGTCGAAGCCAGGCGTAACGGCTGCTCTAACTGCGACTGGAAACCATCTAAACGGCGCAGTAGCCGCCGCCGATCTGATAAGCGATCAGCCCCAATTGAATCCGGTGGCTCAAAAACCTCGGTAGTGAAGTTACCACTATTGGACGCATCCACCATAAACGGATCGAAATGGCGTCCCAGTTCGCCGCCTCTTCCTGGGGGACCAAAGTTGGGGTCGGTAATATCACCAATCTGAACAAAAGGAGGTACTTGTGCATGCTGGCTACGCTTCTGCTGCCAACTCAGCACTGCTCCAAATCCCGGCGGGCTGAAATCGCGCGTCGGAATCGCACCGCTCATGAGGTTAAGATCACTTTGCCCGTGCGCGTTAGAATAACAATGCATCGATCGAACAATAGAAAACTTATCCGCACAAGTCGCCATGTGCGGCATGAGTTCCCCCAGCATCGTTCCCGGCACATTCGTTTGCACCGGTTGCAGAACTCCCCGAATTTCACTGGGGGCATCTGGCTTCAAATCATACATATCGATTTGACTTGGGCCACCCTGAAGCCAGACAAAGAT
>JAKVBY010000004.1:2401-75328 GCA_022446825.1 Pirellulaceae bacterium
GTCGCCACCAACCGTCTCTTCACAGACTTCGGATTCGGCTTCACAGGCTTCGACAAAATATTGCGGCAGGACTTCCCCAGACCAACTCGATAACATGCTGCGATCTGTCCCACACGTACTCTTCCGCACTCACTCTTCCGCACTCACCGATTGCCGTCTCGCCAACTCTCTTTTGCGGCCATCGTCATTTCCTTCCATCGTTGTTCAGCTCGAATCACTTGGCAAGCTTGGCTTTCACCCACCTTCTCTCAGGCAACTTCACTACAAGCCCAAGTCACCACACGGATTGCCACTGGGTCACTTTTGAAGCGGAAACGAAGAGCACCTACACTCAAAGCCAAACTGGCACTCCTGCTGCAGGCACCGACTGCTACTGCTGCTGTGACAAAACGAATCTCTGTTTATCTGCTGCCTACCAACGCTGCAGGTTTACCTGAAACGGCTGGAGAAACCCGAGCATCGAATTCCAAAGAAAGGATTGGATCAACAAGTAGGTCAAGCGGCGGCACCCACGTCACTAATCGACCCAGCACGAAATCGCGTTTATATTTGACAAACCATGCCCATGACAGTGAAAGAGCCTACGGCCATTCTCTGAAATTGGGTGCGGTGCAAAATTTAAAGAGGTTAGCATGCGCAAAGCAACCGCCTGTCGAGTCCTTTCGACCTAGAAAGACATAGGAGCCACGAATGAGTACGCAAACATTTCAAACCGCGTCGAGCCCAGGCAACGTATTGCCCGACATGCCTATCGACCCCTCCTGGATTACGGAAGGCAATCCGATCGCCCGCGGAACCGTGACAACTCAAAGTGCCGATAAGAAAGTCTCCAGCGGGCTTTGGTCTTGCGAAGTCGGCAAATTTGAGTGGACTTTTAGTTGGGACGAGTTCATTCACATCCTGGCCGGGGAAGTGGACATCACGGAAGAGGAAACGGGCAAGAAGGTCACCCTCCGTCCCGGCGATATGGCTCATTTCCCACAAGGCATGAAGGTCCACTGGCATGTGAAGCAATCCGTGCGCAAGTTTTTTGTCATTCGCACACCAGAAGCATTCGAGTTATAAACTGGGCCATCAGCAACAAGATCCACCCAACAACACAATCTGTCCGGCAATCGACGCTCAGAACGCGTTGGCTGGCTGGATCTGGACAATAACCCTGAAACAGCCGGGCATTGGCCTTGGAAAGCAGCCATGATGATGGTCGTGTCGGCGTCGACATTCTTTTCTTCAGGGCGCGGCCGGAGTTCTCAGGCCGCAGAGTGATCTTGAATCGTCGAAAAACTTTTGGCGCCACCCCCCTGCAGCGTGCGCAAGAGGCTGGAGAGAACCCGCTGAAACTCGTCGGAAAACAAAATACGTCTGGTTGGCTCAGAAAGTAATCGCCCGAGAACAAGAGCTCAGCGGGTCATGATCAAAAACATCAAACCCCGCAGACGAGTGCTGCATCAATGACAAAATAGACGTTACTTTTTTGATTCAAGTTCGCGGTCTGAGCGACGCACAGGCCCACACTCGTTTTACGGAACAAGTAGATCGACAGGAGGCCTTTATTCAAAAACCAAATTCTTTGGTTTTTCGATGCGGCTAAAAATAGATACTGGTGACTCATTCTGGGAGAGGTCCGAGTTCCGAAAATGCAAATCAGTAACCCAATCTTTAATGCGTGCT
The DNA here is from genome assembly GCA_022446825.1 of Pirellulaceae bacterium. Taxonomy (GTDB): domain Bacteria; phylum Planctomycetota; class Planctomycetia; order Pirellulales; family Pirellulaceae; genus JAKVBY01. Next base: position 4,073 of record JAKVBY010000004.1, read on the forward strand.
CCGATCGAGAATTCCGTCAGTGAAACATCACGAACCTGGAGATCCGAAACGGCGGTAATAAACATCCCCTGTGATTTTGGGGTTCCGCCACCGCTTAGCTGGCAATTGGCAACACGCACCCCCTCCAAACCAGGATGAGCAGGGTCTAGCAGCGTCCGATAGCCATATTTCTGACTAGCTCGGAAAACGTTGTCTGCCAGTCCATTGAGAACCATTCCGTAGCGAAATGCTTTCTCAATTACCACTCCATGGATCTGGTATCCAGTGTGCGCTTGTGGGCGCAGACTCCGTGGCGCAAATTCAAAGCCACAATCACCACCAAAAATCGCCACGGCTGAGGCAGCCGACGCGACATGTACATTCTGAATGCGAATGTTGTAACAGGCCGAGCAACGAATCCCTGCGTCATTACCATCAATGTTCCGTCCGAGGTGCCCGATCTTAACGTCGTCAATCAAGATGTCATGTGGGTGTGTCGTATAGATTTCCCAATTTTCCCAACGCTTTCGAATGCTCGAGATTTTGTCATCGGCAGTGTTAAATGTGCCTACGCTCCCCCAATCCATGCCAATTCCCATCAGGGCTGTAGAGGAATCGAGAATTTCCACACGTCGAATGACCCCATGGCACGCTTCTGACATAAGTTGAATCGCAGATGCCGAGACTTGCTGATCAATCGTGACATCTTCGATCTTCCAGTGAGAAACTTTCGAAAAGTAACCGGGACGCTCAGGGGTTCCACCGTCATCGTACGGAGCACCCACACTAATTCCGGAGTGCCAAATGGACTGCGACCCCTTCTGCTCGCTCCGAATGACTTCAATCGTTCCATTACGAATGCTGGAGCGACTTGACAAGCGAACACCATGGGAATTCGATCGCAAGTCGAGCCGCAATGTGCTTTGATTAAGATCCAGGTCGACACTAGGTGGAATCAGTAAGGCGTGACGCGAGACTTCATTCTCCACCATCGATTCCTGTACGCGGCAAGTCAAGGTGATCGGTTGGTCGATGCGGACGGTAAATCCTTTTACTGCCGGTTGGTTGATGGCCTGCTGCAAACCGACACCGTCCTTGACGGCAATCACCTGAAGGGGTCTTTCCGTACGACCTTCGCCGCCCAGGATACTGCTGACAAAAACGAAAACTACTGCATGTGTAACGCCAATCGATTTTTGCATCGCAGCTCACTCAGCTAGTAATGGTTTCAGCATTTCAGAAGAGGAAAAGAAGTTCCCACACCTTCGACGACCTCACTTCACTGTAACATAAGAAATGAACCGGATTCAAATGAACACGTCTCCAACCAACCGTCTGCCAATTGGGTCCCAATGTTTTGTTCTTTCAAGACGAACCCCGACCGTTTATTCAACTCGCTGCAACTTCACTCTTTCACTCTCAGACAGCACACGCATTAATCGAAAATGAGTCATTGGACATTTTTTCCCTCCGAAGTTGTCTGACCTACGCCTTTACATAAAGTCAATCTGACACCCAAATCGCCTCGTAGATTTTTCATCTGAGGTCCGCGACAAACGCTTGCCTGAGCGTAACGGCACACTGCCGACGGTAAAACCATCCTTACCGAAGGAACGCGTGGAACATTTCGGAAAGCGTCATCGGCACCATAAGGGTACAATCATTTTGCCTTATGGCACTCTTTCTGAGCACGAAACCCCTCACAACACTTGTGGCCGATCCAAGGACTCCCCACCCCTTACCTTTGGTCTCGTTCTTTATTGTCGATGACTTTCCTCTCCAACTTGGCCGTCTTGTCCCTTTCGAGTTGCTTCACACGGCTTGGCCTATCAGCAGGAATCAGGACAATGTTGTTGTAAACTGTCAGTTTCACCATTGCCTTTTGTCACGAAACCTCGCCCAGCAGGCGCTTTAGTTTGCAGTTCGCAAGACTCGCGGACAGACCGGTAAAACGATGAAGCCAGCACGACCCACTGATGGACTATCGTTGTCACAAGAAACCTCATTTTCACGTCGCACCTGGCTGCAACTCGCTGCAACCTTAGCCGGCTGGGGAAGCTCTTCCGTACCCTTAAGGGCCAAGGCTCAGAAAACTCATCAAGGCATCCCCTTTGAGGAATATGCAGCCTACGACGGCATAGGATTAGCAGCGCTCGTTCGTGACCGCCAAGTGAGTCCACTGGAACTCTTGGAGACAGCCATCGCGCGCTCTGATGCAGTCAACCCAACCATCAATGCCATCTCGGCTACACAGTATGACGCGGCGCGGGATGCCATTGAGCAAGGGCTCCCGCCAGGTCCCTTTCACGGGGTCCCTTTTCTTGTCAAGGATCTGAGTTTTGCAATCCAGGGTGTCGCCTCCTCCTTTGGTTCCAAGTTGTTTGACGGTCGTAAGGCAAGGCATGACAGCACGGCTGTTTCTCGGTACCGTCAAGCCGGCTTGGTTCTCATGGGACAGACAAAGGTTCCAGAACTTGGAGTGTTGCCCACGACGGAATCAACGTTCGGTGGGATTACGCGAAACCCCTTTAACCTGGAACGCACGGCAGGTGGTTCGTCCGGGGGAAGTGCGTCTGCCGTGGCCGCCGGGATCACCGCGATGGCCAGTGCCAGTGATGGAGGTGGATCCATTCGGATTCCAGCCTCCTGTTGCGGGCTATTCGGCCTCAAACCAACGCGGGCACGTATCCCCTTGGGACCAGAAGTCTTTGAAGCCTGGGGCGGGTTGGCCGTTTTGCATGCCTTGACTCGCTCCGTACGAGACAGTGCGGCTTTACTGGATGCCACTGCAGGAGCTGAACCAGGCGACAGTTACCATGCACCACACCATTCCGGCAGTTTTCTCGAACACGTCAAACAAGACCCGGGAACGTTGCGTATCGCTTTGATCCGCACAATGCCACCAACCCAATTCGTAGCCCCCGAGTGCCTGCAAGCTCTGCAGAAGACCGTTCAATTATGTGAATCGCTGGGCCATCAGATCGAAGAGGTGACCGATACCTTTAATCGTCAATTTACCTTTCCAGAATTAAGGCAGGCGCACGGCATTACCGTACTCGTCGCCTTAAGAAGACGCATCGAACAACGGCTGCGGGAATTAGGACGCGACTTGCGCGAGGACGACCTCGAACCCGTCACACGCGAATACTTCAACTATGCAGAACGTTATACCGCAATTCAAATGGAAGAGGCTAGGACGCTTTTTTTTCGCGCGGCTAGAACAATGGCTAAGTTTCAAAAAGACTATGACGTCCTGCTCACACCAACTCTGGCAACGCCTCCCATTGAACATGAAACCATCACCATGACCGGCACATCCAATGAGGTTCTCGAAGGGATCCTTCAATTCATGCCATGTACACAAATTGCCAACTGGACAGGACAACCTGCCATGTCTGTCCCACTTCATGAAACGCCTACCGGACTCCCCATTGGCGTTCAATTTCTGGGACGTTTTGGTGACGAACAGACACTTTTACGTCTCGCTGGTCAATTAGAGCAAGCCTGCCCCTGGGNTCACAGGCGAGCACAAATAAACACACTCTCCTAATGGATGCAACCACCGTCACAAGTGTTGCGTGACCGTGGTTCAACTTCCTTAAAATGCCATTCACTGCTGTGCTGGGTTTTGGAAACAAGCTGCGATCAAAAGCAACCGAGTAAAAAACATCTCTCCAAGGCACATAAAGACTATGGATTCTGCCGACTTCATTCACCGTGATCGCAAGAACTTACTACATCCCCTCCATCATCCGTCACTGGTGGAGACGCCGCACGTCTGGGTACGTGGAGAAGGACCTTATCTTTTTGACGCGGATGGCAAACGCTTCCTGGATGGTGCCTCAGGGCTGTGGAACGTCGTTGCCGGTCATGGTCGCCAAGAGCTTATTCACGCCGCTAACCAACAGGCACAGGAACTTGCGTTTTGCTCTGGTTTTGCCGGCCACACCAACCCCCGCGCCATTGAACTAGCGGAGAGGCTCGGAGAAATTACCTATCCCTCCATCGAACAATTTTTCTTTACCTCAGGAGGCGCCGAAGCAACCGAGTCAAGCATCAAAACAGCCCGTTATTATTGGAAGCTACAAGGAAAACCTCAAAAAAATAAAACGATTTCATTGACCTGGGGTTATCACGGCCTCACGCTGGCAGCCATGAGCGCTACGGGTATGGAAAGTTATTGGACAGCCTTCGAGCCACGCGTTCCCGGCTTCGTGCAGATTCCTTCGCATTACCCTTACCGCTACGAAACACCCGCAGGTGAAGACCCTGGAACTGCAGCCGCGAATGAGTTAGAGCGGGCAATTCTCCAGGAGGGGCCGGACACTGTAGCCATGTTTCTGGCGGAACCGGTCACTGGAGCTGGGGGAATCATCGTCCCGCCTGACACCTATTTCCCACGCATCCGTGAAATCTGCAATCAGTATGATGTCCTCTTCGTCGCCGATGAGATCATTACTGGTTTTGGACGGACAGGCCAAATGTTTGGACTGCAGCATTGGGGCGTGGAACCGGATATCCTTCAATTCGCCAAAGCCATTACTTCGGGATACTTTCCTCTAGGCGGAATTGGAATCAACCAACGGATTTCGGAAACCATTCGCAACGCAGACTCTCCTTACCAGCACGCTTACACCTACAACGGCCATCCCATCGGCTGTGCCGTCGCCTTAGCCAATCTAGACCTGATTGAAAAAGAAGGGTTTGTGCAGCAAGCGAAACAGAAAGGCCAGTATTTGCTCTCGGCGCTCCAAGCAGCTTTTGAAGATCATCCACACGTCGGTGATATCCGAGGGAAAGGGCTCATGTGTGGCGTTGAATTCGTCCTCCGTCGTGACACCAAGCAGGTATTTCCTCCATCTGATAAAATTGGCTTAAGAATCCACTCAGAGACACAAAAACGTGGTCTCGTGACGCGAGTTCGTGGCGACGTTTTCTGTCTGGCACCTCCCATCATTACAGAAACGAAGGACCTGGACTGGGCTGTGGCGGTTTTAGTGGAATCCGTCCGGCAGGTCCTGTAAACCATTGATTCATGTCACACGCTAAGCAACTCGATCGCCCCAAGCTGAAACAAGCCGTCACCGGATTTGGCTTCTTTGCACTTGCTTTCGGATCCATGATTGGTGTCGGCTGGATCACTACGCTGGACCAGTGGTTTCTGGCTGCAGGCCCGGGTGGCGCCATCCTGGCATTCCTGGCGGGCGGCGGTTTGATGCTTTTAATTGGGCTATGTTACGCCGAATTAACACCGATGCTCCCCGTAACGGGTGGCGAGGTGGCTTATGCCTACAAAGCTTTCGGTACGAGCAAAGCGTTTTTGGTGGGTTGGTTTCTCACCTTTGGTTATCTCTCGGTATCCGCTTTTGAGGCCGTTTCAATTGGGATGGTACTGAGCTATTTGTTTCCTTTATTAAACACACTGCCTCTTTATGAGGTTTATGGTTCAACCGTTTATCTGCCTCATCTCGCTTGCGCGTTTTTATTTACCGGCCTCATCAGTTGGATTAATTACCGTGGTGTCCAACTTGCAATGAATGTCCAAATCATTCTAACCTTTCTGCTTGTCGCTTGTACTGTGCTATTTGTCGGTGCCGGCATCTCGCAAGGGAGCCTCGACAACCTGCAGCCACTCTTCTCCGGCGCGACGCCTTCCGATTCCTGGAAGGGTATACTTACTGTGTTTGTCATGGCACCATTTTGGTTTGTAGGGTTCGACACCATCCCTCAGGCTGCCGAGGAACGCGTTTCTGGACAAAGTGTCGCTCGCTTGGGGCTCTATATTGTTTTGGCCCTGCTGGGTTCCACCGCTTTTTATGTGGTCATCATGCTGGGTGCGGGAATGGTCGCACCGTGGCAAGAAACTGTCGAGCACGACTTACCGACAGCGGCAGCATTTGAATCTGCGTTAACGTCCTCAATCACGGTCAAGCTCGTCTTAACGGCAGGTGTGATCGGCCTGTTAACCAGTTGGAACGGATTCTTTCTGGCAGGAACGCGCGTGCTTTTTGCGCTCGGGCGCGGACGAATTATGGACCGCCGTTTTGGTGAAATGCATCGCCGTTACGGAACTCCCCATCGAGCGATTATTTTGAGTGGGCTGGTCACGGCATTTGCTGCTTGCCTGGGACGAGGCGCATTAATCGCCTTCGTCGATGTAGGGGCATTTTGTATCGCCGTGGCTTTCCTCGGAGTTTCTTTATCGTTACTGCAACTTCGACGAACCCACCCCGAACTTCCCCGTCCCTACCGGCTTCCCTTGGCCCCGCTGCTCGCAGGCTTGGCTGGCGTTGGAGCATGCTTCATTTTGACAGCGATGGTCATTCCGGGTAGTCCTGTCGTTCTGGTTTGGCCCATCGAATGGCTGATTCTCATTCCACTTTGCAGTGCTGGTCTATTGGTTTGGTTTCTGGGAAAACGTCAGCGAGCCGAAATTACAGAAATCGAACGCACGCACTTGATCCTCGAAACTCAAAATTCTGACGAGTCGCGGTCGGTCAGGAAAGTTATAAGTTAGGCTCATTATCACACGCCAAGTTCCACCGCCTTCCCTGTGGGAAATAAAACTCGTGACATGTTCGTGCTGCTGACGACTCATCGTTTGTCTGCACCTGCAGTGTAGTCATGTCGCGGCAGTCGTTTCTGGAGCCGTCGTCACAACGAACACGCACCTCATCCGTGCCTCCAAAGCTCAGAACACCTCACCGGAAAACACCGTACCATCTTCACCCGGACCTGCCGACGAACCGCCCTCTTCCAAGCTACCGTCACATCCAAATCGTGGCGACGGCAGACACTAGCGAGCCTACGCAGCATTATGTCAGACTGAGTCAATTCAGACTTTTCTCAATAAAGTCGAAAATATCACCACCTGGATCGCTACCATAGAAGCCTAGTTCCACAGGCCCTTCCCAAAACATAAACAACAAAAAATGTTTCCTCTAAGGGAAAGCATGGTACGATTTCGGACTCAGGCTCCACGGTTCACTAATGGGTTTCTCGTATGCCTCAGAAAAAAACATTCAAACAACGCTTATTCCAACCAGCGTGCCTGACTGCCCCACACAGCCGAGTCAACGCAGTGCTGGCCTATATTGTTTCCACTCCCTATTTACAGCCAACTCTAACCATGCATTCACCTCAATTAGAACGCTTACTCCCGCAGCTAGTTCTTAATGCCTGTTTCCTTTTTGTGGGTTTTCTCAGCGCTGCAGAAAGCCCTGTCGACCTAACGCTGGGGAAACTCGAATCACAAACCCGCTGGTTTCAAGCAACAACCATCGGACTAGAAGGAAAAGCCTGGAAGGAAACGGCTTCACCTTATCAACGTTTACCAGATAAAGCGGAGGGGGTTGTCCGGCCACCCGTCTGGAGCCTCAGCAAACACTCGGCAGGAATCGCTGTCCGCTTCAACACCAACAGCCCAACTCTCTCCGTTCGCTGGAGCTTAACCTCTGCACGCTTGGCAATGCCTCATATGGCGGCAACCGGTGTCAGTGGGGTCGATCTCTACGTAAAAACCATTACTGGATGGCGTTGGCTAAAAGCTGCTCAGCCTACAGCCCAGGAAAACACCGTTTTATTGGCCTCCAAATTGCCACCAGGAAAACGCGAGTTCTTGCTTTACTTTCCACTCTACAATGGCGTGACAAGTCTCGAACTGGGAATCAGCAAAAATGCGCAATTGTGGAGTCAACGTTATCAAGAAGATGCCGCCAAGCCACTCGTATTTTGGGGCACATCGATCACCCAAGGAGCCTGTGCTTCCCGTCCAGGCATGGTGCACACCGCAATCCTCGGCCGACGCTTGGACCGTCCTGTGATTAATTTAGGTTTCTCTGGCAATGGCAAAATGGAAGCTGAAATGGCCCGTCTTCTGGCCGAGATCGATGCCGCCGTTTACATCATCGACTGTAGCCCGAATCTAAACGCCCAACAGATCAGCACACGGACCGTACCGCTGGTCACCATTCTCCGAGAAAAACGTCCTACCACACCCATCCTACTGGTTGAAGATCGTCATTATGCAGACAGCTTTCTTGTCGCCACACGTAAAAGACGTAATGCCGAAAATCAACAGGCGCTCCACATCGCTTTTCAGGAACTGCGCAAAGTCGGATTTGATCAATTGTTTTACCTGAAAGGTAATCGCCTTCTGGGCCGAGATGGTGAGGACACGGTGGACGGTTCTCATCCTACCGATTTGGGATTCTCCAGGCAGGCTGATGCTTTTGAAGCAGCTCTTTTGCCAATCCTTGGCAACTCCAAGTCCCTGCAGTGGTATAAGGGCAATCTTCACACACATTCGCTCTGGAGTGATGGAAACGACTTCCCAGAGATGATTGCCGATTGGTATCGACGCCACGGTTACCATTTCCTTGCCCTCTCCGATCACAACATTCTCAGCGCAGGCGTAAAATGGATGAATATCGAAGCCATTGAGGCTCGCAATGGCATTCATGCCTTAGAAAAGTACCTCGCCCGCTTCGGAAGTTCTTGGGTGGAAACTCGCGGAAATCGTGAGATGAGAACTCTAGAAGTTCGTCTTAAACCACTTGCCGAAGTTCGACCGTTGGTAGAAAAACGTGGCGAATTCCTCATGATTCCCTCAGAGGAAATTACCGACAATGGGGCTCACATCAATGCCACAAACATTAAAAACCTCATCGAACCTCAGGGTGGCACAAACGTCAGAGAGACCATTCAGAATAATCTGCGTGCGGTCAAAGCTCAGGCAGAGGAATTAGGACAAATCATTATTCCCCATCTGAATCATCCCAACCTCGGCAATCAAGGCATTTCAGCAGAAGATCTGGCCGCACTTGTGCAAGACGAGTTCTTCGAGGTTCACAACGGTGTGGAAGGAGATGGAGACCTTGGTAGCGCCACACGTCATCGACTTGAGACACTCTGGGATATTACCAGTACCCTGCGTATCAGCCAGTTTCAGGCGCCGCCGCTCTATGCCCTAGCTGTCGACGACAGTCACGATTATCACGGCGGCACCAACGCTTCTTCTGGACGTGGCTGGATTATGCTGCGGGCTCGCCAGTTAACTCCCGAATCTATCGTTAAAGCGATGAAAAAAGGCGATTTCTACGCCTCATCCGGTGTCGAATTACTCTCCCTAGAATACCAAGAGAAGACGGGCCAACTCGCGATCGAAATCAAGCCTGATGGCGAGGCTCAGTTTACCACCGAATTCATCGGTACCCCCATCGATTTTGATCAAGAGTCGCAGCCTCGCATCGACCCGCAAACTCAGCAACCGGTAATCGGAACTCGCGACTATTCTGCAGATGTCGGCCAGGTCTTCGCAACTGCCAAAGGCCTGAAGGTTAGCTATCAATTAACCGGTGAAGAACTTTACGTCCGCGCAACCATTACAAGTGACCAAGCACCCCGTAACCCAACAACCGAAAGCCCTTTTCAACAAGCCTGGACCCAACCTGTCGGCTGGCAGATTCATCTAAAATAAATTCTCGCGCTCAACTGAAAGACTTAAAGAGAAGATCGCTCGAAGACAAACCAATAGTCTTACTTTACGCGTGCGTAAGACAAAGCATGCGGTCACACAAAGACGCCGATGTCATCGCAACAATCGGTTCGAAGGAGCAAGAGGGTGTCTGGCAAGCTGGCCGCCACACCCTTGCCAGCCAACGCTTACACACGGTCTGAGAAACAGATGGATTTCACGAAATATAAATTCCCGCTGCTTTTCCTGCTCGTCACGGTCACCTTCGTACTCATCAATCAATCGCGCCGTGCAGATCCTGTGGCGAGTAAAGAGCCACGGCAGAAGACTTCGCTGTCGTCTGAAAATTCCTTCCAGCAGGTTGCTCGTTTCTCATCCATAAAAATCGGCGAACTCTCTGGCATTGCCCACCACCCCCATCGTCAGTCACTTTTCCTTGTTAATGACGAGGGCATCATTTACGAGATGAGTATGGATGGTGAGTTACTCGACTTCAGCAATTTGCAATATTCTGATCTCGAAGGGATTACCGTCAATCCGCAGAACAACCTTCTCTACGCCGTCGTCGAAGGGGATGATGACATCCTGGAGATCGACCCGACGGACTTTCGCCTAACACGACACTTCAAAATTGATCGCGACTATGAAGGTCAGCAGCTCTTAAAGAAGGGAGGATCGGGATTAGAAGGGATTGCGTTCGTACCGAATGCAGCGCATCCCGAAGGTGGTACTTTTTGGATCAGCAACCAATCATTTACTTTGAAACCGGGTGAGGAACCATCGATTCTTTGTGAAATCGTTCTTCCTCTGGTTACTTCTCAGCAAAGGAAAGACAAAGGAAAAATCCGGCGTTATGTTGCGCTTCCCATTGTCGACGCATCCGGACTTGCCTACGACGCCAAGCGTCACTTACTTCTAGTCCTGAGTGACACCCCCAACTACCTACTGGAAATGAGCTTTGAAGGACAAGCAAGACGCCTTCATCCAATATCAGGTGACGAACAAGAAGGCGTCGTCTTAGATGATTTGGGGTTTCTTTACGTGACTCAAGAAAATGGCCTGACCATCAAATTCCAAGACCATCGGCCGTGATGTCTCAGGGTAACGTCCGAATCGTGACACGCGCCCTCCTTTTTCTATTTCACTCTCCTGGAAACCGTTTTCCACCCCAAGAGGGATTACAAATCAATCACTGGTTCGGACAGATCTTTTCTAGCGCCTCGTCTACAGTGAGAACTACTTTCTGCCATCTTCCACGGAAGGACCCTAACTGACTTCATACATTCGTTAGACCACCAAAATATAGAAAGTTCGCTTTCGCTTCATGATCTATCACTCGCGACCACCGACGAACAAAACTATTGCGGCCCCGCACGATTCGTCGGTTACCGATCATCCATTTTGCGCCATGGTCACGATTGCGCAATGACACCGCTCGTAATCATCTGAATACGCCAAGCAATCTGCTTGAGATCTAAGCGACGACTGCAAAAAATCGAACGGTGAAATCCCAAGAGTTTCTTTCGGGCTCATTGAAAAGTGTCGTCTGTCAGCTTTTGTTGATAACGACAACTCTCCAGGCCAAACGTTTTCTCGGTTGTTCAACTGTGCGTTTTTGACTTCGTCAGCTGATGTAGAACGGTCAGATTCATCATGTGGCAACTCGAATCCTGAGCCCGATCTATAAGAAAGACAGCACCGACAGAAATCTTTAGCGGAACGCCTCAAGAACGTAATCAAGTCATCCGCGAATGAATCCTCTTGGCCTCCGCGCCGACACCCCGTTCCATTACAATCGCCAACCATCGTCTGTAAACTAAAAATATCTGCCGAATTACAACCGGTCGAGTCTTGAAACGAGTTCGAGTATGTTGCGTCGCCAAACGATTCGCAAAAACAGACCGAGATACACACCTCGTGGTCTCACGTTAGCCATCCTCACGGTCATTGTTGTTGCAGCTAGCTGCGACCGGCCGGTGTCCCCCAAAAAAATGAGCGCCGGCGAGAACGTTGTTGAGTTACACGACTCGCCCGTTGAAAAACTTACGCCGAACACGCCCGTTCCACCGTCGCAATCAACTGAAACGATTTCAGCCCAACCGGTAGCCCAGTCGTTTTCCTGGCCGAATTGGCTAGGCCCAAATCACGACGGGATTACACATGAAAAGTCCTGGCATTCAGCATGGCAAGCACCCGGTCCACCCGTTTTATGGAGAGCACAAGTCGGTACCGGATTTAGTTCATTTTCCTCTGCGGACCAACGCCTGTTTACAATGGGAAACATCGGCGAAGGAGGGGGCACTGAAGCTGTGTTTTGCCTCTCACCAGAAAGCGGGAACGAAATTTGGCGCCATGCTTATCCAGGTCAGCTGCTGCCCAACTTGCACGAAGGCGGACCTGCGGCAACTCCAACCATCGACGGTAACTTTGTTTATACACTTGGAAAAGAAGGACAGCTTTTCTGTCTCGAAGCAGCCACGGGAAAGGTTCTCTGGAAAACATCTCTTCTAAAAGAACTCGACGTTTCGGTACCTGAATGGGGCTTCTCTTGTTCACCCCGCATTTATCAGGAAAAGCTGATTGTCGAAGGAGGGCGAATTGCCTGCTTTGACAAACACACGGGGGAAAAAATTTGGCAAACACCACCGGCAGCGGCAGGCTATGGTTCGCCGGCCGTTTTTGAGTACCAGGGAACTGAATTAATTGCCGTCCTGACCAACGAAGGTCTCACCGTGGTTCGGTTAGACAATGGGCAACGGGTTGCATTCGAAGCATGGGAAACGTCATTCCAAACCAATTCATCAACACCCATCGTCACCAACAACCAGATTTTCATCTCTACCGGCTACAACAAAGGCTGCGGACTTTTCCAACTGCAGGACGATCGTTTCGAGCTCGTTTATGAGAATCGCGACATGGCGAATCACTTTAATAACTCGATACTCTGGGAAGGGCACCTTTATGGCATTCATGGCAACTCCCATCAGCCGCGACTATGCACACTTGTCTGCATGCATTGGGCGACTGGCGAAGTCAAGTGGGAACAATCCGGCTTTGGCTGCGGAGCGGTTTTACTTGCCGGTGACAAATTAGTCGTCCTTTCCCAAGACGGTACTCTGTTTGTTGTAGAAGCCACCGCGGACGCCTACCGTGAAATCTCGCAAATGCCCGTCTTTGATACGTCACTGAAAGACGTCAAGTGCTGGACCGTTCCGATCCTCGTCAACGGTCGTCTTTACTGCCGCAATGCCGAGGGCGACGTGGTTTGCATCGACGTGCGCGATTCAAAATCGTAATACCAAACCGCGAAAACCGTCCGTCGCTGGCAGGTTCATTCTGTAGATCCAGAGTCTTCGTTCGACAACGGCGGTTCGGCAGGGTCTTTTTTAGGGACATCCCCTCCCTTTTGCTGCTGCTGTTGTTGTTGTTTGACGCGTTCCACAAACTGCTGGTAGTTTTTCTGCAAAGAGTCAAGTAGTCGAGGAACCTGTGGACCTGCCAAGTAGACACGAGAGGAAACGGCAGGATGTGGAAACAGGTTTGTGAGAAAATCAAATTTAAATTCGGAAGCAGAATGGCCAATCATTACACCATTTGCATACGCTCCTGGCAACATTTCATCGGACAGTTTCAAATCGTCATAGACCTCCTGAGGGGTCTGCTGCCGAGCCGGCTGAGGTGATTTGGGGAGTTCTGGAATCGCACCGAAACGCTGCGTATAAACATCGATATTTTTCCTCAAAGCATCGATGAATTGTGGCATCGTGCCATGCGGCAGAATGATCCGCGCTGAGACTTGCGGAGGGTGACCAAGGTTTTGGACAAAATCCAGGATAAACTCGGATGCACCAGTCATCACAATCACGGCGTTACTAAAGACACCTGAACTCACCGACTCTGGTACTCGCGCCGATACATGGTGCTGTCGTACTTGTTGAGACTGGGGATTGCCTGCAGCGCCGTCCGGCTGAGGAAGTTCTGGATTTGTCATTTTAGGACACCTGTTTTCTCTCAAATCCGTCGACCAAGGCGAGGTTCATGTGTAACGATTTATTGAAGTCACTTCAATTTACCTTTGCATCCCCAGTATGACTACGTCATTTTAGCCAGCTACAACCACAGGTAAACGACCGCTGCCGATCTCGTTGACTGTATTCACTACGCCCACAAATCGGAAATTTACCAACCACATGGACGTCTACTGCAACCTTTTCAGATTCGCTGTATTTCCCACACTACGAGCCCTCCTTTGAACACCAACGTGTGCCAATCGACCATATAAATTCAGCGCATCAAGGTCCCGGTCCTAGGAGTACCGAATCGATCACTCGGTAAGCGGCCTTCCTTTGGTGTTCCGGAAAATTGTGGGGACAATCCGGGTGCTCAACCACAATTGCGTGCGATCCTCCTAATAATTCATAAACCGGCTTTGCAGCCGCAACGCAACGGTCAACACTAGCCCACCGAAAATTACCGTCTCCCAGTGGCGCATTGATATAAATCGGACGAGGTGCGATCGCACCTAACAACTCGTGAAAATCAAAGGGAATTTGTTCCAAGTGGTCCCGATAGTTGGACAGCCGCGGCATATAGCGAATCTGGCACCAGCCCTTGCCAAAATACCAATTGCGTTCTGCGCCGTCGTAATAGTCCAAATACGAATCAAATCCGCAACTACTGGCAACGACAGAAATCCTCGCATCAAAAACTGCCGAAAAAATTGCGTTGTGGCCGCCCAAAGAATGACCAATGGCGGCAAAACCTTTGGCACTGTCAACATAAGGCAGTGATTCGAGTAAATCCAAACCGCGGACATTGTCCCAAATCGCTTTCATAGTCCCACTAAGATAACCAAGCTTACCAAGATTCGGCCAATAGTTTGCCAAATGTGGATAGGAAGGAGCCAACGTGACATAGCCGCGTTCTGCCAACTCCGCAGCATACTGCCGACCTGCCCGACCACCAAGGCCGAGCACGACCTTGTGACCGACGCTGTTGTCCGTGGGATGTAAACACAAAACTGCGGGTGCGGAACCCTGTCCCGCAAGCACTTCTTTCGGTATGCACAAATACGCTGGGGTGCGGGATTCCGGCTCCGACTGATAGGAGATCAGGCGACGAATATACGACCCCGCATCAACTTCCTCCTCGATTTGAATTTGCAGGGCAACTTTGCGATCCTGCCCGGGAAGCGTTCCCATCACGCCCTGCATCGCAATTAAAATTTCAGCGCGTCGTTTTTCCCAATCGGCTGCGGATTTCACCTCCACAATTTTGGCTTCCGCATCTCGATACTGTAGCAGCTGATCTCGATCCAATCGGTCTGGCTGATCTGCTCCAATCGTCGTCTTGATTACGATCATTCCCAGAACCAAAACACACCATACATTTCTCAACATCATTCGTTGAAGCCTCGACCATTCTTTGAAAACGGGTCTGACGCTCACTAAGGCGTCAACCATTTATTGATATCACGTTCCATCTCAGCTGCCTTGCGCTGGGCTTCCGCCAGCGGCAAGCCAGGTTCCATACCGGGACGTTGGTGGCCTACGTAACTTAGCCAGGCTGAATGCAAAATCGTTTGTCGCTCCTCGACGAGCTTGATCGATTCAGACTTTAGCTCAACAAGCTGCTCGTGCCCCCAGGCCCGCCAAATTGCATCGGCTAACACCGCATGCCCTTCCCGGTTCACATGAACACCATCCGGTGACATCGTAAAATCGGCATCCTGTTTTCTTTTTGTGCTGACATACTTGGACACGGCGCTATGCAAATCGATCACCATCTCAACTTGTTCACGCTGTTCCATAATCCAGCCAGCGTAGCGTTGCAGGACCTCTTGATCATAGTTTTCGTAGATCGCAAACCAAGCATACTTTTCAGCGCCCCTGGGCAATAACTTTCCTTGTTTTTTCAAAGGCAAAGGATCAAATGCTGGAGGCGTCATCAAAATCAGCTTGGCCCCTATATCGTGAACTTGGTCAATTAGTTTTTGGATTCCTTTTTGGTAAGCCTCAAAACGCTCTAGACTAAATGGATAGTAAATACCGTCGTTCATACCATAACAGGCAACTACAAGATCTGGCTTAACCTTGGTTAGCGCGCGGTCCAAACGCTCATGCACATCTGGTCTCGGGAACGGGTGATCCGGCTCAGACAAACCAGAACACGTTTCACTGGGAAGTCCCAAATTAATCACTTCCGGTGCGGCAGATCTCAGGGCGATCCGCAACTGAGCCTCGAGTGTGGCAACATAGTGCCCTGCTGCGGTAATTGAATCTCCGATAAACAGGACTCGTTTCGCATTAAACGGCCAAGCTTCTTTCGCATCAGACCCTTCGCGTGTGCACAGCACCAGCACAAAACTCACCGTGACCGTCCAACCAAATCTCACCATGACAGGGAATCCTTTGTCTTTGAGTTCAACTAACAGACCCCAATCTTGACGGATTTTCCTGACGAATACAAATTTACACATCAACCTGACCAGAACACACGATCGTGTCTCACGACCGAAAGGAATGTGAGACCGTTGAAACAAAGCGTGGTGAGATTCATAATGATTATGTAGAGATGCAGGCTACAACCAAATGGTGTATGGCTCGTGTTCTCGAGATTCGCGACTACCTTGACTGCAGAAAGTACTTTCGTGTTGTCAGCCAGCCGTATATTTTGCTGCCTCATCCTCTGCTGGAATGGATTCACGATGCGAGGATTTTCTGACGATTTGGGTCCCGACATCTCAACCGTTCAGCCTGACCTGCGGATACCGGAGTTGTCACCTGGTCCTCCACAGCCAGGGAAACGCGTGAAACAAACAATTCCCGGGTATCCTGCAAAGGAAGTCCATCACACGATTTACTTGCCTGTCGATTGGACACCGCAAGGGAATTTTCCTGTCTTGGTCGAATACGCTGGAAATGGGCCCTACCAAAGCAACTTTGGAGACATCAGCACTGGTCTTGTCGAGGACAGTAAGCTCGGCTTTGGAATTAGTCAGGGTAAACGGTTCATTTGGATTTGCTTACCTTATCTCAACGCTGCGGGTAGCAAAAACGTTACAAGATGGTGGGGCGACTCACCTCAATACGATGTCAGCCCCACCGTCAGCTACTGCAAAAACGCCGTCCCTTGGCTATGCAAAACTTATGGTGGAGATCCGCAGCGCGTGATTTTATGTGGATTTTCGCGAGGAGCCATCGCCTGCAATTTCGTTGGCTTATACGATGACCAAATTGCTGCCCTATGGTGCGGCTTTGTCGTTTACAGCCATTACGACGGAGTCTTCACTGGTTGGAGATATCCCGGCGCGGATCGTCGCGCGGCACTCGAAAGATTAAACCGGCTTCAGGGACGTCCTCAATTCGTCTGCCAAGAAACCACAGCCAACTCAAAAACATCCCTCACTGCCACACAAAACTACTTGCATTCCACTTCGATTTCCGCGCCATTTATTTTTGCGTCAACAGGCTTTCGCAACCATAACGACGCCTGGGTACTCAGGCCCAGCAATGCTCGTCAGCAATTACGAGAATGGGTCGACACAATCTGCAAACCACCAAAATAGACCCTCACAAAAATGAGTCTGCAGGCAAACTTTGTCGACAACCTAAATCGCCATTCGCTTGAGCAAATTACGGGTAATTGTTTGCACGCGCTGATCGGGGCCCTGTGGTGTGGCGCCATGTGCCGAAGGACGGACATAGCCAGGCGGCTCGCTCAGCCCGTCACCCCACCAACACGTCGACGCATTAAAAACAAAATTATCTTGAGGTCCCGGATAAATAGTCGCCGTGTAAGTACCCTCGCCCGAACCACTACCAGTCATTCCTTGGGCAACAATTTCCAGGCCTGGGATATCTGCTGGATCACCATGCCATTCCCAACCAACCAGCCCCGGAATCCCTTCACCAGCCTGCATGCCTGAACCTCTGAACAACCAATGCTCTGGCTGGCGGCAAATCCAATCAGCTCCTCCGACAATCGGCCCAGTGCTTCTTGCTCCGATCAGTTCGCTTTCATCGGGCGCTGACCTCGGCAAAGTTTTCATATCGGTGAAGAGGGCATCGCCAATTGCGTCGCGAGGACCAAAACGGTCAACTCGGCGAATCACGCGATCCGGTCGACCATCGGACGCTGGTAAAACGTCGAGCAAACCACAACAGGTGTTCCCCGAAAGAAAAGCAACATTCAGACCGTTCTTAATTCCCTGCCGCACATTATTGAACATCTCGAGCGAATAATACTCATCGTGACCAACCGATAGCATCCCCTTACCTCGCAACAATCCTGGACCGTCACGGTGGGTATCCATATTAGAAATATAACTAACGTCAAACCCTTGCGACTCCATCCAAAACGAGATCGGAAATTCCCAGCAAAACCATTCACCGGAACCCGTCGTTAACGGTGCATCAAAAATCTGACAGTACTTTCCATAGGGTCGGTCAAAACTAACCTCCACGCCTCCTCCCCAATACCAAACGGTTTCGCCATTGTCGTAGAGAGAAAACTGACTCGGCCAACGGTTGTAAGCACTCCAAGTCGTGTCCGAACATTGGAACAAAAAATCTGCCTCGCGGTTATCTTTCACAATGAACGTTAGATAACTCTGCAAACCGCTTTTCTCCGCGGTCAGTTTGCCAAGATAGATACCACTCGGCCAATCAGTTGGAATGGTCAACGTCGCACAGGACTCCCACACGCACTCCCGACGCCGCTGCTTGGCAATAGGTGGATCCTCCTGAGCTTGGCCAACAAAGGAGCCTAAAGAAGCGACATGCCGGCCACCAGTACCACCATAAAAACCACTCCGATATAGATCGATTTTAAAGCGGGAATCCGGATTGCAGGAAACATAAAAGCTGATTTCCTCACCTGCTGCAACACTGGTCTGGGATGCAAATCCTTCAATTGAAGGACAGCGATACTTCGCTGCCGCGTCAACCCTCGTCGAGTTGAGCATCCAGTCCCGAGTTCCAGTTTTGGCATTCTCTTCCTGAATCCGTGTTCGATCTGCCGGGGCAAAGTTGCTTGCTGCAGCCACGCAGGGACTAAAATCGGGAACCACCCCAGGAAGGAGCGCACCAACACCAAAGGCCGCCATCCCGCGTAAAACGTCTCGGCGTTGCAGGTCGCGTTTCATCAGCAATCCCTCGCAATTCTCATTAGATTGGACCGACTTACTTGGTTCACCATTTCCAAAGCCATCTTAGCATTCCGTGATAGGCACTGCCGATTGAGCCGAGCGACACGCCGTTGGCGCAAGAAAAAGAGTGCCTTCGCGACCGAGGACTTCGATCGTCGCTTCGGACGAAAGGTCTTGCGCACTTCCATAACGCATTATCAGACCACCTGCAAAGGCCAGCGTCTCCTTCTCCATTGGGCCAATCAACAATACAGCAGGCCCAGAAAATTCCCGGGGACGCAACAGCGCCGAACTCGTCGCGTCAGGAAGTTGATGAAGATATTCTAGTTGCAAGTTCTCACTTTCATGTCTCCCGACAATTGCTTTGACCTCTGCGTTCAAGCGGAAATGTCGCCCAATCGTGAGGAGACCATAATCCCACAGGCCACTTGTCGGCTGACGCAGATTCAAATCGAAAACTTTTTTGGAGAAACGCGTTTCGGTCAAGGCACATCCTGTCGAAGGAGAAGGAATATCCTCCATTCCAAACCTCTTCGCTAATTCAATCAATCCCTTACGACTGCGTCCATGGAAATCATAAAGTTGGGATCGATCGACCCATTTCTTTCGCTCTGGAAGGGTTGGTGGAAGCAACTTTGCGGACAGCGGTCGCAACAATAAATCCTCTAATTCGGAATGGTAGGAAATCCGCTCCAGATCACGTCTTTTCTGGCTCATGGGACGCTGCCCAACAACTTCGCCGCTGATAATAAAATCGGCACCAACCTGCTCCATGTAATGTTTAGCCTTTTCAAACATATAGATACGGCAGTCGACACAGGGGTTTGCACCTCGCCCGTAACCAAATTTTGGCGTTTTAATGAGGTCCAGATAATCAGCATCTTGCCCAATTACAGTCAGTGGTACATTCAAATCACGAGCTGCTTGAGCCGACTGATCCTGACAACACGTAAAGACTGTTTTGAAATTGACTGCCTCGACGCCTATTCCTTGCTGCTGCATTAAGCGGATTGCCAGGATGCTATCGAGACCACCGGAAAGTAAAGCAAGACAATGACGCATTACAATGAATCTTCTCCCAACTCTTCGGAAATGAATGGTGGCTCTTCACCATCTAACTCAAAGAGCGCATTACCGGCAGCGCGTTGTTCTGCTTCCTTTTTATTACGCCCCCAAGCTGGCTCAAATTCACGACCGCCAACGCTGACAGCTATTTTAAAACACTTGGCATGATCGGGGCCTTTTTCGTCTAACAATTTATAGTTCGGAGTGCTACCAAACTGTCGCTGCGACAATTGCTGTAAGACCGACTTATAATTATCACTCGCGTTGCCTTCAGCCGCCTCAGCAATTTCATTAGAAATGTGTCTAGAAATAAATTCTCGAGCAGCAAGGTCACCACCATCCAAATAAATTGCAGCCAACAGAGACTCGAAAACATCTGCCAACAATGAAGGCGGAATCTTCGGATTCGACGCCATGCCTTTGCCCAAAATCAAACAGTCGCTCAGCTTCAGCTTCTCGCTGACTTTGGCGCAGGTCTGACGGCTGACAACATTGGATTTGATCTTCGTGAGTTCGCCTTCAAGATATTCCGGAAAGCGATGAAATAAAGTTTCGCATATCAAAAACCCTAAAATCGCATCCCCCAAAAACTCTAAGCGTTCATTTGAATTAATCCGCTGGTCAGCTCCCGAGGCATGCGTTAATGCTGCGTGGAGCAGTGACTTATCCGTGAAAACGTAACCGATACGTTCTTCGCATAAGGTTAAACGCTCTGCCACCTTGGGGGCCATCGACATCACTTCCAGATCGGTCTTCACGAAATCCGCCACGCCGACCACATTGAAATTAACCCAACCACATTATCCTATCCAAACGTCGCTCCAGACATTTCCCCACCAAATCACCCGTTTCCATACTCATGACAGGTCACCAGCTAGCCTCAAATCAGAAGGGAGCACCGTCCTTAAACCGTATCCCTGCCAGCCACACTTGTCAACGCAAACACCACCCTAGGCCCGCACAGAAACCGCTGCCCCCCGATCACTGGCAAATTAACTGTCGGATGATAAATCTACCCCAGGCTTCATTGGCGATTGGAAACATGTTCTTATAATATGTTTTAAGCATTACCTTCAGTCTTTGGGCGGTGGCTAATGTCACCCACCCTATGCTCAACCAAGAGCAGATTTTTTACCGCCAAAAAAAGAACGGGGAACTTGGTGACCTTTGTCACGACCGTTCCTCATACAACCGAGCGCATTTCAAGTTAAACAGGAGTTCGCTAATGCATTTACTACGAATATTCAGCATCCCCTTTGTGGTCTTCATCTTTTCCGGAATGAATCCGACCAACTCTTTTTGCCAAGAACCGGTAAACACTGACTTAGCAATTCAACAAGCTAAATCGCTCTCTCTAGCATTTCGGCAGGCAGCAAAATCCAATGTAGCTTCTGTCGTTACCATAATCTCCAAATTAAGTCCGGAACAATTCACCACTGCAGAGCAGTTGAAGGAGCTGATGGAGGATCCTCGATTTCGCCAGTTATTTCCCGACGGTGAGCTTCCCCTTGAGCCAGACGAAGACGGCGAGCTTGATCTACCAGAAATTCCTGGTTTAAACACACATATCGGTTCCGGTTTCATTATCGATTCATCCGGAACAGTACTTACCAATAGCCACGTGGTTCAAGATGCCAAGGAAGTAATCGTCCGACTTCCCAATGGTGCCGAACTGGTTGCTCACGATGTGCGTAGTGATCCAAACAGTGACTTGGCAATCGTCAGAGTTTCAGACGAAAACGAATTGCCAGCAGCAAGCCTCGGGGACTCCGATAGTCTGAATATTGGAGATTGGGTCATTGCGATCGGCAGTCCATTTGAACTCGAATCAACCGTAAGTGCTGGAATCATTAGCGGCAAAGGACGAGGAATTGACAAAATTCGCCGCGGACAACTACTGCAGACAGACGCGGCGATTAATCCAGGAAACTCAGGCGGGCCACTAGTGAATCTTGATGGCCAAGTTGTTGGCATAAATACCGCAATTGCTACCAATAACGGCGGCTATCAAGGCATTGGCTTCGTCATTCCTATCAATCGCGCCAAATGGGTCGCTAAGGAACTCCTCGAACATGGGAAGGTGCGCCGGGCTTACCTAGGAATTGCCATTGACGAACTCAACGCAGAAACGGCAAGCAAGCTTGGCTTAACCGCCAGGTCAGGTGCCTTGGTCTTAGATGTAATGCCGAATAGTCCATCGGCCACTGCGGGCATCGAACGGAACGATGTCATTGTCAATTTTGCTGGCCAAGACATTCGTGGGCCGCGAGACCTCCAAGACAATGTCGAACAAAAAGAAATCGGCTCAACCCAGAAAATCGTTGTGCGTCGAAACGGCGAAGACCATGCCTACGATGTGCGCATGGAAATTTTTCCGACGGCTCGTTGATTCTCATCGACGGCAGCGCGCGGCACGAGAAGAATCCCCGAGTAAAGTGCCGCAAGCCGTTAACCCTCACAGGCAGTACGCAAGATGGCTTCAGCGAAGGTTTTTGGAAAGCTCTTCTTCCTTCTCTGCACCTCATACGTAGTCGCTGTCACCAGCTGCTATATTCTTTTGGAAAGTTCTTCCAATTTCTCTCTTGGGGAGCTCTTCCGTGAACACTTCTTTGGCTCCGTGGCCATTGCGATAATCGTTCTTGGCTGCTCCGCCGTCTCTTTAGCCACTATTTTACGACCGTTACGAGAATTAAAAGAAACCGCAGACTCTTTAGCAAAAGGCAACCTTAACCGCCCCATTCTCCGAAGCGGAACAGACGAATTTGGTGATCTTGCAACGGCCCTGGTTAAAATACAAAAAAAAACTGTTGCCCGTGTCACGTCACTCAAAGACTACAATGATCGACTCGAGACAGTTTTGGGCAGCATGGACGACGGTGTCTTGGCCATTGCCACGGATCAGACAATTCTACTTGCCAATCGAGCGAGTCGTCGATTTTTGAATTTCACCACAGATGAGTCGGTAGGTCGAGATCTACTAGAAGTCAGCCGAAGTCGCATCCTACATGAAAGCGTCACTCATGCCTTCAAGACGAATCTACCCAGTGAACGAGAATTTGAGTCACAGGGCAAGCAACGATACACTCTCTCACTTCGCGTGACACCTCTTCCCGGCGATCCCTGCCCTGGTGTAGTTGTGGTCCTCCACGATGTCACGGAACTGCGGCGACTCGAAAACATGCGTAGCGAATTCGTAGCTAATGTTTCGCACGAGCTGAAAACACCACTCTCCTCTATCAAAGCCTATGCCGAAACATTACGGCTGGGAGCCATTGACGATGCAGAAAACAACTTCACATTTTTAGCACGGATTGAAGAGCAAGCAGAACGACTTTACCAACTAATCCTCGACCTGTTACAAATTGCTCGCATTGAATCGGGAGAAGAAGCCATCGACATGATCGAACTGGCTCTCGATGAGGTCGCCCTATCCACCGTCGCGTCACATCGCGATGAAGCTGAAATAAAAAACATCACCGTGACCGTAGCGCACAACCCAATAAGCTTAATCCGTGCCGATGAAGATGGCATACGTGCTATCCTCGACAATTTGATTAACAACGCGATTAAATACACACCCGACGGGGGCATCGTAAACATAACTTGGTTCGATGAAAATGAGTCCGTCGTACTGGTCGTGGAGGATACGGGAATTGGAATTCCTGAAGGGGATTTAAACCGAGTTTTCGAAAGATTTTATCGTGTTGACAAGGCAAGATCTCGTGAAATGGGTGGGACAGGATTAGGCCTTTCCATTGTGAAGCATCTAACACAATCATTTCGCGGAAGCGTGAGCGTAACAAGTAAGCCCAACAAGGGATCGCGATTTGTCGTTAACTTTCCCAAATTGAATGTCCCTTAATTGGTATCACAACCTCGAAGGGCAAAACCTTCATAAACAGCTAAGCTCGTTGGGCGCTACAATCGTCGCTATATCAAATCGAGCCATGCCGTAATTTCGTCCATCTGTTCGGCCAAGGACTCCCTTATTTCCTGCGCCCTCGATCCACTTCATCTCCATTGGCCCCAAACCGCCTCGCGCGACTCCCCCAACACCACTAAAGGAAATCAGCAAGAATGCTTCAAATTAACCCAATTTTCACACATCCTTCACGATTTTAGCCTATTTCTTCTACTAACGTTCCTTTATTACACACTGCGAGCAAATCAAATGTCGAAACATTTTCACAATGATATGGAACGTGTTTTTCACGAGATTTTGGCGATGTCTTCCATGATCGAAGACATGATCGACAAAGCCACTTCAGCACTTTGCGATCGCCGTATCGATCTCGTTAATGAGGTCATTGAGAGTGACAAACAAATTGACCGTCATGAAGTCCAAATTGAGGAAGAGTGTTTGAAGATGCTCGCTCTTCACCAACCAGTTGCCGTCGACCTCAGACAAATTGCCACAATTTTGAAGGTCAACAATGATCTAGAACGCATTGCGGACCTAACGGTCAATGTTGCAGAGCGTTCCCGAGCCCTAGGTGATTTTCCTCAATTTGGAACCCCCGCCAAATTGCGTCACATGACGACCTTAGCAACCGCTATGGTACGCAGCGCATTGGACACGTTCGTGAATTTGGATGCGGAATCCGCACGCGAGGTCCTTTTACGTGACGATGAAGTCGACCAACTGAATGTCGAAATAATCTCTCAACTACAATCAATCATGCAGGAAAGCAACGACAAAGTCGTTCCTGCGTTACATTGCTTTTCCGCGTCACGGCACATCGAACGAATTGCCGACCACGCAACAAATATTGCTGAAGATGTGATCTATCTTGTGGATGGTGATATTGTACGTCACTACGCAGAACAGCAAAAAAACGCTGCGTCTTAGTATCCGCAAGAAAATGCATTCTGGATTCCACTTTAGATAGATCACGATTATAGACACACTTGATAAGTTTTGCGATTAAAAAGGAGTAGACAAGGACTGATGCCGAAAGCAAAAGTATTGGTTGTCGAAGACGATCGCTCACTAGCGGACGTACTGGCGTACAACATTCAACAAAATGGCTATGAAGTTCTTCTGGCAAACGATGGCCAGGATGGCCTAACTCAAGCTCGGCTGAAATTACCTGACCTGATCATACTAGACCTCATGCTTCCCGTGATCGAAGGTCAAGAGGTTTGTCGGTTACTTAAAGCAGATGCAGAAACCAAGGATATTTTAGTTCTTGTACTGACAGCCAAGTCAGAAGAATCGGACGAACTCATTGGATTTACATTAGGCGCAGATGACTACGTCACAAAACCGTTCAGCGTCAAAGTCTTAATGGAACGCATCAAGGCATTACTACGACGCAAATCTGGTCAGACTGAAAACGACGAGGTCGCCACCAGCCAGGGAATTACCATTGACCGCCGCCGTCATCGTGTTACTGCAAATGGCCAGCCTCTCTCTTTGACGCCAAGTGAGTTTCGCTTGCTTGAAACACTCGTGCGACAACCGGGACGTGTTTTTCAACGTAGCGAATTGATTGATGCCGCCCTCGGAGATGACACCTTAGTGCTAGAGCGAACGATCGATGTTCACGTCCGATCGCTACGAAAAAAACTCGGCGAGTGTTCTGACATGATCGAAACCGTACGTGGTGTCGGCTATCGATTTAAAGACCCCTCGGTAAGCAATGAGTCTTCAACTTAGTGCAAACCCTAAGACTTCTTTCGAGTCAACACATGAGGCATCATGTCACCTTCGATGATGAGTATCTCTTGATTTATTGTTAGCTCAAAAAATTTCTGACGACGGCCACTGGGCCAAAGGATCTCCAATTCTTCGACTTGAGAATGAGCTCCAAGCCCCAAAAGCACCTGTCGCTGATTACTCGCCTCGAATCCATCTCCGGCCATCAGTTGAACCATACGCACCAGTCCACCACAGATGAAGCGTATTCTAGCGCCGATTGCATCGCGGCTAGATTCAACTCCTCGAAGTTGCAAAGCCAGAAAATTTCCGCAATCCGACGTGCTATTCGAAAGGAGTCCAACCGTTTCGCCCATGTGAGTGATGCAAAAATCATTGCGACCGTCTCGATTCCAATCAAGTTTGGCAATCGCACGCCCGTAACGTTTCGTCGAAAAATAAGGCCCCATCGATGCCGCAGTTAATTCTCGAAAACGCCCCTCTGCAAGATTTTCATAGAATTGGGTCGGCATTCGATCTGGGTTAGGAATGGCTG
The DNA here is from genome assembly GCA_022446825.1 of Pirellulaceae bacterium. Lineage (GTDB taxonomy): Bacteria > Planctomycetota > Planctomycetia > Pirellulales > Pirellulaceae > JAKVBY01. Next base: position 29,934 of record JAKVBY010000004.1, read on the forward strand.
AAGCAGCATCTAATTGCCCATTAGCAACGACCAAATCTAAATCACCATCTAAGTCAGCATCTAAGAACTGTGCCCCCCACCCCATGGTATTCATGGCCGTCGCAGCCAAGCCTGTCTCGGTCGATTGGTCATTGAACAATAACGCCTGATCATCTCCAGTTTGCACAAACAAATTATTATTTTCGCGGTAAAAATTCGTGACAAAAATATCTAGGCGACCATCCTGATTAACATCTCCAACCGCGGTTCCCATCGACCCTTGCAACCGCCCTAGGTCGTCGTAGGCACAGCCAGCAAACGCACCCTCTTCGCGAAAATGCAAACCCTCTGGCAAGGGATTCAATTCATTCACCCAAAATGTATTGGCCGTGCCATCGTTAGCTACATATAGGTCAAGACTTCCTGAGTCATCGAAATCAGCAGCAACCACGCCCATCCCTTTCCCAAACAGGGCCGACATCTTATCTGCCGATGCAACACCAACTTCACGGCTGACGTCACGAAACTCACCATTTCCAAGATTCAAATACAGACAATCTTGTTCGCCCGGAAAATCAATCGGCATGCATTGAACCAGCCTGCCATTTCGCTGACATTGCCGGCTTCTTGCGTCCCCCGCTAAATAGTTAACCACATACAAATCCGGTAAACCGTCGCCACTAAAATCGGCTAACGCTGCGCTCAAAGAGAAGTCGTTTTTAACTTCTGCAAACGCGTCGGAACATTTACTGAAAGACCCATCCCCATTATTACGATACAAGCAATTTTCACCGACATTGCAGATGTAAATGTCAGTGAATCCATCGTGATTAAAATCTCCGGCTGAGACGCCATGCCCCATCCCCGTGTCACCAAGTAACGACTCCCTAGTAACATCTTCAAAACGTTCGCCACCAATGTTTCTAAATAAAGCGTTCTGTTGTGTACTGGCAGAGTCGCTCTTTGGCCAAACACAGGACTGAGTTAAATACAGATCAGGCCAGCCATCACCATCAAAATCAGCAACTCCAACTCCGCCCCCTCCAAAATCAAAAGTAAAGACTTTCGCTGCTTTTCGTCGTTGATCAACAAAATGCGAAAACCGAAGTCCCACCATCTCAGCAACGTTATCAAAGGCGATCCGTGATGGCACCACACCTGCAAGTTTCTCACGAGTCTGACCACTTGATTTCCATTGCGGAAGAGAAAAATGTGAGAAATCATACAACTCAGAAACGTTGTATTCTGGAGCTGTCCAAGGCATTGCTGGACTGAGCGTTCTGTTCACTGAATCAATCGTTTGGTTCGCCACTTTCGATTTTGAATCCAGTGACAGTACAAACTTGCTCCATTCAACGGCTTCCCAATTCCGCCCCAATCGTACTAACACTTCAATAATTTCCGTTGCGGTCACCAATGCCGGTCTGCCATCCGGCAATGATTTCCCGCGCAAAAACAAGTCGTCAAAACGAAGCAAGTCCTGCCCCCTCCGACGAAAGGCGTCTGCTGCCGCATCGAGTTTTATTTCGGACAACAAATTTGCCAATTGCAAATGCGCAGCACGATGTTCTGGATAACGCTGCGTCGCCTCCCAAAAACACCGAATCGCTCCATGCGTGTCTCCACGTGCACTAGCCCACCGCCCACGGGTTGCCCAAATTTCCGGGTGGTCCTCGGCAAACGCTGGGAGGTCGACATTCCACGCAATGAACTCCAAATCATTACCTAACTCGAAGAGGCTCTTACCAAGTTGCACCTGCATTTCAAGAAGATTCGGTCGGGAAACAAGTATTTCTCGAAGTGCCGCGACCGTCTTCTCCGTTCTCTCACCGTTTGCAATTTGCTTCCGAATCGGACCCATTTGCCAAATTGGATCTGCCGGTAATTCCCGACGGCATAATTCCAGGAACTTCCCATCGACGCTCGGGGCATACCAACACGCTTCAATAGAGGCGACCAGCAATAAATCTTCCGTAGTACAGGTCCCTGCTTTAAAGGCCGCCAGCAAAAAATCCCTCGCTTCCCAATTACGACCTTCGATCTTGAGTACATAAAGGAGCAATTTCGTCGCTGCGACGTGTCCCGGATCCAGTTGGAGCGCGCGGCGGAGATATTCTTCACCATCAGATAGCCGGCCGGCGCGTAGCGAGAAATCGCCTGCTTCATAGAGCGTCTCAATCCACTTGGTTTCGTAATGATCCTCGACTTGGCGGAAGAACAGCATTGCCTCATCGTACCGTTGATTCTGAAACGCCAACTTGCCGGCAAATTGCAGTGCCTCTTGCTGCTGCGGAGTAAGAGCAAGGATTTCGTTGAGTAATCGCTCCGCCGCAACCAAATCACCCTGCTCAAAAACCTCATTTACATCGGTCATCGTTGGCGCCGACACACTCGCAATCCGCCAAAGGCTGGCCAACAAGACGAGGGCCAAAGAAATTACCAGGGCGAACATGCGTATCCTGGATCGCCAAGTTATAGATCTCATCGAATGCGTATCGTTTCGCAAAAAAACATCCCCTGCCAACGAACAGCACGGCTCCTGCGGTACAGGATATGAGCAGAAAGGATTAGGTTACTACCTGTTTTATACGATGGTCAAATCGGATTGTAGAAAGACCGACACAGTTCAAGTTTACGGCCAACAGATAAATTGCCAAGCACATAAGCTCAGATCCCGGTAAGGAAAGCGTCTACAATCGCCATAGCGGACTTCATTTCGCATATCAGAAATAAAGCCCCACACATGGATCATGCTCAACACAGTTCAACTGTACAAACAGTCCTCTGAAGTATTCCAAGGTGAACTCTCATGCCCTAACAGGCAGAAGTTTTTTGAGATTTCCCCTCCAAATCTCGACAATACTTCGCAGGCTTTAAGGGGCCAAGGCGATCGCTCGGGCAAACAAATCCATTCATCAACACCCAGCTTACAACCTTCCCAAAAAGAGGGTCTACCTCTTGAACCTTTGTCGACTGCCCCTTCCAGTAGCGGTTACAACTCCGCCATATCCCAGCACGCGGTAACCGGCTATTGTCTCAACGTTGAAACAAGCAACACACGAGGCAACCTTTTAGTACCAACCCGAAGCTAGACGTCCGTTGGTTATCCGGGTGTCGCGATAATGTTTGATCTCGATGACCGCAAAGACTCCAACAGCTGATCGTCGGCATTACCACTGACTAGCGTCTGATCCCAAAGCACGCTCAACATAAGGCTATTAATTCCTGACCCAATTCCTAGCATGGCAATTAAATCGTTCCGGGAAAAATGTCCGCATTGCAAACCAATGGCAAGGCTTAACGGCAAAGCGACGGAGCCAGTATTCCCAAGCCACTCGACGGTTGCATAATCAATCTCCGGATCAATCTCTAATGCTTCGAGCATGAGCTTGCGATGCGTCAGTCCCACTTGATGACAAACGGTTTTTCCGATGTCCGCAATGGTCCAGTTATTCATTTGCAAAAAATGGCGAAACGTATCCACACCTGCCTGAATACCATGGTGCATCAATTTTTCGGAATCCGTTTCCATCAAAGGTTTCATTCCGTCACCAACCGCTTCGTCACGACCACTGTGGCAAAGGTCATGATATTCCGTCTTCGCTCGAACGGCAGCAGAGCACAAACGGTTCCGAGAATGACTTAACTCACGGTGCACCAAAAGAATCGCGCAGCTACCAGAGCCAATTGTGAGAGATGCGACTGCCGATTTAATCTGCTTGCGGGTTAAATTGACTTCTTTATTGAGCGTCGCAATCGTGTTCTCAACCAACTGACGACTGCCTTCCGTACCGACAACTAGACCAGCACGAATCTGACCCAATTCAATCATATTGGCAATTTGTACGATGCCGTTCAGCAATCCCAAACAGGCGTTGGAAACATCGCAAATCAAACATTCTTCCGGCAAATCCAGTCGATGATGTACCCGTGCTGCAGTGGCAGGTTCCAGATAGTCTCGGCACACGCTGCCGTGAATTAAAGCTCCGATTTCACTGCGATCGATTCCTGAAATGCGGATGGCACGTTCCGCACTCTCAATACTCTTCTCACTCGGCAGCATTTCCCGAGGCCACAAACGGCGTTCTCGGATGCCGGTCATTAACTCCAGCCGCCCTTCGGGCAAACGCAACCTTTCATAGAGCGGACGCAGACGCATCTCGATTTCCATGGAAGATAAAACTTCCTCTGGAATCTCATATCCAATCGATTCTAAACAGACGTTTTGATACTGCATCCGTTGTTTTGCCAAAACCCACTTAATCACTGAAACTCTGCCCTAAACTGCCATTCAACTTACTGGTCACTGCTCATTGCAGCAAGTCATGGCATGAAGTTATCAAATGACCATTCCCTCATTAGCAAACTGTTTGCATTTTTCCGCAGGGTATCTGCAGCAATTAAAAGTACCGTCGCCGATCAAGCAGAGCGATTGTTGACGGTCGACTCCCAACCGCCTAAGTCTCCTCCTCATGAATTCGTTCTTCAGCTTGGCCTTAATCGATGGCAGACGCCGCTACTGGAGAAGCCGAAACGGCCACCGACTCACTGCACCTTTGAGCAAACAATACTAGCAACGATAAGACAATCAAAACTGTTACAGACGCAGCACCTGGCAGGTAACACCATTTCGCCAAATTCGGCCGCCGCAAGGAAGGTGGACTTTACCTTGCGGAAACGACGAGTCGACTCCCGGCGAGGACACTGCAGGAGTCCACTGTTCAAACTTCGCTGTCGCATCTTTGTCTTGTCCTCTTTACTTACAGTGTCGACTGGGAAGGAATACGAAACCTGTTACCACAACTGCTGCATCGGAAGAGACGTCCTGCGAGCCCTTCGCTGATAGAAAATGTCTTGTCACAGTCGTTGCAGACAAACTCAATCGAGATCAAACACAGCTCTACATACAAGATTCTGGCAACCTCTCTGCGCGCATCATCGCAGCAAACGCGTATGGACTCGAGCAATCACGTCTCATGCGTTCCCTTACCACAGGCTACGCTCGACAGCGACGACCCCGAATCGCTTGCCGCGGCTTACGGTAGTCGTTCGCTAGTTCTCCCCCATCGCTTTTAGTGCCTTTGCCGTACCGCCCAAATAGCAAGTTTTTCTCGAAAGATTTTCGAGTTATGTCGAATGTCGACAGGTAACGAAGGATGCAACAGAAACTTGTCGATAGAGCTGGTCAAAGATGACGCGGCTCCAAGTGCCCTCAACTCGGCAACAAAGCTGGTCCAATCTATCCTGAGCGTTGCCCCTGATGTTTTCAACAGTTCAACAACCAAGATAGGTTCCTGCATCCCAGGATTGCCAACACCGACTAACGCAGTTCGATAAACCTGTGGGTGCTCATTGAAAATTGCCTCACAAGGTACCGTGAACATAGTACCCTGGGCAGTTAACACGCGATGCGACTTGCGCCCGCAAAACCAAAAACGATCCTCCTGATCCAAGTATCCTACGTCGCCCATGCGGTGCCACACTCCGTCACCATCTTCAATCTTGTGTAGACGGTTGGCCTCAGTTCTCGTTGCATAGTGAGTCGTAACGACATCACCGCGAACAATCAATTCTCCGATCTGGCCACGCGGTATTTCCCGCGCAGCGGCGATGGACGGAATAGGATCATCGTGAATTGCAATCACTTTCCAGGCGATTCCTGGAAAACGTCTCCCGACACAAGTTCCCGCACCTTGTCGACTCTGCACCTCAGTACCACCGAGAACTTCAGAGGCAGAAATCGATGCCACCGGTAATGATTCCGTGGCTCCATATGGCGTATGCATTTCTCCTTGGTGGTGCATCGCTTGCTTTATCCGTCGCAGCACCTGTGGTGGGACCGGCGCGCCCGCCGACAGTACTCGCCGAAGTGTTGGCAGCTGCGTGTCACTTGACTCACAATACCGCCCCACCACATTCCACAAAGCAGGTGAACCAAACGCCTGAGTCACCTGCCAATCGTTGATGTGCTCTACAAGATTTTGCGGATTCACCTCCGCAGGTCTGGTGGGATCCATTTGCGGGATCACGGTCGAGACGCCCATCGCACTGTTAAATAACGCGAATAGTGGAAAACAAGGAAGGTCGATTTCGCCGGGCGCAATTCCATAGTGCTGCTGAATTTCATCAACCTGCCGACTGAAATTTCCATGACGATAAAGCACTCCTTTCGGTGGTCCCGTACTCCCCGTCGTAAAAATGATTGCTGCCGGATCGTCCGCACGTGTTGGTGTGCAATCGAATGACGCATCGGTTTGTCGGAGTTGTTCTATTGTCTTCCCTCCCCAAAACCAGCGACGGCCGACGGTAACATTGAACTTCGCGTTCGGAAATAAACCACGTCGGAACGTTCGAATCGCCTGGACCAAAGAAATCGCCACAAACCCATCAGGACGACTGTCGTGAAGGCACCGCATGAGATTTTTACGTCCCATGCCGGGATCAATTAAGACGGTCACCACCCCAGCTTTAAACAATGCAAACACCAGAGAAATAAAATTAATACTAGGTCGGACCATTAATACCAATCGCATGCCAGGCTTAACTCCCATATCGCGCAGACCAGCAGCAAGTCGACTGGAATCTTCATCAAGTTCGCAAAAAGTGAGTTGGCGGTACCTCCAATTCCCCTCTGAGTCCCGTCCGTCCGTCATCGCGACTGCCATTCCCTGGGGATTGTCACGAGCCGTTTCGGTAAGTCGCATTCCGACATTCGTGAGCGTCTTGGTCATACGGAGAAGTCCGACGGTTTCTTGACGAGGCTTTCCCTATCTTTTCCCATGCTTTGCTCTGCCGTGAACTCAAGAACGCAGCGAGCAATATCTACTTCAACGGCCCTTGATAACGCCTTCCATCCTGGCACCGCATTCACCTCAAGGGCATAACGTTTTCCATTTTTCCCCGGCAAAAAATCAACGCCTGCAATGGACGCTCCCACCGCATTACTAGCCGCCAGGGCCATCGCTTTTGTTTGAGCATCAATTTCCATAGGAGTCGCAATCGCCCCACGGGAAACATTGGTTCGCCAATCCTCGTCGTTCTGCCGCCGCATGCCGAACACTTTTCCACCAACCACGAAAACTCGCTCATCGTATCCATAGTGAGTAATGAACTCCTGGAGATAGATAACAGATTGCATCTGCTCCAGCATTTTGAACGCGCGTAACGCCAAAGCTTCATCAGAAATGCGTGTAATTCCACGGCCTTCACTGCCAAATAACGGCTTCACAACCACATCGCCCCCCAAGTCGTGAAAACCTTGCATCGCTTCGTCTACAGTCTGGCAAGTCATCGTATGAGGAACGCACAGCCCGGCCGAAATCAACCGCGACGTTGCCAGATATTTATCGACTGCTACTTCAATCGCTCTTGGAGGGTTAATCACGCTGACGCCGGTCGCTTGCAGACGATTTAAGACATCCATACGAAAGACGATCTGCTCGATTGATCCCGGTGGCATGGTCCGAACAATAATAGCTGCAAAGCTACTTAATCGCTCAGCGGCCGAACGAAAGCACTCGCCGGACTCAGAGCTACTCGAAACTGCTAGTTGGCTGAAGGGTATCGCATGAAGCTCAAAATCACCTCTAGCGGCACGACACAAGTCGTCAAAGTACCAGCTACTCGGGGCACACAAAACTGCAATACGCATCGCCTATGAATTCTCACCAAACGACGAACCGAGTATCTCGGGGCGTGTCTTGCCAAATCGAAAAGAATTGCCTGTACGCAGATTTAAAAGAGTGACCACAGCAGGGCTAAATAACAGTGGATCAATCTTATAGAAATCATGATTGTATTGTTCAAAAATTTCTGCAAACGGTCGGCCATAATCGGACGAAGAAGAACTGGGGATTAAGGGGCCTAATTCGGAAAGCATTTTGTCGTCACCATTCACCCACAGCGTGACTTGACCACCGTAAAGGACGGCATCGTTCGTTCGGCCAATTCCCACCAAATCATTACTCGAGATAGGCGGCAAAGGGGCAACACCCAAACCGCTCAAAACGCTGGTCATGTCAAATTTAATTTCATGCATTTTGTGCAACGCAGTTTCTAACGAACGTGCGACAACTTGAATCGCTCCAGCAATACTCGAAGTTGGAGCCACCAAAAGGGTAAGTTGATCGGCCTTGACTCCACATTCCTCTGCGATCGTCACACAGACCTGTTCGTCCGGAAGCTGACTCGCTTCCAGCACACCAATGACCGCTTCGGGCTGCTCCAAAATCTCCATCTCTTGCAGGATTGATTCTCGACCGCGTGCCGCACGCATTGGCCCCGACCCCATGCCAAAATACTTATCCACGTTCACCGGCCAACCAGCATACTGAGAACCGAGACAGGCAGTGAGTGGCATGTCTGTCGATACGGAAACCGCTGGTCCAGGCCAAATAGCGGGGTCGCCAGGTACAATCTGTGTCTCGCCACGGCCAGCCAAGCAAACTTCGGCCAGCATCCGCCCCGCGAACATTCCACCAGCGACTTGCACACCACAGTCCACGATACGCGTTCCGTGTGGGGCAACTCGATCTTCCACACACAGAGTCCTAGCCCATGCCTGCAAACGGTGCTCGAAGTGCTGAATCGCCGAGGTATTCAAGAAATTTGCACTCAAAACTCTCACTCCCAGAACGCTTCGCTGAGCCGTCTTGACGGAATCCAGTGCCCAAAATGGCATGGTAGCGAAAAGTCGACGACCCCAACAGAGAGGGCGTCCCTCCTTCTAACATCTGCCAGGCCCCTTTAAAATATGTCCGAAGAATCTGAGGGAGCTAGGAAGTCGATGACCAGCCTGACTATTGAGAATTACGTCAAATCCATTTACATGATTTGTGTTCGTCGCAATTCTCATACGGCCTCCACGGGGAGACTTGCTGACGAACTAGGGGTCTCCCCTGGAACTGTCACAAGTATGCTCAAAACTTTGGGAGATTCGGGCCTCGCAAAATATACACCTTACGAAGGTGTTGAGTTAACCGACTCGGGAAGAATCCTCGCGCTGCGTGTCCTACGGCGTCACCGTTTGATCGAATTATTTCTTGAAAAAACGCTGGAACTTTCTTGGGATGAGGTCCACGATGAAGCGGAAAACATGGAACATGCGGTAAGCGACCTATTGGTCGATCGGATGGACGAATATTTGGGATTTCCAGGTGTTGACCCGCACGGTGACCCCATTCCAAATGCGGATGGAACTGTCAAGCAAACGTCAAGCCAGCCACTCACCGAATCTCGGGTTGGCAGCCACTTTCGTCTCGTGCGTGTGATGGACCAATCTCCCGGATTCTTGAGATATCTGAGTGAAACTGGCTTACCACTCGGTGTCGAAGGGAAAGTTTCAGCCAATCACGTCGAAGCCGGTGTCATTACCATCGATGTCGGACATGGCGAGACCACACTGGCGTTAAATACTGCGGAAAAACTACGGGTCGTAAGTTTGCCGGAGCAAAACGGATAAAAGCAAAACCCTCTCAAGCCCTTTGACGCCTTAGCGTTTAAACCCTACAAATAGAGGGTGTTCGAAAGATGTAATCTGTCGCAAAGTGGCCTCCGCAAGGAGGATCCGTGAACCGGGTCAGGGTGTAACAGCAGCAGCCCTAAGCGGGGTACTCTTGTGCGGAGGCCTCTTTGCCACAGATCGTTGCACGAACACTTTTGTTCGTTACGGAAATATTCTTGTAGCGAAGCATGTCCAACGAGGTAGACATGTCGAACGAACCAGCCGGGGCAAGTCAGCCGCGTTTGTCACGACAAGATGATGAATACGTTGTTGTCGCCCGCCGATATCGCCCTTCTTCATTTGAAGAACTCATCGGTCAAGACCAAGTTTCACGCGCGCTCTGCAACGCGATTACATCAAACCGCGTAGGTCATGCCTACCTGTTTACTGGTGCGCGGGGTGTTGGCAAAACCTCTGCAGCAAGAATCCTTGCAAAAGCATTAAATTGCAAATCAGGCCCAACGATTACACCCTGTAGCACATGTGACATCTGCCAAGGCGTCGCGGCAGGTGAGGACGTGGACGTGCTAGAAATCGACGGTGCCAGCAATCGTGGCATCGACGAAATCCGACAGCTGCGCTCAAATGTAAATGTGCGCCCCAGTCGTGCTAAATTCAAAATTTACATCATTGATGAAGTTCACATGCTCACGACGGCTGCCTTTAATGCCTTGTTAAAGACACTCGAAGAACCACCGGAACATGTCAAGTTCATCTTTTGCACAACGGATCCTGAGAAGATTCCAATCACTGTTTTATCTCGTTGTCAGCGATTCGACTTCGCTCCGGTGGAAACCGACGCCATTGTCGAACGCCTTCGTTTCATTGTTGACTCGGAGGCTGCCAGTGCAGATGAAGAAGCGCTGCAACTACTGGCCCGCCGCGCAAACGGTTCGATGAGAGACAGTCAATCACTGCTAGAGCAATTACTCTCATTTGCCGCGGAAAGAATCACGATTACGACCGTACACCAAATGCTAGGCACTGCACAAAGCAGTCGGCTTGCTGCGATGACATCACGGCTCGTAGAACGTGATGCCTCAGGTGCTTTGGAGGAATTGGCTGCAGCAATCTCAGAGGGTGTCGAGATTGGCCAGTTACTGGAACAGGTCTTGGGGCATTTTCGCGACATGATGGTAGCCGTAGTCGGTGGCGACGCAAATACATTTTTGCATACTCCAGCAGCAGAACACTCACAACTCGTAGAGGCAGGAGGCACCTTTGGTCTAGAGACACTCTTGGCCATCGTCCAAATTCTGGATCAAACTCTGACCAAAATTCGGCACTCGACACAATTGCGTACGCTCGCAGAAGTGGCTTTCATTCGCATCTGCTGCCTTGAACGTCTCGACGAGTTGTCCAAAGTCATCGCCCAACTGTCTGCCGAAAATGAGCAAACTCGCAAATCTCCGTCTGCCAGCAAGCGTCCCACCGAGAAATCGCTCGTCACCCCCGACCCTGCATCAGAAGTCCGCAGTCCTGCTCAACCAGCCGCTCAAAAAAAAACTAAATTAGGATCTCAAACGCCCCTCAGTGTGAGCGAATCAGAAGCTCTTCCCCAAACGCCTACCCAACCTTCCGCAGAGCATCTTTGGCAGGAAACGCTCAAAAATCTGGAAGACATCACCGCTGATTTCGCGCGTGATTATGAACGCGTAGCATTTTTCGCGCCAAATCGGCTGGTCGTTACTTTTAACACGGGGTATAGTTTTAACAAAACATCGTGCGAGCGGCCTCAAAATAAGGCGAAAATCGAAGAAGCCTTGTCGCGTGTTGCCGGTAGCCCGATGCGAATCGATCTGGAGGTTTCTGCATCAACGCCAACCCAAACGGTGGCACAAAAGCCGCCCAAAAGTCGGGTTCAGCGGATGCGCGACGTTGAGAAAAACGCTCTGGTCGGTCGTACGATTGAGGTTTTTGATGCTGAGGTCAAACGAGTGGAAGAATCTCGGCTACCAAAGCACAAAAGCTCGGAATAACAAACGGTCGAATGCTAGCACTGAATGGATTCTAGATCTTTTCTGGATTGCTGTTTTTCATCCGTGCCGAACGCCCGCGTGTCTAGAAAGGTAATAATCGATGTTTAAAGGACTGGGAAACTTAGCTTCTGTGATGCGTGAAGCTCAACAAATGGGTGGTCGTATGCAAGAGGTCAATGAATCACTCAAGACTCAACGAGCTACCGGTTCGGCAGGAGCGGGACTTGTTGAAGCCGAAGTTAACGGTCTGGGTGAAATGCTGTGCTTAAGAATTGATCCGTCACTGATCGACAAAGGTGATCGTGAAATGATTGAAGATTTAGTACCAGCTGCGGTCAATCAAGCTCAGGCCAAAGCTAAAGAATTACACATGGAAGCAATGAAGTCGATGACATCCGGTTTTGATATGCCAGGACTAAACGAAGCAATTTCTCAACTTACGGGCAGTCAAGACAGTAAGGCTTAAATCATGGCGCAGATTTCCGAATCCGTTGCCCGCGTCATCGAAGAGCTTGCCAAGCTTCCCGGGATTGGCCGCAAATCAGCAGAGCGTTTGGCATATCACTTATTGAGAGTGAACAAAACCGAAGCGTTAGGGCTCGCAGAGGCCATACGCAATGTACGGGAAAACGTACGCTATTGTGAGATTTGTTTTAACTTAGCCGAAAACGCGCGATGTCAAATTTGTGTCGACCCAAAACGTGACCGTTCAGTTTTGTGTGTAGTAGAACAACCTCGCGACTTGATCTCGCTCGAGCAGTCAAGTGTCTTTCGTGGCCTTTATCACGTTTTGCTCGGCCGTATCGCACCTCTTGAGGGAACCGGTCCCGAACATCTCACCATTGATCCACTCGTCGAGCGCGTGCGCAGTGGCGAGTTTACCGAAATCATCATGGCAACAAATCCGACTGTCGAAGGCGACGGCACAGCACTTCACATCTCGAATTTGCTGAGTGACTTCCCCGTTCACGTCACTCGCCTGGCGCGTGGCATTACTACTGGAAGTGTTCTGGAATACACAAATAAAGAAATTCTGGCTGACGCGATTTCCGGCCGACAAGGGTTTTAACGACACGGACTATTAGGTCAACGCTCGCCATCAAAGGCTATTCAAATCAATGCGTCTAGGTTTTGGTCTCCATCAAACACAAGTCCAGAAACAGGCTCTGGCTCCTCGCATGATCCAGTCGATGGAGATTCTCCAGCTGCCTATTCTGGCATTGCAGGAACGCATCGACCAAGAGGTAAGTGAGAATCCCATCCTCGAAGTTCAGGAGGTTGATCCCACCCTTCCTGAAGAGCAAGTCGAAACGGAAAAACCAGATGCCTTAAGTGACCAAGAAAAAGAATTGGTCGTCGACAACGACACAAACAACACCGACGATTTCGAACGTCTCCTGGATTTAGACCGCGAAGTGCCCGATCACTTCGACGAAACGCCGCGCAAGTCCGTCAATCGTGTGCAAGAAGAATCTGACCGCAAACATGACGCCATGGCCAATGCGGAAGCACGTCAAACGACGCTCAGTGATTATCTCTTAGAACAGTTGGCGGAATTGGGGTTAGAGCCTGACTTGCATCACATGTGCGAGCGCATCATTTCTACACTTGACCCTGCAAGCGGTGGATATTTCAAAATGAGCTTGCGAGACTTACTTCCACCAAACGCTGATGAAAGCCGGCTCGCGCTTGCCGAACGTGCGCTGCAGATTGTTCAGGAATGCGATCCGGCCGGAATTGCCGCACGTGACTTACGTGAATGCCTGCTGAATCAGCTGACCCTCAGCCAGGCGTGCTATGACGAATTAAAAATCATCATCGAAAACCACTTAGAAGATCTGCGCGACAATCGCCTCCCGTTAATTGAAAGGAAGACAGGGCTCTCCGTCGAGCAAATTAATTTAGTTTGGGAAGAACTTCGAAAACTAAATCCAAAACCCGGTGCGAGATTTTCTGATGCTTATGTACCAACGGTCACACCAGACATCCGTATCGAACTCGGTGAAGATGGCACCTACAAGGTCGTCCTAGACGACTACCGAATCCCGACCTTACGCATTAGCAAATACTATCGCGAACGTTTAGCAAACGGCCAAGCAACACCGGAAGAAAAAGAATTTATCAAGAGGAAAATTAATTCGGCACAATGGTTAATCGAGTCAATTGAACAACGACGAAGCACCTTAACTCGCGTTGCACAGGCCATCGTTGACTACCAGCAACGCTTCTTGATTGACGGGCCTGAATTTATCCAGCCGTTGAAAATGCAACAAATTGCTGACCAAGTCGGCGTCCACGTTACAACTGTCAGCCGCGCGGTCGACGACAAATGGATCGAAACGCCCCGTGGAATTCTCGCCTTAAGAAAGTTCTTTGTTGGCGGGTCACGTGGCGAAGATGGAGACGATGTGGCGTGGGATCGCATTCGCATCAAACTACAAGAAGTAGTCGACAAAGAGGATAAGCAACACCCTCTCAGTGATGATGACTTAGTCAAGGCCCTGAAAAAACACGGCATGAATGTCGCTAGACGGACAATCACCAAGTACCGGCAAAAAATGGGAATTCCCAGTTCGCGTCAACGTCGTGACTGGTCAAATAAATAGCTTCGTTCGTCAAGCGTTCATTCCGCGACTCCGGATATTTGAAAACGCTGACAATTAGATCGCCTCGATGTGAAGCCCACGTCGCCTGCGTTCCTGACGACGAATATCATCAATGATGCCGGCAACTCTTTGCACACCATCGATACCATGCAACCAAAGTTCGGGATGGGAACGATCCGAAGAGGTGATTTTAATGGTCCCAACCCCTAGCAGTCGCTGCAGCAGACCTTGGGCATAAGTTACGTCATCGATGTCAATGACCTCAATACGGTCTGTTACACGCTTCAGAATTCCGCTTTTATGGATAAAGCGTTGACTGGTGAGTTGGTAATGCACATGTAATTTTCGGTACAGTAGCACCATCATGGCGATAAACCAAAACACCGCAATCATCTCCAGTACGAGCAAAACGCCAATCTCCATCATCGCTCCTAAGATGACTGCGATCACGGACACCGCTATGTTGGAAAGCCAGATTCCCAACATCGCTTTTGCGGAGTAGCCACCTGTCCACAATTGTTCCTCGGGAATGCTGTCATCGAGCTGGGCGTTTTCGGCCAAACTCTGAAACTTTTCCTTGGGGCCGAGAGCATCTTCTTCGCTAGTACTCAGCCCTGACCGTTCTGCAGATACGTTCAGTGGGCCTCCCAAATTGACAAATCGTCTGCCGCATTCCTGGCAGAACTTCGCACCGGAAACGGCTTCCACACCACAAGATTCACATTTCATCTGTCCAGCTTTCTCCGTTTGACAGCAAATCGGCGAGTAATAGGCTCGCGCTTCCCCTGCTGAAAGGAAAGCAAAATCGAGAAAAACGCTTAAATCTTTCGCATTATTATACCGGGCATTGGCAAAACCGCCATCATTACGGAAACTTCCTTCCAGCTACCCTACTTCGTTGATAAGATTCACTAAGCTATATTGATTGGATTCATTGCTGTCGCTGTGGCCCTATGACTAAGTCGGTGTGCTACCTGTTCGATGAGATGTCCTTTCTGTCGTGTCGACAACGACCGAGTAATCGACTCGCGAGCTAGCGAAGACGGATTTGCTATTCGTCGGCGCCGTGAGTGTTTGCACTGCAAGCGGCGTTGCACAACCTATGAACGACTCGAAGAGTCGGTCATTAAGGTAATCAAAAAGGACGGTGTCCGCGAACCTTTCAGCCGTGAAAAACTGAGAGTCGGCCTAGCAAAAGCCTGCTGGAAAAGACCCATCAGCGACGAACAAATCGATGGCATTATCTCCAGAGTGGAAAGCCAAATCTATCGAAGTACCGAATCCGAAGTCGAAACAGGACAACTTGGACAGCTGGTTATGGAACAACTCCTAAAACTTGATCAAGTTGCCTACGTTCGGTTTGCAAGTGTCTATCGAGAATTTGCTGACGTGCGAGATTTTGTCGATGAACTTCGCCCCATGCTCGACTCCAATCGGGTCGACAGGTAGACCTTCGCTCTAGTAGCCAATTCGAGCAGAACAACTCGCTCAACTGGCCAGATTTTGCACAGCCTCCGACTCAGAACCGAAGATCTCAAAGACCACTCCCTCGCATTTAAGAATGCGGATCGCGTGACGGATTTGCTTGTTCCTACTCGAAAGCTTTAGAACTCCACCGGCGATAGAAAGCCGGTTCTTGACTCGAATCAACGTTTCGATGACACCCGTCGAGCAAAACGCAACGTGCTGAAAAATAATCACCATTTTCGACGGCTGGCGCTCATCAACATATAGATATAATTCCTGGCTGATTCCGTCCGTTCCCTACCGACTATTCAGCATCCATGAGCAGTTCTTACCATTGCACGCGTTGATCGACATACAGAACAACATGCAAAACAAACACGACAACTTTACCATATCGCGTCACTTGTATGCCTTCGAAAAGCCGGTTGAGATTTGGTGGCTGGTCCCAGTTCGATGACTTGATTCCGCTCTCGTTCTCTCGTGAACGCATCGTTACTGCTGGAATCCAAATTTCCAACTCGCCGTTCCCACAATGCCGGAAACATCTAATGTCACGCGGAAAACCATCTGGCAGACCCTCTTGCCTCAGCAAATGCCAAAGTATTGTCTAGTAACATCCTCCCTCCAGAAGTGTGTAAATCTATCTTTTTGGAATGTCATAGTCATACAACCGATATGTTTTCGTTAACTTCGCCCCACCTTTCTGCAACGTCTTGCGAGACAAATCATTACTTTCCAAAACCCAGGAAAATTCGGCTTGCTCGATGCCATAGTTTAATACATGGGGCTGTAACCAGTTCAACATCACCATAGGAATTCCCCAACGTTGAAATTCAGGCAACACATCCGTAGCAATAAAACGCATCCGACCAATCTTCTGCCGTTTGTACAGTAGTCGTACAAAACCGAAGGGAAATAGTCTTCCATCGATCTGCTTGATGCGGGGATTGTAATCAAGCATCCCAAAAATCGCCCCGATCGGTTTTCCGTCCACTTCCGCAATGCATGTCAGTTCCGGTACGAGCAAATGTTTGAGCGTCTTGGCCATATGCTCGGCTTCCATGCCAGACATCGGAACATAACCCCACATCGCTCCACTGGCTTGATTATAAATATTTAAAAACGTGTGAACTTCTTGCTGAAAATTCGCCAGATTGAAATGACGCAACTTTACGTTGAAACGTTTCCTAGCCTCTCGTGTCACCCATTCCAGCTTCTTGTCGACAGTTCCCAGCATCTCTTTTTCCCCCCAAAACGCATACATGTCTTGGGTCTTGTAAAACCCATAATCCTCTACCAGTCGCTGGTAATAGCTTGGGTTGTAAGTCATTAGAAACCAGGCGGGCTCATAGAAACCGTCAACCAAGAGTCCCCATTCATAATGCAGGGACGGATTGGCCGGGCCTCGAATGGTCATCATTCCTTGTTCCGCTAACCAATTCTCAGCAGCCTGAAACAAGGCTCGAGATACGTCCGTGTCGTCGATTGACTCAAAGAAACCGAAAAATCCCCGCTTTTCCTGATATTGGCGATTGTGTTCTGGATAGATGATCGCTGAAATGCGTCCACACACCTCACCATCTTTAATGGCGAGAAATGCTTGTGATTCTCCTTGCTCGTAAAAAGCGTGAGATCGAAAGCCGACCAACTCTTCTTGGTTGCGCCGCAACGGAGGGGTCCAGTGAGGATCGGACCGGTGCAGTACCCAAGGTAAATTCAAGAAGCGTTTCTGCTCACGTTTATCGACAACTGCCTTGACCGTAACATCCGACATTTAGAGTTCTCTTTCAATGATACGTTGAAATCGACGGTATGGAGTTGCTGAATCTGACGCATTTGTCTCCAAGCCTTCCCCACAAACATCATAGATTAAATGGATTGTGCTAGAAAACCATGAACAAAAACTCTCTCCAAAGTGTTAAGACAGTACGTTTTCCGCAAAATCAGCCTTCCCGACCTCGATCACCACACTTCCGCCTCGCATTTTTTCCCATATCTCCGGACTCCCGGCAGATCAACCTAGCGAACGCTGAATACTTACGGGTATCCTAATGGGTTGTCTGTTTTTTTCTTAACGCTAATTCGACACTTTTCCTATGACCATATCACCAAACTCAACGATGGCAGATACCGTCGTCGACGCTGTCATCGCCAACGTTAAAGAAGTTGCCAAAGAACGTGCCATCTCCATCACAGCAGAGACCAATGTCTTGGAACTGGGCCTGGACTCCGTTGAACGTATGGACATCATTTCTCAGCTTGAACAGTCTTTTTCGATTCGCGTTCCCGATAGTTTGCTTCCAGAAATTGAAACTTGCCAAGAAATTGCTGACGCTATTGAAGAAGTACTGGAACAGCAAGGGAATGCCACCGATACACCACTGGAATACTACGATCTAGAACATTTGCCAGAGTGGAAACAATTACAGCAGATGATCAACACCGTGGAAGCGACAGGCGAATCGAATCCATTCTTTGCTGTCCACGAGAGCGCAAGCACAAACAAAACGACAGTTGCCGGAAAAGAACTTATCAATTTTTCGGGGTTCAACTATCTGGGAATGTCGGGCAATCCAGAAGTTACAGCAGCTGCAAAATCTGCACTCGACGCCTACGGCACGAGTGCATCAGCCAGTCGTCTAGTTGCAGGAACCCGACCAGTTCATGTCGAGTTGGAAAATATTCTTGCAGACTTCACACGCAATGAAGCGGCCGCAACATTTGTGAGTGGCTATATGACAAATAACATTGTCATTGGGCATTTAATGGGGCCCGGCGATCTGATCGTTCACGATGAACTAGCACACAACAGCATTGTCATGGGATCCATTTTGTCGGGTGCTGAGCGACGTGCCTTCCCTCACAACAATATAGATGCTTTAAACGACATTCTATCTAATCTTCGCGGCCAATATCGGAAAGTCTTAATTGTCGTTGAAGGCGTTTACAGTATGGATGGAGACTTCTCCGATGTTCCCGCGTTAATTGAAATCAAGCATCGGCATCAAACTCTATTAATGGTCGACGAGGCTCATTCCATTGGCACAATGGGAGTTAACGGAAGAGGCATGGCCGAGCATTACGGAATTGACACGGTCGACGTCGACATTTGGATGGGAACCCTAGGCAAAGCCCTGGGAGCCGGTGGCGGATATATTGCCGGTCGTAGCCATTTCATCCAATACATGAAACACACCTGTCCCGGAATGATCTTTAGTATTGGGCTGTCACCGTGCAGTGCAGAGGCTGCTTTAAAATCGGTCCAATTGCTTCTGGAGCAGCCCGATCGCGTGGCAACATTACAATCTCGTGCCGCCTTCTTTCTAACATTGTTAAAACAGCGCGGAGTGAATACTGGTGACAGCAATGGAACTCCCATCGTACCTGTGATCCTAGGAAACTCACTTCATGCCATTCAATCGTCACGCATGATGCATGAGCGGGGTGTCAGTGTTCAACCAATCCTTCACCCTGCCGTAGCGGAAGAAAGTGCACGTCTGCGGTTTTTCCTTAACGCATTGCATACTAATGAAGAACTCTCGGTAGCTGCAAAGGAATTGGTCGCCGTGCTCAAAGAGCTTGATCCCGCCTACCTACAGCCCTAGTAACAAACACCATTGCCCAGTGAACTTCATGAGCAGCTGGTTACTCGCCCCATCATTTCGTTTGCATTCGAAGCTGCGCGATGAACGTGGACAAAGAGCGGTGGAACTCCGCATTCGTCGCGCCATTGTGACCTATCCCATCCATCACAACAAACTCTTTTTGTGAGCTCGCCGCCGCATCATAAAGCCGTTTTCCCGATTCAAAGGGAACCACCTCATCGAGGTCTCCGTGACATTGCAACAGCGGGCCATTATAACAGGCAATCTTCTCGATGGATTTATATCGATTCCGCATCAACCAGCGCACGGGCAGCCACGGGTAATGCTCCGCAGCAACTTCTGGAAGCGTTGCAAACGTTCGATCCAAAATCAACCCCCGCGCTCCTTGTTGGGCAGCACAGTCCACCGCAACGGCCCCACCCAAAGAGCGTCCAAAAATTACGATGTCCGTCGTCTTCTTTCCGATCCGTTGCCCCAACCACCTATGTGCTGCACGTCCATCGGCNAGCACACCGGCCTCATTCGGCCTGCCCTCGCTGCGACCAAATCCCCGATAATCAAACGCAAATACTCCGATCTTCAATTCTCGCTGCAAAGCGTCCAACCATGGCCCCATGTGCCCGACCGTTTCACCATTTCCATGGCACACCATTAGATACAAGTTGGCGTCTGAGTGGTCTAAGAACCAGCCGTGCAGTAATGTGCCATCCTCAGACTCAAACGTCACATCGTCAAACTTGGAAGTTGGCGGTTCCCAGCGGCCACTAGGAAAACCCCATCCAGGGTAGACCAAATAATTTTCGAACCACATAAATACTGCCGTGATACTCACAAAAATAAAGGTCACAAGGAAAACGCAACGGCCAAGCCAAGGGCGCAGCACATTAGCATTGCGTACCCCCAAACGTTTATCTACGACAAAATTCATTTTCACAGCGTCATCTTATTGCCGTTTGCCAAAAACCTCGAGAACATGCCCGCCACGATATGAACGTAAAAAACCCGGCGTTTCTTAGAAACGCCGGGTCCCAAAAATTACCATCTACCCTTGCTCAAAGGCCAACTCAATTCGCCTTCTTACGGACAAAATTGTACTCTGGGTTCTGCCAATCGAATTCAATATTTTCCAGGCCAACATTAAGTTTTAGATCGATATATGTATATTCTTCAATCACCTGGAGTTTTCCACCAGGCGTTGTCGGCCAGTCGTAGGCGGCATAGCGAATCGGCACATTCGCTTCATCATCGACAAATATTTGTGCTTTATGGAAATCATACTCCGGCTTGCGATCATCGTGCCTTACTTCGATGACAGTGCAAACTCGGCCATTTATTTTTGCCCCAGATTTAAATTCGACTTCACATGGCCCCGCTTTCCGATCACGGGCGCCACGCGTGAGCAATTGAACAACCAGGTTCTCTATCCCCATTTCAGTAATTGGGTAGCGTTGGCCTTTCATAGCAATGACTCCATCTGGCGGTAGCCAGACGGAACCCACGGTCTTAAATAATAGTGTGTGCGGAGCTTCATGAGCAATCATCTTGCCATTGTTCTGCCCTTCAACATAGAGCGCTTCTCGACCTCGAAAATCCTTTGGTTTAAGAAAGTACATGTAAGCGCTAAAGGGCGTTTTCAAATTACCGGCAGCATCCAGCTTGCGATTTCGAACTTTGATAAAAATGTATTGAACATCGCTAACCTCACCATCCACCCGCTCTCGCTTGATCATTGTGGCGGTATAATCAACGATATTCTTCTGCATTTCCATGAGGCCTTCGCGAGCGATCCTTAGCGCGGGATCCAATGGGTGCGAATTCTCGACCTCTGTATTTCGATCAACTTTCTTCGAAACCCTAAACACCGGTTCGCGCAGAGGTTTTTTCGTATCCTCCGCAGCAAGTAATAAAGGACTGCTGACAGCGCCAGCAGAAATCAAGCCGTTCAAAAATCCGCGTCGGTTAAAATTGCCGCTTGCCATGAACTTCACTCCCTACAATAACGAGAAGCAGGCTCAAGGCAGCACCCATTGCAAACTCGAACTGCTTCTCGGTTCATTGCTTTATTTTGACAGAATCCTTTGTGTCCGTTTATGAGCAACCCGCGTGCCCAGCTGACAATAATTAACGCCGACTTTTAGTAATCCGCCTATTTTTCGGCCGCAAACAAAACTGACATCTATTATAAAAATACGTATCGATCGGATATTTGTAAGTATCGCCAAAAAAGCGAAGTTAAAATTACAATGCGATTTGTAATCCCTCGCGTTTACCAAAACGACAATCCCGACTGCTTTATCTCGGGAAAACGTCCATAAGATCAACGTATTCTACGCAGTTTTCCTTAAAAATGGCGAGGCGTGTATTTTGAATAATGCGGAATTCAATGTTCGAACGGTCATTTCCAGTATGTTCGCCGAGAATGCCTATGTCTTACATCTTCGTGACAGACAGGAATGCCTTGTCTTTGACCCTGGGTTCGATGCTGACCAAATCATTAGAGAGATTCGAGAAGACAATCTTTCCGTCGCTGCAATTGTCAACACGCACGGCCATGCCGATCACATTGCTGGCAATGCAGCACTAAAACAACAATGGCCAAGTGCCCCCATCGTGATAGGGAAAGATGATAGCACGAGCTTACTTAACCCCGAAGAAAATTTATCTGCACAGTTTGGATTTCCCATTACCAGCCCCCCCGCTGATCGGCTCTTAGTCGAAGGAGACGTATTCACGGCAGCCGGGTTTTCTTTCGATATCTATGAGACGCCGGGACACTCTGCTGGCCACATCATCTTTGTTTGGAAAGCGATAACCCCGTGGATCGTGATGGGTGGCGATGTTTTGTTCCAAGGCAGTGTGGGACGTACTGACTTTCCAGGATGCAATGCCGACACCTTATTGAATTCAATTCATTCCAAACTATTCAATTTGCCCGACGATACAATCGTCTTACCGGGACATGGGGAAAGCACCACCATTGGAGAAGAAAAACGCACGAACCCGTTTGTGGGCGCGCCAGCCGGATATACTTTCAATTAAGCTTCGCAATTCCTATAAGTTGAAGATAATAATCCGCAACCATGATTGGTTTCATAATTTCCTTACGAATCGGGAAACGTATCAGCAGCCGATGGTTTTTCAGCCGTGACACCGGCAAGAACGGCAGGCATTTCTAGGTGGAATCGACTCCCCTTGCCGATTGTGCTGTCAACACGAACATCACCATTATGTTCGCGCATAATCTTCTGACTCACCGGCAGTCCAAGCCCCGTTCCGCGGGCCCCCTTCTGCGACTTAAAAATTGTAAAAATCTCTTTGAGATCTCCAGCTGGAATTCCAGGGCCATTATCTTCTACAACAATTGCGATCTTCATCTCAGCGGAATCAAACGCCGTGGAAACTTTGACTAGCGCCTTATCCTCTTCTTCAGACGCATCAATTGCATTCGTCAAGACGTTGAGAATTGCTCGAGGCAACAAATCCACGTCAAACAAAAGATCGGGAATCTTTTCCATTGGATGCCATTCCAAAATAACACCACACTCATCTGCACGTGATTGCATCAATTCAATCACATCACTCGTCACGTCATTAAGACTGGCAAGGACCATTTCAGGCTCTCGTTCTTTACTGAAGGAAAGCATATCCATTACCAAATTAGATATTTTTTCTTGATTTTTATCGACGATCGCCCAACCTTTTCCAACAACATCTGGTGCATTGTCCTTCAGCCCTTCCTCGATCAGAAAACTGCCCCCACGTATGCCCTGCAAGATATTCTTGATGTGGTGGGACAAGGTGGCAATCGTTTGTCCAATCGCGGCCAATCTCTCAGCCTGCACCATTGCCGAATAATAAGTCGTATCCTCCACTGCTAATGCTGCTTGATGCCCAATTGCAACCATCATCTTTAGGTGCTCTTCTGAAAGCCGCTTGTTGACCCGATTCTGAAGTATCTTCCCTGGCGGTGTATAGGTGTCGATATAAATCACACCGACAACTCCATAGCGTCCCTGTAGCGGCACGCAAATCGCTTCGCGGACACCTAAACGAACAATGCTACCGCCCGCATCCCAGCGGTCGTCTTCACGGGCATTCGTGGTCAGGACACCTTCATTATGTCCCATCACATAATCCAAGATCGTACGGCTAATCATCATGCGGTCGTCGCTCCGCACTCCTTGACGGTTCCGGCGAACCCTCGGCAACAGTTCGCTTGTCTCTTCGTCAACTAACATGATCACACCACGATCCACAGCAACCCAATCAAAAATCAACTCCATGATACGGTGCAACAATTGATCGATGTCTAAAGTGTGACTGATGGCCAAGGCAGTACGGTACATGATCTGTACATTACTACGAGCATGAGACAGCCAAGAACTGTTGGAATCATCAACACTGGAGGCCAAATACTGCGTGCTCTCCTGTTGCCCAATCGACTTGATGATCCGTGAACCGTCGTGTTGCTGAATCTGATTCACGATATCGACGCCAGTAAAGATATCCGGCGCAGAGGAAGCCTCTTCGGCCCCCGTAAACAGCATTAACGTACGCCCAATCTGCACTCGATCGCCAGTCTTCAACTCGAGACTTTGGGTTTCCTGACTATTAACAAAAGTGCCATTCGAACTCTTTAAATCAACTAAACGATATCCCTTGCCTTCACGATGAATTTCAGCATGGCGACGCGAGACTTCGGTATCATGCAACTGGACTGAATTGGAAGCGTCGCGACCAAGAGTCACCGTTGGATCGTCCAAGACGAACCGTTTCCCCTGATCTCGCCCTTGAATCACAAACAAGGAAGGCATTGCATCATCCAAGCACTTTGTCACAAGTATGACCAACAGCCACAACGGCTGATTCGTCTTCACCCTGTATGAAACCCTACTTTTGCAAAACAACTAGTTAAGCTAGAACAGCCTACGCACAACGGTCGCAGGGCAGGGCCACGAACCGGCGGAATCCGACATATCGCTGAACACAACTTGCGAAATCAACTGCGACCGTTCCCATGTCCAATATGGACTTGCCACGTCCTGCGAGAAAGCTCACGAACGTCCACCCACAGACTCATTGAGCAACGCCTCGATTGTACGAATGAGGGGCCCAAAATGGTAGGGTTTTTGGACAACACGAGCGCTTGGAAGTTGTGTTTTGTAGCGTTTGGCCATACCAAGCACCACAAGCGATGTATCCGGTTCATCCGCATAACCGTCACGGATTTCCTCGTTGTCCGCATCGTGCGCTCCAAGATCAAGAACCGTCACCGTAGGGCGGTGTGTGCGCAGTAACTCTAGGCCTTCGCGGGCCTGGGATGTTTCTAGAATTTGTGCTCCGCGCCGTTCAAGTATTGTGCGTAAGACTTCGCGTGTCTCCACCGATTGGTCGACAAGCAATACAAGACGTCGCGCTAAACCGCTGGTCGTGTGCGACGCCGAGCCGCTACATGGAAGCGGCATTATTGATTCGACAAGCGTTGACGGACAATTTGAACCTTCCAAGACCGCACCTCCTTGTGCGAATTCTTTGCGGCTGCATGCGCAAACGCGAGTTTTCTCGTCACGTTCCAGCGTCAGCACACGCGTTACCTCACAGGGGTTTTCCCAGGGACAAAACGCGTGTGTAAACGTGCTTTACATTCTTAAACCTGAGGGTCGTCGACACGACCAGCTAGTTTCCCGTAAACCATCATGCCTCTCAACGCCCACGCGGGCAGAAGGATATCCACGTTGTTAAACTGTGTCAAAGCCGATTCTAGAACAGGTCGGATGGAATATTTTTCGCCCCAGTTAGATTCTTGATGACAGACCACCACCATCGAATGTCCTCACCGGCAAGCATCATCACAGCTTCTAACCTCGGTTCGTCTGAGTCTGGCTAACCTCGAAAACCCCAGAATCCCCCGCATCCCGCTAGATATCTGCTGGCATGCAGACTAATCTTCCTGTGATGAAAGTCACTTAGGGCTTGATACTTCCTCGCACTTCCCAGCAACGAAAGATTTCAAAGAGCCAATGATATTTTTTATGTCAACGAGCCCGTCAGCAAGACCCCATTCTTCCACTACTTGGCGTTTTTTTCCGACAATACCGATCATTTTAGCTTCCTTCATCAGCGGACTTGCATGCTACGGGCAATCCGACGAAACACGAATAACTAGCGAGGAACGTTTAAAAAAAACCGTCCAATACCTCTCTTCTGACAAGCTGAATGGACGTGGCATCGGTACCGAAGGACTCGACCTCGCTGCAGATCACATTGCAAACGAATTCGAAACCCTCGGCCTCGACACAAACCTGTTTGACGACACTCCGTTTCAAAAGTTCAACCTGCTTGCCAAATCGAAACTCGGCAGCCCTGAACAAAATCGACTGGTGTTTCACAGAACCTCAACTGAAAGCGGAACTTTACCATCCAAAATAGAACTAACGCTCAACGAAGATTTCCGCCCTCTGAGCGTCGGTGGCACCAACACCGCAAGAGCTCCCCTCGTTTTCGTGGGATACGGCATTTCTGCTAAAAATCCTCCCTACGACGATTTTGCTAACATCGATGTCGCAGGAAAAATTCTGATTATCGTGCGGAAAGAACCGGAACAAGGCGACCCAAAAAGCAAATTCAACGGGACCGACCCATCGCGTCATGCTTTTTTCACGAACAAAATTTCCCATGCAGCAGAGCATGGCGCTGCCGCCGTCATTTTGGTGAATGACCATTTCGGCCTCGGTGTAAGTTCCTCTGCGAACCAAAGGGAGTTGGTGGAAACTGTCGACGAGCTGCTCGCAAAAACCCAAGGGAAAATCTCTCCAGATAGTCCTGGCCTTTTTGACGAGGTAATTGTCTCACTTCTCAACAAACTCTCGGCGTTGCGTGAAAAAGAGCGTGTTGGCTTTGATCAACTCCTCGGTTTTGCAGATGCCGGTTCGGGAGGAAAACACCGCAAACTACCCGTCTTCTTTTGTCACCGTGATCCGATTGATCGCATTCTTCAATCTGCAGCCCAAGTTAGCCTCGCAGAACTCGAGGAAAAGATCGATGACAACCTCACTCCCCAAAGCTTTGAAATCCCAGGATGGCTTGCAGAATGCGAATCCCAGGTCATCCACCAAGAGGCCGAAGTAAGAAATGTCGCTGGTGTTCTCGAGGCCACGGGTATCTCCCCTGCGGAAACGATCGTCATTGCTGCGCATTATGATCATTTAGGCATGGGTGGCGCAGGATCCTTGGCACCATGGACCTATGAAATTCACAACGGCGCTGATGACAATGCCTCAGGAACAGCCGTGCTGCTGGAACTTGCGAAAACATTTTCAGAACGCAAATCCCGCCAGCATCGCCTGCTGTTCATCGCCTTCGCAGGTGAAGAACGTGGACTTCTCGGTAGCGGGTTTTATGTTAAAAACCCGCTCTTTCCACTCGAAAAGACGATTGCCATGATTAATTTAGACATGGTGGGAAGGCTGCAGGAAAACAAACTAATCGTTCATGGAACGGGTACGGCGGTCGAGTTCAACCAATTCGTTGACAGCGCAAATAAAATCCATCAATTCGATTTACAGAAAAAACCAAGTGGCTATGGTCCCAGTGATCACAATTCGTTTTACACCCAGAATATCCCCGTTTTGCATTTTTTCACGGGAACCCATTCCGATTATCACCGACCAAGCGACGACTATGAATTGATCAATTTTCCTGGGATGAATCGAATCACAGATTTTGTAACCCAAATTATTGAATCGATTGACCAAGCGGCTCCCACCTTCCAAGCCGCCGAATAAGCTAAGATTTTCTCATCGTCGCTTGCGTTACGCACTGGATTTTGCTTGCGTTACGCACGGGAATTTTTCTCTCTGAACCCGTCCCTCACTTCCCTAGCCCGCGGTAACCACGATTCACCTTAACACCGACACCTTGGCTTATCCTTAAACCGCTCTCGGTACCGTCCGACGCTTCAGCAAGTCGGTACCACCCACCAACTAGAGGGGCCAATTCCAATAGCGGGAAGAAGTAAATCGCTACCACTCGCGCGACAGCAGAAATTTCACAATCTGAAAGCTATCGGGACAAACTTCGCAAATATAGCAGTGTTTTGTTACCTTTGGCTTAAGCATTCCCCCATCACCGACCGATCAACTTTTCGGTCTTTACCGATTATTCCGTTCCAGGCAAAATATCGCCCGTTGTTCGAGACCCTGGCCTCAGGGATTTTGGTGCCACAAGGATGTGGTAGCCGTCGTTCAAAATTGACGAAAACTGCAGCAAGGAGTGCTGGTCGTGACAATCACTCGCAACCGTGCCATTTTAGTGGCAACCATCTCTGTTTTTCTGGCTTCTCTCGCACAAGTATCTGCTCAACAGCCGCGACAACAACGGCCCACTGGAACGAATGTCGCCGTCGTTGACATCAACCAGGTCTTTCAGCAGCACAATCGCTTCAAAAGCCGTATGGATGACCTGAAGAAACAAATAGAGGATTTCGAAGCATCTATTCGTGCCGCTCGAAAGCAGATCACGACGCAGGGAGAAAAAGCAAAGGATTTCAAGCCGGGATCGGTAGATTACAAACGAGCGGAACAAACCCTCGCTAAATCGAGCGCTGATCTACAAGTAAACATGCAGCTCAAACGCAAGGAATTCCTCGAACAAGAAGCAAAAATCTATTACGAAGCATACAACGAGGTAAGTGACCATGTGCAGCAAATTGCTGGCAACTATGGCATTGGCCTTGTGTTGCGATTCAGCCGAGACGAAATGGATCCAACGAAGCGTGACTCGGTACTCCAAGGAGTCAATCGCCCGGTGGTTTACCACCATGGTAACCTCGACATTACCCGTCAGGTGATTGACCGCCTAAATCGTGGCCTCGCACCGAAGAATGTTGGTGCGCGTCCCTTCACCGGCGGCCCACAAAAATCTCGCTAGGGCTAATGCACTTCATCAGCGGCAACCCAAGTCTTTCAGTACGCTTGGTAATTAGAGATTCTTAGGATCATCTGAAAACTTTTTTGCAAGGTGATCACCAGACACGTCGTTCCTTAAAATTCTTCAGTGATTGATCGGAATAAGTTGACCTCTTTGCATCGCAAACAGCGAACCATTGCTACCACGGCGAAAGTCTCGGGAACTGGCTATTGGAGTGGCAAGGATGTCTGTGTTGAATTCTGCCCCGCACCGTCAGGACACGGGATCCAGTTTGTACGCACGGATCTAGATCCAGCCGTAAAGATCCCAGCTTTGGTTCCCTATCGCATCGAAGTTCCGCGCCGGACGACGCTGGTTGTTGACGGCCAAACCGTAGAAATGGTGGAACACGTCCTCGCTGCCATCCATGGCCTGCAAATAGACAACCTCGAAGTACGAGTGAATACCGCCGAAATGCCGGGCTGCGACGGGTCAAGCTCTGATTTTGTAGACGCACTACAAATGGCGGGAATCGTCGAACAAGAGTCAGAGATCTCTCTCTTGATCGTGACAGAACCAGTCAAAGTCGGTGATGATCAAAGCTGGGTTGAAGCACGTCCCTCAAAACACGGCGATTTCTCTTTTAAATATCGGTTGGATTTCGGCAGTGATAACTGTATTGGTCGAGAAACTTTTTCTACGACAGTCACGCCAGACATTTTCATCAAAGAACTTGCCTCGGCACGCACCTTTCTACTCGAGGAAGAGGCGCGGTGGCTGCGTCAACAAGGATTTGGAAAGCACGTCACCTTCAAAGATCTTCTCATCTTCGGAG
This sequence comes from Pirellulaceae bacterium, assembly GCA_022446825.1. Classification (GTDB taxonomy): domain Bacteria; phylum Planctomycetota; class Planctomycetia; order Pirellulales; family Pirellulaceae; genus JAKVBY01. The sequence continues at coordinate 58,814 of JAKVBY010000004.1, forward strand.
AAGAAGGTCCTTTAGAGAACGAACTCCGCTTCGAAAACGAATGTGTTCGTCACAAGGGCCTGGATCTAATCGGAGATTTAGCTTTGGCCGGTTGTGGTATCGTGGGACATTTCGTAGCCCACCGAAGTGGCCATCGCCTCAACTCCGCGTTGGTCCGTGCATTACTCGCCGAATTTTCCGTACAAGAAAGGCTACAGAGAAGTGCTTAATTAAAAGCGGGACATGTACACGTGGTCATCTCAAAAGAGAACCCCATGGAAACTCTTCGAATTGGAGTCATTGGCGCCGGGCATTTAGGACGCATTCACACCCGACTAGCGCAAACACAAGAACACATCGAATTAGTAGGAATCGTCGATCCTATTGATGCGACCCGCCAACAAGTTGCCGCAGAGTTTCAATTGGTTCCTTACGCAAGCCACCACGCTCTAATCGATCGGATGGATGCGGCCATCATCGCCACACCGACAAAGTATCACCGATCGGTCGCAGTTGATTTACTCCGCGCGGGACTTCATGTCTTTATCGAGAAACCGATCGCTGTCACGCTCGACGAGGCAGAGACCATCGCCTACCTCGCGAACCACCACCAGCGTGTACTTCAAATCGGCCATGTCGAGCGTTTTAACCCCGCACTCATCGCAGCTCAACCTTTTCTTGACCAACCCAAGCACATCGAAACGAAGAGAACGAGTGGCTACTCATTTCGTTCCACCGACATCGGCGTTGTTCTCGATCTTATGATTCATGACATCGATATCGTTTTGTCTTTGTGCGATTCCCCTGTCGCACATGTGGACGCGGTCGGGACCACAGTGGTTGGACCTCACGAAGATATCGCGCACGCCCGCATGGAATTTGAGAATGGTTGCGTCGTTAATTTGCATGCATCGCGTGTCAGCCGCAACACCGAACGTTCCATGCAAATCTTGACCGATCAAGGGTCTGTGGAAGTTGACTTTTCCGGCCCAACATCGACTTTCTTTGAAAACACACGAACTGCGTCCCATACGGATCTTCAAGTTGACCTCCTAACGCCCCTGCAAAAAGACGAAATCAAAGAGCGTTTTTTCAAACAAGTTTTTGTGGCTCGTGAGTTAGAAATAACACCAAGTAACGCGATCTTGAAAGAACAACAGGAATTCTTCAGCTGTATCCGAAAGAACGCACGCCCACAAATTGATGGTACGGTGGCAATTTCCACCATGGAAGTGGCAAGTCAAATCCTGGCTGCCATCCAACAACGTCAGGTCCATCAGGCGAGCCCTCAAAAGCCATTCGCAACTCTTGCGGATATCGCGCCGATCCACGGCCAGCGCAAAGCGGGCTAAGGAAGGATAGCGGCTCAGCAGCTTTCACCCGTCGGTGTGGGATCGACCAACGACGCACTCAGCTGAAAGTGATACAAGCAGATCCCAGAAGCGACTGCAACGTTCAGTGAATCCGTCTGCGTACTCATCGGAATAGAAATCCTCCGATCACAGATATCAATGATGTCTGACCTAACGCCACTTTGCTCGCTTCCCAAAACCAAACCAAGCCGTTCGACCCGATGTGCAGCGGGGATTCTCTCCGCCGTCATGTCAACGACCGCAGCAACGACTTCTACACCTATTTCTGTCTGTAAGAACTGGATATCACGATTAAGACTTGTTGAAATAAACAATTTGAGGGTTAAATTTGCCCCCATCGATACGCGCGAGACGCGACGGTAAAACGGATCGCAACAGCGTTGATCAAGAATGATCGCGTCCACGTCAAAGGCCGCGCAATTCCGTAAAATGGCACCAAGATTTTCTGGATCGTGAATTTCATTACAGATGACTACTGTGCGTAAGCGAGCGTCGCCCGACGCCAAAGATTCAACCTCACACAAGGGGGGCCGAATTCCGCAAGCCAACACGCCCAAATGAAACTTGTAACCCACAATCCCATCAAGAACCGATTTCGGGACCGAATAAATTGCCACATTGCCCAACACGGACGCCATTTCCTCGGCAAGAGAATCACGTACTAAAACAGATTCCAAAGTACAAGGACTGGCGGCAAGTCGCTCTACCAATAACCGCCCTTCAACAATAAATCGAAACGGCCGATCCGTCAGCTTGCCAGCGGGTAAATTTCGATAGGCGGCAATACGGGAATCCTCCCGTGAATCAATTTTAAAAATAGTCATGCTGTTTAAGGGATCGGTTACACCCTGCACAAAACCCCAAGCCACCATCATTCTAATCTTCAGACCATTCTCGCCAGAACCTAGCGACAATGGTGCCACGACGCCCAGGATAACATTCTCTCTGCTTGCAGAAACTCCGGCTACCCCTCACTGGCACGCAACGCTAATACATTCACCTAGCTCCCTCGTTTTCAAGCTTTCAATTAACAAAACTGTTGCTACGCACGATCCGGCGTTCGTTGTCGCAGCAGCATTAAAGAAATATGTTTTATTTACGAAAACGCCCAAACTCAGGGAATAACTATGCCGCACAAACCACAAGCCTTGCTCTGAACAAACCTGTTCTCTGAGAGCAACGGCCGGTGGTTAATGTTTGCGATTCCGCAAACATATCAAGAGGCGTCACTCCAGGCTGAGTTCGCAGTAAACAATCGGGTTCCTGGAAAACAATCTAGCATCCCGCACCGAAACACAAATTCAGCTTGGCGACTTAAGAATTCCCTGTCGCTGGCGGAATTGGCAATATCCCACGACATCTGCTCCGAAACAGGCAGACTCATCCGAACAACTCGCTATCGGGAATGCCAGACTCTAGGCGATACTTCATTCCGCCCTGCCCTTCAAGCCGATCATCTTCTTACCGCGACCAATTTCCTTTTGCTGGAATACGAAACACTTATTGCTTAGTCGACTAGAGAATAGGCAACAATCTCGGTATCACTACGGGCATAAATGCAGGTTCCGGCATAGGCGGGATGGGCCCATGTTTTTTCGATAATCTTGGTACGGGATTCTTCGACGTAGCCGTCAGGCGTTAATCTTGCCAACAAGAGTTCGCCCGAAGAATTCAAAATAATTGCGCGGTCAGAATCTCCCAGCCACACCATCGAGGCTTGCGGGTTGCGCCCCTTTGGTGTCATCTGATTTTCCGCATCCCAGCGTTTGCTTCCCGTACTCATTTGAAAACCCGTGAGACCGAACTTTTTGTCGATCATAAAAACTTGCCCCTCGCGATAGAGTGGCTGTGACATTAATCCACGCAATTGCCGATTCTCTTCCCAGACAATTTTCACGTCACCTCTCTGAGGTCCTATACGAATCGCCATAGTACCTTCCCAATAACCGCTCACCAAAAGCATCCCTTCCCGAAAAATCGGCGTCGCAATTGCCACACCATAAGTACTTTTGTAGGGCTGACTCCATAAGACCGTTCCATTCTCGGGAAGTACACCATGAATCCCTTCCGCCGTCCAACAAACAAGTTGGTGTTGACCATCAACTTCGATCAAAATCGGCATAGCGTAACCGGCTTCGTCCTGCAGAGCGCGCCAACGTGGCTGACCAGATTCTGCATCCAAAGCCATCAGGCTTGCATTCGGCACAGCCCCCACGTGTACGATCACCAAATCTTGATAAACAAGTGGAGATGCAGCAAATCCCCACATGGGTAAACGGGCTTTAAAATCTTTCACCGTGTCGTGAGTCCAAATAAGTTTTCCATCCACAGCATTGAAGCAACAAACGTGCCCTACAGCCCCCAACGTATAAATACGTCCTTGGTGATACGTGGGTGCAGCTCGTGGACCATTTCCATAATCAAGATCGCCGTATTCCACAGCGTATTCCTGAACCCAACGTCTGCTACCATCTTGAGCGTTCAAAGAAATCACACGTTCCACCTCTTTTGGATCACCCTGCCGATCCATCGTAAAAACTGAATCGCCTACCGCGATCACGCCCGCATACCCACCTCCAACCGGTTGGCTCCACAGCTTGTTCAACCCGCCCTGCGGCCATTCCTTCGGCAACGGAGGCGCTTGCCACGATCCATCACCGCGTGGACCGCGCCAACGAGGCCAGTCCTCACCGTGCGCGAGCAAGGGTGACCAAATGGCCAGGGCGATCATTAGCCTAGAACAACTTTTGTTTATAAGAGTCTTCATATGACCTCAAGCACTATTCATTCCAGCAGATTTTATCGAATCTGAAAATCTCCCTTTTTCCAATGACATCCTAACCCTAACTATGCCTTGCACAAAGGCAGCGAAAAACAAGCTTTTACGAATGTCTTCATCAGCAGATTTCCATTCGCCCCCCAACGATCGCTCAAAAATCGGGTTGCCCCTCGACTCCGAGTCCTAACCTCTTCCGGACCGCACCAAGGTAGGCCACGCATTTGCTTTACGATACCTGCTACCCGACGAAAAGTCAGCCATTCAATGTTTGGCCTTGCGGTTGGACAACCACGTTTCGCTTACAAAAACAGGACTACCCAGAGAACCGAGTGACAAAGCAAACCCACCACAAGTTCCGAAAATCTCAGACAGTTGTGAATCGCTCTCGTAGTAAACGCAGGGAAAACTATCTGACAACGTTGGATGACCTGAGTGCCGCAGATCTAGAATACTCCCTCACCTCTTAGTCACGAAGTGCTCTTTCACTTTGCTGCCTTGCCTTCCTTCGATGAGGACAACCGCATCAACGAGTATTTCCCTGAGCTTGCCATCGGGTTCCATGATTGATTCTGTCGTGAACTGCCCGTACTTCCACCAAACGGTCGAACTGCGAGTAGCTCGTTCGACTCAAGTCCGAGAGTAACGCGTGATCCTTCTTTGCAACAACTCCCTTGAAAACTGCAAAGATTCTCCTTTCAACAGTGAATATTTGGCTCCATATCAATATAACTCTACCCACGACGAGATTTTTCTTGGCCCGGTCCCAACGATACTTCAATAGAAAACTTTTCTTCCGCGCGTTACAATTTCTGCGGGTGTTCTCTCCTCCGACAAAGCGCCAACAGAAAAAGGCAATCGATCATGCCCTGCAAGGAATCGAAAACCGCATTTCGCCTGCCACGACGTCAAGCCCTCCAAGTTGGCGTCGGCATGTTCGGCTTAAACTTGCCTAATTTTTTGCGGCTCCGGTCGACAGTCGCTCATGCTGCTCACCAACGCGACATTTCTTGCATCTTTCTTTTTCTCGCCGGCGGTCCAAGCCACTTCGAAACCTTCGACCCGAAACCTGACGCGCCTGCGGAAATTCGCGGACCTTGGAAACCAACCCAAACGAATGTGCCGGGAACCTTGATTTGTGAAAAAATGCCGCTCATGGCACAACGCATGGACAAGGTCGCGATCGTTCGCTCGTGGCAAGGACGCAGCGGCTCACATTCGACCGGCTCTCAACACGTAGCCAGCGGTTTTTTCCCAACTTCCGACGGTCAGTACTTTCCCAACTTTGGCTGTTTAGTTTCGGCGCTACGTGGTCATCAAGTCAAAGGAATTCCGGCTCATTTCGGGATTCCCTTTGCCGCCAGGTACACGGATCCACCTGGTTATCTAGGAAATGCACAGGCGGCGTTCAACATCACGGGAGATCCTCGCCAACCAGACGTCTCCGTTGGCGAGCTGCAGTTGGAACGCATACGCTTCGAAGACCGCCAATCGATGCTGGCACAACTGGACAACCTCGGCCGTCTCTCCAAGATTACCAACAACCAACTCGCCGCGAGCGACGAATTCGCCTCCGAAGCGATTGACATGCTGACAAGTGGTGCGATGAAAACGGCAATGGATCTCGATGAGGAACCTGCGGCTTTGCGCGAGCGTTATGGCAAGAACATCTATGGCCAACGTGTCCTCCTAGGCCGACGCCTAATCGAATCCGGTGCCCGTTTCGTCACAATCAACCAAGCCGTTCAGGGAGGGCTCTTTGGCGATGGGACGACTAATGGCACATGGGACAATCATGGCTGGCTTTTCGATTCCATGATGTCATTCGCACACCGCCCACGGGGGGTCGCCGCCAGCGATACTTGGCATTCGTACAACGGTCCCGGAAACCTTCCACAATTAGACATGTCGCTTTCAGCGTTGCTCGATGACCTGGAAGATCGAGGCATGCTCGACAGCACTTTGGTCGTTGCCATGGGGGAGTTCGGTCGCACACCAAAAATCAACAAAACCGCGGGGCGTGACCATTATCCCAGTGCAGGTTGTCTTCTGATGGCGGGCGCCGGCATCAATCGTGGTGCTATTATTGGGGCGACCGATCGGATCGGCTCTGCCCCCCAGACGCGACCTTGGAAACCGGCAGACGTCGCGGCCTCAATCTATCATGGCCTCGGTATCGACCATCACCAAACGTACTTCCCCCGACTGCCTCGCCCGACTCCCATTGCAGCTGGACAAGTCATCGAGGGATTATTCGCATAATTTCTTTTGGTTGCCTGAGTACGCTATTGGTCCGCCAGCTCCAAGGCTCGCTCGTATTCTCCATACAACGGTCGATAGGCGTGATTAATCAACACGGCGATCAACCCACGATCACTCTGGTCTCGTACCACATCACTCAGTGTATCGATCGCGTTGTACATGGATTCTACAGCGATCTCGAGTTGCTCAAGCATCGCATCCTGATCGTCTTTCGCTTTGGCCACACCGGCAGCACGGACGGCACTGACGGCAGCAAGATACTCAAGCACGTATTCGCTCCGCTTAGCATAGTAGAACAAGACAGGACGAGCGCGCGGATGCGTCCCATCGTGACTGCGATACAGCTCAATCATCGCTTTGGTATATAACTCGCTTGCCTCTGCCCACCAAGCGGGAGCGGGGCCTCCGGAATAGTGTTTCATGAGCATGCCCTGGACTGGAAATCCAAAACCGATATCTTTTTCATCAATGAGTGTCGTCGCCTGCTCGATGTATTGAAATGCCAACCAAAGTCGATCGGCCACATCGCGTTTTCCAGTCAGCGCCATAAAAAGTTCATCGTGCGCGGAACGCACCGTCACGTCATCGCTAAAAGCTGCTCGCGAAAGGTAATGCACTGTCGGGTCTAGCTCTGCCAACATCCAGTAACGTGTAGAAAATCCTTCCCACCCATGATGGCGCAGATCGGTTACTAATTCGTGGATACTGCTAGTTGCCGACTGAGCAAGCACTCCGACGTTGTCGTCAGCTAAGGTAAGAATCAAACTAGCAGGAACTTTTGTAGATGGCACTTCGGCTAACAATTGTCTGTTTTCTACAACTCGACGCGACGTATAATCCACAAAGTTAAGCGTCGCTGCCCCGCGGGGAATCACCTGATCCAGGATGGGATACAAGGCTGGATCAATAGAACGCAGGACAAGCTGAACCTGTCCGCCATCCGCACGTTTTAGCAATTCTTGGTCAGCAAAAAGTGATTTAAAAAAAGCGAGCGGCGCGATATTTCCTTTAATCGCCTGGATGCCGCGCTCGGCCGAAGCAATTAAATTTCTCTCCGCTGCCGTTTGGATGACCTCCGCAAGGGTTAGCCCATTTATTTCACCGTCCCCCCCACTCAGTTCGTCCCATGCCTCCTCAAAATGACCGCTCCACTCTGGAAATTCCGGCATACCAATATAAAGGGCATCAAGTTCCGGATACGTTTCGATGAACGCGCGAATTTTTGTCGAAACAAGTTCCCGAAACAACTTATCGTCCGGTCCAACTTGGGGACCGGGTCCGATCGTAAGCCGCTTTAATTGGTGGACCTCTTGAGAGCCGGGTAATGCCCGGGAAAACTCGCGAGGAAACTCACCTGGACTCATCGAAATCGCAGCTGTCATACCTAAACTCTGCGCCGCCTGCATAATACCACGGGCATGCTTGATACCTGCGTTCATTTTCTTCTGATATGAATCCGTCCCGACAAAATCAGGATTTTCAAAAATCGCGGCGCCATCAAAAACACGTTTCCCCGGCACATCGCCATCCACGCGAAACTTATCGCCATACCAGTGCATTGCCGTTTCTTTCTTGACATCACCAAATTCATAGTGCACGAAAGGCTGCCAAGGATAAACGGACAACATCACACGATTAAATTTCATTTTGGCGAGTTGCTTAATCAATGCCTGCAGATCGGCCAATCCCCAAGATTCAGGACCGATGGCAAAATCGTTGACAGTGCGCCACGTACGCACACGCAGCTTCGGCTCCATCACAAGATTCAAGACATCGCTGGTGTAATCCGCAGGTGCCGAGACGGGATAGAAATCGCCGTGAAACATGTAGCGAATACCATGCTGATACCCCCATTCATAGGCAGCCCAAAGTGTAGCAACAGCACTCCCTCCACCAACGACGACACCCTGAACGTCTCCTTGGCGATAACTTTTCAGCACGATTCCCTGATCGGAAACTTGCGGCCAACTGCCATCAAGTACGCGTTTGACATGCGGATTCGTTGCGGGACTTCCTACCAATACCGCATATCGATTGCCGCGAATATCTGTCGATACATCGGCATCAACGGAATAGAGTCGTTCCCATTGCGTTGCCAATTCCGCAGCAGCAAACTTCTCTAACTCCGGTGCATTTGCCCCTACAACAACAACAATTTTCTCTTGCGCCCGAGAAGATGATACCAACAATGCCCAAAAAACTATCAACCCAGCAGCAGTACAACGGAGAATCATTGAATCGGTTCCTGAAGTTTGCTTTCCCATCAGACGCAAAAGGCTCCGCCGATTTTGTCCGGACCAAAACTACTTTATCTCTTCCGCAATACAATACAGTTTTGTCAGCGTACGGATATAGAGACTGTTATTTGCAATTGCGGGAGTGGCTACGCAACTTTCGCCCATGTCGTTCTTTGCCAGAACCTTGAGTTTCCGACCCTGTTCCAACACGACGACATAACCATTTTCTCCCATCACGTAAATCTTGCCGTCGCCAGCAATCGGAGAAGCATAATAATTGCCAAAATTACGAATGCGTTTCTTCTCCCAAATTGAGGCACCGTCCTCGGCATTGAAACAAGCTGAAATGCCTCCCTTCTTGACAACGAAAAGTTGGTCACCTGCAACAAGAGGCGAAGCGATATTCGAGGGTGACTTGTTATCCAACTTCCAAACAACGTGCGTCTCTGTTACATCACCCTGCCCGCCACCGCGGATTGCTTGAATAATATTTCCACCGCCAACCATATTGGTTGGCGCTTGAAACGCTTCATCAATTTCTGTGCCCACAAGGAACCCATCCTTGTTTTTATCGCCCTGAGCAAACTTGGCCCAAAATGCCTGATCCAACTCAGCTTTCGCGAGTTTTTCATCTTGGTTGGTGTCTTTCCATTGCAACAGTGCGAATCGCAACACGCGATCAGTATCTCCATAACTCTGCACGGAAACATAAATTGTATCCCCACGAACTGCAGGAGTCGTCATGATCGTCCTTAACAACGTATTGCAAGTCCAGCGCTGTTTTCCGGTCTTCGGATCATACCCTTTAAGCTTGCCTGATCCGGCCACCACAATGTCGGTTTGGCCATTTGCGGTGCAAATTACAGGCAACGAATAACCAGCCAGCATCTCTGATCGCTCTGTGCGCCAGCGAACCTCACCCGTAAATTTGTCCAGCGCCAGTATGAAAGGCGATAAATCATCGTCCTGACAAAAAATCACCATGTCGTCCAGGACAATAGGGGAATGTGCGGGGCCCCAATCGAGTAGATAAAAGGCTTCGGGAATCGGATGCTGCCAAACTAGGTTACCATCGCCAAGATCAAACGCCAGCAAACCGAGAGTACTGAAGTAAACATAGACTCGTTCGCCGTCAATAACTGGGGTCGAGGAGGCTTGCGTGTTGGGTGGCATAATGGTGGGAAGGTTTTTCGTTTCAAATTCACGCCGCCATATCTCCTCACCATTTTTAGAGTTGAGACAAATCACCGCGAACCGTTCTTCTTCCACCATCGCCGTCGCAACGAGCCGCTCATCGGCGACCACGGGACACGCAATTCCATTACCGAGAGGGACTGACCAACGCACTTTATCTTGATAAGAAAATTGAACCGGGAGATTTTCACTTTGCGCTGATACGCCCGTCGCATTGACGCCTCGAAATTGGGGCCAGCTATCTGCAAAGGCACTCGTCCCCAGGACAACAAAGACGATGCTAACCGTGACCAACCGGAACATGGTGATTCTCCTTCATACACAAAAATAGAAACTGGCCCGTACGATAAGGGGCTCAGTGCCGTGAAGCAAGGATTAAAGCCGCCAGCGAATCACTTTTGCTAAAAATGAAGATCCAACCGGCAAGTATCTTGCACAGGCAAGAGGCGACGACTCGGAGTAGGCTTCATCCGCGAGCGACCATTGCGAATCGTACAAATTTCGATTTCAATAACTGCCAGTGCACCTATTGAATGGATGGAGTTTTTGCCCCAAAAACTGGCTGCCTCAAAATCAGCACTACCTCGACAGGGAACAGGAGGTCCGGGCAAAACTACAGACCTCGCTGGACTTCAACTCTCTGACAAAGGATCCTGGCCGTAGGATCAGGCCTTGGTGGCCACCGAGCGCATCCCAAATACAGCCCCCAAATGGAGCAATCTACAGAAAACACGGCCTCACTCAGCATAAATCTCAAACGAGTGTACTCAAGTGTCTGCTGGGATTATCCTGTCGCAACCCGATTTGCCAGCGTTTCCTTAATAGAACGATCGAGAGTCTCAATGATTTGATCAACCTGTGCCTCGTTGATCATCAGTGGCGGCCCCACCGCCAGCCAATGCGCGTCAAAACGGGTGAGTAAACCATTCTCCAACGCTCGACGTCCGATCTCCATTCCGATCGGTGGCGCAAACGGCTCTTTAGTCGCCACATCCTTGACAAACTCGACTCCTAAAAACAGCCCTTTGCCACGAATGTCACCAATAATCCCGTGCACTTGTAGTGACTCCAGACCGTCCCGCAAGCGGTCACCCATCCGACGTGCGTTGCCACACAAGTCACGGTCAACAATTTCATCTAACACGGCGAGCCCGGCAGCACTGGAAAGCGGGTTGCCTTCGAACGTATGTCCTTCCACAAAACCAGGGTTCGTCGCAGCATCACCCCAAAAAGCATCGGCCACGTGCTGACGGCACATCGTCGCAGCAACGGGCGCATATCCACCACTAAGGCCTTTACCAAGGCAAAGAATATCAGGGGTAACCTCAAACAAGTCAGCTGCAAACATCTCTCCCGTTCGACCAACTCCGGTAATCACTTCGTCGAAAATCAAGAGTACGTTATTTCGGTCGCACACTTCCCGTAACATCGGCAGGTACTCTGCAGGCGGATCGATAATCCCTCCAGTGTGGCCAATTGGCTCAACCATCACTGCGGCGACCGTGCTGGGGTCCTCCATACTGATGACATCTCCAATTAAGCTGGCGCACGTAATCTCACAATTTGGGTACTCTTTTCCAAAGGGACAACGAAAACAGGTTGGTGGAAAAGCATGAATAAAGCCCGGCGCAAGGGGCTCGTTGACCGCACGACGCGATGCAAGGCCAGAAGCCGAAAGGGAGCCCATTGTAGAACCATGCCACGACTGATAACGCGAGATCACTTTGTACTTCGTGGGATTTCCTGTGAGGTTGTGATACTGGCGCGCCATTTTTATAGCAGCCTCCGTTGCCTCTGATCCTCCAGAGGAGAGTTTAACGGTGCTCATGTCACCAGGCGCCAAATCAATTAAACGATTTGCTAATTGAACTGCAAGCGGATTCGAACCATGCATCGCCGGTGAAAACGTCATCGCATCGAGTTGGGCTCGCATCGCATCAATCACCCGTCGATTGTTATGCCCGACACTGACGACGTAGATTCCCGATAAGGCGTCCAAATACTGGTTTCCTTTCACGTCCCAATAATGCACACCATCTGCCTTCGCCATCAGGAGTGGATCTTGAACGAACTCGGACATTTGGGAACGGACGAAAATTTTGCGGAGAAACTTTTCTTCCGTTGCTTGAGCATCGGAAATTCGGTTGAGCATGATCGCATCTGACATTGTGATTCGTTTCGTTCTTTCTTTTCTTTTAGGAGTTGCAATAGGAAATTGCCGTGAGCGCATAAACAGTCGCCACACGCACTAATTCTTCCACAGGGACTTGTTCATTAATCGTATGTGCCCCCGTCGCTGCGGGACCATGTGTAATTGCAGGAATGCCACCAAGTCGCACAAAGGCATTACCATCATCGACAAAAGGCTTAGAGCCAACCGGCAATTCATGACCTGTTGCTGCCTCATGAGCTCCTTGAAAGGCAGCAACCAAGGGGTCATTCTGAGCAATCTCGTAGGCGTCTCGTGACACCGCAACTTGCCCGTTTACCTGCACTTGGTGCGTCTGTGCAACCTCTTCAAAGATCTGCAGCAGTGGCTCACGTGCCGCATCCATCGTCGTCGACGGAAGCCAACGCCGTGTACCAGACAATTCTAGTTTCGTCGGAGACTGATTAAACATTTCCCCAGCGTGGACTTGACCGACAAAGACACTTTCACGTCCTGCAAGTGGATGTGTCAACTGAGACAACTCCGTGTCCAATTCGCGCAACCGGCAGATTAGTTCGGCACCTGCCATGATAACGCTGGGCTGATCAATCCCACCTAGAACTTCATGTACTGGGACTCCCTCACGCGTCACTTCAACTTGCAGACTAGCCTGGCCTCGTCCTACCAACGGCAAGCGATCGCTTAAATATTCCGGCAATAAAACCGCATCCCCGACGAACCCAGATGCAATTAACTCGTTCACTTGTGAGCCGTCCCCCCAAGGCCGCTCGTGCAAATCATGGGCTGTCAGCAAAATGGATCCGGCAGTTAAAGCCTCCGTTTCACGCAGGACTCGCAGCGCCTCAACCATTGCAGCCACTCCGCCCTTCATGTCAGACGCACCACTACCATAGAGCAACCCATCTTCGGTACGTGGGGGAACAAATGGCAAATGAACGGTATCTAAATGGCCATTGAACTGCAAAGTTTTGCCATCTGTTCCGGAGGCGAAACGCGCAGCTACGGCCGGAGATTCCGACCAACCGGCTACAGGCCGCTCAACCGCAAATCCCTCGTCTTGCAAAAGTTTGGCCAAGAAATCTGCGACGCGCGTCGCAGAACGCGTCGGACTCGGGATAGCTATTAAATCAACTGCTGTTTGAACCAGTCGCTCCGGATCAATAGCATTACAGACATCAGTAACGGTTTGCGAAGAAATCATCAGTTTATAATGGCCTCCAAAGAAGACGTCAGAACTCAAGCGATTACTTCAATGCTCACACGTTCAATCGAGTTGCGCCCCGATTTATCAAACGGCCGAGGTAAAGGCTGAGCAATTCCGTTCTCATCAAGCGTCCGACAACGAAAAGTATATTCTCCTGGGGGTAAACCAGGCAGTAACTTAGCCCAATGAGCTTTGGAAAGACGCATTGGCCAGTGCAAGGGGCGTTTACTCGCGGGATCAAACCCACGCACCGAATCCGGCAATTCTCCATCAGGCAGTTCGCCGCCCCAAGTTTTTGGCGGTCCTAAGATGCTGGCATCTTCCCAGGGCAATTTCGTTAAAAAACGATCCTGGGAAGGCAACGGGGTGTCATCATGCAGGAGACATGTTTGCACCTTCGCTAACCCCGAAATTCCCACCTGGGCATAGCCCGTGACCGGAATGGGCTCTCCCGCCTTGACTTGCTTTGGTATCGACAAAGTTGCGGCAAATGTTTTCAGCCAACTATCAACATCGTTATTTCCACCAGCGTACGTATCGTTCGCGTGATAAAGATTCGTCAGCACGACATGGGACAACCATTTAACCGACTTAAAACCATAAGCTTCTGGTACCACCAAACGAACGGGCCCCCCTCGTTGGGGTGTCAGAAACTGCCCGTTCAATTTGTAACAAATGATCACTGGGGGTAAACCAAACGGATCTTCGAGTACACGGCCAATGGGAAGTGAGCTGCGAAACATTTGCTCCGGTTTCTCATTGTGAAAACCATAATAGTAAATGCGTCGTAAATCCTTTTTGGGTTGCGTCAACCAAATCACCTCGCGCAACGGAACCCCCTCCCAAATACCCATACCAAGGGGACAGCCAATGTTATTGCAGGTCATCACCTTCGGAAAACGAACTGCATGTTTCTGAGCAAGTTCCATTAAACCGTCCCATTTCAAGGCGGTACCTGACTCCTGGGAAAGTGGAGTCCGCAGCTCCGCCGGATGTTCTGGGTCCGAAGTCACTTCCAAAGACCACGTCTCCTGAGTTAGCCCTACTTGTTGGCGTTCCTCGGCGGAAAGTGAATGCGGAATAGGATCTCCTCGCGAAACATCTTTAAAATCGTCCTGTTTCGTCAAATACGATTCCAGTTGCGCAATCACTGCTTCTAATTCCGTAACTTTCTCAATCGCGGCGACCCCCTGTGGCAGCAACGTCACCGCCGGCGCACTCGCCAAACCGATCTTTAGAAAGTAGCGGCGCGTCAACTCGGCATGCCGAGCAAGCCAACTATCGGCTTGGTTCATGATTTACCTCGAATCTCAGCTAACCACATTTGCAATTCATGGTCCCTACTATGGAACTCAATGAAATTTGATTATCGTCATCGATCGGAGTCGTGCAACGAATTGCCTTGGGAAAAACACAAAATCTTCACTCATGACTAACAACACGCTTTACTACACACCGGCAACCGAACTCGCGGCAATGATTCGCCAGCGTGCTATCTCACCGGTTGAATTAACCGAACTCCTCTTAGAGCGAATTGCGCAACTCAACCCAAAACTCAACGCTTTTTGCACCGAGATGACGGCAGAAGCACGCCTGATGGCCCAACAATCCGAATTGGCCATTCAACGCGGGGAAACACTCGGCCCACTTCATGGGGTGCCGATTTCCATCAAAGACAACATCTATGTCAAAGGCAGTCGCACGACTTTCGGTTCCCAACTGTTGAAAAACTTTGTCCCAACCGAAGATGCTCCGGTGGTCGCGCGCTTACGAAAAGCTGGGGCCATCTTCATTGGCCGGACCAACACGCCAGAATTTGGCTGGAAAGGCGTCACTGACAATTCACTATTCGGCGCCACAAAAAATGCCTGGAATCTCCACTTAACGCCCGGAGGTTCGAGCGGTGGTGCCTCCGCTGCGGTCGCGAGTGGCTTGGCGCCCGTCGGAATTGGCACCGATGGTGGCGGCTCACTTCGCATTCCCGCGTCCTTCAGCGGCCTGGTTGGCCATAAACCCTCCTACGGACGGGTCCCCCATTATCCCGGAATTTCTGTGGGAGCACTCCGACATATCGGCGCGATCACACGGACGGTCAGCGACTCCGCGCTGCTGCTCGACATTATCGCGGGCCACGACACACGCGATTCCACTTCTCTGCCAGACAATAACCTGCAATTCCTCGACTCACTAGAACGCAGTACGAACCAATTACGCATCGCCTACAGTCACGATCTAGGTTACGCCCAGGTCGATCCCGAAGTCGCTCAGATCGTTCAACAAGCAGCGTTTCGGTTCACGGAGGTTGGGGCAAGCGTTGAGCAAATTGACTTAGACTGGTCTGATCCCTACCCCTGCTGGAAAGTTCTTTTTTTTGCTTCTGCGACCGCTCGCCTCGGCGCAGAATTGGCGCAACACGGACACCTCCTCGATCCGGGCCTTCGGGCTGCCGTAGAACAGGGCCTTCAACTAAAAGGAACCGATATTACCAACGCCTTAGCAGGGCAGCAGCAGTTCTTGTTACAGGTCCTCGAGTTGTTCAAACAATTTGATTTACTGCTCATGCCAACGCTTGCTGTGAAACCCTTTCCGCTAAATCAGAACAACGCTCCAGATCTGTCTGACCAAAAACTTGGTGACTTGCAATGGACACAGTTCACTTATCCATTCAATCTAACCGGACAACCGGCGGTAAATGTCCCCGCCGGCTGGGCAGCTGGAAAACTCCCCGTGGGAATGCAAATTGTCGGACGTCCATTAGACGACGAAACGGTGTTAAGAGCCGCGCGCAGCTGGGAACTCATTCAACCTTGGGCTGACAACAGACCGCCGATTGCTTAGCAACTTGCTGCGGTCTTAATTTACACCAGCTCGCGAATCGGCTGACTACCCGTTATCACCCGCTCGACATCTTTGGCGACTCCGGTCAGTAAACGCAATTTCCCTACATCAATCAAGGTATGCAAAATCGTTGCCAGGACTTGGCTACTCTCTACTGCGTCCGACGCAGGTTCTCCAGCAATTCGATCCGAGCGGCCAACGACCTGCCCCATCTTCAGACCACCACCGGCAAAGGCAAGTGTACAAAGGTTGCCCCAATGATCGCGGCCACCATTTTTGTTAATCCGCGGCGTGCGACCGAATTCACCTGTAATGACCAGTAGAATCTCCTCACTCAAGCCCCGTTCTTCAACATCGCTTAAAAAAGCAGCCACCGCTTTATCCACTGCCGGCATGAGCGAAGCAAGGCCATCCTGCATCGTGAATTCTTTGCCGCCACCATGCATATCCCACCCGGGTGAGGTTACTGTGACAAATCGACA
>JAKVBY010000004.1:75428-80271 GCA_022446825.1 Pirellulaceae bacterium
AAGGTTCCACCAAAAGTGACCCCTGGTAGCGATGTCGAGACTTCGCCGGTGATGCTGCGAATCTCTTGCGGTGCCGTCATCTTGGGATCAAACGTCTCAAACTGTGTCGGCCCCCCCTGCATGTTTAACACAACCACGGACTTATCCCGTACGACACCCGCGGTGGCTGCTTGTGCTTGCAGCATTCCAAGGTCGCTTAAGGAAATGCCGCCGATGGCGCAAGCCCCAATGCGCAACATTTCCCGACGACCGTAGCGACTTACTTTGCGTCCCGATGAATTGCAAATGGTGAGCATCTTGGGCATCCTTCTCAGCTAAGCTGGCCAAGCGTCCCCTTCGCCAGAAAAACGCAGCAACAACAAAACATCCTCTGCAGAGTGCCTAATGTAACCTAAGCACCCCATTGCTGCGAGTTCGATGCTGTCATCCCAATTTCAAAATAGGCAGTTTTGTTCGGAAATAACGATGATTTCGTTTGTAGTGAATCCCTGCTGGTTTGACGGTCGATCCAAAAATGAAACCGCTCACTGCGTTTTTCTGTAATCTGCCGGAAACCATCACTGAAACCGTCTTTCTTGAGACCCTAAAATGCTACCGCGTTTCAGTCAACTTGCTACTCTTGTCTTCTCTCTTCTGGTTAACGTGGCTTTGGTCCGGGGTACCGAAGTCATCACAGACGACGAGGTGGACTCAATTAAGATCTCTCTCAACAGCCAGGAGGACGAAGGCGAGCTCCCTCCGATTATCGTTCGCCCGGATAACAGTTCAACACGGTCAACCGCCCCTGGAGATTCTGCCAATTCATCCGATTTCCCCAAGCTGTCCGACCTTCAGTTAGGCCAATCGCCGCCCCCGTTCCGCGACACCACGGGGGTTCTGCGCGGATCTCAGTCACTCTTCGACACAGCGGCCGCCGCATCAATTCGATCGCAAGCAGCAATCCTCGAACGTCAGGCCCCCGATATGTTTCACGCCTTACAAAACGAAGTCGGCGTACTGATGCAGCGTACCGCTGCAGGACAAGCCTCTCCCTTTGTTCGCGGTTTGACGGGACAACAAGTGCTGATCTTAGTGGACGGGATTCGACTCAATAACTCTTTCGTGCGGCGCGGACCCAATCAATATTTCAATACGATCGATCCTGGGATGCTCGACCACATTGAAGTGCTGCGAGGACAAGGCTCGGTGCTGTGGGGCTCGGATGCGATCGGTGGTGCCATCAATCTGGTCACGCGCAGTCCGCACCTTCCGACTGGCGGCCAAGGCCCCTATGCTGCCAGAGAATTCAGCCAGTATTACAACACGTCCAATAGTTCCCCCTACAGTCGGCTCAACGTGGAAGGCTGGGTTGGCCAAGCCGGCATTTTTGCCGGCGGCAGTTTCTTGAACGTCCGAGATCTCGATACGGGCTTCGACGCCTTCCCCCGACAGCCTGGCACCAATTATCAGCAATATGCTGGGGACATCAAACTGAACTATATGTTAAGTAACCAAGAGTTACTGACCTTTTCACTGCAGCACTTCCAGCAAGATGACCTGCCGCGCAGCGATCGATTTCCTGGCTATCCGGCGGATCGCAACCAGAGCAACACCATGAGCCGGGCGCGGTTTTATGACCCGCAACAAAGGGACTTGGCCTATCTGCGTTATCAAGCTATTGAGCCACTTCCCATCATGGATGCTTTGACCGTCACGGCGTCGTATCACCGGCAACGTGAGAATCAAACACGAGGCGTTCCCACAACCCGTTTTCAGGAGACCGATGTCGGCACGATTGGCCTGAACGCTGTCGCTGCCAAAGAGTTAGATCAATTCGGAAAACTGACCAGTGGCATTGACTGGTATTACGACGAAGTCAATTCGAGTTTTGGTGGCTCTGCTTCGGGACCAATCGTCCCACCAGACGCCTACTACGAACGCCTGGGAATCTTTCTGAACTGGGATTTTGCACTCACCGAACGACTCGACGCCGTGGCCGGCATTCGTTACGAACACATTGCCACCGCAGGAACTCCTGAAATCGCAGGAGTGCCCATCTCTGTACAGAAACATTACCAGGACTGGATCGGACAGGTGGGTTTGGTTTATGAGATTCTGCCTGAACTTCACCTTGTCGGTTCGGTTTCAGAGGGGTTCCGAGCACCTAATCTCGATGATCTGATGGCGAACAATCCGAATGTACTGCAGCAGGGGCAAAGTATTCCAAGCCTCGGCCTCCGACCAGAACACTCCATCCAATACGAAATTGGGATCAAGAGCAACTACGATCGTTGGCAGTTACAAACCTTCGCTTATTGGCTCGACCTGCAGGACAACATCGTTTCCATCACGGCGGCACCCAATACATTCGCTTCGGCCAACCAAGATTCGTTCGTGCAGGGAATCGAACTCGATGGTGAGTTCCGCCTCGAAGATGGCTGGGCCCTTTTTGGAAATTTCTGGTACACCTATGGCATCAACCAAATCACGCAATCGCCACTAAGCCGTATCCCTCCGACGCAAGGAATTGTCGGTTTGCGCCGTCGGGTCCCACAAACGCATAGTTATTTCACCATCTATACCTGGCTCGTGCAGCGCCAAGATCGGTTGGACCCTGTCCGAGATCTCAGCGACGAACGTATCCCTCCGGGCGGCACTCCGGGATACGGCACGCTCAATCTTCGCTGGGGTCGCGCCCTGGGTGTTAACAATGATCATCACCTCAGCCTGAGTCTCGAAAACATCACGGATCAGCCGTATCTTGTTCACGGCTCGGGAGTCTTTGGGACAGGATTTACAGCACGTTTGGGATATCGCTGGGATTTTTGAACAGAATGTCCGGGAGTGCCGTATTTTGGTAGTTGTCGCAAGGCCTGCTGCTTTGCTCCGAGATTTAAGAAGTGCGGTGTTGCTTCATCGACTCACCAAGTCGCGCTTGCAAAATCAAGACCAAGGAGCGACATTAAGACTTTCACCTTGCTTCACTCGCTTCTAGAAGGACCAATCATGTTATTCAGGCTCACTTTGGTAGGCGTGATTCTCTGGGTTGCCGGTTGTGGCGGCAACGATGTCAGCCCCGGTGTCTCTACGGCGCCACCAGCGGACGAAAGCCTCAATGAACAAGAGATGATGCAGCGAATGATGCAGCACGCCCAAGCTGGTGAAAACCAGGAGATCCTGGCGCTGCTAGAAAACTTCATGGCCAATAATCCCAACAATGATCGCATGCTGCATGCGGGTGCCCAAGTCTGCTTACAACTGAGCCAAGAGGCGCACGACCGAGGCGACCGCGAAGAGGCGACTGATTTTGCCCTACGGGCGGGCGCTTATCTGCGCAAATGGATCGAGGCCGACCCCGAACTGGCCCGCAAACAAGCAGAGCTCTGCGCATCCATTTTCTACATTGAGGCGATTGGACATACGTTTCGCGAAGACAATGACCGTGCGATCGAGGCTTTAACGAGTTGTTTTGACATCGGCTTTGCAAATTTCGACATGCTCGACAACGATCCCAGTTTCGACGAACTGCGGCGGGATCCTAAGTTTGAAGCATTTATCGCTGAATATCGCGCAGTGGCGACAAGTCGCAATCAACAATGGGTACGAACGGAATTGACCAAGACACAACCCTTTGAATTTGATTTCAGTCTAGAAACGCCCGAGGGCACACGGGTCACCTTGTCGGAATTAAAAGGAAAAGTAGTCCTAGTTGATTTATGGGGAACCTGGTGCGCCCCCTGCCGGCAGCAAATCCCTGCGTTGATCCATCTTTATGAAACCTACCGTGAACAGGGAGTCGAAGTCATTGGTATCAATTATGAGGACGCCAGTGGTGAAACACTGGACGCTGCAGAAATCGACAACCGTATTTTGACGGCCGTCGATCAGATGAACATTTCTTACCCCTGTCTCATTGGGGATATGGAAACCGCCAAACAAGTACCAGGATTCAATGCATTTCCCACCATGGTGATCGTCGACAAACGTGGCGTCGCGCGTCACAAGATGGTGGGGCTCCATCCCTACGATCAACTGCAAGCAATGGTCGAGTTGCTGCTTTCAGAACCCGCTACTGAAGCAGAGCTTGGCAGCACGGATGCAGAAACTGGAGCAAATGAAAACGAGCCGGCCCCCGCCAACTCATCTCCAGACACAGAAGAGGACACAGAAAAAGAACTCGCAGATCCCGGTACAGATGCCAGTACAGATTCCAGCAAGCCAGCCGCCGAGCCAGAAGTAGACCCTCAAGAAGGACCAGAAATCGGATCTCCGAATTCGACTTCCTAAGGTCTAGCGGAGGCGAGTTGCCGGTGGCGTTTCCCCATAGGCACACCCGTTTTGCGAAACTTCGCTTTGTGTAACTTCGCTCCGCTCTGTGAAACGGCAGTTCTTGACTCCAGACAGCACCCCACGTGGTTGCTAAGGAAATGAACCCCTCCCCCATCACACAACCTGTCCAACCCACTGTGCACCAGGAATTAGGCCCGTCGAGCTAACCCCTGCAACTCAGGCTAGATGCTCTGCTGACCACGTCGCTCTGCAGCTTTCTTTTCGCACACTCCGCGCGTTGACCACACCAACAGCCGGTCCGTCGCCGCCACCAGCGGCTTTGTTTATTCTTCTGCAAACCGAGTCGCCAACCACCGACTATCATGGCAGGCTCTCAATTCCGGCGTGCGGGCTCTTCTCACGCGCTCCGTTTTGCCGTGGCAAGATAACGCGAACACCACTGCAAAAATCCTCCTAGCACACACTCTGGACAACAGAAACGCAAATCGCATCGTTTTCCGCTACCCGTTTAAAGAGATCCCCCCGACAGACGGTACGTCTCCCTAACAACTACGGACTGACGGCAAACCATTCA
>JAKVBY010000040.1:0-61760 GCA_022446825.1 Pirellulaceae bacterium
GGCTTGAAGGTGGTATGAGGTCGTGCGAAAATCGAGGGCTGTTGACCGCTGGAGGTCGTCACTTGTTGGTGGTGGACTTTTGGGCCGCTGCACTCCGTTTAGGGTTAGAAACAAAGGCTTGATTGATGAAACTTGAACCGCTTGGGGATAAGGTCGTGGTGCGACGTGTGGAGGCGGAGAGTGAGACCGCTGGTGGGATCATACTTCCGGATTCGGCCAAGGAAAGCTCGCAGGAAGGCCGAGTCCTTGCGATCGGTGATGGTCGTTTGTTAGGTGATGGCAAGCGAATGAAACCGCAAGTTTCCGAGGGTGATCGAGTGATTTTTTCGAGCTATGCTGGAACGGAAGTGGTTGTGGATGACCATTCGCTGTTACTCATGAGCGAAGAGGACGTGTTGGCCGTCTTAGAGTAGGTCTCTCAGAAGGTAGATTTTTTGGTTTGATTTCGAGTCGGCTTGCGGTACAAGGTAGGCAACGATGCTGTAAGTGTTGGGGCGTAGAGCAACACATCGTCGCATGCGCGTCTAGGTTTATGGCACTCTACGTTTAAACATGTCATTGGACGGAGTACTATTATGTCCTTCCGAGCGTTTACCTGCTGTTTGATTGTTGTATTTTTCGGCTTAAATTTGACGGAACTTGGCGCTGAGGAGCGCCGTACGTTGGATGAGCCTGTCCGAAGAGCAATTGGCCGTGGGCTTTCATTTTTGAAAGCGAAAGGACAGGCAGCCGATGGTTCTTTTTCTCGATCTGCAGGGCCGGGCGTGACTGCACTTGTGACGACGGCGATCTTAAAACACGGCGTATCGGCAGACGATCCCACAGTCCAGCGAGCGTTAAAATGGCTTGAAGGTTTTCAGCGGGAAGACGGAGGGATTCATCGGGAAGGCACCTTTTACCGTAACTACGAGACCTGCTTGGCAATCCTCTGTTTTGTTGAAGCGAATGCAGACGGTAGATACGACGCGCTTTTGGCCAAAGCGGACGCGTTTGTAAAAGGACTTCAGTGGGACGAGGACCACGGGAAATCAGAATCAGATTATGCTTTCGGAGGGCAAGGGTACGGCAAGCACAAACGAGCCGATTTGTCCAATACCTCGTTTTTCGTAGAAGCTCTCACGGCGACTGGTAATGATGAGGATTGTGAAGCGATTCAGAAAGCGTTGGTGTTTATTTCACGGTGCCAGAACCTGGAAAGCCAACATAATACCACACCGTTTCCAGCCAAGAATCCTGACGGAGGGATGATCTACACGCCAGATGTCGGTGGCTATAGCCAAGCAGGGAAAACGGCAAACGGAGGTTTGCGGAGTTATGGATCCATGACTTACGCTGGTTTGAAGAGTATGATTTTTGCTGGCCTCGGACCTGAGGACAAGCGTGTGAAGGCCGCCGTTGAATGGATTCGAGCGCACTATGATCTGGAGATGAATCCAGGCATGGGGAAAGCAGGGCTCTACTATTATTACCACACTTTTGCCAAGGCGTTGGATGCATTAGGTCAGGAGAGTGTCAGCGATCTGGATGGGGAGACGCATGATTGGCGAAGCGAATTGTCGCAGGAGTTGGTGACCAGGCAACAGCAAGATGGTTCTTGGATTAACGAGGGAAATGAGCGTTGGATGGAAGGTGATCCAAATTTGGTGACGGGTTATGCTCTGCTCGCTCTGGCGTATTGTCGTCCAAAAGAGTGATTTTCGGCTCTCCAGTTCTGTTTGTGGACACACATGTTGGTGCACCGTCGACCAGGGAGAGTCGCTTGTGGTGAAGTTGGGGTTCGCGTTGTCTTCTAGAGGTTCTGTACTTCGAGAGGGATGGCCGGCATGTACGTTCGTTGTCCCCACTGCAAAATTGCCAACGAAGCCGCAGAGTCGGTCGCATGGGCGGACTTTCGATGCGTCGGGTGTGGTCAGCGTCTGACTTTACTTGGTGAGGAAACGGTCGAATTTAAAGCGGGTGCCAGCAAGCAGCAACTCGGACATTTTGAGTTGATCCGCAAAATTGGATCGGGGTCTTTTGGGACAGTTTGGCAGGCGCGAGATCTAGAATTGGATCGTGCTGTCGCAATCAAGATTCCGCACCAAGTCGAGATGTCCCCGCGTGAAACGGAAAAGTTTTTGCGAGAGGCTCGGGCCGCCGCACAGTTGCAGCACCCGAATCTCATTCCGGTACATGAAATTGGGCGGGTGGGCCGTACCATTTATATCGCCTCTGATTTTGTTGAAGGGATCACGCTGGCCGATTGGTTGACGGGCAATCAACCAACTCCGCCCGCTTGTGCGGATTTATGTCGCAAACTAGCCCTCGCACTTCACCACGCGCACGATGCTGGCGTGATTCATCGTGACCTGAAACCATCGAACATTATCATGGATTCAGAATGGGAACCTCATGTTACTGATTTCGGTTTGGCAAAACGTGAAGAAGCAGAGGTGACAATGACACGCGACGGTGATGTCATTGGAACGCCAGCGTATATGTCGCCTGAGCAAGCACGTGGTAATTCCCATAATGTAGACCGTCGCACTGATGTCTACTCATTGGGTGTTATTTTGTTTCAAATGTTGACGGGAGAACGGCCGTTTCGTGGCAGCCCTCGGATGATCTTGCATCAAGTTTTATATGAGGATGTGCCATCGCCGCGCAACTTAAACCACCGTGTTCCCGAGGATCTTGACACCATATGCATGAAATGCTTGGAGAAATCACTTGATCGGCGGTATTTGAGTGGGGCGGCGGTCGCCGAGGAGTTGGGGCGTTTTCTCGAACACCGAGCAATCTTGGCTCGGCCGATTTCTCCATTACGAAGAACGGCGCGCTGGGCGCGTCGCAATCCGATCGTGTCTTTATTGTCAGCGTGCTTGCTGCTCAGTCTGCTGCTGGGGTTGGGAGGCGTGACGGGACAATGGTTTCGGGCTCAGGAATTGGCCACGGTCGCTGATGTCGCAGCCAGCCGAGCAAAACGTGAGGCGACAGCTGCGAGGGAAGCGGCGAATCGAGAAAGCGTATTACGTCAAAGAACAGAGCGTTATCTCTACATTGCCGACATGAACATGGTTCAACAGGCTTACGAATTTACAGATCCAGATCGGGTGGTACGCATGCTTGCGCGTTATCGTCCGGAGAGCAAAGAGGTGACGGATCTGCGGAGTTTCGAATGGTACTATTGGCGGCAGCAGTCGTGTCGCTGGGACAGGAATCTCGTCGGGCATCAGGGCCCGGTTTATGCCGTTGCCTTTTCGCCCAGCGGGGGGCGGCTGGTGACTGCGGGAGCAGATCAAATAGTTCGGGTCTGGGATGTCACGTCCGGTGACTTAAAGCATGACTTGGCATCTCATGTAGGCGATGTCTTTGCGTTGGCGTTCTCACCGACAGGGGAGAAAGTAGTTTCTGCGGGTGCGGATTCCACACTGCGTGTCTGGAATGTAGAGAGGGGTGAGTTACTGGCTAAGTTGGCAGGGCACCACGGTAGCATTTTCTCACTTGCCTTCTCTCGGGATGGGTCGCAGATTGTTTCCGCGGGATCGGATCGTGTCATTCGTGTTTGGGATTTGAAGACAGGAACGGAAGAAACGACCTTTATGGGACACTTGGATTTTGTTTATTCAGTCGCACTTTCGCATGATGGAACCAGGGTGGCGTCTGCAGGGCTGGACCGAACGATTAGATTGTGGAACCTTGCTTCAGGAAGTTGTGAAGGTGTTTTTAGGGGGCATGATCTCGAAGTGTGGTCTGTGGCATTTTCACCTGATGATGAATTTGTCGCGTCAGGGAGCGGTGACAAAACAGTTAAATTGTGGGATCGATTGACGGGTAAGGCCGTTGCCACACTCGAGGGGCACCAAGACCGAGTACGCTGTGTTTGCTTTCAGGGTGATGGAACTCTGCTTATTTCTGGCAGTCAGGATCGGACAATCTGTTCCTGGGACCTGACTGTCAACGAAGAACCGCTCGCCGTGCCGATTCGAAATATCGAGCGCGCACCAGAATATTTTTTTGAACGCATGCAGTTACCTGCCAACGGACGCATTAAAGCAACGCTGAAGGGTCATGTGGGGTCTGTTAACCACGTTGCGGTTTGTAATGATGGTGCAACACTTGCGTCGGCGAGTGAGGATGGAACAGTGAAGTTGTGGAAGGCAGGTGAATTGACTCCGCACAATGTGGTGCGTGTGCACCATGCTACAGTCAACTCGCTAGTGTTTTCCCCAGACGATTCAGAGTTGATCAGCGGAAGCAACGATAGAACGTTACGCGTGATTGATGTTGCAGGACGGCACGAAGTATGTGAACCACGTGAACATGGACGTATTGTGTTGTGTGTAGCCCGGTCACCCGATGGAGAGCAAATCGCTTCGGGGGGAGTCGGAAATGTGATCCGCATCTGGCACCAAAATGTGCTGAAGCCGCTGGAACTCCGAGGGCACAGCGGACCGATAGCATCCATGGCATTTTCATCGAACGGCAAAAAATTAGCTTCGGCAAGCCATGATGGCACGGTGAAGATTTGGGATATTTCCTTGGCCCAACAGGTTGTAAGCATCGACGCACATGAAAATCGATCGCAAACCGTTGTTTATTTAAAGCACGATAAGCGGATTGCCACGGCTGGAGGGGACGGTTTGATAAAAATTTGGAGTTCCACGACAGGGGAGCAACTCGCGAGTTTTGCGGGCCATAAATCAAAAGTTTGGTGCCTGGCTATTTCCGCAGACGGAACCCGTTTGGCGTCCGCAAGTGCTGACCGGACAGTCCGGCTTTGGGATATCGGAAAGGGTGCGGAACTGCTCGCGCTTCGTGGACACGCCGACACAGTGCATTGCGTTACTTTCGCACCAGATGGTAAAACGCTGGCATCTGGAAGCGCGGATAAAACGGTAAAATTGTGGGATACCGAGACAGGCGAGCCAAAGGCAACTTTGGTTGGTCATGAACACCGTGTTTGGGCCGTCGCTTTTTCATCCGATCAACAAGTACTTGCTTCCGCGAGCTATGAAATTCGACTTTGGGAGGGAGCAAGACGAGGAGCAGCTGATTTTGTCGAGCCGTCAGCTCAGCGCGATGCGTTTAGTTTGCGTCGTTAAACCCCGGCGTTCCCGTGGCTCGGATTCACCATTATTTGAGATGACACAATGACGATGAAGCAACTTGAAATTGGTCCTCTTTACTACGAATTCAGTCGTCACAACGAACCGCGGATCCGTATTGAATCGGGGCAAACCCTTTTAGTCCAAACGGAAGACGCGTTTTCAGGTCAAATTCGCACAAATGAGGATCGTCGGGACAAAACCGAAGTACCCAATAGCAATCCGCAGACGGGCCCGATTTGGGTCGAGCAAGCAAAGCCGGGGGACACTCTGGCAGTAAAGATTTTGAGTATTGAAGCGAGTTTGGGGCAATGTGCAACGAGGACCTCGGATCCGAAGCAATTGGGAGAATGGTTAGGAGATGATTGTCCGCATGGCACCCATATTGCGAAAATTTCAGACGACATGATTCATTGGAGTGATCAAGTCAAGATTCCATATGCTCCGATGCTAGGGTGCATTGGGACGGCTCCTGCAGAGGGAGTGCCTACAACAGGGCCGGCCGGCGTGCATGGGGGAAATATGGATATTGTGGAAACGTCTCCCGGTAGTACCGTCTTTTTGCCAGTGTTTGTGGATGGCGGGTTGCTCTATCTTGGAGATGCCCATGCGGCGATGGGGCATGGAGAACTTTCGGCGAGTGGCCTAGAAATGCCCTCCAATACAGTCATTTGTGTTGAATTACTCAAAGACCAAGTAATTCCCGGTCCGCGTATTGAATCTTCCACGGAAATTATGACGATTGCTACTGGCTGTCCTATGGAGCGGTCGATCGCGCAAGGTTACGCCTGGTTAAGTTTGTGGATGGAAGAGGAGTTTGGCTGGAGTCGGTGGCGTGCGTTCGATCTTTTGACACATGTCGGCAAAATTTCTGTTGGATACTATGGAATTGGTACCGTCGCCACAAAAATTGAAAAGCGTTACGTGACTTGTGGTGATTGAGCGCGAACTGGGAGAAAGAACATCAGTTGGTTTTGCTACCAGACTTGTCGAGGTGCGCTGTTTTGTGTGCAAACAGCGTTTTTCACAACGCTTCGGGCGCATCGCGATGGCTCGGATCTGGCCTGACCGCTGTTCGTCCAATCACGCAGTCTCGTTTCGTTTACCGTAAGTACCGTAACCGAGTCAGAAACCGAATGATCGCAGTTTCACTCTGTGAGGTGTATAATTTTGGTCTGGCTTAGAAATTCGTAAATATTTTGACCGAATTGTCAGCGTCGTTAAGATAGAGCGTTCCGGTTGGGAGTTAACACATACGACTGGACGTTCGATGGTTGGGCATAGCTTGATCTTTTTGCGAGGGTTGGATGGTGACTCGAGGTTTTGTCGCAGCGACATGGATAGCGATGTTCTTGCCCCTGGCCAGTTTGGGGCTGGCCAGTTCGCAGGCCGCCGAGCTGGTCGATTATGTGCGTGATGTCAAACCGATTTTGATCGAGCACTGTAGAAAATGCCATGGGCCGAATAAGCGAGAGGCGGGGCTCCGTATCGATCTTGCGGCGGCCTTGCTCGAGGGCAGCGACAGTGGCGCCGTTGTTGTGCCATCAAAAGCTACTGAAAGTTTGATCTGGCAAGCCATTTCTGGACTAGAAGGTGTCTCGAAGATGCCACCTGAAGGAGAGTCACTTTCTGCTCGTGAAATCACGACCCTGAAAAATTGGATTGACCAGGGCGCACACGCTCCGGAAGACGAAGTGATGGAGGATGTGCAATCAGATCATTGGTCCTTCCAGCCGCCGATGCGACCCGCACTGGGGAAGAGTGTAAATCCTAATTGGGCAAAGAATGGGATTGATTTCTTTGTTATGGAAGAATTGTCCAAGCGTGGCTTGGTGGCCTCGATGCGTGCACCAAGAGAAACGTTGGTGCGGCGCGTCAGTTTCGATGTCCGAGGTTTGCCACCGGCCCTGGACGAAATTGAAACGTTTGTTGAGGATCCAAGTCCGGACGCCTATGAACGTATGGTGGACCGTCAACTGGTGAGCCCGGCTTATGGAGAACGTTGGGGACGACATTGGTTGGATCAGGCGCGTTACGCTGACTCAAATGGGTATACGCGTGACTTTGGGAGAGAGATCTGGAAGTATCGCGATTGGGTCATTCAAGCTTTCAATCGGGATTTGCCGTTCGATCAGTTCACCGTAGAGCAGATTGCCGGAGATTTGTTGCCCGACGCGACCCTGGAGCAACGCATTGCCACAGGGTTTCATCGTAATACGCTCATCAATGGAGAAGGTGGTACGGACCAGGAGCAGTTTCGTGTTGACGCGGTTGCAGATCGTGTTGCTACAACCGGGGCGGTCTTTCTCGGTTTGACCTTAGGGTGTGCACGTTGTCATCAGCACAAATTTGATCCACTGTCGCAGCGCGAATACTATCAAATTTTTGCCTTTTTTAATAACTGCGACGAGCCAACGATGGAGGCACCGAGTGATTGGCAAATTGCAGATGGTTGGGTGGAAAAGCGAACAGCGATGCTTGAGGAGATTAAGGTCAAGCAAGATGAACTCAAGGGCCAGCAAGCCGAAATCGAAAAGAAGCAACGCGAATGGGAGACGACGATCACTCCGGAACGCCGAGCAAAGTATCCTGGAAATGTTCAGGAAGCGATTCTTAAGGCTTTTGATGAGCGCGATGGAAATGAGAAAAAATTAGTTGGTGACGTTTACCTGAAAACAGATGAGGCACGGGCCAGTTTTGCGTTGATTGATGAAATCAATGCGTTGCGAGAAGCGGCACCGCAGATTGCGACCACAATGGTGCTGCAAGAGCGTTCCGACGACAATCGCCGTAAAACGCATGTTCATCGTCGCGGAAACTTTTTGGATCATGGCGCTTTGGTGGTGCCTCAAGTGCCCGCCGTGTTGCATCCGATTCCGACATCCGCCGAGCGTCCAAATCGTTTGGACTTTGCTAAATGGTTAGTGGACGCAGGTAATCCATTAACCCCGCGGGTTGTGGTGAATCGATACTGGCAGCGTTTCTTCGGGCGCGGGCTCGTGGAGACTGAAAATGATTTTGGCATGCAAGGGTCGCTGCCCACGCATCCTCAGCTCTTGGAGTGGCTGGCGACGGAGTTTATGACACGTCAGTGGGGGATCAAGTCGATGCACCGACTTGTTTTATGCTCGGCATCCTATCGTCAATCATCTCGCTATCGCGCTGATTTAGCGGTTGTCGATCCTCGCAATGATTTGCTAGGTCGACAAAATCGCATCCGCTTGGAGTCGGAGATGATTCGCGATAATGCATTATCCGTCAGTGGATTGCTGGCAAAGACGATTGGTGGTCCGAGCGTACATCCGCCTCAGCCCGATGGGGTATTTGCTTTCACGCAAGATCCCAAAGGCTGGAATACCGATGTAGGAACAAATCGCTTTCGTCGAGGAATGTATACGTTTTTCTGGAGGTCGAGTCCTTATCCGTCCTTAATGGTGTTTGATTTTCCTCGGTCAAATGTGACGTGTACGCGTCGGGTGCGCTCCAATACTCCGATCCAGGCGTTAACGCTTGCCAATGATGTCCAATTCATTGAATGCGCCCGAGAATTGGCAAAGGAAGTGTTGGAGGTTGAAATGGATGAAGCGAGACGTGTGGCATTGACGTTTCGAGTTTGTCTGGGACGTTGGCCCAATGCCCGGGAAGCCACCGCGTTGAAGCAGGTACTGCAAAAGCAGCAAGAGGAATTTAGTGAGGATCTAAGTGCGGCGCACGCATTTGCTGGGCTTGCAGAGCCGAGTTCTGCCGCGTCCGATGAGCAGATTGGTACGGTGTTGAAAGTGGCGAGTTGGACTGCTCTTTGTCGGGTGATTATGAACGTTGACGAGTTTATTACACGAGAGTGATGAAGATCGAATGAATGGACAAGATTCCTTGCTACGAGAACAAACGCGACGTCATTTTTTTCAGAATTGCCAAATGGGCGTTGGGTCGATAGCATTGGCGAATTTGCTGTCGCAAGAATGTACGGCTGCAGCGCCGGCAAGTGCCCGCGCCACAAATCCAATTGCACCGTTGCCAACACATTTTCCAGCCAAAGCAAAGAACGTCATTTTTCTGTTTATGGCGGGCGGGCCAAGTCAGCTGGAGCTATTCGACCCCAAACCGGAATTGCAGAAGTTTGACGGAGATGTCATCCCGGATTCGTATGTGGAAAATAAACGCTTCGCTTTTCTGAAGAAAGATGCGAAGTTGATGGGGACACGACGGAAATTTTCCTCGCATGGTAAAAGCGGACAGGTTGTCTCCGAATGTTTGCCGCATTTAGCCACTGTCGTAGATGATATTAGCATTATCCGTTCGATGAAGACGGAAGTGTTTAATCATGGTCCGGCTAAGTTCTTCATGAACACCGGTTTTAATCGTTTTGGCCGACCGAGCATGGGCGCGTGGGTGACTTATGGGATTGGCAGCGAAGCCAATGATTTACCTGGTTTTGTCGTGCTGCAATCGGGCCCGCGGGGGCCACGTGGAGGGTCGCCGAATTGGGGGAGTGGTTTTCTGCCGACCACGTACCAGGGAGTTCCTTTTCGTACCCAAGGAGCCCCGGTACTAAATTTGCAGAATCCGGCTGGAATTGATCTGCAACGCCAGGGTGAGTTCTTTGCGGCGGTGAATCAATTGAATCGTTTGCGTCTGGAAGAAACGGGCGATCCGGAGATTGCGACCAGGATCGCTTCCTATGAGATGGCCTATCGGATGCAGTCGAGTGCGCCGGAGTTGATTGACATTCGAGATGAAACTCAAAAGACGCTTGAACAGTATGGAGCTGATCCAGCCAAACCCAGTTTTGCCAACAATTGTTTGCTTGCTCGTCGTTTGGTAGAGAAAGGGGTGCGGTTTGTGCAGCTTTATCACACAGACTGGGATCATCATGGAAACAAAGGAACAGAGTTAGGTGGCTCACTGGATAAAATTTGCTTGGAAGTAGATCAGCCTGCGGCAGCTTTGATTCAGGATCTGAAAGCTCGTGGAATGCTGGATGAGACCTTGGTGATCTGGGGTGGGGAATTTGGACGTACGCCTCAGGCCGAACCGCGAGAAATGCTCGGCCGTGATCATCATATAGACGCCTTCACGAGCTGGGTGGCTGGTGGTGGTTTTAAAGCAGGGGTAACGCTTGGCCAGACGGATGAATTAGGGTTTTATGCAACCGAAAATCAAGTCCACGTGCACGATTTGCACGCAACCGTTTTACATCAGCTGGGTTTGGATCACTTAAAGCTGACCTATCGGTTTCAGGGGCGGGACTTTCGATTGACCGATGTGGCAGGACGCGTTGTCGAAGAACTGCTCGCATGATTTGGACCCCCGTCGAGCCGGTGTTTGTCCTTCGCGTCGGCCGCAGTCTGCAGTAAATCGCTATATCGGTTTTGTTTTACAGTGGCTGGGGAAGCCAGAGTCATCTTGGCGACGTGCGGGTTCTGTTGAGGGAAGCGAAATTAGTCTCGGGTTAGGTTGATGGTTGGGTTCCTGCAGGAAATCGCGGTGAGAAAAGCATGGTATACTGCGACCACCAAGAGCTTGTCGCGCGTTACATCGGGTGAACGGACAACGGCTCTACTTTTCGTATCTCCGCAAATACTTTTTCCCTCGTTCCATGAGGACGACCGTGCAATTTGAATGGCAGTACCCCCTTTTCTTGATTCCACATGCCGGCGGTTATGCGGCCCTGGTAGATGATACGGTAACCCCAGCCGAGCAGGCACTCGTGGTCACGACGAATGGCGAATTAGCCCTGGCACTGATGCACCGATTTGATATTTTGAGCGTGCCACGGCAGTTGCATAACGCGCGTGAATTCAAATGGTTGTTAGAAAGCTTGCAGTCGCCGATTACTAGGGTTGTATTTGACCCCCAGCCCGTCGAGGATCGTTGCGACGCGGCCTGGCGAGTTTCTGTAGCGGACCTCTTAGGACGATATGTAATTGCTGATAACTCGCCGTGGAACTATCCCATTACTGTGATTGCGAACGATGAGGGTTTTCTTTGTATCGGTGATGACGAGCCAAAAGAACAGGCAGTGAATGCCATTGCGGTCTTTACCGAGCAATCGAAAGCGGATGCTTATTTGTCGGAGACCAATGATGTGGGCACGCCGTGTCATCTAGGTAATGTCACCGAAGCAAAAACTTTTTTGTCCTCGCTGGTCCCTGTGGTCAATGCGGTTGCCATCAATCCTCGTGTGGAGAACGGAATTCGTGTAACCAAACATTGCTTCAGTCTGGAAACCTTATTGACGAAGTACCTTGTTTTACCTGATCAGCAGAGCTCTGTGGTGACTGAAGAAAGTGAACTTTGAGATGAGTCGCCTTTTTGCCGGTACGCCCTTTGACATTCCTCCACGCTGTGATCGCTGCTGTCGCTTACTGGAGGAATGCGATTGTCCTGCCGAAGTACCTCCATGCACTCCTGTCGAAAAGCAAAGGGGAGTTCTGGGGGTAGAAAAACGCAAGCGAGGCAAAGTCGTGACTTTGGTGCGCGGTCTCGTTGATGAAGAAAACCATCTTGCTGATTTGTTGACGCAGTTGCAGAGTGCCTGCGGCGCCGGTGGAACCGTACGAGATGGGGTTGTTGAATTGCAAGGACAGCATCTGGACCGCGTACGTGCAGTCCTTCTCAAGCTTGGCTATCGTGTAACAGGCTAAGCTGCGCAGAAAAAACGCCAGCCACGATGAAATGGCTGGCGTTTGGTTGTTTTAACGAGCATGAGTCTACGTATAGTATTCCTGGTCAGTATCCAAGCCGGGTTGTGGAATGGGATAACGTCCCGCATCATCGGCCATCACGGGTGCCGGACCATCGAAACTGAGGTTGGCGAGCTCGGGAGCGAACTCGTGCTCTCCATGGAGGATCTGATCATAGGTAATCACTTGGCCTGTGTGGGCAGCCATACGTCCCATGGAAGTAACGAGGCTCGCTTTGACGCCGCGTTCAACCTCGTTGTAAGGCTGATTTTCTCGAATTGCATTGATCAAGTCATCCCATTCAACTTGATAAGGGTTTGGTTCGGATGGCTGGACATCGCTGTAAGCCCAAATTTGTTCTCCCTTTGTGAAATTTTGGCCCTTGAAGATCCGGCTGCGTGCTGGCACGTGGCCGGCGGTAGAAAAGATGGCCGAATGCTTTGTACCGTGTACATAAGTAGCGAAGTCATTGTGACAGCCGGGAACGGTTCGTCCGTCGACGAACAGCTTGGTGCCGTCGGCAAAGGTGTATTCGATCGAGTAAGAATCAAAATTCTGGTCGACGCAATCAGCGCGATAGTGGCGTCCTCCGATCGCTTGCGCTTTAATAGGCCAATCGCCTTTAGCCCAGCATCCCTCGTCAATGTTGTGAATCAGAAAATCACTTACGGCTCCTCCACTAGCCCAAAGGAAACCATGGAAGTTGCGTATTTGCCATTCCAATTCATTGGTTCCAGCGGGTGCTGGGCCGACGGCTGCGGAACCGGTGGGACCCGCCATACGATACGCCCGAATTGCCAGCACATCGCCGATGTCCCCGTCGTGAATCTTGCTGGCTAATTCTTTACGTGCCAAGCAGTGACGGCACATGAGGCCAACGCCGACTTTGAGATCTTTCTCTTTTGCTTTCTCGGTTAATTCAAACATGCGGCGGCTGGTAGGCCCATCCACTGTCACAGGTTTTTCCATGAAGACATTGAGGCCTTTTTCAATGGCGTAACTGAAGTGGAGCCAACGAAAGGCGGGCGGCGTGGCGAGGATGACCACGTCGCCTGGACGCAACGCATCCATGGCGTGCTTATAAGCATCAAACCCGACAAATTGGCGGTCCTTGGTCACTTCAACCTGCTGACCGAAACTCGGGTTGTTGTTTAAGTTTTGATAAGAAGACGCCAGGCGGTCTTCAAAAACGTCTGCGATGGCAACCAGCTTGACCGGTCCGTTTTGGACCGAAAGGGCATTTGCGGCTGCTCCTGTTCCGCGGCCACCCGCGCCGACAAGAGCAATTTGAATAGTGTTGTCGGCACCGGCATGGACATGGGAAACTGTGGTGGTAGCGACACCCGTCGCTGCGGCAAGGGTGCCAGTAGTTTTTAGGAAATTACGTCGCGAGGAGGGAGCTCTTTTTGAGGAGTCCATAAATGATTCCCTTATTTGGAATGAGAGTTGGTTTCTTTGTCAGCGATTGAACGGCAACTAAAATTATCCGTGTTTGGACCAAGAGAGCAAGGATTTCTTCGTATTTTGTATTTTATTCTTCATCCCGCTGCAGCGGAAGCGACAGATCCCATTTGGTGGCTTGTTCTTCCTTTGACGGTTCTTCGAGAGGACGGACAATGCGAAACCCGACACTCAAGGCGTCGGTGTGATACCAAATGCTCTGCGGAATTTGGGGGTCTTGTGACTTCCAGTCCTCGTCAGATGAAAAGCGGGCTGCAGAACGCAGGTACTTAGCGGTATCGTCCCAGCCGCCACCTCGAACTACCCGCGGGTAGAGTTTAGTAGGGGAGATCAAAGGATCGGTGCTGGTATGGCGCTGGTAACCATCTTGAGCGTGTTGGTCGAGTACCCATTCGGAGACATTACCATGCATGTCATAAAGCCCCCAGGGGTTGGGCTTTTTCTTGCCGACTTTGTGGTAGCCCTCGGTGCTGTTGTCATCAAACCAGGCATGATCAGCGAGTTCTGCCGAGTTGTCGCCGAACGAATAGGCCGAGGTCGTGCCTGCACGGCAAGCGTATTCCCACTCGGCTTCGGTTGGCAGTCGATAGTACCGTCCTGTCTTGGCACTCAACCACTTGCAGAACA
This sequence comes from Pirellulaceae bacterium, assembly GCA_022446825.1. Lineage (GTDB taxonomy): Bacteria > Planctomycetota > Planctomycetia > Pirellulales > Pirellulaceae > JAKVBY01. The sequence continues at coordinate 13,862 of JAKVBY010000040.1, forward strand.
CCCGTGCTGCGTGTTGGGTCATGCAAATCGCTGGATACCCCTTTTTACCCATCCCAAATGACATGTCCGTGTAAGGTTCGGTCGGCTGGCTTATTTGGTAGGCTGCTGCCAATTCGTCGCGTGGATTTGCCGGTTTTTGTGTCACGGACCGACGCAGAATGTCGAGATCGGACATCCAGACCTCATAGACGTCCCAGGTAATTTCGTACTTGCCCATCCAGAAAGGCGAAATCGATACCTGATGCTGGGGCCCTTCGTCTTGGTTGCGTTCCGATTCATCCGCAGCACTTCCCATTAGGAAGCGACCACCCTGGATCGGCAGTAGCGGGATCTTGGCCCGAGAATGCTCGACTAATTCTGTGTAGGGTTTCATTTCGTCCGCGCTCTTCGCCTCAGAGTCCTTGACTTGCAAGGGGAGGGGATGAACTGCCTGAACGACTGAAAGCTGATGAAAGAGAAAGCCGTTAAACGCAATCCAGAAGCAGGCAGTGAAGCAACGTTTCTGGGTTCGTAAGCGAGTTTGAAAAGCCATATGGAATGAAAAACTACGAGTAAGGAAACTTTCAGACTACCGCACTGGATGCTCTCTTATGCTGGTATCGTATTCTACACTGGACTTGGTTTCTTTTCAGCGGTCTCTGTTTCGCAACAAAGAGGGGCTCCGGCCGTCCCCAAGTTAAATCATAGACACGACTTCCGTGTCTTTCGTTGGTTGACATTCGACAGGGGGTGGGCTAGTATCAGGTGGCTTGTCTCGTCAGGAACCATCTTGTCTGGTTGGGCCGTTCTTTAAAGCCGTAGGGTTGTTCTTTTTAGACTTGCTCGTAGCGTTCGAGTGGTCGCTGTAAAAATTCAATTCTGCCGTGTAGGCCGGGAGCTCTCTGTGGCTACGTCATCGAAATCCGATCCGCATCTCAACGCCCTGGGGCGTCGAGGGATGATCGTTTCCCGCTATGACCAAGTTTCCGGATTGTTGGTCGCGGCGATCATCTTCGTGGGTTTTTTTGTGTTGCTGATGTTTGCCATCTGGTTGACGCAAGTCCTCAAATTTTCCACTCAGGCGATTCCAGTCACCATTGTGGAGGAAGATTTTGGTCGTGGCGAAGCGGCTGAAGGCTTTGAACGATCTCTCGAAGAACCTGGCTTAGAAGAGATGGAAGAGCTGTTGGAGCCGCAGATCGAAGCCAATCTTGAGGCTGTAACCGATTTGGTTTCTTCTCAGTCTGCCTCTTTAAACTCGATGAGTACCAGTTTTTCTGCGACGAGTAAAGGCACGGGAATGGGAGATAGCCGTGCTGCCGGAACGGGCGGTGACGGTGAGCCGCACATACCGCGTTGGGAGCGATGGCAGATTCAATACAACGCCGATAATCTCACAGTTTATGCTCGACAATTGGATTTCTTCCGTATTGAAGTCGGTGCGGCGGGAGGGGGCGTTGCGGATGTTGAATATGCCAAAGAGTTTTCCCAAGGCAAACCAGCTAGGCGAGCTGGCCCGGGAGATGCCGAAGATCGACTTTTCATGAGTTGGACATCGGGTGCGCTTAAGGCCGCCGATCGGGCGTTGCTGTCACGGGCTGGCATCTCGGCAGCAGGACGCGTGATTCTTCAGTTTTACCCCCCAGCCACCGAAAACTTGCTGGCAACCATTGAGCTTCAATATGCTGGTCAGAACGGAGTGACCCATGTGAAAGAGATCCGTAGAACCGTCTTCGGAGTGCGGGAAAGTGGAGATGGTTTCGAGTACTTTGTTGTTGATCAAATCTATCGAAACGCCACGATCTAGCCGAAATCATCGCCTGGTACGCGTTATAATATTCATCGGAGAAAACGAAGAGGCTCACTTCAAACATGCCACCGTACTTGACGGCTGATGACGCTTGGCTGCGCATTTCTGCTTGAAGGTCCTGGTCGGCTGGGAAGCCGCTTTGCAGAGGATTTAAATCGTTCCATTTTGTTTTTCCTTCTCGAGAGTGACATTCGATGTTGTTAGCAAAACTTGATGTATTTACGATTGTTTCAATGACGGTGTACCTCGTCTTAGCCTTCATGGCCTTGTGGGGACTTTTTTGCATTGTCGTGGTCTGGATGCGCGTGGCTCAAAAACGCTTTCGATCCGAGGCACAGCAGGGAGAATTCCTGGAGGTTCTTCAGGAAACGATCGAACAAAAAAGAATCGACGAAGCTTCTGAAATGTGCCAGGAAGATGCGCGGGCCATGCCACAATTAGCGCACTTGGCATTAGAAAATCGGGGCATCGGATATAGCAAAGTAAGGCAATTGATTCTGGATCGCTTTCAACGCGACGTGCTGGCAGATCTGGAGTACCGGCTGAGTTGGGTCAATACGGTAATTAAAAGTGCGCCCATGGTGGGGCTCCTCGGGACGGTGATTGGAATGATGGGAGCCTTCAGGACTCTAGCTACTCAGGAGTCGGTTGATCCAACACTGTTGGCCGATGATATCAACGTCGCGTTGCGAACCACAGCGTGTGGTTTGGCAATTGCAATTCCACTGATCATGTTGATGAATTCGGTGACGGTGCGAATTCGTAAGATGGAAGACCTTGTCGGTGCGGGTCTCACGCGTTTCCTGGAAATCTTCAAAGATTTCGTGAAGCCGTAAATACGTCCGTCTAGGAGTAGACCCATGGCTGGCCTTGAAGCCTTGCATGAGACACGGGATGACGAAGAACCGGTCATGCCACGTCGCCCGATGGAAGACACGGAAATGGATATCACCCCCATGATTGATATCACATTTCTTTTGCTTATTTTCTTTTTAGTGGCCTCGAAAATGACCCCGCAGGACGCTGTGGATTTGCCCGTTGCTCGAACCGGGTTTGCAGTTGTTAATAAATCGTCAGTGGTGTTGAAACTGACACACGGTACGGGTGAGCATGTGAAGGTGATCGCGGACGATGGTAGCGAGTTCTCTGGATCGAATATCGATGAACAAGAACAAAGTATCGTGGACTACGTCGAATCGCAGATGGGTGACGCAGGTGAAAAAACTGAGATTCTGATCATGGCGGCGGCCGATTTGAAGCACGGCGAGGTAGACCGAGTAGAAAAAGCCATTGGTCGTGCAAATGTTGATGTCGAATATCTTCATGTCGCTGTGGAGGAGATTGATTAACTCGTGAGTGTGTTTGTGCGATGTCCAGAGTGTCAAGCTGTTCGCGCCGCGTCCGGACAGTTACGTACACACCGTGTGCGCTGTCCGGAGTGTGACAGCCTTGTTGTGTTTGAGCCCATGTTAGCATCGGACTCGGACAGTATGGTGTTGGACGACGTAGAGATGCTCGACATGGATCTTTTAGATACTAAAAGGGTGCCGAAGGATTCACCGTTGGTGATTCTTGAAGAGACAACTTCTGTCGATTCCGCTTCGCCCAAAGTAGCAGTGTCTCCGTCACCGCCCGAAGCCCCTCAGGCTCAGGTGTCTGCTCTGAGTGCCGCAATGGAGGAAGACGACGACACGGTGAAGTTGGGTGGGAGGTCTTTGGCCGAGACAGAGTTGGACATGACGCCCATGGTGGACGTGACATTTTTGTTACTCATTTTTTTTATGGTCACGGCCGCGTTCAGCATGCAGAAGTCACTGCAAGTTCCCAAGCCTAATCCTGATCAACCGAGTACGAATGTCGTAGAAAAAGAAGACGAGGATTCAGATACGGTAACCGTGATTGTTGACCAGTTTAATACTTACCAAGTACTAACGGCGGAAGATGAGTTTGAATGTCCTAGTGAGCAAGAATTAATCATTCAGTTGCGGCGTGCCAGTGGGGCCGGTAGTGGTGTTACGAAGTTGCTGGTGAAAGCGCACATTGATGCGTTTCATGCAAAAGTGGTCACGGCCCTTGATTCTGGTGCCTTGGTCGGGGTCAATGAAGTGCAACTGATGACGATCGAAGAGGATTTTGAGTATTAGGTAGGTGTGAATCGACAAACGAAGTGGGTGACTTTCTGAGAGGTCCCGTGGTTCTGGCGCATGGTAGAGTCGCTGAGTGAGAATCAAGGGTGTGCTCTGACATGGTCAAGACGTATTTGTCTTGATTGGCCACGGCTTTGCTGTGGAGAACCTGGCCCGAAGAAATAAGTGAATCGCGATAACCCAACGCATCAATGGCAAAGAGAGGAATAAGGGCATGTTGGCCGACCAGTTTCTCAACGAACTTGAAAAAAGAGGCATGCTTGAGGCCGACATCATTGCCGAATTGCGCCAACAGGTTGCCGGAATGGATACCAAGGTCGCACCGGAAGCGATTGCAAAACTTTTGGTGACCAAGGGGCATTTGACACGTTTTCAGGCGACGAAGCTGGTTACGGAGATTACGGCGCCCCTAGAAGAACGGCGTGAAGAGCGAGCGAAGCAGCGGCAAGCGAAAACAACGTCAGGGAATCAGGAAGGTGAAGAGCTGTCCTTGCTAGAACTCCCCCCTGAGACGCCCGAGGCTTCGACGACGGCAACCGGCAAGGTTCCAGCACCGCTTCCCCCTGCTCCTGCGCCGCCCGTAAATCCGGCTACAGGGGGGGCGCCAGTCGCCCCTGCGAATGGTTTGACTCCGATTGGTCAACAACCCCCATCGCCGAGTTTGGTTGAGGAAAGTATTTCCCCGGCTAGCCCTGCCGGTTTGACTCCCATTTCTGACGGCGGTCTGACACCCCTTCCGGCTACCGGGAATCTGGCTTCCGGTGAGACGACCTTTAATGATCCACTCAGCGACGTGTTCGAGGGTGATTACAACGATCCGCTATTGGGTGCTCCTGCAGGCGCAGAACCGAACCGACCAGCAAATGAGAAAGTTGGTAAGCACGTCGTAAAAAGAATGCGAGCAAATGAATGGGACTCGAAACTTCTGTTCCTTGGCGGAGCTGGTTTGATGGTTTTGTTGTTTGCCGCCGCGGTACTTTATTTTTCCTTGAACTATGGAAGCGCGAAGGAAATGTTTGACGTGGCGGAAGGCGATTACCGCAACGAATCCTATCCCGCTGCCATCAAAAAACTTGAAACTTACCTAAAGAAATTTCCGGAGGACACGAATGCGAGTCGTGCGCGGGTCATGCATGGGTTGGCACGCTTGAGGATCGCTCTGCAGAGTTCCGCACAACCAAAAAAAGGCCTTGATGCTGCGAAGTCCATTTTGCCCGAGATTAAAACAGAAGAGGCGTTTGCAGAGGTGCGCCCCGAACTGACAACGATGTTACCGGAGATTGCCGAGACGTTCAGTGAACGGGCCGATAAAGAGCGAGAGACGGAAAAGAAAATCGAACTTGTGTCGTTGACGGAACAGGCGCTCGAATTACTTGACAACTCCGAATATATACCCAGTTCGTCACGGCCTCAAATCGAAACGGAGTTAAAGCGTATTCATGAGTCGTTGAACCTTGCGAAGCGCGATATCAATCGTGAGTCACGTCTGCAAGAGGCAGTGTTGGAGGTGGGCTTGCTTGTCGAAAAAGGCCAAACTGACGAAGCGAACTTAAGCCTCAAGAAATTGTTGTTTGAGTACCCGAGCCTCGAGAAAAACGAACGCATCAGCGAAGTGCGTTTGACAATTTCTAAGAGGAACCGGCAGTTGGTGAAAGTGATAACTGAGGCTGTGGAGGTGCGCACCGAAGCGGTCGAATCGCCGCCGGGGTACCATCGAGTCATGCTTTCCACGAGTGCGGGCGAAAAGATCGCGGATGTGGACGGGCAGGTCGAGTGCATCGTTGTGGCAGGGGTTGTCTATGGTTTGGAATCGGAAACGGGGCAGGTCCTTTGGCAGCGTTTTGTGGGGTTTGAGACAGACTTTGACCCGCAGCCTGTTTCGGCCCAAACGGGCGCGGATGTCATTGTTGTGGATGGCCGAAAGCGTGAGGTTTTGAGGGTTGCCAGTGCGACCGGAGCGTTGCGCTGGGCAGTCTCTTTCGGAGAGGCGTTTGTGGCGCCGGTTGTATTTGAGGGCCATGTTGCCGTGGTGACTAGATCAGGGCGGTTGCAGATGCTTGATTTAGAGACTGGAACTGCCGATCGACAAGTTCAATTGCCGCAGGGTGTCAACGTGGGGCCTGCCATGGATTTGAGTCGGGGACAGATATATCAAGTTGCAGAACATTCCAATATCTACGTGCTGTCATTGGCATCGCTGGAGTGTGAGGACGTTGTTTATCTAGGACATAAGGCCGGCACTGTGCGTACGCCGCCCGTCTTTGCGGTGGGACAACTTTTTGTAGCGGAAAACATCGGGCTGGATCATTGTGAATTGCATGTATTCACAGTGGACCGTCAGGAGCGTGATTTCCAAGTTTCTCAGAACCCGCTTCGACTTGATGGAAATATTGTAACGTCTCCGAGACGGTTTGGCAGGAATAGCATTCTCTACCTGACCGACCGGCGCGGTATTCATGCCTATCAAATTGATGCAAATTCGGACACGCCAGTTTCTGTGTTGGCGCAGCAAGCCGCCTCGGGTGATGAAAGTCGAATGGGCTTTCCCTTGATCGATGGTTCGCAACTTTGGGTTGCGGATGATCGTTTGGAAATGTTTCAGATCCAAATCACTACCGCTAAATTGTCGCGCAAATGGATCGAAGATCGAGGTCAGACATTTACCCAACCATTGCACCGGATTGGTAAGGCGGTGATGCACGTGAGCCGATCGCGAGGGGGCTTGGGATACCGCGTGGCGACGATTGATGGTGACGACCCCAAACAGTCCTTTTGGCATGCTCAGTTAGGTGACCCGATCGTCCATTTGTCCGTCACTCAGAGGGATAAGCCCATCTCGGTGATTACAGCGAGCGGTGGAGTGTTTCAAGTTTCAGCCAGCGATGTGGAAAACGGCATGGTGAATCCCATCGCGGGTAGTGGAGTTGATGCGAGTGGTCTGGCCTGTGAGTATGCGGTTGAATTGGCGGAAGGTGTTACGGTTTTGGTCGATCCCCAACGTGCCAATCAAATACTTGTTTATGACCCCTCTAGATCCACTGGAATAGTGCGAGCAAATCAGGTCCTCGGTGTGGAAGGAGAAGTGGCTGGCCCACCGATAGAATTTCAGGACGCGGTGTTGCTCCCACTTGAAAATGGTGAGGTTCATCTGGTGGATTTCAGCGGGCAGCCGCGAGCCTTGCCATTTCACCCGCCACTGGGGGCAGATACGCGATTAACATGGTCCCAGCCCGTCAGTGTTAAGGAAGGACAGGAATTTGTTATCGCCGATAGCCGCAATCGGATTTATCGTGTAGGGATAAAAAGTGGTGCGCAACCGGCTTTAAATTTATTGCGGGAAGAACGCTTCGACCTGCAAATAGGCAAACATTTGGCGGCCCTCGAAGATGCGATCTATGCCGTATTTACCAGTGACGTGGCAGATACTGTGGTGATCATTGATGGTAACGACTTGTCGTTGAGAGAAGAATTGTCACTTGAGGGAAGAGTTAATTTTGGCCCACTGCGGGTGCGTGATCTGGTCTTAGTTGCGTCAGATCTGGATGGATTAATGGCGTTTGATACAAGCGGGTCGCGGTTATGGCAGACCCCTCTGGAAGATGTTGTGGCTGGAATTCCTTTGCTGGTGAACGAACTGCTCGTTGTGCCGTTGGTGACCGGCCAGGTCCTGCAGATAAGTATGGAAACGGGGGAAATTGTTAGTCGTGCGGATGTGCGGCACCCCTTAAGCGGACGTCCTCATGCCTTGGAATCAGGATTGTTGTTTCCGGGAAGTGATGGGGCGTTGCATCGCATGGATATGCCTGAGTTGAAGTGAGTGTGTGGATGAATGACGTTCGTATAAAGATCGGGGTGTGTGGAGCGGTGGCCCTGGCTGCGCGCTGGATGCTTGCACGCTTAATGATTGTGTGCCTTTTGGTGGGGATATCGGCCGAGGAGTTGTTAGCGCAAGCCATTGAGCGTCTTATGGATCAAGAGCCCTTTGACCGGATTCGGCTGAAGGAGGCGTTTGGTGGGACGATTGTTGATATTGTTCCACTCGATTGGGACGAACGCGTTATGCCGGAAGAGCCCAATCCTCGCGATGAAATTGTTTTCCGCGATTTAACAGAGCCGGGTCAGAAACGCGTTGAGTGGCGAGCGGTTGAAGAAATCGAGTTTTTTGAGGACATGGTGTTGCAAGAAGCAAACGCCTTCACGTCGCGGACTGCTCTGGCGGATAAGGACTTTGCCAAAATTTTAAAGCAATTTGATGCGGCATTTGACTACTATTTTTTTCTGAAACGTAATTATCCAAAGACAAGGCGTTTGGACCTGTCAATTCAAGTCTACCTGTATCGTAATGCGGCGATCTTAGTCAAAGCGGAAAAACCTCATGAAGCTTTAGCTCTTATCGAAGAGTTGTTGCGGCAAAATCCCAAATACGGACTGAAGTCTAATCCGGAAGCGGGAATGAAAGCTTTGAGTTCTATCCTGGAGATTATTCTGCGTCGGTACATTGGCGAACGGGACTTTAACTCCGCGCAAACGTTGATGCGCCGTGTCGAAAGGGATTATGGCGAAGGTCGTGTTAGCTCTGTCTCGCAATATCGCCAACGGATGGTCGAGATGGCGGAGGGGCACCGAGACGCAGGTCTAGGTTTTATGCGCAATCAGCAATGGCGAGAAGCCTATGTCGAAACCAAAAAGATGTTACAGGTCTGGCCAATTGTCGACGGAGCTGATGAATTGGTTCGCGATGTTGCCCGACGTTATTCACGCGTTGTCGTGGGTGTGCAACAACTCGCGACTCATCAGGATCCCGCGTCACTAGATAATTGGGCGGCGCGCCGATCAGGGCGTCTCGTGCATCGAATGTTGGTTGAATTAGAGCGGGCAGGACCAACGGGTGGCGAGTATTTGTCGCCCTATGGGGCCGCTAATTCGTACGATGATCTTCGTGGAATGACGGTTCAGTTGCGCAAAGGAATTGACATTCCCGGGTACGGTCCTTTAACAGGGACACGTTTAGCCAGACGCCTGCGTGATCTCGCAACTCCGCAACACCGTTCGTATCTCAGTTATTGGGCAGGCGTGATGTCGGAGATTCGAGTGGACGACGGCTTTCGTCTACAGATTGACTTTCATCAACCACACGTTTTGCCAGAGTCAATGCTCCAGATTCTTTTGCAAAGGACTGAACCTGGGCAACCGTCTCAGCCATCTGGCCCTTACAGGGTTGCCTCCTCGAGCCCTACTGAAACGACATTTGTTCCCAATGATAACTATGCATTGGCTGCGGGAACACGGCCATCGGAAATCGTGGAGCGATTGTTCGTTGATCGCGAGTTGGCGATTGAAGCTTTGCGGCGTGGTGACATCGACGTACTAGACCGCTTGTCCCCGCCAGATGCAATTCGCTTACGGAATGTGGATTCTGTCGTTGTACGGCAGTACGAGTTACCAACATTACAGGTGTTGATCCCGAATTATTCTAATCCCTTTCTTGCTCGGGCGGCTTTCCGCGCCGCATTGACGTTTGCGATTCCCCGTGAACAAATTCTCAATCAGTTGATTTTGCAGGGTGTGTCTGTTCCTGGGGCGCGCGTCATCAGTGGCCCCTTTCCCATAGGCATTACGCCCGATGACCCACTGGCTTATGCGTATGATCGGAAAATTGCACCGCGTCCATTTGACCCACGGCTGGCTAAAACATTAGCCATGTTCACGGAACAGGAATTGTCCGACATTGCGAACCGTCGTGAGGAAGCTGTACCGACGTTGGAACCTCTCGTACTAGGCCATCCTCCTGGGCAATTGACACAAGTGGTCTGTGAGGCCATTGCTGCGCAATTGGAAAAACTGGAAATCGCTTGCACTTTGAAAGAACTTGCGCCAGGGACAACAGTGGATCCCACAGGCGAGTGCGATTTGATTTATACCGAAGTCGCTCTTTGGGAACCCATTTTGGATGCCCGGAGAATTCTCGGGATAGGCGATCTAGGTCAAGATATTAGCCAGCATCTTGATCAAGGGTTGCGCCGATTGGAGACATCACACACTTGGCGTCAAGTCCATTTGAACTTGCTCGATTTACATCGCTTGGCTTTTACGCAGGTGCCGATTATACCTCTGTGGCAAAACGTCAACTTTTTTGCGCACCGCAAGGGTATCAATAACGTGGGAACCAGTCCGTTGAATCTTTACCAGAACGTTGAAAAATGGGAAGTTGTGCCAAGCACCGAGTAGACAACCAGGGGCGTCGTGTACGGACGAGGAGTCTTTGTTCGTACGTTCGACAACCGGTATTGAATGAGCCTCTGCGCCGTTTGGGACGGCGCGGTCGTTTGTCTCTTCGAGTTGTAGCGTGTTGCGGCGTGTTCTTGTCCATGGCTTGTGCGGTTGTACAGGCCCAAGAAACTTGGGAGTTCTCTCCTTATCAAATTCGCATCTGGCTTGTGGTTGAGTCAACAGGCGAACTGCCACCCACTCTTCATAGTGATCTCGAGCGAGAATTGCGTCAGTTTGCGGAAATCCATGCTGGTGCGACATGGAACGTGCAGGTTGAATCGCCGCCAGACAAACTTCGAGGTCTGATGCTGCGTTCTTTGAGTAAAGTGACGATTCCTTTGATTACCGCACAGAGCACAACACACTATGAGAGTGACAAATTGATCATGCTGGCAGTGTCTGTGGGAAATAATGGGTACCAGATTCAAGCGCGGGAGATTGATGGCAGGACCCGGCACGCAGGCAAGACGATTACACGTTCTACGTTTCAAGTGCGGCAGATCGCTTACGAAGCGTTTCGTGCGGTGTCGACCGCGTTTGCGCCGGTGGCCAGAATTGAAGAGATAGAGGGAAAGTTGGCCACGCTGCGGCCGCGAGCGATGCAACTGATATTCCCGCCGGAAGCTGAGAATCCCGCCAGGATCGATTCCAACCAAGTTTTTGAGGTAATCATTCGTCGTAACAACCGGCGGACCGGAGAACCGCGGAGTGTGAACGGCATCGAGGTCTTACCATTTACTTATGTGATCACGACCGATCGTGATGTACGGGTATTTAATTCTCAGGTACATACGGGGATATCGAACCCCTTTGGTGGTCGCGTCAGTAAAAGCATGGAGCGGTATGCGATCCGTGTGCGTCCGACCGGACCGTCCACTTGGTTGCAGGTTCAATCACGCCAAGAGCCTCACGAAAAACTGGCTGGCTATGACGTTTACAGTAAAGATGTGATCACCGATGATCCTTTTGAATTGGATAAGCAGGAGGTGCCGCCAAAACTCGGACGTACCGACTGGCGCGGCATGGTCGAAATTGTTGATAACGATTCACCAATACGTGTGATTTTTGTCAAAAATGGCGAACGGTTTCTCGCCAAGGTGCCAATCGTTCCTGGTTTGGAGCCGCTGGTGACCGCGGAAACTTTTAATGATGGCCAACGCTTGCAGGCCGAGACTTATGTGCGAGAGATTCAAGGGCAAGTCTTGAGCCTTGTTTTACAGCGGCAGATCATGGCATCTCGAATCCGACAGCGGATTCAGGAGAAAAATGTCGACGGCGATGACAGTGCTCAGGAATTGTTGGTCGATTTCAAAAAGCTGAGTTCCAGAGCTGATCTAATTACGCGGAAAAACGAACAACAAAATCGTATTAATCAAAGCGATGCGGAGTTAGATCGAAGTTCTCGGGTCAAAATCGACATGCTTTTCTCCAAGACAGAGACGCTGATTGATAAATTTATCGATCCCAGCTTGGTAGATACGTTGACAACTGAGATTGCTGAAGCACGCTCGCCGGAATAGGGTGCGAACAGTCAACGTTTTATGGTGTGGTCGTCAGGTTTATGGAAAGCTCTGACGAAAAATGTCACGTCATGAACCGAGCCACGAAGAATCCGATCAGGACGCCGATCAAAACGGAAGCGGGTATGGCGATGGCCAGGGCGATCACAAGGGTGTTAAATGCCGCCATGGTTTGCCGATGTTCGGAAGCTGTTTGGGGGGCTGGTAAGGGAGGCGGTTGGGGCGGCTGAGAGGTGTTTCGGAGGCTGTGTGTGTCCTGGTTGGAAGCAGCCAGGGAACTGGTGCCCTGCGATGTTTGGCTCAGGCTGACGGACTCGGAGGCAGAAATGTCGAGGCCTTCGTTGGTTTCTTCAAGTTCATCCATGATGTCCGCCGTTGGTAGGGGGGGCGGTGTCCAAGGAGATTTGCTCAGTCCTTGGGACGGGACGACGCTGACATCACCAGCCCATGTTTCAAGTCGCGCGGCTACTTCTGCTGCGGAGGCAATGCGATTGGCTGGTTCTTTCTCCATCATGTCGGCAATAATTTCAACGAATTCTTCGCTCAAATCTGGATTAAACCGCCGCGGGTGCCAGGGGGTTTCCTGAACGTGACGACGTGTCTTTTCTGCAGCGGTTCCTCCCGGAAAGGGGACTTTACCGGTGACTGCGTAATACAGCGAACACCCCAGTGAATAAATGTCACTGACGGCAGTGACATTGAGGGGAGTGCGAATTTGTTCTGGTGACAAGTAATCGGCTGTGCCGACAATTTTGCCGGCGCGCGGGTCCTCGTCAACCTTGTTCATAAAGGCAGACAAGCCCAGATCAGAAACCTTCACGTGACCCGTTGGTGTGACCAGTAAATTACCAGGTTTGATGTCACGATGGATGAGACCGCGCTGGTGGGCGTATTCCAACCCTAGCGCTGCCTGCATCGCGACACTCGCTGCTTGTTTGATAGTCAAGGGGCCCTGACGGCGCACTAGGCGACGCAGGTCTGTTCCGGGTACGTACTCGGTTACGAGGTAGTGAACATGACCATCGTGCCCCGCATCGTGTGCGCGCACGAGGTTGGGGTGATCGAGTTGTGCCTGAGTGCGAATTTCACGTGTAAAACTACTGATCGCCTCTGGCGTCGCCTTGTTTAGTGGAAGCACTTTGATGGCGGTTACACGACCCATCATTTTGTGCTCTGCCTTGAATACTTGGCCCATGCCACCTTGACCAATGAAATCCGTAATGATGTAAGGGCCTAAGTCGAGTTTGGTGCGCCCGCCTTGTAACTGTTTGACCTGGTAGGGCGTTAAGAGATCCAATTCAACCAGTTTTTCCGCGAGAATTTCTGCGGGTATCTCTGGTGTATCGGAGGTGTCAGAAAGTTCTGACCGCACTGCTTCTTCTGCCAGTTTGAGGCCTTTTTCGTCTAGTAGGCCACTCACCAGAATGGAAGTTCGAAATATTGCTCGTGTTGAAGCAGCCATGCGGGCCGTGCCAGGGATGGGAGACGAAGTCTGGAGACATAGCCAATAGAGTTTGTGCCTAAATCATACCTCTTCTAGTTTGATCACTCTAGCGTTGAATCATGTCAGCTAACAGCTAAAAGTAGCGTTTTTGGTGGGGGAGCGAATGGATGATCGTTACTTTTCATCCAATCGGAAGCGAGTCCATGAAGCCGGTGTTTCCACTTCAAAACGCAAGCGGTCTTTGCTTACGGGGTGGGCAAAGCTCAGCACACGCGAGTGGAGCGCAATGCCTCGCGCGAACGGCTGTTGGCTGCCATACTTTTTATCACCGACAATTGGCATGGAACGCTCTGCAAGCTGGACGCGAATCTGGTGTTTTCTACCGGTCATTAAGTCGATTTCTAGAATGGTGTATCCATTCCGATGTTTAATTGTTTGGTAACGTAAGCGGGCCTGCTTTGCGCCGGGGTCGCTCATGCGAACGCTTTCGACGCGTTGCCGCTGATCGTTTTTGCGCAACCAATCTTCAAAAACACCAGAGTCGGAAGCCGGAGTTCCTGCGATGGCTGCCCAGTAAACCTTACTGACTGTCCCCAGGCGAAATTGTTCGGAAAGACGACTTGCTGCTTTGGAAGTGCGGGCCAGAACCACCGCGCCCGTTACCATGCGGTCGAGGCGACTGACAACACCAAGAAATACATTTCCCGGTTTATGGTATTTGTGTTTGAGATATGCTTTGGCCAAAACGACCAAACTGGGATCTCCTTGCCGGACTCCCATTGTCGGCAATTCTGCTGGTTTATTGACCACCAAGAGGTGGTTGTCTTCATAGAGAATGTGAAGAGGTTTTTCTGGCATGCCGTCTGGCTTTGGGGTGAATCGGTTCGCAGGTCTTGCGTTTGACGCTTGCAGGAATCGCGTCAGTTCTGCACAGGAGGTATGATGCTATGCAGAGCAAATCCCTGTTGAAGATTGTCGCCTTTCCACCTCGTCGAGCCTAGGCCAGTCGCGGAAGCCATGAAGCAGCCCATTCCCCCCTTGATTCTGGCGAGTTCTTCGCCGCGTCGGCAGCAACTCTTGGAGGAAGTTGGTCTCTCGTTCACAGTGGTTCCACCTAGCGATACAGCGGAGTCTGGTGTGATCCAGGGGGAATCTGCAGATCAATTAGTGGCCCGTCTGGCCTTTCAGAAAGCATGTGATGTAGCGGGAGGAGTGACTACCGGGCTTGTTCTCGGTGGGGATACTGTGGCCGCCTGCGCTGGTCGAATTTTGGGTAAACCTCGAGATGAAAAGCATGCGCGAGAAATGCTGGAATTGATGCGTGGACGCGAGCACACCGTGCATAGTGGTGTTTGCCTCTGGTTACGTCCTGGCGATCGGCATCTGGTCCGTGTAGCGACTACCACACTGTTGATGGAGCCAATTTCGAACGAGCAGTTGAGGGAGTACCTGGTATCGAGGGCGTGGGAGGGTAAGGCCGGTGCTTTCGGGTATCAGGACGGTTTGGATTGGGTGTATCTTCTGCAGGGAAGTGAGTCGAATGTCGTAGGGTTGCCACTTGAGTTACTGGGGGAGATGTTGCGGGAGTTTGAGATAGGGATGTGAAATCGGTTGTTTTTCAGAGATTGGCAAGGCAAAGTCGTCACGCAGCGGTCCTGTTGCAATACGGTCTGCGCGACAAGCCATGACTCGAAAATGTCAAGCGTTCCGTGGCAAGCGACTCGATGTGGATCGCTTTGTTTATGTAGGAAGGTGGTCTAACCCTTTTATCGCTGGTTAGATACCTCAGAGTCCGCTCGCTTCTAGATAGACGATGGTTTTGTTTTGCAGGTCACCGACGCGATATTCGGGAGAAGGGATGGGGACTGACTCCGCCAGTGTCTGTAATTCTTCGGGTGTGCGATAAAGCAAGTACCAGTTTCCAAACCATTCCATATAAACGCGACTTGGATTAACAGGTCCAAAGTTGAAGACCAAAAGGCTGCCATCTTGACGTAGGCAATTCCATAGCGTGCTCAGCATACTGCTCGCTTGAGAGGTTGGTAAATAATCAAACAATCCGGCGCAGTAACAGAAGTCGATCGGTGGTATGACGTGCGATTGCGTTTGGTTTTGGGGCAGTCGAAAGAGATTCACGCGATGTTGATGGATGTTCGCGGCGGAGATGTAGTGCCTCAGGTGGGCATGCGCGTAGGCCAGTGCTGCGGGGTCCATGTCGAAGAGGTGAATGTGCCAGGCATTTTGATTTGTATCTGTTGATTTGCGGAGGGCAAGTTCAATTTCGATGGCTGGCCCGGAGCCAATGGCGGCAAGATGAAATTCGCGTGACGGCCGCTGGGTGGCTTGCCGGTCAGCGGCAGCAAGGATTTTTGCTGCAATTAGATGGGAGCGATCGCGGACAGCCATGGGGGCGGCTTGGTCTTGAAAAAAACGGTCAAAAAACTGTCCCAGAGGATGATTGCATGTCCAGAAGCTCGCAATTCGTGAGAGCATGATATGATCGCCAGCGTAGCCTCGGGGTTTTTCACGGGCATGAAGTTGCAGTACACCAGAGGAGAGGATATTGCCGGCAATCTTCCATAAGGTATTGGAGGGAAGGCGAGTGGATTCGCCGTTACAACCCGTTTGGCGGAGTATGTCAAGGCAGTGATTTAACGCGTGGCACACTTGACGATACGCCTCATCCTGGTCCGTCGTCCAATTCCGAGTCTCGCGTTGACTTTGTGCTAGGCGGTCGACCAATTCGGATGCAGCGTAATGTGCGGTCGACGACACAGTTTGTATAAAGTTTTTTTCCATCTTCACCCATTTGACAGAAGAGATTGAGACGGCAAATAGCCCTTGAAGAGGTCAGAGCGGTCGTTAAATCTCACTAGGAGACTGGATGGGAACCTGCTAAACTCACCGCGATTATTCTACGCTAGGGTAGCATTACAAGGGAATGAATGCTGCTTTTTAGGGCCAAAATCGTCAAGGAAGACTCGGTATGCAGTCGTTAAGTGTGAGCGGTGTTCTCGTTGCTGTCGGATGTTCGAGCTTGTTGCTAGGCTTGGTACCGGCCCACGCCCAAAATCGAGTGGGTGACGGACGCGTTAAGTCCACAGGCGAAATTACTGCTGCGGGACAAAAAAAAGCCCCGCTTGGTGGGCCGCGACAAACGGCAGTCACGCCGGGGCAGGGCCAGCGTAAATTGCCGCCCGGATTTCCGATTTCGAAGCAACACGAAGAATTTGTCGTGCGACTATTGCACCATTGGGAAAAGCAAAGTGCTAAGATCGAACGGTATCGGTGTGGGTTCACCCGTTACGAATATAATCCGGTCCTGGGCCCGGGGGTCAATGCGCAGACTGGTGTCTTGCCAGCGCGGACGAAGAGTTTCGGTAAGATCATGTATGCCGCTCCGGATAAGGGCCTTTTTCGTGTTGATGAAGTGACGCATTATCGTCCCGGAAAACAATCGGGAGGCAAGGCTCAGTATGTCAAACACGAGGCAGAGCACGGAGAGCATTGGGTGTGTGATGGAGTTCGTGTCTTTGAGTTTCGTCACCATCAAAAAGAATTAGTTCAGATCGAGTTGCCTCCGGAGATGCATGGTAAGGGAATTGTAGATGGGCCGCTGCCATTTTTGTTTGGCGCCGAAGCACAAAAGATTTTGGATCGCTACTGGGTACACACGATCACTCCTAAGGATGCGGCCGAGCGGAAGGAGTATTGGCTTGAGGTATTTCCCAAGAGTCAGTCAGATGCTGCGAGTTATAGGATGGTTCATGTAATCATCGATAAATATATATTACCAAAGGCAATTCGTATTTTCGCGCCCAATTACCATCCGAAGACAAATCGTACGAGCACGCTGTTTGTATTTGATGATCGCGAGCAGAATTGGAGTACGATTCCCGAGAAACTCAATTTGTTCCATCGAGCATTCCATAAACCGAAGATGCCCGATGGTTGGAAGTTAGTTCCTTATACGCAGGCAGGCATGGCGGCCACTCGTAATGCGAGTCGCACAAGTGAGCAAAGCCGCCCTGCGGAGCGATCGGGCGTCTCCCAAGAGACGCGATCTCGCTAGCCCGAAATTCTTTCTTAACCGACGGGCTTTTGCTTGCGGTACGCGCCCAGTACCTCGAGGCGGGTTGTCTTTTTTTCCAAAGACAGCAAGGCCCGTTTGAGATACTCATCTTCGAAGTGTCCTTCGACTTCGACAAAGAATAAGTACTCATTTTTGCTGTCAGGCATGGGAAATGATTCGATCCAAGTCATGTTCAATTCCCGGCGTTTGAAGACTGCCATAGCATCGGCCAGTGCACCTGGGCAATGCGCGATTTCAAACATTAATGCAGTTTTATCGTTTCCGGACCGTTTGCCGGGGTTAGGGCCGATGACTGCAAAGCGAGTCACATTGTTTGGGTTGTCTTCAATATTACCGACGATTACTTTGAGTCCATATTGAACGCCAGCTTCTCTGCTGGCGATTGCAGCCACGGAAGGTTTCTTGGCTGCACGTTTTGCAGCTGCGGCGGTACTTGCCGTTTCGACGATTTTTGCTGCGGGCAAATGTTTGGCGAGCCAGCCACGGCACTGGGATATTGCTTGGGGTTTGCTGCAGACTTCACGCACGTCTTGTCGCTTTCCCGAACCAAGCAGGTTGTGGTGGATGGCTAATTGGACTTCACCACAGATGTTGGTTGGCATACGTGCGAACATGTCGAGGGTGTCGACGACGCGACCATCTGTTGTATTTTCAATGGGTACGATTCCGAAATCCGTATGCTGGTGTGCGAGTTCTGCAAAGACGGCAGCGATGGAACTTACGGGAACGAGTTCTGCGCTGCTGCCGAATCGTTCAAGGGCAGCTAAGTGGCTGTAGCTGTAGGGCGGGCCCAAGTACGCGACGGTAGTGGCGGTCACCAAAGCGCAGCAGCCGCTGGTCAGTTCTCGAAAAATTGACCGAACGCATCGATCGTGTAAGGGACCTGGGTTGGCTTGCAGGAGATCGTCAAAATCCGTGGACTGGATGACGGCAGTACCACTTGCGTTGCTGCCCGGGTTTGCAGAGGTGGTTTGGGTTCGCGTGAGCCTAGCACGCTGATTGATCAATTTCAGGATCTTTTGGTCCAACTCTGCAAGAGAAGCGGCGCGCTGTTCGCGGGGCAAATGGTTTGCGGGTCTTTTAGAAGGCATGGATTATACCGCGGGCTGCAATGGAGAGTGTCCGTCACCGCGTCCTTACTAATGGTGATCGAAAAATATGTCAACGGGCGGGCTGGGCGTGAAAGCCGCTTCTCGACTGTGGGTCTGTCAAATTGGCGGCTCTGTTTTCTACCCAGATGTCATGGTGTCAAAATGGCAGTTTTAGGGGTCGAATAGACTTATTTGTTTCTTTTTTGGACTACTTTGGATATGTGTAACACCTTTTATATCAATAGGTTGTGATTCATTCTGCGTCTTTTTTTGCTTCGCTGGCATGGCCCTTGCTATAAGTTCTGTAGTTCCCAGCTCTTGTGCCGAATCGTACTTCCGGGTGCGTGGCCAGGAATTTCTGAGAGCAGGTAAATTGCATTATTAACCATGCTAGGCAGCGAAGCAAACAACGCCTGCTGGGGCATGGTGATACTCATCGACGATCCGAGAGGACCCAAGTTATGGCACAAGGCGAAAAAATTATCGGAATCGATTTGGGAACGACCAATTCGGTAGTTGCGGTAATGGAAGGAACCGAGCCCAAGGTAATTCCTAATCCTGAGGGGAATCGACTTACGCCGTCCGTAGTGGCGTTTACGGATAAGGGAGAAACGTTGGTGGGCGAGCCCGCGCGCCGTCAAGCGGTTACCAATCCAGCACGAACGGTTTACTCGGCCAAACGCTTCATGGGGCGCCGCCATAGCGAAGTCGAGAGTGAAGAGAAGATGGTCCCGTATAAAATCGTCGGTGAGGCAACGGATTATGTCAAACTCCAGATCGATGATGATGAACATTCTCCGCAAGAAGTGTCTGCGAAAGTGTTGCGGAAACTGAAAGAGGCTGCGGAATCCTATCTTGGTCACAAGGTGAATAAGGCTGTAATCACGGTCCCGGCCTACTTTAACGACTCTCAACGACAGGCGACGAAGGATGCGGGGAAAATTGCCGGGCTCGAAGTTGCTCGAATTATTAATGAACCGACAGCCGCAGCCATGGCGTATGGGCTTGAGAAAGGCAAGACAGAAAAAATCGTCGTTTTTGACCTTGGAGGGGGTACCTTTGATGTTTCTGTTCTAAAGCTAGAGGACGAAGATGGACACAAAGTTTTCGAAGTGATCAGCACGAGTGGGGATACCCATTTGGGTGGTGATGATTTCGATCAAGCATTAATTAATTATGTTGCGGATGAGTTTAATAAAGACAACGGCATTGATCTCCGCAAAGATCAGATGGCATTGCAACGTCTCCAAGAGGCCTGTGAAAAGGCTAAAAAGGAGTTGAGCTCCGTTCCGCAGACAGATCTGAATTTACCTTTTATTACTGCGGATGCATCGGGTCCCAGGCACCTGCAAATGACGATTACGCGCGCCCAGTTTGAAGAGTTGATCGACGCACTAGTGGAACGCTGTCGCAAGCCCATTGAGCAGGCGATGGCGGATGCCAAGTTTACATCAAATGACATTGATGAAATCGTGCTTGTTGGAGGGTCGACCCGAATCCCCAAAGTTCAGGAGATGGTGAAGACGATCCTGGGCAAGGAAGCGCACAAGGGTGTAAATCCTGATGAAGTGGTTGCCGTTGGTGCGGCGATCCAGGGCAGTGTGCTGACAGGAGATCGCAAGGATGTTTTACTGCTCGATGTGACTCCGTTGACTCTGGGAATTGAGACAGAAGGTGGGGTGATGACGCCCTTAGTTGAGCGGAACACAACTATTCCTGTGGAAAAGAAGAATGTCTTCAGCACTGCTGCAGACAATCAAACCGCGGTCACCGTAAAGGTGTTCCAAGGGGAGAGGAAATTTGCCGCTGACAATCGGTTGCTTGATGAATTCAACCTCGAAGGAATTCCAGGGGCTCCACGGGGTGTACCGCAGATCGAAGTGAAATTTGATATTGATCAAAACGGGATCCTGAGTGTCTCGGCAAAAGATCTTGGCACCAACGTCGAGGCTTCGGTGCAGATCAAGCAATCTTCGGCTCTGTCGGAAGATGAAATCGATCGCATGCGGTCTGATGCAGATGAGCATGCCGAGTCGGATAAACGTCAATTGGAGACGGTACAAGCTAGAAATCAAGCAGAGCATCTCTGTTTTACTATTGAGAAGACGATTAAAGAGAACGAGGACAAGTTATCTGACGCGGATAAAGAACCGCTTGAACAAGCAATCGAAAAGACGCGCGAGGTTGCCAAAGGTGACGACCC
Source organism: Pirellulaceae bacterium (assembly GCA_022446825.1). Taxonomy (GTDB): domain Bacteria; phylum Planctomycetota; class Planctomycetia; order Pirellulales; family Pirellulaceae; genus JAKVBY01. Next base: position 34,419 of record JAKVBY010000040.1, read on the forward strand.
TCAAGCGATCAAAGCGGCTGCTGATGAATTAGAGCAAGCATCACAAGCCTTCAGTAAGGTCTTATACGAAAAGACAGCTGAGAGTGGCGGCGATACTGCCGGGGATGCCGAAGCTTCCGAAGGCTCTAAAGACGACGACGCGATCGACGCCGAATTCGAAGTCAAAAAAGACGAGTAACGGCCGCGTGAGGTATCCATCTGAGATGGAACGCAGGCCGGTACCTCGAGAATTCAGAAATCAGTAATTCCATTTGTCGGATGGCACGCTTCACCGAATGGTTGCGGTAAGGCCAGTTTTCATAGGATCCCTGTGCGCGTTCATCGCGCGCTCTGGAAAGAGGGAGGCTGCAATGGCATTTTCTATTGAGAAACTTACTATTAAAGCACAGGAAGCTTTGTTGGAATCACAGACGCTTGCCAGTAAGCAGGGTAATGCGGAAGTGGATTGTTTGCACGTGCTCGGTCTTTTAGTTGAAGATGCCGAGGGAATTGTTCGGCCAATTCTAGAGCAGCTTGACGTTAGGCTTGAGCAGTTAGTGGAGATGATATCCGCTGAAATAAATCGTTTTCCGAAGTCCAACAGTGGATCCACTCCACAGCCCGGGCAAGAACTGACGCAAACCATCGAGCGAGCACTAGACGAGGCGGACTCGATGGGGGATGAGTATGTATCAACCGAGCATTTGTTGTTGGCCATGACGCGTGTCGAATCAAAAGCAAAACGTCTGTTGAAATTGCATGGCATCCTTGAGTCAGACGTGCGCGCGACCACTCAGGAATTGCGGGGTAGTTCGCGAATTGCCGGGCAGAATCCCGAAGGAACCTTCCAGGCATTGAAGTTATATGGCATTGATTTGGTCGAGAAAGCGAATGCGGGAAAGTTAGATCCCGTGATAGGTCGGGATCAGGAGATTCGTCGTGTTATTCAAGTGTTGTCACGCCGGACAAAGAACAATCCGGTGTTAATCGGTGAGCCAGGTGTGGGCAAGACGGCGATTGCGGAAGGCCTAGCTCTGCGTATTGTGCAAGGCGATGTGCCTGAGAGCCTGAAGAATAAACGTGTTATCGCACTCGATATGGGCGCTTTGGTTGCCGGTACGAAGTTTCGAGGTGAGTTTGAAGAACGTTTGAAAGCAGTGTTACGTGAAATTGAAGACGCCTGCGGCAATGTTGTGCTTTTTGTCGATGAACTGCATACCGTAGTCGGTGCCGGTGCGGCAGAGGGTGCCTCGGATGCAGCTCAATTAATGAAGCCTGCCTTAGCGCGTGGCGAGCTGCGTTGTATTGGCGCAACCACACTCGACGAATATCGACAATCTATTGAAAAAGACAANGCGTTAGAGAGGCGTTTNCAGCAAGTGTACGTGGGAGAGCCTTCTACNGAAGACGCGATCTCAATTCTCCGTGGTTTGAAATCTCGCTACGAGGCGCATCATGGTGTCAAAATCAAGGATTCTGCCTTGGTCTCAGCGGCACGCTTATCAGTTCGATATATCACCGATCGATTTCTGCCGGACAAGGCAATTGATTTAGTCGATGAAGCGGCGAGTCGTTTGGCGATGGAACTTGAAAGCGTGCCAGCAGAAATTGATGAGGTTCAACGGCGTTTGCGACAATTGGAACTCGCACAAAGGCAACTTTCTGAGGAGACAGAGGAGACCGCNCAACAGCGACTTGACGATGTTGAAGCGGAGATGAGCGACTTGAAGCGAGATCTGAAAGATTTAAGAGAGCAGTGGGAGGCGGAGAAACTGGGTCTGGGGGATGGGCAGAAAGTCCGACAAGAGGTCGAGAAAATCGACCAAGATTTTTCCGCGTTGGATGCGATGATTACGGAAAAACAGTCGGTTGGAGAACCGGTCAGTGAACAGGAGTATCAGCGTCTGTATGAATTCGATGTGAAACGTCGGCATTTGCAGGAACGCATGAACACCGAAGAAGATGAGAAATCCGATACGGGTGACGTAAAACCCGTTAGACGCTTGCTCCGTCAGGAAGTGACGGAAGACGAAATTGCGGAAGTTGTCAGCCTTTGGACCGGCATTCCTGTGAGCCGCATGTTGGAAGTTGAAAAAGCGAAATTGTTGGTGATGGAGGAACGGTTGCATCAACGCGTAGTGGGGCAAAATGAAGCTGTTGAAGCCGTTTCCAATGCGGTACGTCGCAGCCGAAGTGGACTGCAAGACCCGCATCGTCCGATTGGGTCGTTTTTGTTCCTCGGGCCAACCGGGGTGGGGAAGACTGAATTATGTAAGGCGTTGGCTGAAGTAATGTTTGACGATGAAGATGCGATGGTACGTCTTGATATGAGCGAATTCATGGAAAAACACACGGTATCGAGACTGATCGGTGCGCCTCCTGGATATGTAGGTTATGAAGAGGGGGGCAAGCTGACCGAGGCGGTGCGGCGTCGGCCTTATGCGGTGATTTTGCTGGATGAGATGGAGAAGGCACATCCGGACGTGTTTAATATTTTACTCCAGGTCCTCGATGATGGGCGACTCACCGACAATCACGGGAATACGGTGAACTTTACCAACACAATCATCGTCATGACGAGTAATGTTGGTAGCCAAATAATTCAGCAAATATGGGAAGGTGGTGGTACGCAAGAGGCAATGGAAACCGCGGTGAATGAGTCACTCCATATGAAGTTTCTGCCAGAATTTCTCAACCGTATTGATGAAACAATTGTTTTTCGTCCGCTTGGGCGCGATGAAATTCGCAAGATCGTTGCGTTGCAGATTGAGAAACTAGACTACCAGCTAGGGCAGCAGGAGATCACGATGGCTGTTTCCGACGCGGCCATTCAGGCGATTGCTGCGGAGGGATTTGATCCGCTTTTTGGTGCACGTCCTTTAAAGCGAGTAATTCAACAGAAGGTTCAAAATTCGCTCGCCACAAAGATCCTCCGCGGTGAAGTCACTGCAGGAGGACGCGTTGCCGTCGATTTTATTGATGGCGAATTTGTTTTTACGGGTTCCCATTCCGAGATGAGGGATGTTCCTGCCGAGGCGGTTGCCTGACCGACTGGAGGGAACCTGTTATACTCCGAGACTGCCGCGATTGCACCACTCCAAGGCAGGTGGTTTGCCGGCAAACCACAGCCTTCCCAAAGAACTCGAGGCAAAAAAATGGACCTCCCGAAAGTTGGCGGACGTAGTCCGGTTGATGTTGATGTCGAAGCAGGAAAAAACTATGCCTGGTGTTCGTGTGGGTTGTCAGAAAAACAGCCGTTTTGTGATGGTAAACATCGAGGCACGGGCATGACTCCTCAAAAGTTTAAAGCCGAGGAGTCGAAAACATGCTATTTTTGTATGTGTAAGATGACCGGCAACGCACCGCTTTGTGACGGGGCTCACAAGCAGCTTGGCGATGATTAGCTAAGCGTTTGTTGGTGGTTGTCTAGACGAAAATTTGGGCTCGGAATTTAGCTGCTGAAAGGAAAGATCCTTAGGGCATCGCTCGCGTGCCAATCCCGTCAGCTTACGCGGTGAGCGCGAAGACGCGATCCATGTTCTCGGATATTTCCCGTAATCGCTCTGGCCCGCCCCCACCTACCTCGGCTGCGCACCACCCCGTAAAGTTAATCTCTAGTAGCGCCTGAGTAACGTCTTGCCAGTCAAGATCTCCTTCGCCGATTTTCGTGAAGGCATCTTGTTTGCGCGAGAATCCTTTGGCGTCAAGTTTGACAATGCGTTTTCCTAGGGCCCGAATCCAGTCTCCGGTGCTGCCGTATTTCCAGTGGTTGCCAATGTCGAATTGCATGCCAACCCAGGGTGACGCCAATTCGTCTACGAATTCTGCAAACTTGTCGCTGGTCTGGTCGTTGCCACCAGCATGGTCGTAATGGAAGTGGTTCCAGACATTTTCAATCGCAATTACGATGCCTAACTGCGCCGCTAGGGGAATCGCACGCGCGATGTTGTCAATCGATCTGTCCCAGACCTCCTTTTCGGTTCCGTCATTTCCATGGCCTACGACAAGTAAGGCCGTATGACCACCGACAGCGTGTGTGTCACGAATTGCCGTTTTTAAATCCTTTAAGGCTTGCGCCCGTGTTTCCGCGTCGGGGCTGGTGTGACGCACGCCCCAATGGGTTGAGCAGACCGTGCCGTCTACGGGGAGGTTTGCCGCGGAGATCGCTTTTTTTGTTTCGGCAACATCCATCCCAGGAGAGTCCATTTCAATACCCGCAAAACCGGCCGCCTTGGCGGCCTTGAACTTGTCCGTCAGGTTACCTGAAAGGTTAACCATGCCGATTTTTAACGTTTTCAATAAACGCCCACGCAAGCTGGGTGTTTCTGCTGCAGTCAAATGCGGGAGGAAGATGCCGCAGCTTGCAGCCGCTGCCGTAGTATTGAAAAAATCACGACGAGAAGGTGCAATAGATTTTAACATGGGACAAGTCCTCGAAAACTTCGATGTAAGGGATTTGATTGGGAACGTTGCGGCGCGTGCGTGAATTCTACTGGCTTGTGTTGTCTGCCGCCAGGATTGAAAACCAAAAGTCAGGACGAAATCGCGAAGATCTGATGGAAATTTCTGTTCTCCGCATGCTTTAATATTTGGGGTTGCGGGGAGGTGACACCCCGTCGGGGGATTGCCAGAGGTAGCAAGAACGCCTGGATGCGTAATGTAAACGGCCGAAGTGCTTTTCTATACGGATTTCTTTGGGAATGCGCAAAAGGTTTCTCTATGAAAAGTTGCAAATCGTCTTTAACGGTGATTGTTCCGGAACTGTTGGGAGTCGCGCATGGCTCAGTGTTACGTGAGGTATTGAGCGGCGAACTCAAAAGGCAGAAAATACTGGTTTTCCGTACCTTGCGGCAAAGGGCTTAATGATCGACTGGGATGATATGGTCACAAGAAACCCTCCCAGCTGCAAGAACGGTCGAGCGGGTAAGATTGCCTGACGCGCAGCCGGAATGCGGATGGGCCCCGCTCAATCAGCGGCAGGACGCCTGATTGTCAGTTTTTGGTCTTGCTGGTTTCTCCGGATCCTCAGAAGGGAGCTGGGATACTTAGAAAACTCCTTATCCCATTTCAGAAAATCACTCAATTCGTGTACGGACTGGCTGTTCCAGTCGAAGATGACATCCCTTTCCCTTAAGCCTAACGCATAACATGGTGAGTCGGTGGGGACGGTAACAAAGTAAACACCGGTGGCCTTTGACGTGCCGGTGACGGAAAGTTCTCCAACACCATTAAGGTTTTTGATGGTGGCACCTTGCCAGGAAATCGGCGTGTTTCGTCGCGTCGCATCTTGGCCCCAGCCGTAGTTGACCAGCACGCGGCCGAGCGTGGACTCTGGAAGGATCGGAGTGTCGGATATGCTTTTTAGGTGCGGATCCACGACGCCAAAGTGGTCCATGGGGAAATTGCGAAACCCTAGTTTCAATGCAGGCGAATTGGGCGCGACGCGATAATCGCCTCGGGCCGAGTTGACAAACATAGCATTTCCCTTGAGAGAGCTATTATCTTGCCCACTGATTTCTTTTAATGATGTTGCTTTTCCTTTTTCTTTGGGGGAATGTAAAAAATTGAAGTCGTATTGTTGCCCCCAGTGCTTCATGCCAGATGGAAGGTAGTCCGCAAAGATAATGTTGTTAGTGAAAGTGTCATGGCTGTCGGCATACCAGACGTGAGGATGGAAGGTATTGTTGACCATCACATTGTTGCGGACAGTCCGGTAAAATCCTTCACGATTTTTGATTCCACCGCTGAGGCACAGGTTGTTGTAGATTTCATAATTGGAACAGCCGTCGTCGAGGTCGATGTCCCAACCGTAATCACAACGAAAACGATTGTTGCGGATGACCGTCGTATGGATTGCGTCCAGTAAGGGCCAGTCCGGATGTTCGGCAACCCAAGCATCTACCTTAGTGGTATTCCCTGAGTAAAAACGATCACGTCCCCACGCATTAAACGAGCCGTGATCGCCGGTTTCTTTAACGGTGTCAAATACATCATTAAATTCAATGATGTGGCCTCCCCAGGTGCCATCGCAAATGTTGATTCCAGCACGTGGAACCTCATAGATGGTATTGTGCCGAATCTGAATTTTAGCAGCCATCGAAATATTTACCCCAGCGGTTTGTTTCTCAAAACGCCCATTGCGAACCAGGAGGTTGTTCTCGACGAGACATTCGGCCGGGTAATTATTGTTGCGGGGGCCGCGGAGTGTTGATGCCTGCGAGTAATCGTTGTATTGATCGTATTGGAAGAGTGGCGAACGCACTGCTCCAGGGTCACCAACAAACGAAATGGAACTGGCGCCCGCGCTGTCGATGTAGCACTTGCGAATGTGAATGCGGCGGTTGTATCGACTAATAAATATTCCATTGCCACCCACATGATTCAGATGGACCTCGGAGATCGTGATATCTTCTCCACCTGTAATCAAAATGGCGCCGCCGCGATAAGTTGTCCAATCACTGCGGAGTAAAGGCTCACTGTTTTGCATGAAAGTGCGCGAAGTGTGGGTTAGTTCCAGGCCCTTCAAGATGATGTGTTTTATGGGTTGTGATTCCGTCCCGCGAAATTCCACTAGGTGCGGTAGTTGCACGGCTTCTATAAGCGCTGTTGAGAGGTCAATTTGTGGTGGGGGGTAGAAGTAGAGGAGTTTGTTGTGTTTGTCATGAAACCATTCTCCAGGCGCGTCAAGTTCTTCGAAGATGTTTTCCACGAAGCGGTGCTCGTCGTGCATGACATCGGGTCGATTGTTTTGCCAGCCACCAATGCGGTGTAAAGTGCCATCGTTGGCTTTTCCGGTAATCAGGAAATGGAAATCTCCCCAATGATGTCGGTGCATGCCATGGATCAATCCTCCACGTGGAGAATTCCATCGGGAGACTCTCGCTGGCGAAAAAGCATCGTGAGCGAAGCCGTTAAAGTACCTGGCGTGCGGATCAAAGTTTGGATATCGCGCCAGCGGCTGACGCGAAGAATCAACAAACAATTGGTCGATTGCGATGTCTGCTTGGAGCGCGGCGCGGAAAATGCCGTCTCGCCACGGCTGCCATCGCAAAGTCAGTGGCTGGGCGCCGCTGAGCCGCACTCTTTCGGTTCCATGACTGGTAATTACCAGGGGACGCTGCTGGGTGCCACTTTCGTGAGGTGTCAAAACAAGTGGTTGGTGAAGGTAGTAAATGCCGCCGCGTAAGATGATTTTCCGAGGTCTATCGTGGCGACTATGCACGAGGGCGATGGCTGTCTGGAGAGTCTTAATGGGGGCGTCGAAGGTGCCGCTCTGAGAATCGTCGCCCGTTGGGCTTACGTAAATGTCAGCAGAGATTACTTGGGTGACCGGAGAGAGTAACAAGCAGATATGTACCCAGGCGAGGACCGTTGTCGCAAGCTTATGAGGCAGGGAAGGTCGGTGAAGGATGGTTGTTTTGATTGGTATGATGAGACGCGGCATTGCGAGAAGTCCTGAGGAGATTGCGATTAGAATCTGCGGACATTTAAGGAGGAGAGAATCCAGCGCGGGCAAGCCGGATCGCCAAGTGGCGCATATTAATCTAATCTGCTTGTTCGCGGAAACGACTCTTTGAGTTGAGAGAAAGGGTGTGAGATGAAACAGGATGCTGCCAGATTGCTCGATTCAGCTGCCATTAGTGGCGTCTATTTATTTCCGCAGCCGCGAACTGTCGCGGACCCCTGTATCGTAGGAATAGATGAGATCGAACTGGCATGTTATCGCCGCATTGTGCAAACCGACTGGCTGACATTGGTGCATTTTCATGGGAATGGCGAAGCCATTGCAGACTATGTTCCCGAAATGGCAGATGCATTCGCTCGTCTAAATCTCAATTCACTTTTTGTAGAATATCGAGGATACGGTGGGTCGACGGGAAAAGCTCAACTGGTTTCTATGCTAGGTGATGGACAAACCGTTCTGGAATCGCTTGGAATCGTAGCTGAAAAGGCAATTGTGTTCGGGAGATCGATTGGATCTTTGTATGCAATCGAGCTGGTGCAACGACAGCCAAATGTAGCTGGGTTGATACTTGAGAGCGGCATTGCTGATCCCGCCGAGCGTTTTCTTGCCTATGCTGATGTAAATACACTGGGATGTACGCCAGATGAAGTGCGCACGGCAGCAAACTGTTTCTTTGACCATCAGAAAAAACTTTCCAATTATCGGGGCCCAACTTTAATCATGCATACCGAGGGGGACCAGATGGTGGATGTCTCGCACGCCGAGCGCAATTATCAGTGGGTAGGTGCCAGCTGCAAGCGGCTCTTGCGTTTTGTTCAAGGCGACCACAATTCGATCATGGCATGGAATCAGCAGGAGTACTTTGAGGCCATTGAACGGCTCGTCGTGGCGATTCACGAATGGAGGGAAGGTCGTGTGGTGTGAGGACTCGCGTCACGAGTGGCATCGGCGATTTTGCTTTGTTGGGATAGAATAGGGGTTGATCAATAATATCTGAAAGAATTTTGTGTGAGAGAATTCAATGGCCTTTGCGGATGTGCGGCGAGTTTTCGCATGATTTTGAATTGGCTCGAAGTAAAGATCATATTTGCGATACGCCAGTCGACGTGCAAGTCGATAAGCTGACAATCATTTCGTTTTTCTGTTGGTCCCTATGCCCGGTCATCCATCGTCACCCGAAAAATCTTCTCTTTCGACGTGGACGCGGCTTGTTCCACCGTTTCATGCGGCGTTGAACCGTGTTCCTGCGGAGTGCCGTCCGACGCTTTTTTATGAGACATTCTACAATGTGGGAGCAGGCGCCTTCATAGGCTTGTTTGGGCTTTCTTTGGCCGCGCTGAAAAGCGACCAAATTTTCTCCCCAGCTGGTTCAAAAGAACATCTGATGTTTGTCGCTGCGATGTATGGCGGCAGTTGTTTGTTGAGCCCGTTAGTCGGTTACGTGGGCAGCAAAGTAGCAATGCGGTGGCTTGTGATTTGGCCGAGTGTTGTCTTGGCAATGCTACTTTTGAGTATTGGTTTCCTACATGGGGCTACTTTCTTTGCTTTGTTTGTTGGGATCGCGTTTGTGATCCAGGTCTTTCCTCGCGTTGCTGAGATGAACATGTTTCGCGTGCTGTATCCACCGACGCATCGTGGAGCGGCTGTCGGTTGGGTGAAGGCGATTGCTAATATTTCAGGTCTCGTGGCCACCGTTCTTGGTACATTCTGGTTTCTTTGGAAGCCAGAACGATATTTTTGGGCGTATTGGGCGACCGGAGCAGCTCTTGCGATTTCCGCGATATTTTATGCGCGAATTCCGGTCCGCCGTAAGAACGAATTTGGGGAAAGCAAGGCAGTGTTACCGCACCGAGCATTTGTTCGAGGGCTCAAAGTTTTTGTGGCTCATCGGCGGTTTGTGCTGTACCAGATAGGATTTTGGTTTGCCGGTTTCGGAAATCATATGTCACACGCGTATATCGCGGAGTCGTTAAAGGAAGACATTCAAGCTAGTGACCGCAGTATCTTTTGGATTGTGGCCGTCTTGCCGCCCCTGATCATGTCCATTTCAGCACCCGTCTGGGGCCGCTACCTTGATCGTGTCAATCCCATGACGGGGCGGGCTGTGTTTAATGTGATTCAAGCGATTGGGTATACCTTCCATTTTTACGGAGGTGTCTCCAGGCAAATATGGCCGTTTGTGATCGGCGCGATTATCCACGCCATTGCCAATGGTGGCGGGGCGATCAATTGGTTGACAGGAAGTCTGTATTTTGCCAAGCAAGAAAACGTTCCGCTGTATAATAGTATCCACGTAGGACTCACCGGAATTCGTGGTTTGTTGGCACCGATCATGGGGGTGTGGGTCTATGGGGCAACGTTTTCCCTTGGTGCCTGGAACGTGCCAGGACTGGGTATGGGGCCGGGGCTCTTTATGGTTTCGGCAGGTTTGTCTTTATGTGGTTGTATTTTCATGAGTTGGATGTCGCGCAACGACACAGGACCTGCAGACGATGGTTAAGTGTTTCGTCGAAATCTGTTTGTGGGCCCTGACGATGATGGCGTAGCCATTGGCCCCAAGCGGAAATGCCCATGCCCATGCCCATGCCTGTGGGGATGTGTTGTTGTTGGCTGGGCAGTCCGGCGTTGCAGTACACCGATGTACTAGCAAACATGATTTAGGTCGCGGGTTGGCTTAGGGAACGACTTGGTAATGCAGGAGGGTTGCTGTGCGCCGTTGGTTTAAGGTTACGGGCAGCCCATTTGTTTGGATTTCCTTGCCGTCCAAAATAAACGAAGTGTCGTCCATTAAATTGCTGAACTGGTACCGTTTGTCGTGCTGAATCTCCTGCAGTCGCAGCTGGAGCGAATTGGCAGGGCTTTGTGGACGTCGAAAAGCTTGCACGATCCCCGTTTCGGATTCAGGGTCATGGAACTGCCAGGCCATCCAGACGTCGTTCTCGGTTCGGTAACTTGTCAGCGGGTAAAAATCGGCATAGTAAAAATCAGTCACGGCGCTGCGTATTTTCAGCATCCGCCGACAGAAGTCATAATCAAAGTCACGTCTTCGTACGTCCCAACTTGTCACATTGGCCGGAGCCAATTGGCTGAGGAAGGTGTAAGAATCAGTAGCATTGATGGCAGTGCCGAAATAGGGAATCCAGGGCAACATGCCATAAGTCAGAGTTTGCATTCCGGTTGTTTCGTAAGCATAGTCGCTACGCCAAAGTGGCACGGCGCGGCGGAGCGTCTCCAGTTCGTTGCGACTACCACCACCGGAACAGATGTCAATTCTTAGCATCGGATGGCGTCGTTTTAACTCATCCCAAAAATGTAGTAAGCCTGCCACGTGTTTCATCTCCGTGATGCCTTGGCGGTCGGGTAGATCGTTAGCACGCCAATAGCTCAGGGGGGGCATGCCGTCATGTCGATAAAGGTCGACGCCTTGTTTTTCGATCTGCTCATCGATGTGGTCAACGAGCCATGCGACACAGTCGGGTTCACTGAGGTTGAGGAGTCGAAAATCACCTCGCCCGTAAGGGGGCGCTTGGGGAGATTCCATGCGAACCCAGCAAGAGAGCGTGAAGTCGTTGGGTACATGATTGGGGATTTCCACACCATAATCATTGTTGAATCGTAGGGCCTGATCCTTAGGCGCCTGGGTTGACCCGACGATATACTGATATTCCCCGCTGCCAATATGCTCGCCGTGATGCTTGCCCACAACGTCCAAGGTGTGGCCGTCGAACGGATAATGTGCGAATGGCGCCAGTGTATCGTTTCTTGCGTAAACTGCAGCAACTTGTTGGGCGTTTAATGCCGTGTCGTAAATGCGCACATCATCAATGTCGCCTACAATCCCACGAGTTTGATGCTGTCGACCGACTCCCCAGCTAATATTTGCATCCAGCGGACGAGTGTTTGTTGAGAAAGAACGGCGTTCGAGTTGCCCGTCAATGTAGAGATTTAGTTCGCTGCGGTCTGCTTCGCGATCAACGAAACGAGTGGCCGTGACCAGATGCCATTCGCCATCGGCCAATTGAGTCCGTCCTTGGGCGGTAGCGTCCGGATTGCCGGTGCCGAAGGCCGCCACATCCTCGAAGAGGGTCAATCCAGAATCGTTGGTGTGGGCTGGGAATTCACCTTGAATGAGAGCATGTCCCATCCACCACTCGGCTCCACCTTTAAGCAGCCACTCAGGGTGGGTGCGGTCAATCAGGGACCCTCGCGTCACACATTCAGGGGCGAACCAAAGAATCATCTTCATGTCGTTCGCGTGCAGATGGTCAGAAATAGGATGCAGTCCATCTGGAAAACGTTTTTGATTGGGTCTCCAGGTACCCACGTTCAGCCAATAGTCCTCGTAGTCATACCAGCCCGCATCGATCCACCAATAGTCCGGTTTGATGTTTTCTTCCCGGTATCGGTCGATAAACATTTTTTGATTGGAAATTGTAGCTCCTGTACTCTCCATGTAGTAAGCAGAACTCGAAGCTGCGTGGTGAGCTGGGGGCAGTTGACCATCACCGGTACGCGGCAAATTATGCTGGATCATCCAGGCACGCCACAAATTTTGTGCACGTTGCCAATGCGAGCCTTGCCAAAACATCATGGCTATCAATGGGGACCGTACCTCCTCACCGGGAAATAATTTGAAATGTGTGAGCTCTTGTCCGGCTTGTAAGGTTAAGCCGCGATCCTGATTTCGTTGAAACGAGGCCGACCATTGGCCGGGCCATCCAATGGCGACAATGATCCCTTGGTTGTTCCATTCCAGGTTGAAGAACGGCAGGTCGTGGCTGGCCGGCAGACCAATTTTCGAACCCAGGTCAAATGACTCTTGAGGCGAAAGTGTGGTGGTGCGAGGTGCATAATCGGTTGGGTCCGACATTTTTACCAGCGAGTGCGGGCTACCGTTACTGTGGTGCAGCGTGAACTCACCTTCGTTATGGCGTTCAAATTGGGAGTCGAGAGGGAGCACGTTTTCGATCAGTGCGGTGGGTTTGTCTCCGGTGTTCTTGAAAAAAAGTTTCCATTCGACCACTGGGAAATCTTGATACTCAATGCTGACACAACGAACTTGCAGACCGCTTGCTGGATCTTGCCACAGGAGGGTGCGTTCAGTTCGCTGTTTGTCGATAACTCGCTTTGATGTCGTCTGTTTCCAGGTTCCGAGTAGTTCGCGTGCCGGCTGTCCGCCGTAATCAAATGAGAACGGCAAGTCACTGGAATAAGGCGTTCGTAGGGGAGCCGTGGGTAGGTCGCCTAGCCAGACGGTTTGTCCGTTGCGAAGCTCAACTCGAGCTTCTGCCCAATCTGCTTGATTGAAATCGACTCGTTCAACCACACCATCACCCGCATCCGTCATGGTAAGCGTAAATTCCTCCGCGCCGTCAAGTTCGACCTTGACTGATTCGCCGCGCAGTCCTTCCTTCATGACGTGGGATCGATACCGTTCGTTGCCGTCGATTGCAACCGTGCCGACAACACTGCCCTGGCCCGCATTGGAATAAAAACTTTGGACCCGATTGCTATCGATACCGAAGATTGCCTGAAAAGTTTTTCCAGGGCTGGGGAGACGCACCGTAATGGATCCCGTTGAGGGGCAGTAGATGCCACGCGGGAATGTTTGGTCTGCAATTTTGAGCGGTAAGGACCCCACTTCGGTGTGGTAGACCTTCGTGGTGGCCATGTTTTTGAGTAATCTCCCTCGGAGATTTAAAGTAAGGTGTGCCCGGCTCGGCAGTTTTTCTGGAATGGCTTGAAACTTGGCGGCGATCCAGCGTTGAGCCTGAGACTTTTCGGCGTCGGAAGCGGGCACAGCCAGGGCAGCGTGTTCTATTGCCACACTGTAGGAAAGCAACAGAGTGAAAAGGGAGAGTCGTCCAAAGCAAGGCTGGTGGCATAGTCGTTTCGTCATGCTGGGAAGGGTCCGAATTAAGGGGAAAGGAAGTGGGGTTTGTAGCTGGTGTGGTAAAACTTCTTGACGTGAGTTCAAGCAATGAGGTCGTGCATGATATGGCCATGGACATCTGTGAGTCGGAAGTCACGACCTTGATATCGATAGGTTAGTCGTTTGTGATCGATTCCTAAAAGATGCAAAATCGTAGCGTTGAGGTCATGGATGTGCATTGTGCCGGGAGTCCATTCTTCCTTCGTCGGTTGCGGGAATAGTGGGTCCCCGTGCTCGTCGGCAATGTTGTAAGCATAATCATCGGTATGACCGTAGGTAATTCCCGGTTTGATGCCACCCCCCGCCATCCACGTCGTAAAGCAGCGGGGATGATGGTCGCGACCATAATTTTCTTTGGTGAGTCCCCCTTGGCAATAAGCCGTGCGACCGAATTCGCCACCCCAAATGATCAGTGTTTCGTCGAGCATTCCTGAACGTTTGAGATCCTTGATTAAGGCAGCACATGCTTGATCAACGTCCTTGCATTGAGATTCGTGTTCCGCGGGCAAAGAACCATGAGCATCCCATCCGCGATGGAAGATTTGAATATTTCGCACACCACGTTCCACTAATCGCCGAGCGTTTAGACAGCAGGCAGCAAAGGTGCCGGGAGTTTTAGCCGCCTCGCCATAAAGTTCGAACGTTTCTTCGGTTTCACTGGAAAAGTCCATTAATTCAGGAATTGAGGTTTGCATACGGTACGCCATTTCGTGTTGACGAATCCGCGCTAGGATTTCAGGATCTCCGAATTGTTTATGCTGCTCTTGGTTGAGGGTGGTAAGCGCGTCCAATTGGGCACGGCGATCTGCTTGGGAAACGCCGCTCGGGTTACTCAGGAAGAGGACGGGATCACCTTGGCTACGCATTAAAATACCCTGATGATCCGCCGAGAGAAAGCCGGTTCCCCACAAGCGATTAAAGAGGCTTTGCTCGGCATGGTTTGACTTGGCATGCATGACGACATAGTGCGGCAAATTTTCATTCATCGTTCCCAACCCGTAGCTCAGCCAGGCGCCGAGGCTGGGCCGCCCAGGAATTTGGCTACCGGTTTGGATGTAGGTGATTGCTGGGTCGTGATTGATCGCTTCAGTGAACGTACTATGCACAACGCAAAGCTCTTTGGCGACCGTTGCGGTGAAGGGAAGCAATTCACTCACCCAAACGCCTCGGTCATGATTGTCCTGTTGCGTATATTTGTATTTACTCGGGCAAACGGGTAAGCCGTTTTGCTGGTTTGCCGTCATGCCGGTGATTCGTTGGCCGTCTCGGATGTGTTCCGGAAGTTGCTTTCCGAACATCTCGGTCATTTTTGGCTTATAACTCCAAAGATCATGGTGGCTTGGACCACCACTCATGAATAAGTAAATCACGGATTTCGCTTTGGCCGGATGGTGCAGTCCCTCCGAGGCGTCCTGTTCGTGGCTCTTGGCACGGTCGTGCATGAGGTGCGCGATGGACGCGGTACCTAGTCCGAGCGCAGCACGCCCGAAAAGTTGGCGTCGCGTCAACATTAGCGAGTGATCTTGAAATGGACGGTGCATGCTATCTTTCGTTTTATGCGGCGAGGAGACGGTGTAACAAAAGTAAGGGCGGAAGAAATTTAAGGGTGTACTAGATGTTGGTGGTCCTGTTAATACAGCAAGATGGCAATGTCACTAGCAAGGACTGTATTGGTGACTTGGGTCCAGGCTGCAAGTTCGGCAATGTCTAGAGATTCGTCACGCGGGGCGAGGCCTTGGGACAAAAGGGCGAGTGCTGCATCAGGCGACTCTTGAAAGCGAACACTCATGGTCTTGAGGAGCATTTCGCAGGCAGCTCGTTCGGTTGCAGAAGGGTTGCGGCAGGCCAGGAGAGTAAATAGCAGATCGAGACGTCCGGTCGTGTGGTCGACTTGCCGTAACAGACGCTCGGCCAGTTTGCGTGCCATTTCGACACGTTGGGTTTCATTAAGGAGGCCGAGTGACTGTAGAGGTGTGTTGGTCCGCGAGCGACGAACACAACTCGATTCGCGATCCGGTGCATCAAAGAGGGTCATCATGGGGTGGGGACTGGTGCGTTTCCAGTAAACATACAAGCTGCGACGATACAAACGATTGCCCTCATCTTGGACGTACTGCTTTGTGTTGCTTCCCGGATGCGCTAAGGCAAACCACAGGCCACTGGGTTGATAGGGTTTGACCCCTTCACCTCCCATGTGGGGATCGAGTAGGCCACTCGCCCATAAGCCCACATCACGCAGAACTTCGGCATCCAATCGATAGTGGGGCCCGCGTGCCAAGAGCCGGTTTTGTGGGTCATCGATGTCTTGTCGCCAGGCGGACGATTGCCGAAAGGTTCTGCTCCGAACTAGCAGACGCAATAAATGTTTCAGGTCCCAGCCACTTTCTCTCAATTCTACGGCGAGCCAGTCCAAGAGGTGTGGATGCGTCGGCTGTTCTCCTTGTAATCCAAAATCCTCCGGGGTTCGTACCAGAGCATCTCCAAAAGTCCGCTGCCAAATGCGATTGACGAGGACTCGCGCAACCAGAGGATGGTTTGGAGATGTCAGCCATTGTGCCAATCCCAGGCGGGTACGTGAGGCGCCAGAGGGGAATTCGCCCATCACACGCACGATCCCCGGTTCTAAGGGATCTCCCTGGGGTAAATTGTATTCCCCGCGTTTCAGAACTTGAGTGGTTCGAGGTTCGGGCAAATCTTGGGCGATGAGTGTCGTGGTAAAAGCTTTTCTAGCACTGTTCAGGTTGGCCGTGATTTCCAACGCACGCTCGTGAAAGTCTGTCTTTACGAAGGGTCCCGCTGATTCAGCAAGGAGCTTGAGGCGATCTTCGTGGCTGCTCTGGTGCCATCTTTGGACAATAGCTTCGCTGAAATTGTCCGGCACCGTGATCGCGTCTGTTGCTTGCGTCAAGAGAGATTTGCGTGCCGCTTGGAGATCGATCCAGCCTGTCCAACTCGCTTGATCCTGAGGCACGTGCATGATCGGCGCATATTCGTAAGCGTTGCCATCCATGGAATTTTCAGCGGTGCTGTTGAAAAACGCTAACAGACGATAGTACTCGGTTTGCGAGATTGGGTCGTATTTGTGTGAATGGCAGCGAGCGCATGTAAGTGACATACCCAGAAATACTGATCCGAGGGTCTCCACACGATCAAAATTATTCTTCATTTGAAATTCGGCGGGTATGGCACCGCCCTCGGCCGTGCTGGGATTCATGCGAACGTACCCCGTGGCGATGAGTTGTGCCATCGTTGGATTGGGGAGCAGGTCTCCGCTTAATTGCCAGGTGATGAACTGATCGAGGGGCAAATTGTCGTTGAAGGCACGTACAACCCAATCACGATAGGGAAAGATGCCCCGGCGATTGTCCAGGTGCAGGCCGTGCGTATCCCCATAGCGAACGGCGTCTAACCAGTAGCGAGCTTGATGCTCCCCAAAACGAGAGTGATTCAAAAGCTCCTCAATTAAACGATCATAGGCGCCGGCTGTTTTGTCTTGCAGGAAGCCGACCAATTGTTCTGGTTCGGGGGGAAGTCCGGTAAGGACAAAGGCGGCGCGTCGGGCCAATGTCGCACGGTCCGCGCTGGGGGCAAAGTTGATTCCCTTGGCAGCCAATTGAGTAGCCACAAAGGTATCGATTATGGACTCGCTGTGGGTGCTTTGTGTGTCTTGGGCCGGCGTTCCCGAGGCGGGACGGTGCTTGACGGGTGGGATGAACGCCCAATGCGTTGCATATTTACCACCCTGGTGAATCCAGCGTGCGAGGAGCTCGCGTTCGTTTGCAGTCAGAGGCTTCTCTGCATCTTGCGGAGGCATGGGAGAATCTTTTGAGTGGAGTCGAACGAGTATTTCACTTTCCTCCAAGGCCTCGGGATTGATTGCCTGATAGCCCCCGCGATCACTTGTCGCGCCGGCCAACGAGTCAAGTCGTAATTGCTCTGTATCTTGGGTGTCAGGGCCATGACAGACAAAACATTTATCCGAAAGAATGGGCAAAATATCGCGAGAAAAATCGATCGTGGGTCCCTGTTCGGCCGCCAGGATATTTCCCGCGAGGAGGATTGCTGTCAGGCCGAAGAGAGGCAGTGTGTAGGAGCGAATTCTCATGATTAATATTCTTGAAAGTTGAGGAGCGAATGTTGGAGTATTGGAGACTCGCCGCTGGTATGCAAATGTTACCTTATTGAGAAGACGGTCTGGGCCTCGTTATCACCTAATGTTGTTGTACCTCACCGAAGAGGTTGCCGGTATCCTAAAGGTGAACTGGGATCAACCGTTCCACTTCACCGCTCTCCAGTGGGCTAGGATTTTCAATCCAAGGAACATTTTTTCCTGCTTGCCGCAATTCGAGGATGCGATTCTTAAAGGCCGGTACGATTTGAGCGAGGACTTCCCGTTCATTTGCCGCTATACATTCTAGCCCTGAGAGGTTGGCTACGCGAGCGCGCACTTCGCCGGAATCCAAGTGACCGAGATGAACAAGGCAATTGAAAACAGGAACTTCGAGGGTCGGAGTGGCCTCTTCAATGGGTAAATCGCGATTTTCTTTCTGAGTCATGTTGCGTAACCTGAATTTAATTAATAGAGCAGGGGGGGATTGTCGGCGACAATCATGTGGACCAGGAGACGACGGTCAGGAGCCAGTATGATCGGTTGCTCTGGCGACAGACTGCTGGTTGTAATGGGTAAGGCACCCAGGGTAAGAAACGACAAGGCTGGCGTGAAAAGCACACAAATTCTGCTTGGAATGGAGTAGCGGGGACGTGGAATCTCTTTAGAACAAACGAGATTGGTAAAGTAAGCAGAGCCTGTTGCTTTGCTGGGAAATGGTTGAGTCACACGAGGTGCTCGCCGTAGGATCATGTCAAAATATGCCATTTCGGAGAAATACAAATTAGGTACTGGCGTCGAATCAAAGCAGCGGGGTTTTAGGGGGCCTGCAGGAAGCCCACCACGATGCGAACTCGAGCCGAATTCCCCTCCACACTGTGAACGACGAAATGAATACTAGATGATACCGTGTTGTGGTGACCAAGGATGCCCTGGGGGCTAAACTAAAGAGATGAGCGAATTAAAACTTCTGAAGGTCTGTTTGTGGGGGCGGAGGGTGTCCGCTCCGCTTCTTCTCTTGGGAGTGTTCGCGGCGACCAGCTGGTCGGACGATGGGGTCGAGTTCTTTGAGCGGTCCGTACGTCCCTTACTTGCCAGGCATTGTTATTCCTGCCACGGTGCGAAGAAAGCGGAAGCCGGTTTGCGACTCGATTTGCCTTCGGGCGTCAGTAAAGGCGGTCTTAGTGGCCCAGCGATCATTGCTGGAAAACCGGACGATAGCCTGCTCATTCAAGTCATTCGTCGCCAGGGTGATTTGCAGATGCCTCCGGAGCAATCCTTAACGGCAGACGAGGTCGGAGTTTTTGTGGACTGGGTCAGCAGGGGAGCGACTTGGCCTGCTGCGGACAAAAATGTTCGCATTCAAGGCGATCAGGTTACTGCGGAAGATTTGTCTTTTTGGTCCTTTCAGCCAGTAAGGTCACCGGTTGTTCCTGCAGTGAAAGACTCCCAGTGGTGTTCCTCTCCTGTGGATCGATTTTTGTTGGCGAAAATAGAATCAGCGGGGCTTGCTCCAGCGCGGCGCGCCAGTAAGCGAGCCTTACTCCGCAGGGCGAAGTTTGATCTCGTTGGGCTCCCTCCGCTGCCGGAGGAAGTAATCGCTTTTCTTGAAGACCCTGCACCGGATGCTTTTGCACAAGTGGTCGATCGCTTGTTGGCCTCGCCGGGTCATGGAGAACGATGGGCCAGGCATTGGCTTGATGCGGTCCGCTATTGCGATTCGCGGGACGCGCGGCACACCGGTCAACCGTACGACGTCAACGAAGCTTGGAGATACCGAGATTGGGTTGTCGATTCGCTGAATCGAGATCGCGGCTACGATGAATTTGTACGGCAACAGATTGCCGGCGACTATGCACCGATTTCACCTGCGGAAGAAGATGTTATTGAAGGTCTGATCGCCAGCGGAATGCTGGTTATTGGCGAGTGGGGCTCTGGTGATGCGGATGCGGAGAAGATGTACACAGATATCATCGATGATCAGATTCATCTGGTTACTCAAACGTTTATGGGAATTTCCTTGAGTTGTGCACGATGTCATGATCACAAGTTCGATCCATTTTCGACGCGTGATTATTACGGTATGTCGGGGATCTTCTTTAGCACCCAAGTTGCCACTCCAGGAACGGATGCGGTGCTTATGAGAAGGCCCCTCCTTTCTAAAGCTGCTGTAAAAGAGCGGCAAGAACTGCAAGCGAAGCTTTCGCAGTGGGAGTTGGAACTTCAGCAGTTTGATGAAACAGAGCGTAGCAAGGTTCGGGAACGTGTTGTTGACCAATTAGCGAAATATCTCGTGGGACTTTGGGAGTTTCAGCAAAGGGACCCAACTCCACTGTTAGGCGAGTTTTGCCAGGAAGCGAACCTGGAACCCGCTTTGTTTAGCGCATGGCGCGCGTTTGAGGAACGGTTACGCGACCCAGGTGAGTTACTCACGCAGTTGGTAGTGGAGACCGACGCGGCC
Source organism: Pirellulaceae bacterium (assembly GCA_022446825.1). GTDB lineage: Bacteria > Planctomycetota > Planctomycetia > Pirellulales > Pirellulaceae > JAKVBY01. The sequence continues at coordinate 54,364 of JAKVBY010000040.1, forward strand.
GGCGTGTTTACTTGGAAGTCGTCGCACTCACAACCTTTATTTCACATCAATACGAATGACCATCCAGTCCGAGTGCCTGGAGAGATTCCACCGCGGTCGATTGCCGTCCATCCGACGCCGACCACGGGAGTTGCCCTTGCATGGCGAAGTCCGTTTGTCGGCCAGATTCAAATTCGTGGCCAAGTGAGTGACGCTGATAAGACAGGTGGGAATGGAGTGGAGTGGGTCGTGGAACTTGATCGCGGAGATCGGCCACGGTGCTTGTCATCCGGAGGTATCGAACGCGGCGGCACAGCGCTACTGGCAGGGGATGGGGCATTGAACGAGGTTGCAGTGCGTGTCGGAGATGTCGTGCGTTTGATCGTGCTTCCCAAGGCCCGAGATTATGTTTGTGATCTAACCCATCTTCAACTCAACATCCAAGAAGTTGGTGGCCGCAATCGCATTTGGAGTCCTGAACTGGATATTATTCCGACGCCGAAACAAGGGAATCCACATGCGGATGCCTCTGGCAATCCTGCAGTGTGGCGATTTCTTCATATGTCGCGGCGTCATGATTTACACAGTATTGCTGGTGACGAACTGACCATCTTGGATCGGTGGCTTGCTGCTCTGCGGGAGCCAGATCGTGAGGAGGTCACCGTAGCTGCAGAGGAAATTCAATTGTTGGTGACCGCAGCGATCCACCAAGAGGATATTCCCGTGGATCGCGGGCAAGTAGAATTTGCTCATTGGTTGACGGTAGTGGGTGGTTTCCTGCAGGACCAAACGAGCTTGTTAAGGAATGAAGCATCTCAGTTGCAACGGGATAAATTGTCGCAGGCCATCCAGGCAGGGCGCAAGCAATTGCAGACGACACAACTCGCCTTGGCAGCCCAAGAAGGCGGTGTACCGACGACGGTTCACGCGGGGTTTCAGGATGCCCGGGTTCATATTCGAGGACAGTACAATCGGTTGGGAGAGGTGGTTCGTCGAGGTGTTCCGGAGATCCTCGCCGGCGATGAACCCTTCACGATTCAGCAAGGGAGCGGACGCATTGAATTGGCACGCTGGGTGACCAACGTAAAACATCCACTCACGCCGCGCGTGATGGTCAATCGTATCTGGCTCCATCATTTCGGAGACGGCATCGTCCGAACTCCTGGCGATTTTGGCAGGCAAGGCCAACGCCCCACGCATCCTCTGCTGTTGGACTGGCTGGCGGCTCGGTTTGTGGAATCGGGTTGGTCGTTGAAGGCCATGCATCGCCAGATGATGTCTTCTTCCGCCTATCAGCAGTCTATCCGGAGGCGCGACATAGAGGAGCTTCGTCAAGAAGCGGCAACCAGCCTATCTCCCAAACGTTTCACATCTCCTTCGCTGGATCCCGACAATCGTTTGCTGGCACGCATGCCGTCGTTGCGTCTGGAAGCGGAGGCTATACTTGACGCACTGTTGTCGTTTTCTGGGCAACTCGACCGACGGTTTGGAGGACCTGCTGTCCCGCGTTATCCGCAAGGGTACTCGCGCGCCGAAAAGAATGTGACCAATTTTTCGAGTCGCCGGAGAGCCCTGTATTTGATGACGATTCGCGGTGAATATCGTGACGGTCCGTTTGTTTTAGATGCGGCGAACCCCAATCGTCTCGTGCATCAACGGACGGTGTCGACAACGGCGCCACAGGCGCTCTTGTTAATGAATGACCCCTACTTCGTTTCCCTCGCGGAGACGCTTGCGGAGCGGGTGCGCTCACTCAGTCCGGCGAGTTCCCGAGATCGGATTACTTGGCTTTATGAATTACTTTATTCCCGCCCACCCGAAAGGCGGGAAATGCACAGCGGACTCGAATTTCTCAGCACTTTTCAAGCAGAGACGCAAGCCTGGCAGCAGTATTGCCATGCTTTAATGTGTACGAATGAGTTGATTTACCGAAACTGATTCACCCTTAGGAATTTCAAAATACAGGTATTTTTATGATCTCGCGCCGTCAAGCACTGGCACACTGCGGCAATGGAGCAGGCTTCTTCGGTTTGGTGGGGCTCCTGGCGGAATCGATGCGCGGCGCCGCGGCTGCGGAACCTTCAGCACTCCAATCGCACCATCGGATACGAGCCAAGCGTTTAATTTTTCTGTTCATGGCGGGCGGTCCCTCGCATGTCGATTTGTTTGATCCGAAGCCCAAGTTAGCAGAGTACGACGGACGCCCCGCACCCTTTAAGTTGCCCAGCTTGGAGCGAACTCCCCCTGGGAAGGTTCAGCGGTCTCCCTTCCGATTTAAGAAACATGGGGATGCCGGCGTTGATGTAAGTGAGCTCTTTCCGCACGTGGCACGGCATGTTGATGACCTGTGTGTCGTGCGCTCGATGGTGGCGGATAATATTAATCACAATGGTGCATGCTTGCAGATGAATACCGGCGAGCAAACGTTTTCCCGGCCGAGCATGGGATCCTGGTTGCTTTACGGTTTGGGCACCGAGAATCAAAACCTTCCTGGGTTTGTTGTGGTGGCACCTAATCAGCCAGCCCAGGGGGCGCCTTTGTGGGATTCCAGTTTTTTGCCCGCGGCATTTCAAGGCACTTGTGTAACCGATCTGAAGCAGCCTATCGCTAATCTGGAAAATATGTCGGTAAAGCGTGAGGCTCAGCGACGGACTCTGAATCTGGCAGCGCAACTCAATACATTTCATCAAGAACGAGCTGCTAATCCCGATGAGTTGGAAGCTCGGATTGCCTCTTTTGAATTAGCATTCCGGATGCAATCGTCGGCACCTGCGGCTTTTGATATTAATGACGAGTCGCGTGCAACACAGAAACTTTACGGCATCGACGACACCATTACTCAGACTTTTGGTGAACAATGCCTGTTAGCACGCCGTCTTATTGAGCGGGGTGTTCGCGTAGTCCAGCTCTACCACAATCGTTCGTCTACGGCGTCTGCTTGTCAAATATGGGATCAGCATAGCGGTCTCAAGGAGGGGTTGATAAATAATTGTGCCGCTAGCGATCGGCCTATTGCCGGGCTGCTAACTGATCTTAAAGCTCGGGGTCTGCTTGACGACACCTTGGTGGTTTGGGGCGGGGAATTCGGGCGTACACCGACGGCCGAAGGGAAAGACGGTCGCGAACACCATCCGTTTGGGTTCACCATGTGGCTCGCTGGCGGTGGCATTAAGGGAGGACTGATCCATGGTGCTACGGATGAATTTGGGTGGTACGCCGCAAAGGATAAGGTCCATGTCCATGATTTACACGCGACGATTTTGCATTTAATGGGACTCGATCACGAGCAACTTACTTGGCGTCATGCGGGGCGAGATTTTCGGCTGACGGACGTGCACGGTCGTGTTGTTCAGGAAATTCTTGCCTAAGTAAACAGGACGAGACGATGTTGGTTCGACTTGCTCGGAGTGTTCGTATGCCGATAGCAGCGGCGGGCCGGTTTTTCCGTCAGCGATGCTGGCCTTCTGCAGTGGTTTGACTTGGTATGAACTGCGCTTTTGGGGCGAGCAGGGTAAAGTTCGAGCACCATGCCTCCTGTGTGGTTGTCCGTGTATGACCACGGCCTTTGTCCTCAGGAAGAGGGACAGGCATCGAGTTGGTCTGGCAAGGGTGAGTTGGGTCGCACCACAGGTATTTTGAGCGGTACCAAGAAGGATTGGAGTCCAACTGGCGCGGAGTTGCTTTTGGAGATGGTGTCTATGAGATGCGTCGTGTCGATTCGCCGGAAGGTTTTGGAAGAATACCACCAGCTTAAGTTTAGGTTCGCAGTGTGCCCGTCTCTCGTGGCCTTTTTGCGTACGGAAAGACAGGGTTCCTTGGCTGCCTGTTAGACTGCAGGCGGGGCGTTGTTGTCCGTGGAGTAGACGGCGCGTGAAAGCACTTCCAGGGAAATACTCTAAGGTGATCATGGGGCCTGGAAATCGTGCTACAATGGTGTCTCTACCATAAGATGTTGATCCCTAGGAAGTGAGGCGTTGAATGAGGACTTGGAATCACCCGCACGTGGCACGGTTAGTAGCTCGGCTATGGATGGTTATGATCGCTGCGGTTGCAATGGTTAGCGCAGGTGGTGCCGATAGAGCACGAGGCGCCGGTCCATCAATCGACGAAGCGTATGCGCGCGACATTCGGCCGCTCTTAGAACGTTTCTGTTTTGAATGCCATGATCAGGAACGGGCCGAGGCAGAAATTGACTTAAGTTCTTTTGAATCTATGGAACGGGTGCGTCAACAGCCAAAAGTCTGGGTGAAAGTATCGGAAATGTTGGAGAGTGCGCAAATGCCGCCAAAAGATGCTCTTCAGCCTGACGATATGGAACGCGCGACTCTCTACCAATGGGTTAAGTTACACCTGACAGCCGAAGCCAAAGCGAGTGCTGGTGATCCGGGGCCGGTTGTGTTGCGCCGCCTTAGTAATGCTGAGTATGGTTACACTATTCAGGATCTAACCGGTATTCCGTCGCTTGATCCAACGCGTGAATTTCCTGTTGACGGTGCCGCTGGTGAAGGGTTTACCAATACCGGTGCCGCCTTGGTAATGTCTCCATCGCTGGTACAGAAGTATCTCGACGCTGCCAAAGAAGTGGCGGATCATCTCGTTTTGTTTCCAGACGGTGTGCGATTCTCTGAGCAAACTTCGAGTCGCGACCTCACCGATGAACGGCTGACAGCGATTCGCGAGGTCTACGCACGCTACACCGGTAACAGTGATGGCACTGCAGTGAATCTTCAAGGGATCCAATTCGATACGAATCAGGGAGGCGCCTTGCCATTGATCGCTTACATGACGGCAACCGTTGTAGAGCGTGAAGCCCTCGAAAGCGGATCCAAAAGTATTTCTGAAGTGGCGGCAGAACGCGGTTTGAGCCCAGTTTATTTGGCGATGCTCTGGGAGCACCTGCAGGAGGAAACGTCGGATACTTCGTTTTTACTGCAAGACCTCCGACAGCAGTGGCGGAAAATGGAAGTCGGAGAGATTCCTCAATTTGCGGCAGCGATTTCTCAGTGGCAGGCGCTGCTCTGGAAATTTAACGTCGTCGGGCACATGGGACGTTCTGGTGCGCCCCAATCATGGATGCAGCCCCTTGTTCCGATTCAAAACCGACAGGAGTATCGGATTCCCCTTCCAGAATCTGTGGACGGAGAGGATGTCATCGTTTACCTGGAGGCAAAAGACATTGGCGATGGGAATCGTGAACAGGATTACGTTTTGTGGCGTGATATGCGTTTGACTGCGGCTGGGGAACCGACCCTCCGTGTGCGAGATCTTCAGGGGATCGCCGCGCGTCAGGAGAAATTGCGGCAGCAACTTCTGGAGCAGATTGAAATTTCGCTGGTTGCGGCAGCAGAGGCAATGGACCGCACTGATCTGAAGCCTGCTGAATTAGAGGCAATTGCCGTCAAGCATCGAGTCACTCCCCTTATCTTGCGCACGTGGCTTGACTATTTGTCTGTGGGTATTGGGGGCCCCGTTCAAATTGAGGGTCATTTTACAGGAAGTGATCTTCCCAGTCAGTACGATTTTATTAATGGCTGGGGAACGGACGCAACGCCTTTGATCATTGCCAATTCGTCAGATCAGGAAGTTCGGATTCCCGGGATTGCGAAGCCGCACTCCCTCGTGGTTCATCCGTCTCCGACGCTCTACTCGGCGATTGGGTGGCAAAGTCCCATTGACGGTTTTGTAGAAGTCAACGCAACGGTCTCCGATGCGCACCCCGAATGTGGGAATGGCGTTGAGTGGTATTTGCAGTACCGTAGTGGAACTTCGGAAACGACCTTATGGTCAGGAGACACTGAGGTCGGAGGCAGGGCCGAGATGCCAACCAAAAAAGTGGCAGTCACTCGAGGCGAGGTGATTTCATTATTGGTGGGGCCGCGAGGTGGTGAGCATACCTGTGACCTGACGGCGATTGAGTTAACCATCACGGAAATGGGAGGATCCAAACAGAGATGGGATGCCGCAGAGGATAATTCGCCCAATATTACTCAAGCCAACCCGCACCCGGACAGTTATGGTAATGAGAATATATGGCATTTTTATCGCAATGAGATGTCAACTTTAACGAGCCAGAGTAAAGAAACGAGCAGCGTGCCGCCACGATCCCTGCTGGCGCGCTGGTTGGAGTTGCCAGCAGAACGCACCACACTGGCTCAGCAAATTGCTGAGTTGGTGAACGGACCGGCTCCTCGTGATGGCGCCGAGACGACACCCGATGGCGTCCTCTACCGAAGTTTGCATGCGATGACTTTACCGCTCGATGCTGCCTGGGTGAACGAAGTGGAAGCCGATCCGCGTTTTGGACAGCATCCCTTGGGGCATGCGATTGACCCTGACCATTTGGTAGTCCAGGCACCGGCGACGGTGGAAATCCGGATTCCTGCGGCACTCACCTCCGCGCGAGAGTTGACGGTGGTGGGGATGTTCGATGTGGGGCATGGCACACAGGGCACAACCCAAATTCGTGTTAGCGTCGGTGCGCCAGGAGCGGAGATTCCTTTCGCGAGCCCTATCCTTTGTGGTGATGATGAGGCGACTCAAAAGCGAGTTGAAGATGCCCTGTCCGTAGTTCGTGATTTGTTTCCCCCTGCTTTGTGTTACACACGAATTGTTCCGGTGGATGAGGTTGTCACGTCGATACTTTTTCACCGAGAGGATAGGCTCTATCGGCGTTTGATGCTGGATGCCCATGCCACCACCAAATTGGATCGTTTGTGGGACGAACTGCTGTTTGTTTCCGAAGAGCCTCTCCAGGCTGTGGTCGCACTGGAACAGATTCGCGAATTTTCCACCCAAGATCGGCAGGATCTTGTACCCCAGTGGGATGCGCTCAAACCATCCGTCCTGGCAAGAGCTGAGGAATTCCGGCAACGAAAAGTGGCCACCGAGTCTGTCCATCTCGATTCGCTGTTAGAGATTGTCGACCGAGCGTGGCGACGGAATCTCACCGTCTTCGAGCAGCGAGGATTGCGCCAGCTATATGACCAGTTTCGCCAAGATGACGTTGCTCATTTACAGGCTATTCGTATGACACTCGTACGTGCTCTGACGTCGCCTCATTTTCTTTATCGACGCGAACGTCCAGGGGCTTCTGAGGTGAGTGCGCCTGTATCAGGGTTGGAATTTGCCAGTCGGCTGAGCTACTTTCTTTGGTCTTCTTTGCCGGATGAGGAGCTGCGTCTACTGGGCGAGTCCAATAAACTGTCTCTTGAGGGTACCGCGCGAGACCAGGTGCAGCGCATGCTTCAAGATAAAAAGATGAGGCGGTTGGCGATCCATTTTGCTTGCCAGTGGCTACACATTCGTGACTTTGATCAGAATGATGACAAAAACGAACAACTATACCCAGAGTTTGAAGAACTTCGCGACGACATGTACGAGGAGTCGGTAAGATTTTTTGAGGACATGTTTAGCAATGA
>JAKVBY010000040.1:61860-78599 GCA_022446825.1 Pirellulaceae bacterium
GTGGATACCCGCACCGTGCTGGAAGATGGCCTGGCGATTGAGGGAATTGCCGGTCTGCGGGACTATTTGCTGCAGGAGCGGCGGGACGACGTCGTGAGGCAATTTTGCGGTAAATTGCTTGGTTATTCCTTGGGGAGGGAACTGCAACTGTCGGATGAACCGTTGCTCGTCGATATACTGAATAAACTCCAAGCCAATGAGTATCGGTTTAGCGTGATTGTTCAAGCCATCGTGGCCAGTCGGCAATTTCGAGAAATCCGGAGTGCCCCGGAAGGGAAGTAGCCTTCCCAACGATTGAATATTTAACCCAGAGGTCGATATACTTATTTTGACGAGAGCGGCCCTTCGAAACAACGAGCGGCGGAGAATCCTTATGCAAAATCATCACTTTTCGCGACGTACCATGTTACACGGCCTGGGAGTTTCCATGGCCCTTCCTTGGATGGAGTCCGTCCGTGTTTGGGGCGATGAAGAAAAGGAGCAAAAACAATCCAGCCAAGCACCGACCCGCATGGCAATTCTCTTTGCGGGCTGTGGCTTTCACAGCCACGAGTGGTGGGCGAAGGGACAAGGATCGGCACTGGAATTGGGTAAGGTGTTACAGCCGCTAAACGATTTTCGCGATCGCATGGTCTTTATCCAAGGGCTCTACAACGCAGAGGCTTTGAAGGGAAATATTCATAGTTCTCAGACGGGAAATGTCCTTTCCGGAGCGCCTCTCGCTGCTGGCGGGACGATTCGTTCGGGAACCAGTGTGGATCAGATGGTCGCCCAGCAGATTGGCCACCGTACCAAGTTGCCTAGTTTAGTACTTGGTTGTGAAAAGGCGAATCCATCGGTTCATAAAAACTATTCGATGTTGTACAGCTCTCACATCTCCTGGAGCAGTCCCACGACACCCACACCGTTGGAAGTCTATCCAGCTTTGGCTTTCGACCAGTTGTTTAAAGAGGGAGCCAGTCAAACTGACAGAAGTGTACTAGATGCAATTCTGGCGGATGCCCAGGACTTCCGTCGCGACATTAGCCGTCGTGATCAACAGAAATTAGACGAATATCTAAACTCGGTGCGAGAAGTAGAAAAGAGGATTGCTCGTGCCGGTAAACGCGGTGAGTTACAAGGTTGGCGGCCAACTTTGACCGAGCCAGATATTCCGCGGCCCCAAGACGGCTATCCGCAGGATATCGTGGAACACATGCGCATCATGTCGGATATTTTAGTTTTGGCATTTCAGACGGACACCACACGCGTCTGTACGTTGAAACTCAATAATGACCACGGGACTTTACGTTTTCCGCACATCGGCGTGGACTATATGATTCACCATTTGTTGTCGCACAGTGACACGGACGATTGGTTGAAGGTCAATCAGTTTTTCCTTGAACAGATGGCTTATATTGCGCGGCGGCTGGATGCGATTGATGAAGGAAATGGGACTGCCTTGGACAATTCCATGTTGATGCTTTGTTCCAGTATGATGACCGGTCATCATGACGCGACCAAATTGCCTGTTGTGATGGTCGGTGGTGGCGGTGGTCGGATCCAAGGTGGGCAAAATCTGAATTATTTAGATAACCCCAACCGGCAGATGTGCCGGTTATTTCTCAGCATGATGGACAAAATGGATGTGCGTTTGGATCGTTTCGGAGACGCTCTGGANCCNCTCGATGAGGTTTAAGGGAACGTTGCCGCGATCATACATCTAGAGCGATGTGCCAAGACGGGCACGAGAGCCAGACAGCGTTAGGTAGGCAGCACGAAGTCCTCAGAAATAGCCGAGATCGGCTGCAATGTAAGGACTTTAACTGCAAGGGCTACTGGTTTCTGCAAGGTTTCCACAAAGTTTCTGCTGCCGGGTCAGGATGGACTGCGCTGCAGTAGTGAATGTCCGGTCATTTCCTTGGGAATGGGTAATCCGAGCAGNTCAAGCATGGTTGGAGCGATGTCGGGAAGACTTCCGTCTACTAGGCCGATCTGATCTTTGTCTGGTCCGTGATAAATCAAATGAACCGGATTGGTCGTGTGTGCGGTATGTGGACTCCCATCTCCTGCTAGCATCTGTTCGGCATTTCCATGATCGGCCGTGATCAAAGCACGCCCTCCGAGTTCGCTGAGCTTGGCCAAGACCTGGCCCAAGCAACCGTCAATGGTTTCAACGGCTTTGGTTGCCGCGGGAATGCTGCCAGTGTGTCCCACCATATCCGGATTTGCATAATTGATAATCACCACGTCAAAAATCCCGGATTCCAAATGCTCGATCAATTGGCGAGTGACTTCTGGTGCACTCATTTCCGGTTGTAGATCGTACGTTGCTACTTGGGGAGATGGCACGAGGCAGCGCACCTCGCCGACTGCAGGTGTTTCTTCGCCGCCGTTAAAGAAGAAGGTCACATGGGGATATTTTTCCGTCTCCGCAATTCGCAATTGTTTGAGATCGTGCGCGGAGAGGATGTCTCCGAGAAGATTGGTCATGCGATTCGGAGGAAAAGCAACGGGCAGTTGGAACTGTTCGTCATACTCCGTCAGGCAGACGTAGTCCACGTTTAGTGCCGGTCCACGGTCGAAACCATCGAAGTCTTCCTGTACGAGCGCACGCGTTATTTCCCGTGCTCGATCGGCACGGAAATTGAAGAAAATGATCCCGTCCCCATCGCGGATGATATGGCGTTGGCCGTCCTGTTGAATGATTGTTGGCGGGATAAATTCATCTGTCTTTTGATCTGCGTACCAGGTTTGCATGGCGGTGATCGGGTCATCTCGCATCTCGCCTTGACCATGTACCAAGCAGGCGTGGGCAGCTGCCACACGATCCCAGCGGTTGTCCCGATCCATGGCATAGTAACGTCCGATGAGCGTGCCGATTACAGCGCCCCCGTGCTGGTCAAGGACTTCCTGAATCTGAGTAATGTAGTTTATTCCCGCGGTAGGTGATGTGTCGCGACCGTCCAGCAGGCAATGAACGACACTGTTTTCGAGGCCGCCGCGGCGGGCCAGCTCCAGTAATGCTAGTAAGTGATCGAGATGACTGTGAACGCCTCCATCGGAACAGAGTCCAATGAAATGCAGACGTGATCCCCGTTCTTTGATGTTGGCTACAATTTTGGTAAAGGCCGGTACATCATAAAACGACTCGTCGCTAATTGCTCGAGAGATGCGTGTCAGCTCTTGATAGACCGTTCGGCCTGCCCCGAGATTCAGGTGTCCGACTTCTGAGTTTCCCATCTGACCTGCGGGTAGTCCGACGGCTTCGCCGTGACAGATGAGCTGACTGACCGGATGGGTGGCTAGCAAGGTATCCACGGTGGGCGTAGCAGCAGCGGCAATGGCATCGCCTTTGATTTTCGGATCACCGAGGCTAATTCCCCAGCCATCACGGATTACCAACATTAAGGGACCTTGCGACATGAAATGACTCCAAAGGAACAAATGGTTCGGCAGTTCTGGCAATGGTGAAGTGCCTCAGAGCGACTTTATTTCAGTTTACCGATTCGGGGCTGGACGGCTACTCTGATCGAGGCAGAGCTCGTTCAAAATTAGGATTCGTTGAATCAGCAGCAGGGGGACGCAGAGCAGAGAAGTAGAGCGTAGAAATGAGGCAACGCTGCCAAGGTATGCTTTTTTTCGCGGCAACCAGCGGTATCGAAACCATTTTCTAAAGGGTCACTGAAAAGCGGTTTCGGCAGCTGACTGCGGAGCATGCGTCATGGACCAGTCATAGAATCTACAGGTATTTTAGCCGGTTCTATGAGGGACTTTTAATTGCGGAGAGGAAGTGCAGCAAAGATGGTGCCACGCGGGAACGGAAGCAGCAGCTCAGCGAACCCCCGAAATACGCGTTTGCTGTGGATTTGTCAGGAAGGATTCCTCGCTGTAAGAAGTGCAAAGCGAACCTGGCGACCTTCTCTCTGCCGAGGCATACCATGGTGATGAATCCTAAGGCGGTAGGGTGGCTGGCGGGGTCTGGCATGGGGGCCTATTTTTCTCGTAGGTCAGTTTTTGTTGTTACTGCCCAGTTTGTTGCGCACTGCCCAGCAGGTGAATTAATGCAGGAAAGAAGGCGACCTGAGTAAGTCAAATGTATCAGAGAAAAAAAATTGCCCGCTACGCGCTGAAATCGCTGCCTCGGAGGTTCTGGCAACGTAGGCCTGACGATTGGCCGAAATCCTTTGAGGGGGATACCTTGAAATCAGAGTTTGCCAGGTTCACGGATTCCGCTGCCGACCTTTTTTAGACGAGAATCTCCTAGTTCATTTCGCATTTCATCTGCCAATGCCTCCATGCGTTGTACGATGTCGGGATGCTGGTCGGCAAGGTTGGTTGTTTCTGCTATGTCCGTGGAAAGATCAAACAGTGAGGTTTCGATGGCGCCTTGGTCGTATTTGACAGGAATTCCCTGCCCGCCACCGCGACGACCGTTGAGGGTGCGGTAGCGATGTGGAAAGTGAAGTTTCCACTTGCCCATGCGGATTGCTTGCAGCTCTCGGAGCCAATAAAAGAAGAGTGCCTCATGCGGGCTTGTCGCACCCGTTGTTCCCTTGAGCAGGGGCCCAATGTTTTTGCCATCGATGGGGCGAGTGGGTAAAGGGGCTCCGATCAGATTGGCGATTGTGGGAAGAATGTCGATGGTCATTACAGGCTCGGCGCAACGAGTTCCCCCCGGTACCGTGCCTGGCCACCAAAAAATGGTCGGCTCGCGGCAGCCACCATCAAACATCGTTCCTTTGCCTTCGCGCAGCGGAGCTGCGGAGCCAGCGTGGTCCCCATAGCTCAGCCAGGGACCGTTGTCGGCCGTAAAGATGACCAGGGTGTTTTCCTCGAGCTGGTGCTTGCGCAGGGTATTGAGGACCTGACCGACCGACCAGTCAAGTTCCATCATCACGTCCCCAAAGAGGCCCACGCCGCTTTTTCCTGAAAATTTTTCCGATACGTACAGAGGGACATGCACCATGCTATGCGGCAGGTAGACGAAGAAAGGTTCGTCTTTATGGCTTTCAATAAATCGTACGGCGTGTTGCGTATATTGGGTCGTTAGTTGGCATTGGTCGTCTGCGCTGACCTGTGGATTAACGATGCGATTTTTGTGGATTAAAGGAAGGTCTGGAAACTGGTCGCCAGCAGTGGGGTGAAGTGGCCACATGTCATTCGAGTAAGGTAACCCAAAATAATCATCAAAGCCGTGCTGTAATGGCAAAAACTTGGCATGGTGGCCGAGGTGCCATTTGCCATAACAGGCGGTAGCATATCCCTGTTGACGACAGATTTCGGAGAGCAATGTCTCCTCGGGATGGATGCCCGTAGTACTCGAAGGTCCCAACGCGCCATAAATGCCGAGGCGAGCGTTGTAGCAACCGCTGAGTAATCCGACCCGTGAGGCGGAGCAGACGGCAGAGGTGACGTAAAAGTCTGTGAACAGGCGGCCTTCCTGCGCCATCTGGTCGAGGTAGGGCGTTTTGTATGCGGTTGCTCCAAACGGCCCGATGTCTGCATACCCCATGTCGTCGATAAAAATGATGACGATATTCGGGGGGCGAGTTTCATTCTGTGCGGGCCCGTCCGCTCCGACCAAGGGCCCGGCAAGCGCGAGGCAGATGACCGAGACGACAAATGTTTTGCGGTGTCCCATGCCAGTTTCCTTTCCTTCTGTTGCCCGGCCGCTGCTTTACTAGGCCTACATCATTGGAAATGTTTGCTTGTCACATTTTGGGTGGAGATCAAAGGACTTGCAATATGTCTAGAGCGTATTGTGGCAAACAGCGGCTGCCTCGATAGCATCGTCCAGAGACGCTGCGAGGTCCCGCCAGTAAAACCTTTGGACCATGTTTTGTGCCGGCTCTGCGAGTTCTGTAAGTGTCGGCAAATGATTGGCCTGGGCTGCGAATGTTGCCAAACGCTTTGCCAGCCCAGAGGGCGTGCCGTCGTAGAAAAAAATGTCGTGAGACAAGTCGGTTTTCAAGTTGAGAATCTCTGGATACGCCAATCTTTGCGGAAGTAATGGGAATGCGCCGTGTGAAATGGCTTCGATGATGGCGATTCCGAAAAATTCATGGTCGGCGGTCGAAACAACGACATCCGAAGATTTGAGGGCGTGGAGATAATCCTCGCTCGATTCGAGATAGCCCCAGGCATCAATGTGTTCTGCAAATTGGATACGGGCCTGATGGAATACGTCGGGGATGTTGCGAAAAGTCTCCCCAATTACGTTGAGGCGAAACGTACTCCCTTGTTTTTGGAGCAGGTCGAGTGCCTCAAAGAAACCGGCTGGATTTTTGTCATGTTCCCAGCGTGCTGCCCACAAAATCCGCAGCGGTCCTGGAGAACGTAAGTCGCGTGCGGAGCCTGGAGCGATTCCCGGCGGATGAACTTGGCATTTAAACTCAATGTTTTTTGTTTGGTCTAGTAATCGATGGTCCGGCATGCGCCGTAAAAAGATGGGTATGGCGGTTAAGAATTCTTTTTGGTGGAATGCAGAGTTGAACCAAACTTGGTCCGCAACCACGGCAGATGTAATGTTGGTCATTGCGTAGTGGAAATCGCGTTCTTGGTCTACGCGGGTGGGGTAGGTTAATTGATTTTCATGAAAGTAGCTGACTGCCGGACAACCGTGAAGATGACGTCTGGTGAGTCCGAGGAATTCCGCCAGATTGAGCATGTCACTGCAGAATAAAATATCCCACGTTTCTCCTTGTTGACTGCGTTTTGCAACCCGCGCGGCAAAGGTTGCTGCCGCATGCCGCATACGCCATTTCCAGTGATGGGCTGGTAACGATTCCACCGTCCAGGCATGGCGACTTTGCGCGATCCAGCCATCGAGGAAGGCGCGGTGGCTACCACCGTAATAAGGTTCGATTGCCAGGATTTTCATGGAGTTGGATTTAGTGACGCTTTGCGAAAAAAACAAGTTCAAGGCTACAATAGTGCTCTCGGGATGTGTACGGCACCTCTGGATAATTCGGGTTTTAGGATGAAACGAAGTCTTGCACAACTGCCGTTGCATCGCGGCCGCGCTCCGGCTTGGCTCTTCAAGCGAATGACGGACTTGGCCGGTGCAGTGACGATGACCTTAGTGGAGGAGTTCGGCCCTGAGGAATTGTTGCGCCGATTATCGGACCCATGGTGGTTTCAGGCATTCGGTTGTTTGCTGGGGTTCGACTGGCACAGTAGCGGTGTGACTACGGTCACGTGTGGTGCGCTTAAAGAGGCGACAAAAAAATACGGAGATGCTTGTGGGATAATTGCTGCGGGAGGCAAGGGACGCGCCAGTCGCAAGACTCCTGATGAGATCAGGGCAGCAGCGGACCGCCTATCGGTCGCGGGTGGTGAAAAACTAGTCTATGCCTCTCGGATGAGTGCGAAAGTTGATTCTGCGGCCGTTCAAGATGGCTTCGCCGTTTATCATCACAGCTTTTTTTTTACGCGAGATGGTAAATGGTGTGTGGTCCAGCAGGGAATGGATGAGGCATCTGGCTGGGCGCGGCGATACCATTGGCTTGGTGAGGATATGGACGATTTTGTTTGCGAGCCACATGAAGCAATACAGAACCTGAGTGAGGGTGTGACACCACGCGCGTCGGGTCAGCAGTCCTTACTGAATATGGTGGCCGAAGAAGCGGACTCCAATAGAACGGCAACCGCTTCCCTGATTTTAGAGAATCCCGATTGGGTGATGGACGAGATGAAGCGAGTGACCCAAGGGCCGACCCTGTTTGCTCCGGAACGGCATCCCATTATGGCGTCTGATGTTGATTTGGGGCGGTTGCGAAAAATTGTTGTGGCGGCGCATGAAGAGGCTCCTGAAGACTTTGAGACCTTGTTGGGAACTCGTGGTGTTGGCCCCGCGACGATTCGTAGCTTGGTTTTGTTGGCTGAAATCATTTTTAAGGCACCCGTGTCTCGTCGTGAGCCAAATTGTACAAACCAAAATCTTCCACAGAGGGAAGTGTCAGATCCGCAGTGGGCGGACTACGCCTATGCGCACGGTGGCAAGGATGGTACGCCCTTTCCCGTAGATTGTTCGACCTACGATCAATCAATTTTCGTCTTAGTCGAGGCACTCCGACGTGCCAAACTTGGTGAAAATGAGAAGATGAACGCACTGAAAAGGCTGGCGAGGATTTCGAAGTCTGTTTGATCAAGAGCAGCGTTTCCACTGGAAACAGGCTCGTTAGTACTTCTGCTAGCTGGTGGTGGCGGTGTTCTTTTAAGATGTGAACACTCTTATTGCGATACAAAAAGTGAATCTTGTTGAACAAGCCAACCTGGGCGTCTCGTAATTGCTTAAGCCGAACTCTATTGACGTGGCATGACGAGATTGCGAGGATTCCCGCGCACTTTCGTTCCATCGAGAGGTGGCGAGTGGTTTTCTGGCACTGGATTAGTTGAACGGATCGAAGCGATGCAATGGAACGCTGTTTTTGTGGCAATTTTGACGACGATGTTGGTCTGGTTGCAACTGGGTTGCAAATCACCCCACTATGCAGATCAAGGAGCGGGTATTGGTGCAGTCACGGGTGCCTTAGCAGGAGCTGCCATCGGTGAGCACAACGGCAATGCGGGTGCTGGCGCGTTACTTGGCGGTGCCCTGGGAGCATTAACGGGTGCGGCCGTAGGGGATGTGATTGATGAAGAGATTGCCCGCAACAATGAGGTGATTGAAGCGCGTCTCGGTCGCCAGTTGGCCGGTGCGACAAGCATGGAAGATGTCATTGCAATGACCGAAGCGGGAGTCCCCGAGCCGGTCATCGTTTCTCATATCAAAGCGAATGGCGTTGTGCAGCGACCCGATGCAGGCGACGTGATCACGCTGCATCAGCAAGGAGTAAGTGAAGCGGTCATTAACTCCATGCAGAAGGGGGACTCCGCTGCCGCTCGGGCAAGTTATGCACCTCAGGAAAGGGTCATTGTAGAGGAGCACCACTGGGGTAGTCCTTTTCCTCGGTCTTACCATTACCACCGGCCTTATCACCGATATTACCGTCCGGCGGGTCGTTCAAGGCTTCACTTAGGTCTTTCCTGGCCTTAAACCTTGCGTTTTGTCACGGTCCCGAATTCTCTTGTCGGGTTTAAATCTTAGCGAACATCGTGGTTTAAGATCGAGAAAACGCAGTGGGGCAGCCGTCAGTTTTGACTCCAAATCGAGGTGTATTTGTCAGCCACGCGAACGATTCCGGATTCAATTAAGTGGGCGGAATGAGGTTTTGGGCAATTTGGCAGTCTTTTCTAACGATGTCGCGCGTGAGCGAAGAGCCCGCTCTCCGCACGGTCGATGTTGCTCGACTTGGACGCTGTCTTTATATTCAATGATATGCTTTGTCGTTACAGCTTATCTCATCGACCTTTACGCAAATTTTGAGTCCCAGAAATGAATCAAAGACACCTCGTGGCAGGGGCAATTGTTATCGTTGGCTTAGTGGTTGTTTGGAGTATTCTAAAGCAACCTGATACAGGTGCTGAATCGACGGATAATCCGGAAGAGGTGACTTCTTTTGAGGACCTTTCCCCTCTGAAGCAAAAGATTGTCCAGGCGAACGAAGCCCTCAAGTCTCAGGATTACGAGGGGACGCTGCAACTGGCGGAAGAGGTTTTGGCGCAGGATCCTGTTTCCGGATCCGCTTTGATACTGGCAGCGCAGGCCTCATCATTCCTGGGAAATTTTGAGAACGCAGTTTCTTTCTTTAAGCGAGTCCCCGAAGGAGAGCAGGCCCGCGCGTTTGCCTTGAATCAGGCCGCTATGTTGGAATTTGATGCATTGAAAAAAATCACGGCGGCGGAAAATACCTACAAGATGGTACTGCGTCTTGTCCCAGGTGAGCCAACCGTTGTCGACCGCTTGGTGGATATTATGATTCTCCAAGGGCGTCGTTGGGAAGCACAGCCCTGGCTTTTCGGCATGCTCATTGGTCGCGGGGATCGGATGGCACCAGATCGCCTGATGTGGATGGGGCTGCATGATGCCATTTTGGCCACGCGTGAGCCTGAGTTAATCGCCTTTTCCGAAGAAGAACCCAAAGATCCCTATCCGAAGATGGGGTTGGCGTTTTTGGAATATCAAAAGTATTTCAATAGCCAAGGCGATTTGCGCAAGGCCGAGGAACTGATTCGTGACGCGCTTTATAGCATCCCTACTCATAGTGATGCCCAGGCTTTATTAGGACGCATCCTCTTAGAGCTTGACGATCAGCCAGCCTTGGTTAAGTGGAATGAAGATTTACCGCCAGAAGTCGATGTTAATCCTAGGATTTGGGTTGTCCGCGGTCGGATGGCGCAGCGCCGTGACCAGGGCGAGGCGGCAGCGCGATGTTTTTGGGAAGCGCTGCGGATCAATCCCAATCACAAACTCGCGAACTTGCAGATCTCCAAAGAACTGCGTGCCTTAGGGCAGACGGAAAAGGCTGACGAATTTGGCGCGCGGGCGGCATTACTAGCAGATTTTGAGGATTCCATTCTGACCTTTAAGGAGAACCCAACTAATTTTAAGGCGGTTGAGCAGATCGCGCAGACGGCTGAAAAACTTGGCCGCGTTTGGGAGGCAGGTGCTTGGTATAACTTGGTGACGAATCTTGATCCGGCTCAAACTTGGGGGCAGGAAAATTTTAGTCGACTAGTAGCAAGCATTGAAGCGATGGCTCCTCGGCCGGGGCAAACTCTCGATGATGTAAATCCTGTGCTCGACTTTTCATTGGAAGAATTTGCGATCGCGGAGTTGAGCGAAGTACCCGAAGTGGAAGATGGTTCGACAACCGTGGCTGAAGATGTCACCGCTGCTGCCGTGAAGTTTACGAATGTTAATGAAGCGGCTGGAATTGATTTTAGTTATGAAACCGGCCGGTTGCCTGGTGCTCAAGATTCAGGCTTGCATTCGGAGACGGGTGGTGGGGCAGCCGTGATTGATTTTGATGGGGACTATTGGCCCGATTTTCATTTTACGCAGGGTGCGGAGTGGCCTTATATCGAATCTCAAGAGCTACATCTGGATCGAATGTACCGTAACCGAGGGGATGGGACTTTTGAAGACGTCTCGGCGCTTGCAGGGGTTACAGAAAACGGTTACAGCCAAGGAGCTGCGGTGGGCGATTTCAATAATGACGGTTTTCCAGATCTTTACATTGGTAATATTGGTGGCAATCGGCTCTATCAAAATAACGGAGATGGAACGTTTACGGATGTTTCCGAGCGGTTGGGTGACGCCGATACGAGTTGGACTACCAGTTGTGCGATTGCAGATATCAATGGCGATGGTATTCCCGATATATATGACGTCAATTATTTAAGTGGCGACGATGTCTTTACGATGATCTGCCAAGACGCTAACAATCAGCCGCGGGAATGCGGCCCCCGTGGTTTTTCTGCAGCCAGGGATCGAGTGTTGATTCAGAACGAAGTAGGAGACTTTCAAGACGAGTCGGAGACTGCAGGAGTGCAGTTGCCCAATGGCAAAGGGCTTGGTCTAGTCGTCTGCGACCTTGACGGTTCTGGAAATCTGGAAATCTATATTTCCAATGATTCGACTCGCAATTCGCTTTTTCAGGCAACGGCGGCGAGCGCCGAAGCTTCAGCACCAGCCTACACGGATATTGCGTTGTTGGCCGGTGCTGCAGTGAATCCAGAAGGAAATTCTCAGGGGAGCATGGGGATTGCCGTGGGCGACATTGACCAAAATGGCCTGCTCGATGTTTTTGTGGCGAATTACGTGGATGAAGAAAATAACTTATTTTCCCAGGTGTCGGCGCTGCAGTTTGTGGATCAAAGTAAGCGTTTTGGTATCGATCGCGTCGGTTACCCCTTATCCGCATTTGGTACTCAATTCCTTGACCTGGAGCATGACGGTCTCTTGGATCTGATGGTCTGTAACGGAAATGTGGGCGGGCTTTACGAGCCGTACGAGATGCCGGCGCATTTGTTTTCGAACGTGGATGGGAAGAGCTTTGCACAGCTCGAAGTCGACGGGATCGGTGAGTATTTTCAGGTCGACCATGTAGGACGGGCTTTGGCCAAGATTGATTATAATCGTGACGGCAATGATGACCTTTTGATTACGCAACTCAACGAGCCGAATGTACTGTTGCGGAATGACACGTCTTCTGCGGGCAATCAGGTCAGCATTCAATTGCGAGGCACGAAACTTAGTCGGGATGCGATTGGGTCTTTTGTCACAATTACGGCTGGCGAGCAGGTATGGACTCAGCAGCTGATGGCCGGAGATGGTTATCAAGCGAGCAATCACCGACGAGTGACATTTGGCCTCGGGAGTGTGGCGACGTTAGATCGTGTTGAAGTTCAGTGGCCCGGAGGCGCATTGCAAGCGTGGGAGTCGCCCGCAATCAATAGCGAGTTGCTGGTCATCGAGGGCGATGCTGAATTGCACCCACTTCCCAATTCAGCAACGGCTCCCTAGCGAGTCCGTCCTAGATGAAAGTCACCGGCAGATGTTAATGCCAAGGCAAGGTTATTTGCTGGTGACAGGGAGACTGCGTTTTTGGAGTTTGCGGCGTTTGTTCTTGGGAAGAAATTGGCGTTCGGTCAATTCGGGGTCGTATCGCGTCCAGGTTTCGCGTAGCGAAGCGGCCTGAACTCGTCTCAAAACATCTCCATCCAGGGGGTCGTGCCAAATAGCGACGAAATTGTTGCGCTGCCAGTCACGGTGAGGGATCTGGGCGGGACGTTTTAACATCCGCCAATCGCGCACTTGAAAACGACTCTCATGAGGCGACCAATCATAGAAGATGATCTGGTCGAAGACCTGTTTTCCCTTCTCGTCAAAGTAATGGTTTATTTCGATCAGATCGACTCGATCAACCAATACTTCGTCACCTGGATTCAGGCTGAACGTTGCTAAGAAGATCGCCATGGACGAACTAACCATTACCATTGAGCACCCTCCCTGCCTCAGGTTTGATTTTGCTAAGGCCAAAATGAGCCAATGCGACTCAACGGGTCTTATCGGTGTGGTGCGGTGAGAGGTTTCAGGCAAAAGATGACAATTGTTATCTTTTTATGGAAAAAATGGGTCGTGCAAATATGTTTTCCCGTTAACGAAAAGGGGGTGTGGGTTGGGCGAGCGCCGGCGGAGAGTTCGTAAGCCAAGATGTCTCTTGCTTAAGGGTGTAGCGCATAGAAGGTGTACGAGCCACCAGTTTGCGATGCTAGCTTTCGCATGAAGCTAGGCTGAGATGGTGCTTGATGAAAACCAAATTGGATGCAGTGGATTGAGGTGCGACCGGCGCAGGTTTGTACGATCGTGCGCATTTGCAGTGGGTTGGGACTTGGATCTCCAGCATCGGTAAGGAGAAAGATGGCATCGGGCCGAAGATGGCAGGCGGCCAGAAGGCCACGGGCGTGGTCTGTTTTGCCGAAGGCGGCAAGGTTGTTAAAGAACCGGCTCAGACGGCTTGTGTTTTCTGGCGTCGCTGGAAGCAGTTGTTTTTCACCGAGGAATACCGTTTTGTGATGGTAGGCCACGATTTCAAATTGGTGAGTGGGTTCCAGACGGTCTAAGGCAGCCGTGAGTTCCAGCTGTGCCGCCGTGAGTGCTCCTAGGCCGTCGTCCCCCATACTCTTGGACCGATCAATTACAAAGACGAAACGTCTGCCGACGGCGTGGGGAGATCCGAAAAGTGAGACTTCTGCGGGCGGTCCCGAGAATTGTCCCGCCTTTTGACGCAGGGCGTCTTCCGCCAGGATGGCGTCATTTCCTTCAGTCGAGAGAAGCTGGCCGCGCTGAGAGGATTTGAGGGACAGAGATGGTAGTAAGTCATGTCGATCTATTTCCGAGGCTGCTGACCCGGGAAGCGCGAGCGAGGGCAAATTGGGTAGTGGCTTATTTTCCAGCGAGGGAAACGGCGAGGTTGCCTGTGGAGTCGTTTTGGTGTTGGCCGCTTGGTTTTGTCGTGAGCCGTCAAAATACGCTGGGGTATTCGCCGTCGAGGCGGTCGCCAACACGATGCGTCCAACGCGATCTTGAGGAGACAGTTTAGTGGGTGCTGGTAGAGGGATCAGGAGCCCGCACAAGGTGACGAGCAGGACATGCAGTACCAGAGAAGAAACCCAGGCAGGTAACGTGCGTTTTCTCGGAAAAGTGTGCAGTGCCATTGGCTTGTGTCCAAGTCACATTACGAAAGTGGTCGCCAAATGGAGAGTCAAACCGAAGTGGCCGATTTAAGTCGCAATCCACACAAACAGATCTATCGTACACGACGCCCGTAGCGCGAATTACGGAACATTTCCAAGCCTCGCAGTTCGGTGACTACAGTTCATTATACTGTTGGGGGGGCAGCATGGTCTGCGTCTGCCCCCTGATTCGTAGGGTTTTCTGCTGCGAATGTGTTGCAAAGCCTGTTTTTTGTTCTGATCGCTAAAAAGCATTTCAGCGACACCCCAGCCGCAATGGGAGGAGCCTTTTGGAGGGACCAAGCATTCAGATGCCTGGTATGTAAGGAAACGCCGTTTACAAGTGGCTCAGCTGTTCAGAACAAAATAGCAACGCCGAATTGGATACCACCAGGCAGCTTTTCTCGGTATGTCGATGACATCCGATATCTCCAAGCCGACGCGTTCGAACAACTGTTGCCAGCCGGACTGGGACCTGAAGGTGAGCTTGTCCGATTTAAAATCAATCTTTGATTCAATCTCATGAAATTTTTGTAGGCCACGATCGAACCAATTGTACGCAAGGTCTTCACTGATAATGATTTTTGAGCTGGTGACCCGTTTCATCTCACGTAATAATTCCAGGTGGGCCGACTCCCTGGCGTGATGCAACATATAGAGGCCCAGGGAGACACTGAAGTGATTGTCTTCGAACGGGATGTTCTCGCCATCAAAAAGAGTCATGGTGAAATTGGTTTTATTTAAGTCAACCACATCCAGGCATTGTACCTCGGCTCCAAGTTCCTCGTGAATGCGTTGAGCCACAAACCCGGGGCCCGATCCCACGTCCAAGACGCGATCGGATGCGGTGATGTGGTTGCGGAGAATTTCCATAGATAGTTGGCTGTAAACCTGTGACCGTTTCGACAAAAATGGATAATTCATAAATGGAAACCAGAGAAAGGTAGTTCAAGTGGGTCTACTCAATCTTCCTAATGTTGTCAGCTGCTCACGAATTCCTTTGGCGTTTCTTTTTGTCCATTTTTTTCCGCAGGATAACGTTCTTGTCTCTGGTGGAATCATGGGGCTGATAATGTTCTCTGACCTAGCGGATGGGTTCCTGGCTAGGAAGATGAGAATTGATTCTCCCGGTGGAAACTTTGTCGATCGATTTGCGGACAACGTAACGGTCATTATCGTTGTCATGTTTTTTACGGGCAGGGAACTCTTGCCCGCTTGGATGTTAGCCGTATTTGTTCTGAGAGAACTCCTTGTTTTGGACTTTCGCTACACCTTATTGCAGTTCGATTCGGTCGCTGCAAGCACACAGAAAACGACCTTTCTGGGGAAGGCCAAAATGGCGCTGCTCATGTCGGGGATGTTCACGATGGTTTTCTTTCCCAGCTATGCTGTGATCATGTTTTATGGTGCCGTGGTTGCCAGCTTAGCTTCCGCAGTTACTTACCTGCGTAAGTTACCACTTTTGACGGTCCGCAGTCCTGATTAAGGGATTTTCAGAGCTGAAAAGCTTTGTCGAATTTCTTCGTTCACGCGAAGAATGTCAGTCAGTTTCGGATGCCTTACGGGTTGATGGGAATGGATGACGTGTTCGATGAATCGCGGGATCTCGAGAAAATCAATGGATCCTTCAAGGTATCTTTCCACAGCGATTTCGTTAGCAGCGTTTAAAGCGCAGGGCATGGTGCCACCGATTTGTAGTGCCTGGTAGGCGAGGTTCAGACAAGGGAAGCTATTTGTGTCGGGTTCAGCAAAGGTGAGAGGTTTGCTTAGATTTAGCTTCTTGACGATGCGGTTGAAGCGTCTGGGATAAGTTAAGGCGACTTGAATGGGGAGTCGTGCATCCGGTTCCGCCATTTGGGCTTGAAGACTGCCATCCTTGAATTCGACCAATGAATGAATGATTGCCTCAGGATGAATCACGACGTCGATGGCATCCCCGGAGATGTCGAATAACCAATGCGCTTCGATTACCTCCAGGCCCTTATTCATTAGGGTTGCCGAATCGATGCTTATTTTTGCGCCCATGTTCCACGTTGGATGGTTGAGCGATTGCTGTACGGTGACATTCTTCAATTGTTCGCGACTTTTACCCAGATAAGGTCCGCCGGAGCAAGTCAAAATCAAGCGTTGAATATCATTGGACGCATGTCCCGTCAGGCATTGGAAGATGGCCGAGTGCTCAGAATCGATGGGGAGAATTTGGACTCCAGCTTCTTTGGCCGTTTGCATGACCAATTCACCAGCCATGACGATGGTTTCTTTATTGGCTAAGGCAATGTCCTTTCCGTGTTGCATGGCATGGAGGGTTGGAACGAGTCCGGCTGCCCCCACGACACTATTGACGACCATGTCGTGCGTGGCGAGCTCAACTAATTGTTTCAGTCCATCTTGGCCACTGTAAACGGGTATCGAGACCGTCTGCGCCAATTCATCCGCCTTTTGCTGGTCGACCACGCAGACTGCCGGCGGCTTGAATTGTTGGATTTGTTGACGCAGTCTGGAAATGTCTTGATGGGCACTCAAACCTGTGACTAAAAAGTCATCTGGAAAGTGGGATATCACGTCGAGGGTCTGGGTTCCGATCGAACCGGTCGACCCCAGAATGCAAATGTGTTTCATGAACCCGTAATCCTGAG
>JAKVBY010000040.1:78699-81540 GCA_022446825.1 Pirellulaceae bacterium
ACTTAGCCTTGGCTAGAAAAATGATGCGTATGACCTAATTTATGCTTCCGAGCTCAAGCGGTTCTCCGGATTTACTTGAGTTGGTTTCCAGGAGTGGAGTCAGTAAGCATCGCTCGGTTTCATCGGCCGCTTTTTGTAAACTTCGAAGGCAGAACCACCAATGATCTATTACCAATGAACTGTGCCGAAGTGGTGTCTGAGTAGCTTTCGATTGAATAATGTTGGAATTTGGATAGAATGCGACGGCATAATGAATGGCTTTGATTTTATTGTGAATCCTGCTTCCGGAAACGGGCGCGCCAAGAAGTCCTGGGACCTGTTTGAACAAGCACGCGGCGGTCTTGGGACGGATCGTGTGCATTGGACCAAGCACCGGGGGCATGCTCAGGAAATCGCCCGACAACTCCAGCACGATGGAGCTTCCTGCATTGTGGCAGTCGGTGGGGATGGGTTGCTGAATGAAGTGGTGAACGGGATGTATTCGGGGGTTCCTAGTGAATTCCCGGACACTCCACACGGGGTCCATGAAACAGGTGCTGTGAGGCGTTCTCGACTGGCGCATTTGCCGGCTGGCTCAGGTTGTGATTTTGCCAGGCATTTTCAAATACCGAAGAACCCTCAGGTCTGGCAAGATGTCTTAGAGTCAAAGAACGTCGCCCCGGTTGATGTCGGAAAGGTTACCTGGGAGGCCGTTACGGGCGAAACGTGTGAGCGTTATTTCGTCACACTGGCCATGGCGGGAATTGCGGGAGACATTGCCGAGACGATGGACCGTTGGGGTAAGCCCCTGGGGGGCTTTCTCTCCTATTTAATCGTGTCGTTGAAGCATCTTTTGGTAGCCAAGGCCCGTAAACTGACACTCACCGTCGATGGAGAAAAACTCGCAAACGATAGTTATCACCTGGTGACGTTGGCGAACACCGCAACGACTGCAGGGATGCGTATTGCCCCAGAAGCAGATGCCGGCGATGGAAAATTTGACTTGGTGCTCGTGCGGGGTATGTCGCGGATGCGACTGCTATGGAATTTTCGGCGCATCTATCAGGGAACGCATGTGCACGCTACTGGAGTGGAGTATCGTAAAGTAGAGACCTTGTCTGCGGAGAGTGGTTCCGTAAATGTGTTAATGAACATTGACGGAGAGCCCTTGGGTCGGCTGCCGGCAAAGTTCGAGCTCGTTCCTAGCCCACTCGAGCTGATGGTTCCATGAGCCCGGGTCTATGGATCGAGGTGTGTTCACTGGAGTGAAGATTGGGGCAGCTGCTGTTGTGGTGTCGTTCACCTGCAACCGGTCCATCGAGATGAAGTTCCGCAAGAGAAAGCCAGACTTTTCCGGTAGGCATTTTTCCCCGAAGTCAGCTGCAGTACCGGCGTTTTCGGCCTCCTCCTTTGCAGGGCTACTTGGGGTACGGGCCATGATGCGGCCGCAGTGGAAAAGTTGAACGCCGTGAGAGAACGTTGGCTTTCCTGTGGTGCTGTAAAGGCGCTCTGGTTGGTCTTGGCGGCAGTCGCATCAGGTGTGCTTCGCTCCGCCGCGAATACCGATCCGCAAATCGGGCAGGTTTTATTGTGTAGTTAGAAAGGAACTGCTGCGGAGGTGCGTCAGCCGGATCGGTACTTGGTCGCGGGGTGGAGGGGACCTCTTTTCGACCTTACAGCTGGGCCTCTCGGCGGGTACCACGGCAGAGGTGTTCGCAGTCAGCGACGGCCGTTCAGTTAGTCGGTTTGGAGGTTTCTGGTGACGGGATGAGGGATTCCGCTTCCTTGATGAAGGCGTCCAGTTCGGCGTCCTGCTGCTTTGCCTGGGCAACGATGTTTTTGACTTTTGTCAGCAGGTCTGCCGCCTGCTTCTGTTCGCCTAACTGAAAACGTGTCATGGCAAGGAACACTAGATCGTGCGGTGACTGACCACCGAAATTCGGCGCATTGAGCTTTTCCGAGCGGGTGAGTGTTTTGAGGGCTGCTTTGTAGTTCTGGGCACGGTACTGCGCGACGCCCAGTGTATTCAGATACCAACCGTAGTCCGGTCTCAACGAGTTGGCCTCAAGTGCCATTTCCAACGCCGTCTGATACTCCTCGGCGGGCAGGCCAGACTGTTTCACAATCTCCCAGCTGCGGGCATTCAGTTGTTTCGATTGTTGAAGTGCCCGTTTCTTTTTCAGCGTCTCGTCGGAACCTTGCGGCTGTTTCAGCATCTCTTTGACAACCGCCGGCAGTGGGGGGCTCTGGCCGTTGTGGGCTGCCTGCAGCTGGCGATGAGCTTCCTGCAGGTCATCGTGTAGTGCTGCGTCGGAAGGTTTGAGTTTCAGCGACCACGCCGCATGAAAAACGGCTGCGTACCACTGCTTCGATGATTGTGCCGACTGAAACTGTTTACTGTGCCAGCGAGGCTTCGGGCGCGCCAGCAACTTCCGACGCTGCCGTTCCAGTGGTGTCTTCCTGTAGGCCAGATCCACTAACAGGACATCATCCGCCGAGGGGATCGCGAGCCACCGACCATCGGGAGTTCTGCTGGAATCATTGCCTGCTGGAAACTCCCCGACATTGCCGTCTGGAAGAACTGCTCCTGATGTCAGATCCCAGATCAGCTGTTTGCCGCTCTTGTCCTGCGACAATAGACGCGCGCCATCCGGGTTGAAACTCACGCTGGTGAGATGACTAGTATGTCCTTTGAGCGAATGGAGTACCTCGCCCGTCGACGCGTCCCACAAACGGATTGGCTGATCCCAACCTCCCGAGGCGATGCGCGTGCCATCCGGGCTGAAACTCACGCTGGTGGCAGGTTCCGTATGTCCCTTGAGTGTGTGGAGTTCCTCGCCCGTCGACGCGTCCCACAAACGG
>JAKVBY010000041.1:0-2526 GCA_022446825.1 Pirellulaceae bacterium
ACCAGTTCCACACACACCTTCTCCAGCGAAATTTCAGCTCTTGAAAATCTTCATGTCCTCGAGATCCCCACAAGCTACCGTTCCACATCTCGCTGGCTGACATTTCAAACAATGAGGCACCTATTCCAGAGTAAAAACAACAACGCAAATTAAGAGGCAAAACGTTCAAGATCCTTTAAACGGACTGTTCTCGATCGAACCAACGAGTGGATCCAGACTGGGAATGCCAAGTAAGCAGGCAGAAAACCGTTTCCCGCCGCGTTAAAATCTGTACTGGCAATAACTCTGTAAATGGTTTAACCGACACCTTGTCGTATTCGGTCCCATAAAACTTTCAGTAATCCGTCCTAAGCTAAAACCCTGCCAAAGAAACACTGACATTAAGTATCCAGCAAAACGCTTCCGGCCCTGACAAGATCATCAACACATTTTGAATTCTTCAACAAGCGGATAGACATTGCCACCAACAGAGCACCTTAGGCCACCGATCCGCCTTTTCAGACATCGACTACCGCTCATCACACACTTCAATGCACTGTCTGAATGGGCAACTTTACAGGCAAGTCACATCTGCGGAACGCGGGTCAGAAACAACACGCCCACTATGCAATTGCCCATTCATCGCGGCTTCACGCCAAGGTCCCGGCGCATCGAACAACGAACGGTCAAGTTTCATTTCCGTAATCAGGATACCAGGCTGATGGGATTTTAACTTTCCCATGACCTGGCCATCTGGCCGAACACTAAAACTTGGCCACCGCGATGGCCGTGCAGTGCTGTTGTTCGCACTAATCCAAAAATGATTTTCTGCAGCTCGACAAGACATCGTCGCGGGAACAATGGTCTTCCAGATGTTATATTCTGGATCGTGAACTGACGTGGCTCGCGCGTTGTGGAACGATTGGAAAATAACATCGACTCCCAAACGCTTGTACTCACGGTATAGTTCGGGAAATCGATAGTCATAGCAAATTAAAACTCCGCATGTGATGCCATGAATTCGAAAAGTGACCGGCCGATTTCCCGGAGAAAAATGGGATAAATCCATCGTCGGATGTTTCTCATTGCAACCTGTGCAAAAGCGTTTGTCGTAACGATCGACAATCTTGCCACGTGGATTGATGACATAAAGTGAATTATGGGGTTTCTTCTTTCCAGAAAGTCTATGTGAAGAGCCTAGCAAAACCCAAACTTTGTTTTTCTTCGCGGCCGCCATCACCTCTTCGGTCGCCGAGCACAGTTGCTCCCAAGGGAAGTTCTCAAAGTTCGTAAACTCCACACCAGCGTAACCAGAAAGGGCACATTCCGAAAAATGCACGAGCGCGGCACCCTGATCTGCAGCTTCCCCAATTTGCTTCAAAACCCAGCGAAGGTTGTGGGCGACATCTGCTTCCACGGAAAATTGGCAAGTGGCAACTTGTAGTGACTTCATGGAGAGACTCCCTACTCAAAAAATTGGCTGCCAGAGGTGAAGAACGGATACCTTGATTCCCCCACGGCAAGGAACTGCTATCATAAGAGCAACGATCTGTGCCCTCAACGAGTTCATCACACCAACGGTCTAAAAATGTCACAACGCGTTGTCTATTTCAACGGAAACATCGTCCCCGAGCATCAAGCACGTGTCTCGATTTTTGATTCGGCGTTAATGTTTGGCGACATGGCGTTCGAAATGACTCGAACCTTTAATGGAGTTGCATTTCGTTTACGCGATCATCTCGAAAGGCTCTTCGGTTCATTACGACTTCTAGAAATTGAATGTGGCTTGACGATCGAAGAAATGGAACAGGTCACTCTGAAAACACTAGAAGCCAACAAGCCGACAGAAGTTGCAGAAATGGATTGGCAAATCATGCACAACGTGTCGCGTGGTCCGCTGGGACTCTACAAATCGGCAGTCCCCAACGAGATGAGACCGACTATTTCGATTAATTGCTGGCCCTTGATTACACATATGGGATCCTTTGCACCGAATTATGAATCTGGTGTCAAGCTAATCATTCCCACGCAGCAGGCCATCCCTGCTCATCTAGTAGATCCCAAGGCCAAAACACGTAGTCGAATGCACTATCAGATGGCACAACTGCAAGCCGCGCGAAACGGGCAGGGAAGTTGGCCTGTGCTTCTCGATCCCGACGGTTACTTGGCGGAAGGTACTGGCTGGAACATCTTTCTCGTCTCGGATGGCGAGTTATTAACGCCAGAACCGCGAAACATTCTGCAAGGCGTTAGCCGCAAAGTTACCATCGAGTTAGCTCGTGATGCTGGGATTAATGTAAAAGAAATAAATCTTGGACGTTATGAAGCGCTCCAGGCAGACGAGATCTTTTGCACAGCAACCACCTATAGCTTGGTCCATGCCAGCACTTTTGAAGGCCAAACCATTGGTGACGGAAATTCAGGACCAGTTTTCCAGCAACTGATGCGGATGTGGAAAAAACTAGCCACGGTCGATTTTGTCCAACAAGCAGAAATGTACTCTGATGGTTTAACAGCTTGGGAAGACGCCCAGAATTGAAAAGATAA
>JAKVBY010000041.1:2626-14492 GCA_022446825.1 Pirellulaceae bacterium
ACGGCCACGTCGTAGCGGGCGCTGGCTTCATGGAGGTCTACAACACAAGGTTCCGTTCTGAGCGACAGGTAGTCCAATTCTATATAAAGCCCAACACCCCCCAAAACAGCTTTTCCATCCGACGACAGCCGCACCCGAAACTCGGTACAGGCATCTATCTCTTTGACCACCAAAGCAAGCTTTACGCATGGACCGGCATTCGTGGAAACAGCGTGCGCCGTTGGAATGCCCAAGGAAGCAACTGGCAAGAGGCAGTCCCCCCAGGAACATCAAACCTTCGAAGTGGTGATGGCATTATGCACCTCGCTGGTGGCCAGTTGGTAATGGCAAACAACACTGCCGAATACAACGGAGAACTGATCCTCACCGCACCTTCGCAAGGTTCACGCTATTGCTATTACTACGCAGCTGGACATTTGTTCTTCTACCACACAGATCGGACCGAGCCGAAACCTTTCACAAAAGTTTTCGCGTGTCCTTGGACACCTGATCAAGAATCCAGAATTGACCTTTCTGAAGCGGTCGTCATGGACACCAAGTACATCGGTGAAACGCCTTTTTCATGGGGTCAATTTCAAGATCAAGTCCTCACCGTTTCCAACCAAGGGGGTATTTACGTTTTTTCTGACAACTCTTGGGAAACGCTCCTCGAACCCGACCATACGGTCAGCTACCAGGTTTATTCGATGTTGAATTACTACGATCGACTTCTGCTCGCCCAATATCCCAGCGGTAATCTCTTTGAATACGACGGTATCAAGTTGACCCATCGACCAGATTGGCCACCCAAATTACCTGGCGTTTCCTCAAGTGCACGAGAAGCCCAAACCTTAGCGATTTATCGTGGTGACTTGTTTGTCGGCGTCTGGCCCTGGGCAGAACTTTGGCGATACAATCACAATGAGCAAGAATGGCATTCGATGGGACGCATGTTCACACATCCGGAGATCACGGATAAGCAAGTTCATCCTTATGAAGCCCCGGCCGAGCAACTCGGCTTGGTTGTTAATCACTGGGGACAAAGAGTTACCGGTTTAGTACCGTTGGGCGAATCCTTAATGATCTCAACGTCGTCTAAAGGTACTGCCGAATGGCGCAATACGTATCGATTTCTGAATGAACCCCAACGCCAGGAATATGGCAGTTTGCTGGAACTTCGGCTGCCCGGCAATCTGGCAGCTCAAGTCAAATGGACAACCGAACCGACAACCTTGGACTTTAAAGTATCTTCAGATCAATTAACAATCTTGCAAGACGGCCAGGAGATCGCAACCTCCCAGTTACCGGCAAGCATGCTGGAATCGCTCCAGGGGGTAACAACCCACTGGAGACGTGGCATTTTCGGTCAACTCAAGGGTCGTTTGCTTGAACACAAATTCCAGATAATACAGCAGAACAAGCAGTAATTATTTTCTCAGGAAGCCAGGGTCTCTCAAACAAATTGAATTCATTCGAATCACAGATAAATGCCTGCGAAATCTCGCCAAAAACCTTTTCTTAAGACACCAAAAGGATCCCTGAATCTCAGGAGCTAAGTTGTGGTAAGATGTGTACCATGACAAATACTCGCCTGCCTGATCACCCTCCTGCGTTGCTGCAGACGACCGCGGTCCTCGTCACTCTCTGCACAGCGTCTCTAGCTTTCAGCCTCACGAGCCTGGCCCCACCGAACCTAGTCCTTGGACAGGAGGTCTCAGCAGACCATCCCGCAAGAGTAAAGCGTGGCTTAGAGATTTTTCGCACCCATGTGCGCAACTTACTCTTAAACCACTGTGCAGAATGCCACGGCATCAAACGAACCGAAGGTGGCCTGAATCTATTAACTCGTGATGGCCTGATGGCCGGCGGTGATTCTGGACCAGCCGTCACGCTTCAACAACCGGACTTCAGTCTGCTCTTCAAGATGGTCACCCATGAGGCCGAGCCGTTTATGCCTTTGGATCGAGCGCAATTATCTGCCCAGGACATTTCTCTGCTCCACACGTGGATCGAAAACGAAGCGCCTTACGACAAACCTTTAGTAAAGGATGCGGTCATTCCCTCGAAGGAACGGGTAATCACAGAAAAAGATCGGCAGTTCTGGTCGCTGCAGAAGTTAAGCCAATCCCCACCACCAGCCGTAAAAGATCGTCTCTGGTCGACAAACGCAGCCGATTGCTTTGTACTTGCGCGGATCGAGCAAGATAACATCGTACCCGTTGCGCCAGCACCTCCCAACCAATTGGTCCGCAGAGCAAACCTGGACTTGCTCGGTTTGCCACCGTCTCCAGAAATGATCGATACTTTTGAAAGGGACAAGACTCCTGATGCGTGGGAAAAATCGGTCGACCGTTGGTTGGCCAGCCCTCATTTTGGAGAACGTTGGGCGCGGCATTGGCTGGATGTGGCTCGCTTCGCAGAAAGTTACGGATTTGAGCACGATTTAGACAACAATCATGCATATCATTACCGCGATTTTGTGATTCACGCCCTTAACTCCAATCTACCTTTTGATGATTTTGTTCGCTGGCAAATTGCCGGTGACGAAATCGCACCCGATAACGCCTTTGCTCGTATGGCGACAGGTTTTCTGGCGGCTGGAGTCCACAATGCAAATATCGCCAAGGTCGGTGTAGAGCCAGAAAGATACAACGAGCTCGATGATCTCGCTGCAACGGTCGGCAACGCAATGCTCGGGCTCTCTATCGGGTGCGCCCGATGTCACGACCACAAATTCGACCCCATTCGACAGCAAGACTATTACCGATTTATCGCTACCTTTGAACGCACCATTCGCGGCGAACTAGAATTGGCCATTCCGACTGCCAACGGAACCAAGCAAAAAGTTCTCGTTGCAGGAGAAGGACTTACCCCCTTAGATCGCGTCTACGATCCGCCACCGGCTTTTTACGAAGAAACATGGTTTCTTCGTCGTGGGGATACGCGTTTGAAAACACACAAGGTCTCCCCGGGATTTCCGGAAGTACTCCTCTCAAACGGCAGCGTCAGCGAAGACTGGAACCAAGAAGTCGAAAACCACAACCAAGGGACAACGCGACGTCGTGCGGCCCTAGCTGCTTGGATTACAGATGTCGAACAGGGCTCAGGCGCACTGCTGGCACGAGTGATTGCAAATCGATTGTGGCAGCATCACTTTGGACAAGGAATTGTCGCCACACCCAATGATTTTGGTCAACGAGGAGAACGGCCGACCCACCCCGACTTACTTGAATGGCTGGCAGCAGAATTAATTTGTAGTGACTGGGACATGAAACATTTGCACCGGATTATGCTCCAGAGTTCCACATGGCGTCAGGCAACACTTACCCTGGGAGCAACCGAGCAAAATCAACGATTATTTCGGGGGCACCAATTGCGTCGCCTGGAAGCGGAAACAATTCGCGACTCAATGTTAGCCTTGAGTAATTCCTTTGACCGACGCATGTATGGCGCCGGCACGCTGGTTGAGCAACAACCCCGCAGGAGCATTTACTTTCGAGTGAAGCGGAGCAAGATGATTCCAATGATGTCTTTGTTCGATGCACCAGATGCTCTGCAGTCGCTTGGTCGTCGTCCCCACACAACCGTTAGCCCACAAGCACTCGCCTTACTGAATGCACAGTACATTCGGCAACTGGCGGCAGAGTTTGCGGAAAGACTTTTAACAGATGCACAACCTCTTCCTCAAGTTATTACCCAGGCATACCGTGAAACACTAGGAAGATCTCCGACCACAGACGAAATCATGGCAACCCAAGAATTTTTATCCGTTCAACTTCAGGAATACGGAACCTTACAGCAAAGAGAGATCCATCCCCCCACGACGGCAGGCATGGCCTTCTGGCTGGATGCGACTTCCTTGCCGTCAGACACCTCCTCCCTTCCACAGTGGACAAGCGCGACGAACACCCGCACCTTCCAAGCATTCACAGATCAGGTACCACAATACGAAGCCCAAGCAACTCCTAGTAAACAAGCGGCAGTGCGATTTGGTCCCCAGCCAACGATTCTACGGCGTGATAATGACCCAGCACTTAACTTTGGTACGAGTGATTTTTCGATTTCCCTGCTCTTTCGTTTGGATCCAAGTGCCAGTGACGACAATCAACTCATTGGGAAAGATAGCTTTTCTGGAGCAGACAGCTACTCCGGTTTTTTCCTCCAACATTTTTCCGGACAAATTCGTTTTGCCACACGGAACCAGACGCCAGAAAAAAGCACCCACAATTATCTCGATTCAACACCCTTCGTCCGCAAGGGGATTTGGCACCGAGTGACTGCGGTACGTCAGGACGGCATACTCAGTTTATATATTGAAGATGGCCATGCTCCCAATGGCACACGTCACGAAGTAACACCGACCAATGTCGACAACAACGTAGGGCTGAAAATCGGTAATATGGATGAATCTCTATCGGGAGCCTTGCACGGGCACATTGCTGAAGTCATGGTTTACAGTCGAGCTCTTTCCCCTACGGAAGTGCGCGACTGCCATAAATACCTCTGGAATAAATATCTTTTTGACAAATCCGCAACACCGCAAAAACATGTCCTCACTGATTTTTGCCAAGCATTGTTTTGCTTAAACGAGTTTATTTACCCCCAGTAAAAAATGAGCCGGATGCAACATGGCCTTCTATCGATCTCGGCGTGACTTCCTGAAACGTGCTGGATCCGGATGCGGCGTCCTTGCCCTGGCGGATCTACTCGATTCGGAAGCGGCAGCAAATATCGAATTGCAGCAACCGTTGGCACCGCGTAAGGCTCACTTTGCTCCCCGTGCCACCTCGGTCATTTGGCTATTCATGCACGGCGCACCCAGTCACATCGATACTTGGGACTACAAACCGGATATTTGGCGTCGTGACGGACAGACCTTGGCCGATTTCGACCAATCGACAGGCTTCTTTGCGGGTGCCGGCGGTCCGATCATGAAATCTCCATTCCGGTTTCAAAGACATGGCGAAACCGGTACCTGGGGGTCCGAAATATACCCCCATCTCTCCAAGCATGTTGATGACATGGCGTTCATTTACTCCTGTTTCGCTCATGAAAACAATCATTCGCCGGCTCAATTCCAGATGAATACAGGCATGTCTCGCATGGGGTTTCCCTGTGTTGGTTCCTGGGTTACTTATGGGCTCGGTAGTGAAAATCGAAACTTGCCCGGCTTCATGGTGATGTACGACTCGCGGGGACGCGGCACTCCCAAATCACGGGCATCGTCCTGGGGAGCAGGTTTTTTGCCCGGAATCTTTCAGGGCACTCCCATCAATAGCAGTGGCCCACCAATCGCCAATCTAGCATCACCGCACAATGTGACGCGTCGAGCTCAGCGAAATCAACTCGATCTCATCAATCAACTGAATCAAAAACACATTGCACGTCTTCCTGAGGAAGAAGTTTTGAACGCCCGGGTCGCGAGTTTCGAACTCGCCTATCGACTCCAGATGGCTGCGCCCGAGGCCTTGGATTTATCTCAGGAAACGGAACATACAACGAAGCTTTACGGAATTGACAACCCGCAATGTAATGAGTTTGGCAAGCAAGCGTTAATCGCCCGACGTCTTGTCGAACGCGGCGTGCGTTTTATTCAACTCTATAGCGGAGGCATCAATAACGACGATTGCTGGGATGGGCATGTCGATATCGACGGTAATCATCGGCAATTTGCTGGCGAGACCGATCAACCGATCGCCGCCTTACTGACCGATCTCAAACAACGTGGTTTGCTGGACTCAACCCTTGTCGTCTGCTGCGGGGAATTCGGAAGACTGCCGCTTGTGCAGACCGGTGGTACTGGGCGTGACCACAATCCGCAAGCATTCACGACCTGGTTTGCTGGCGGTGGTACGCTGGCTGGGGCACGTTATGGAGCCACCGATGAGATTGGCTTAAAAGCGGTCGAGAACCGTGTCAGCGTTCACGACTTGCATGCAACCATTCTCGATACCTTGGGCATCAATCACGAACAACTGACTTATCGCCTTAACGGACGCGACTTTCGTTTGACCGATGTGGCCGGCCGGGTTCTCAAAGAAATTCTGAAATAAAATAGGAACAAATCTCCAGAGGGCAAACGCACGTGCAGGCCCTGATGAATCTGCGAAACTTTTGAATTCGGAGTATTATTGTGATGAAACGTAGAACCTTCTTGGGCGGCATTGCCGGGAGCGTCGCCGCATCTTCTATCGTCCGTGCCGCGCCACAAAGAAAACGCCTGGCCGTGGTAACTACGGAATGGCGGTATTACTCTCACGCTTGGCATATGGCAGAGCGTTTTTTGACCGGTTATCCACTCAAGGGTGGCTGGCATGACTCGCCGTTCGAAGTCGTCGGAGCCTACGTCGACCAAACACCCGAGAATGACCTGAGCCGAGATCGCAGCCAAGAATTCGGTTTTCCCATCTATCCGACCATCGCCGAGACGTTGCGTTGTGGAGGCCGCCAACTGGCAGTCGATGCGGTCTTAATCATCGGCGAACATGGAGATTATCCTAACAACGAATTTGGCCAAAAGGCCTATCCGCGTTATGAATTCTTCCAGCAGGTTGTTGACGTTTTCAAAAAAGATGGCCAGACCGCACCCATTTTCAACGACAAGCATTTGTCGTGGAAATGGGCATGGGCGAAAGAGATGGTGGACACCTCCAAAGAAATGGATTTCCCCTTTCTTGCCGGTTCTTCTTTACCTGTCACTTGGCGCATGCCTTCGATCGACATGCCCTACGAAGCCGAAGTCGACGAGGTCATGTCGATCGCGATGGGCGGTGTCGACAGCTATGACTTCCACGCCTTGGAAACGATTCAGTGCATGGCCGAGAGACGGCAGGGTGGGGAAACGGGTGTCGCGTGGGTTCAGGCGTTGCGTGGTGACGCCGTATGGCAGGCGATGAATGCCGGAAATTTTGACCGCGGTGGCTGGAATCCAGAACTTTTTCATGCCTGCCTCTGTCGCAGTCAAACCTTGGCTCAACCCGATACTGGTAACCATCGATACCCAACGACAAAACAAATGCAAGAATGGGTCAGCACACCGATTGCCTACCGATTTCAGTACAACGACGGCCTCAAAGCGACCATGTTACTGATGAACGGTTTGGTTGGTGATTTCACGTTTGCTGCCAAGCTAAAAAACGAGTCCACCCCCTTGTCCACGTTGTTCTACTTGCCGCCAAATCCCAACGTTGTCTATTCGGCCGCCTTAATGTCCAAAGCCGAAGAAACGTTTCGTACAGGCCGGGCAGCTTATCCCGTCGAACGGACCCTACTCACTTCCGGACTCGTCGAAGCAGGCTGCCAATCGCTTGGAAAGGGACAAAAACGCCTGGACACGCCCTACTTGGACGTCAAATATACCGCTCCTCGAGCCTCGCAGTTTTGGCAAAGCTAAAAAGCGTTATTGCTTAAATTAATTCTGCAATGGCTTCACGGTGATCCAACAGGTACTGTGGTCGACCGGCACGATCAAGGATTGTGGCATGATGCGAGTCGATGCCGAGCTGGCGATAGAGAGTTGCAAAGACGTTTTGATAATGCACGGGTCGATCTTGCGGGACCTCGCCCAAATGGTTGGTACTCCCGATGACCTGTCCCATGCGCATGCCGCCTCCCGCCAGCAACCCGCAGGAAACCGGAGGCCAATGGTCACGACCACCACCTGGGTTAATCTTTGGAGTACGGCCAAATTCACCCCAAGCCACCACGCTGACATCTTCTTGCAAACCACGATCGTGTAAGTCTTGGACCAGTGCTGTGATTCCCTGGTCAAATCTTTTCAGCTGAATTGGCAAGCGAGTAAAATTAGCTCCATGGCGATCCCAACTACCAAACGATAATGTGACACAGCGGACACCCGCCTCCACAAGTCGACGCGCCATTAAAAACTGGTCCATCCAATGCGGCCCTGCATCTTCACCAAAAGCCGGTGCGGGTTCACCGCGTCCATAAGTTTCACGCAGTGCCGGATCTTCTTTTTCTAAATCCAATGCTTCCACCAACTTGCTCGAGGTCAACACATCGAACGCCCGACGAGTATAAGCATCGACACCCTCATAGGCATTCTCTGTCTCAACACGACGACGGAAATTGTCGAAACTACTTAACAAACTCTGTCGGTCCCCTAAACGGTCGAGTGAAACGCCCTGCAACCGCATGTCAGACAACCCGTCGCCTTGAGGGCGAACTGGGCCATGAGTAGGCCCCAGGAAACCTGGCACACCAGGATTAGAATAGGGTTTGTGACGAGTATCGATGGTTAATCCGACGAACGGCGGTACCGCACGATCGACGGGCCCTTGTAATTTTGAGAGTACGGCACCTAACGATGGACGTCCCGACTGGCGCTCGCCACCTCCAATCGGATAACCACTCAAACACAGGTCGGATGCGTGCTGATCGGGACAACCGTGAAGTGATCGAATGATCGCCACTTTGTCCATCATTTGCGCCAGCCTAGGCATATGCTCGCAGATTTGCACCCCAGGTAAATTCGTCGCGATCGGCTGAAATGATCCGCGAATCTCTCGTGGGGCTTGCAGCTTTAAATCGTACATGTCTTGGTGAGAAGGCCCGCCCGACAAGTAAATCATAATCACCGCTTTGTGCCCCAGCCCACCACTGGCGACGTGGGCCGGTGCCGTTGCCTCCGCCTGCAACAATTGCGGTAGTGACATCCCGCCCAACGCCAACCCACCAATCTTTAAGAAATGCCGTCGGCTCGATCGATCGCAACAATTTGTCGGCCTGCCTTGGATGGTTAACATCGCAACCTCGGTTCACGGAGAGTTGTAAAACTATTAATTTAATTTTCTACCCGATTTTGGTCTGCCACATAAATATCAAACGTGCGACTTGTCGGTCATCGTTTCGCTGAGGTCACAGTTTCATCGGATCGATCACCACGTGTCGAATTTTTTGTCGCCGCCAAGTGTAGGTCACATGCACCAGACCCTCCGACGTCTGAATAACCGCCGGATACGAATACTCGCCGGGATCTACTTCTAAGTCTAACGACGGTGCCCACTGCTTTCCGTCTTCACTGATTGCCACGTTCAACGGACTACGTCCGCTCGTGGTGTGATTATATACTAAGAGGTGACGTCCATCTTTGAGAGTTATTGCGTCGGTTCCCGAATTTGGGTTTGGCAACGACGTTAGCTTAATTTCCGACCAAGTCCGTCCACCATCCAACGACCACGATTCCCAAATTTTTTTCTGGCGACTACGGCCCAGCGCCTGCAAACTTCCATCAGTATGCTGCAAAATTGACGGTTGAATTGCCCCGATTTTTTGGCCGTCATTGATTGCTGCGGTCAGCTGCCAGGTCTTGCCACCGTCATTGCTGCGCTCAAAATGAACCCGCCAACCGCGATGTTCGGTACTCGAACCACTGAGAATCGTACCATCGAGCAATTCAATCGGTTTGTTTTTCACCGGCCCGATATTACCGCCACTTAGTTTTCTTCGGTCGGTCCAACTCCCACCATCGTTGTAAGAAACAAGCACCTCACCCCACCAAGTCTGTGGACTTGGCCCCACTTTAAAGAAGAGTTGTAAGGGCCCACGTCGCGCTTGAAATAAAACTGGATTCCAGCAAGGAAATCGACTCTCTGGTGATTGAATTCCATTGGCAACTTCCACTGGGAGCGACCACTTCTCAGCAAGCTGACTTGACACCCAGATACCAACATCTTCGTGTTTTTCTCGCGTTCCACCAAACCAAGCGATTACCAATTGGCCATCTCGTGTTTCAGCAATCGTTGAAGCGTGACATTGCGGAAAGGAGGCCTCATCAAAAATAAACTCGCGTCGCAAAATTGCCGCTGACTTGTCTGCCGGATCGCTGCCAGTAGCTGCTACAACCATGCCGAAGATCACAGCGCCACCAAGGCCCGCTCGAAAAAACATCATACCGTTTCCCACCCATTCCCGTTTCGCTATGTTGTCTATATTAGATTCCCATTAAATAAACCGTCCAGCCACTGAACAATTCATGAAAAATAGTGATCGGATCAATCGTCTTTTGTGGGTCCTGTTTGCTGCGGGAATCGCAGCCGCTTGGTTTGCCCCACTCGGCCTTCGTGAACCGCACAATGTCTATTGGAGATTCGCTACCCCGTTGCTGGTTTTCTGGACGGCGACCGCCATCTACTGCGGGATCATTCTTATTCTATTAGCTCGCCGCATTAAGGACGACGATGGAGACGTCACATCATGACGCTGCATTTCGGCTGGTTGATTGTCGGGGTCATTGTTTACTTGACTTTACTATTGGGCATTCTTGCAGTTACGGGAAAAATTCCTAGTGGAAAACAAGGTAGCGAGTTCTTTCTCGCCCGAGATGGAAAACGGGGATTACATCCACTACTTCTTCTAATTAGTTATGCGGCGACGGTATACAGCGCGTTTACGGTTGTTGGCATGCCTGGGTTCATTTACGGACGTGGGGTTGGTGCATACGGATTTATCGTCATCGCACAATTACTTCAGGTCGCTTGTATCTTACTCTTTGGTTTCCCACTCTGGAAAAAAGCGCAACAAATCCCAGGCGCCACATCACCGATTGAAGTCGTTTCCTCTTGCTATCGGTCACCACGACTTGGCGTAGCGCTTACTATCGCGACTGTCATTTTTGTGATTCCGCATGTGGCTTTACAATTAGCCGCCATGGGAAAATTGCTCAGCGGAGTTACCAATGGTGGCATTCACTATTCCTTGGGCGTGGGTACCATCCTCGTCGTCATGATCCTGTACTCGGAATTCGGTGGATTTCGAGGCGTCGTTCTGACGGATGTGATTCAATTCGCCTTAATTCTTGTTGGTGTGGTTGCCTTGGCAGTCGTGTTTCTTCTGCAGTACTTCGGAGGAAGTTTCACCACGCTTTTTGAGCAGCTTCGCAACAGCGACAATTCGTCCCTCCTCGCAACTCCAGGACCCACAGGCTTCTATACGACGCCGATGCTGATTTCCAACTGCCTGTTCATCGGGCTCTGGCCAATTGGACACCCCTCTTTTTCTGTCCGCTTTCTTGCTCAAAGCCGTCCTATAGGGCTTAAATACTTGGTCGTCGGAATGGCTTTCTTACCGGCAATTATGTTCCTTCCAGCATTAATCATCGGCCTGGGTGGTGCAGTCATTTTTCCAGATCTTGACAGTCCCGACCTCATTGCCGGTCAGGTTTTGAGCGGTGTAATGAGTCACGGAGGACCGGCGATGATGGTTCTTGGTTTTCTTTTTGTCATTGCGGCATTAGCCGGTGCTATGTCCACCTGTGATTCGCAAGCACTGGCCATGGGACAGATTTTTTCGCGCGATGTGATCCGCGGTGTAGTCGCTCCAAAAATCTCGCCAAAACGCGAAATCCTCTGCGCTAGAACTGCCATCGTGGCAGTTTTTCTCACGTCCTATTTCGTGGGCATGATTAAGTTAGATTTCATCAATAAACTTGGCGTTCTTTCTGGAATGGGAACGGCAGTACTGGTGCCCACCTATCTCGGCATTCGCTTAAAATGTCCGTCTCCGTACGCCGCCTTTGCAAGCCTTATTGGAGGCTACACGATTCTGCTGCTTGGGGAAACTAAAGTCATGCCCAATAATATGGTGCTTGGATTCCACAACGGCGCAACGGCAATTGTGGCCGCGACAGTCATTTATTCTATTATCTCACTGATTACAAACCATCATGCGAATTCGGTAAAATCGTCTTCACTGTAAAACCCTTTTTCAAACTATTCAAAACTACCCTCCAACCATGGTACACCCCATTTGCAAACAATGTGGTTCTCCAATGCCACT
This sequence comes from Pirellulaceae bacterium, assembly GCA_022446825.1. Lineage (GTDB taxonomy): Bacteria > Planctomycetota > Planctomycetia > Pirellulales > Pirellulaceae > JAKVBY01. The sequence continues at coordinate 14,402 of JAKVBY010000041.1, forward strand.
GGGGGGGCCTCTCTGCAACGAATGCGGCTTTGATAATCAATTCGGTTACACCATCTCATTCAACGTCTCATCCCCAACCGCAGAAAAACGT
>JAKVBY010000041.1:14592-16219 GCA_022446825.1 Pirellulaceae bacterium
CGTCGAGGGCGACTGTGATACTACACTTTCCCAATTTCCAGATCCTCGGGCTTGTATTCCGACAACCCGCCAATCCTTAAAATGGGCCGGCTTCACATTACCGTAGTTCCACATCCAACTCCGTTCCGGTTATCTTCTGGTGCACGAAATAGTAGCGTGTGTTTCGACTCGCAAGACCTCAGGAAAAATCGGCTCCTAAAAACAGCCAGAAATGGCTGCAACGGGTCAATTAATCGTGTATTCTGCACACCGTGAAAAGACTGCGGCGTTGCTTAAATCAGCATCTAGCGAGGCCGGCCTATGCATTGGATCCTCAAAACTAACGCTTTAATGTACGTGTGGAGAATATGATGTTTCAACCAACCTCGCGCCGAACGTTTCTTAAACAAACAGGCGAAGTGGCAGCAGTAACGGCAGCAGTGAGCACACTGCATGGCGTGCATACCGAAGCGGCTCAAAAAAACGAAACTGTCCATTTAGGCATCATCGGCTGTGGTGGCATTATGGGGCACCATGTCAAAGGAATAGCGGAACGGAAAGAAGATGTCTCGATTGCCTGGTTGTGCGACGTCGACCCACGTCAAATCGCCAAGATGAATCAACACTTGGTCGGTTTTCAATCGACTCAGCCAAAACAAACAAAACGCTATGAAGACGTTTTGGAAGATAAGACCGTCGACGCAGTCATTATTGCGACACCGCATCATTGGCACGCACCCATTGCCTTGAATGCCATGGCAGAAGGTAAAGATGTTTATATCGAGAAACCGATTTCTCACGTCTACAACGAAGGGCCTTTACTAATTGCAGCGGCAAACAAATATGGCCGAGTTGTGCAACAGGGAAGTCAAATGCGCAATAGCCCCGTGACTAAAAAAGCGGAAAAACTCTTAAAGGAAGGCGCCATTGGCGAAATCAAGGTCGCCCGCGCGTGGACAGCTGAAATGCGTCAAGTCGCCAAACCTCTAGCAGACAGTCCCGTACCAACGGGAGTGGATTATGACCGCTGGCTGGGTCCAGCCCCAAAGCGACCGTTCAACACACATCGTTTTCATGGGACCTGGAGAATGTTTGCTGATTATGGCAATGGCGAGATCGGCGATGACGGGATCCACGATCTCGACATGGCTGCCTGGGGCCTGGGAATCGACACGTTACCTAAACAAATTACGGCTCGTGGCAGTCGAATGATGTTACATGGACACGCCAGCGAATACCCCGACAATCTGAACGTAACCTATGAATATGAGGATGGCCGCCTGCTGATCTATGAAAACTATCCCTTTACCAGTTACGGCATGCATGGTTTCGACAATGGCAATGTTTTTTATGGAACCGAAGGATACATGGTCTTCTCGCGCCGTGGCGCCTTCACTATTTACGAAGGAGCGAAGGGAAAACGAGGGCCAACCGAAGGCCAGGAGATTCGTGGCCGTCGCGGATACGCTGAACACATGGCCGAATTTCTCCACGGCGTTCGCCAGCGGACTCCAACCAAAGCTTCCGCAGAAACGGCCCATCGTAGTTGCGCCCTGGTGCATCTCGGTGAAATCGCTTTTCGCACTCAAGGCCGTGTGAACTTCGACCCCCAGACCGAGCAGTTTACAGATTGTGACGAAGCCAACGC
>JAKVBY010000041.1:16319-19376 GCA_022446825.1 Pirellulaceae bacterium
CGATTTCATTGCTGACTTTTCCAGATTTTCACCCATCAATGCAACCAGTACAGGCGATCATCGCTATGACGACCTTGTTGATGAGATTAGCCAAGAATCACGAGACCAGGAACGCGATTTCTATCGAGACGTGGAAGGCCTTTTGTCTGCGCTCGATCGTGACCGTTTATCACGTGCCAATCAAGTCGACTACCAATTGCTTCTGCATTACGTGCAACGACAACAGTGGCAATTGAATGAGCTTCAAGAGTGGGCTTGGAATCCCCTTAAGTACACGAGCTTAGCGGGTGGTGCAATCTATAACTTGATGGCGAGAGATTTTGGCCCACTTCAAGAACGCCTCCTCCATGCCACTTCCCGACTGAACCAGTTTCCGCGTTTTCTTGAACAGGTGCGGGAAACCCTCGATCCGAAACGTGTACCCAAAGAACATGCGGAAACCGCGCTGAAACAAAATCGTGGCGTCCTGAGTGTGTTGAAGAATTTAGTCGAGCCCCATTTGGCAAAGTTGCCGCAAGAGGAACAGCGACAACTTTTTGACGCCATTGCTTTGGCCACTGCGGCGGTCAATGAACACCAAAAGTGGTTGGAATCCGATTTATTCCCGAACGCTCTTGGAGACTTTCGTCTTGGTAAGGAATTATACGACCAAAAACTGTCCTGGACGCTGCAAACCAACTTCTCTCGCCAAAGAATCCATGACCTGGCCTCTACCGAGCTCAAACGCGTGCGGGCAGAAATGTATGACATTTCACGAACTTTTTTGCTCTCTCAAGATCCCACTGGCAACTTGCCGCTGAGCCCTTCTCCTCAACAGCAGCAGGCAACCATTCAACAGTGCCTGGAGTTGGCTTATCTAGAGATGCCCGCGCGGGATCAGATAGTCGCAACAGCCGAAGCATCCATGAAAATCACCGTCGATTTCATCCGTGAGCACAACCTCGTGACCGTTCCCTCAGATCCGCTGGAAATTATTTTAATGCCCGAATTTCAACGTGGCGTTTCCTTTGCCTATTGCGACTCCCCTGGTCCCCTCGACGTAGGACAAAAAACGTTCTACGCCGTTGCCCCGCTACCAGAAAGTTGGACAGATGAACAATGTGAGTCCTTTTTACGCGAATACAATCTGCGTTCGATTCACAACTTGACCATTCACGAGGCAATGCCAGGGCATTTCCTGCAAATCGCCCATGCAAATCGTTATCCAAGTCAACTCCGAGCGGTACTTGCCTCAGGCGTGTTTATTGAAGGCTGGGCCTGCTATACCGAACAGATGATGTCGGAAGAGGGATTCCTCGATTCTGATCCTTTGATGCGTTTAATTACTTTGAAATGGTATCTCAGGTCACTCGTAAACTCATTGATCGATCAAGCCATTCATGTTGACGGACTACAACGGGAAGCAGCGATGCGGATGATGACAGAAGACGCATTTCAGGAAGAGCGGGAAGCGGCTGCCAAATGGATCCGAGCTCAGTTGACCTCGACTCAGCTATCAACCTATTTCGTTGGTTACCAAGAACACCGTGCCATGCGCGGCGCGGCGGAAAAACACTGGAAAGCCNACTTTCAATTGAAAACATATCACGACCGAGCAATCTCTTTTGGTGCTCCACCTGTTCGCTATGCCCAAGCCTTGCTCTTAGACCAACCGATTCCCGATTAGCCACTCAGGCAATCAAACTTCTTTTTTCTGAATCCACTTGTCGGCAAACGGCACAGGCTCTGGCAACTGGCTTTCGCCTCGCACCTTGTTGATCCAAGTATCTCACGACCCTCAGGAGACTACGGTGTGGCTCCCGACAAACGACTTGGGCTGCAAAATACTAGCCGCTCTCACACCAGCCTCGCCCGGAAAGCCTTCCCGGCCTACAATGAGGTCCTGACACGGACCTTAAGTAAATCTGGCAAAGACGACACTTTTTGATTGTGCGGACCTTTATGTCTAGTGATTATTACAACGTGCTAGGACTCTCACGCTCAGCNTCAACAGAGGAAATCGAAAAAGCGTATCATAAATTAGCACGCAAATATCATCCCGATCTAAATCAGGAAGATACTTCTGCAAAAGAGAAGTTCCAAGGCGTACAAGAGGCCTACAATGTTCTGAGCGATTCTGAAAAACGAGCGAGGTACGACCAGTTTGGTAGCTCCTTTGAAACCATGGGAGACAGCGGTAGCCGCCACGGTTGGTCCAGTGGAGGTACTGGCTCAACACCTTTCGGTGGCTTTGACATTAACGACCTCTTGCGCCAATCCGGCGCAGCAGCGGGCGCGACTGGCGGCTTCAGTGGAAATTTTGGTGATCTGTTCGGACAGTTTTCTGGCGGGGGAAGTTCGCGCAATCGTCGCGATGCGCCGCAGCGGGGGGCAGATTTGCAGCACGAAATCGAAGTGCCTTTTCAGGTGGCAATTCAAGGAGGCGAAACTCAAATCTCATTAAGACGTGGAAATGGACAAACCGAAACCATCACCGCCAAGATCCCTGCCGGCATCGAAAACGGCAAAAAGATTCGTTTAAGGGGACAGGGCGAATCAACTCCTGCTGGGAGCTCAGGGGATCTGATGATTACGGTAAAAATCGCTCCACATCCGTGCTTTCGAAGAATGGGAAAGAATCTTGAAGTTGACATACCACTCACCATCGTGGAAGCGTTGAGTGGCGCCAAAATTGATGTGCCGACACCCGATGGCATAATTTCACTGAGCGTACCTGCAGGCAGTTCGAGCGGCAGGCGTTTGCGTATTAAGGGTCATGGAGTTCAAAATCCAACCGGTAATCCGGGCGATCTGTTTGCCGTTGTGCAGATTGCTGTTCCAGAAGATTGTGATTCCGAAACTCTGAAACTAGCCCAACAACTAGATGACCACAACCAACTCAATCCACGCGCAGACCTTCGTTGGTAAATGAAACATCTGTCTCATGAATGCGATTTGCTCAATCATACCACTTGCTCAATCAACGTCTCAGGAATTTCTCGAAGCAACATTCCGAAGTCGCGTGGGTGCATTTAGCGCCTTAGTCTTAATCGTGATTCTGGGCATCGGATTGATATT
>JAKVBY010000041.1:19476-78070 GCA_022446825.1 Pirellulaceae bacterium
CGAATTCGCAAGAATTTTGAGTTTGAGCGAGTCTATGCAGAAAACGCCTACGCTGCAGACAAGGTACTCGTGATCCAAGCATGCTTGAATCACACCAACCAATCACGTCTCGGTCTCTCGGTCTCGCGCCGTGTCGGTAATGCCGTAGTGAGGAATCGGTGGAAGCGACTAATCCGCGAAGCATTTCGCGTGAATCGCTCAAAACTGCCGGCAAGTCTCGACCTTGTGGTAAGACCGCGCAAGGGAGCCACAGCAAATTATGCTGCCATTGCTAAATCACTCGTTGCATTAGCAAGCCGACTGAAGAAACGTCTAGAGAAAACCGCTCCATGATCGCTCTGTGGAAGACGATGACAAAGGTTCCTGGCCGTGGGCTGATTCTCACAGTACGGTTGTACCAAAAATTAATCAGCCCTCTGCTGGGTCCAACCTGTCGATTCTCACCAAGCTGTAGTAACTATTTCATTCAAGCCGTGCGCAAATACGGAGCTATCCGTGGTTCAGTGCGTGGTCTGATGAGGATCTGCCGTTGCCACCCATTTCATCCTGGTGGCTACGATCCTCCCTAAGAGCCCTCTGGGCGAGCTTTTGCCCGCTAGCAACTAGCTCACACGAACGGCCTTGACGGGGTTCTTATCAAGCGATATCGTCCGCACCGTATGTTCCCATCACGGTGCCCAATTGGGATGCTAAAAGCCATTCGCCGTTACGACTTGGCAGTGAGAACATCGTCTCAAATACAATTGGATTGCTCGCAGGATGGAGCAGTTAAAGGCATGAAGCCGTTCATTAGTTTTACAAATCCGCACGTGAAAAGAGCAGCGTTCTCAGCCAGCCTCATCATAGTATGTGGCTGTCACTCGCCACTTTTTCGAGGCCAAAGTCCCGACGTCGATACGTTAATTGAAGTCGAAGACAAAACACGGTTGATTGGCGATGTCGCTTCACCCTATGGCCTTACTTATCAAAAAGTTGAAAGTGTCGGTCTTGTAACTAGGCTCCGTGAGACAGGCAGCGATCCTTCACCTGGGACGCTGCGAAAACTATTAATCGCCGAAATGCAATCGCATGATGTTAAATCGCCCAATCAGGAACTCGCTTCATCCAGAACGTCGCTAGTCTTGGTGCGTGGATTTATTCCACCTGGCGCGCGCAAAGGTAGTCAATTTGACATTGACGTCCTAACTCCTGCTGGTTCAGAAACTACCAGTCTAGGCAACGGATGGCTAATGCAAAGTCGCTTGAGCGACCATGCCGTGGTCTCAGGCACGCCGTTACGTGGGCACATCACCGCCTTTGCACGTGGTCCGGTTTTAATCCAGACGCCTACCGAGGAAAATCAATCGACAACAACAAACGTCCGAGGACGGGTTCTCGGTGGTGGATATGTCAGTGTCGACCGATCTTTAGGGCTTGCCGTGCGCGATGAACATGCAAGCATCCGTACAAGCACGCTCATCGGCAACATCATTAACAACCGTTTCCATACATTCAACCGTGGAGTACAGACAGGCGTTGCAAATCCAAAACGAGACAACTACGTCGAGATCGTTTTACATCCGAGGTACAAAAACAACGTCTATCGATATATGAAAGTCCTGAGTAGCTTGTCGCTTTCAACGACTCCCGCACAGCTCTCAAACCGGCTTCAAAAACTTCAACACATGTTGCTTGAACCCACAACAGCAGCAAACGCTGCACTGCAACTCGAAGCCATTGGCAAAAAAGCCCAAGACGTACTTATTGTTGGATCACAATCCGATGATCCGGAAGTTCAATTCTATGCATCAGAAGCCTTAGCCTACCTCGACGTGGCGGAAGCTGCCGAACCACTGGCGAAACTAGCGCACACCGAACCAGCTTTTCGTTGGCACGCCTTAACGGCATTGGCTGCCATGGACCACGTTACAGCATATGACGCTTTGACCGATCTTCTAGACACTTCCAGCATCGAAACTCGTTATGGTGCTTTCCGGGCTTTGCGAAATCGAAATCCACGTGATCCATTTGTACGAGGAGAAATTCTCGCCGATGAAGCGAGCTATCCTTTTTTCTATCATTTTGTTCCCAGCGAGGCGGCTCCGTTCATTCACTGTTGCCGACACGGACAAGCTGAAATCGTTGTCTTCGGGCGGGACATTCAAATGACCCCGCCAAAGTTCCTCTTCGCGGGTAAGGAAATTCTGCTTACCGGTACCAAAAATGGCAAAATCAAAGTCAGTCGCTTTTCACCTGGTAGAGATGACATCGAAGAATACTCTTCAACTGCTCTGGACGATGTTGTGAGAACCATTATTCAGGTGGGCGGGGGTTACACCGATGTTGTGGCTGCGATTCAGGGGGCAAAAGAATCAGGCGATCTGAACATTCGAGTGGCTTTCGACGCTGGACCACGTGTTGGACGCGAGTTTCGACGGGATGACAGTGACAAGGACAACGCGTCTGGCACTGAAAATCGCGATTTTCAGGTGGCCAATCCAGTTCCTACTCTGTTTTCGAGCCATCACTCTGACAAACAAAATAGTCGGAAATCGCCTGCTGGACCCGCTAATTTGCCTACCAAGAAAGAGCAGCCGACAAAGAGTTTCTTTGCTAGAATGGTGAGTTGGGTCGTCGATTAGCGACGATTCGCTACCTGCTCCCTCTACCCAGCCATCCTCCAGTTTGTCGGCATTGCATGCTCAAAGCACTCGAATTAATCGGCTTCAAAAGCTTTGCCGATAAAACTCGCTTTGAATTTCCTCCTGGCATCACGGTCGTCGTTGGTCCTAATGGATCTGGCAAATCCAACATCGTCGATGCCATCAAGTGGGTGCTTGGCGAGCAAAGCGCTAAAAGCCTCCGCGGAAAAGATATGGCCGACGTGATCTTCAAGGGGTCAGGCATCGGCAACCGAAAGGTCATAAACACCGCTGAAGTAACGATTGTCTTTGACAATTCCCAGCGCCACTTTCCGGTTGATGCCCCAGAAATGCACGTCACGCGTCGAGTTTACCGAAGTGGCGAGGGCGAGTACTTAATCAACGGACAACCATGCCGGTTAAAAGACATTCGCGACTCTTTTCGCGGAACCGGCGTCGGTACGGATGCTTACAGTTTAATTGAACAAGGTCGCGTCGATCAACTACTTCAGGCCTCATCGAAAGACCGACGGGCTATCTTCGAAGAAGCCGCTGGTATCAGCCGTTTCAAAGCAAAAAAGATTGAAGCGCAGCGCCGTTTAGATCGGGTCGACCAAAACCTTTTACGGCTTTCCGACATTGTCGATGAGGTAGACAACCGCCTGCGGAGCGTGCGCAACCAGGCATCAAAAGCACGTCGTTATCGAGAGAATAGCGATCGACTCCAACAATTACGGACACAAGTAGGGCTGACCGATTGGCACCAGTTAACAGAAACACTCACCAAACTTGAATCTGAACTAAGTGGTTTCCAGAATCAAGTTGACGAGCACGTCGCCGCCATTGAAGCGGGCGAAGCGCAACTTTTCGAGTTGGAAACTGAAATTACGACCGGCAGCGAAACACTACGTCTCGCGGAAGCGAAATCTTCGCGAACGCGAGAGCTAATTGCTTCCCAAGAAACGCACATCGCTCATGAACGCTCAAGGATAACCGATGCTGAAGCTGATTTCGAACGATCGCGAACTCAAATATTAGTCATGTCGACGCGTGCCGAAGACCTCGTTCGGCAACTCACCACGGCTCGCGAATCTCTCGCAAGTGCTGAAACCGCACACACAACCCACGTAACGCAAACAAAGAATCTCGAGCAGCGTCTGACGGAACTGACGGATACGCTCTCGCGTCTCCGTCAGGAAAACGAACGTCGACGCAGCGAACACCTTGAAGCAATGCGCAGTTCTGCGGGACTCAGTAGTCAGCTTAAACACTTTACGGCCGAGCTCGAGTCTCTAGAACAAAAAACCACGCACCTCAGCGCTCGACTAAAAACATTAGAGATGCAAATTGCCCAAAGCCACGAATCGACAGACGCTGCACAACGGCAAGAATCGCAAATCACAACTGCCGTAGAAGAGTTAATCGAACAACTCACCACTTACCAACATGANCTCGACGCCAAGCGTCAACTTTTTGTTCGNCAGCAGGAAGAACTCTTCGAGCGGCGCAGCCGCCTTAGCGGATTGAAAGAGCGTGCGGCAATTTTGGATGAATTGGAAAAGAACAATGAAGGGCTCAGTGACGGGGTCGCCGAAGTCCTTGAATTCGCAAAACAAAACCGCAATTCTGGCATTGAAGGGATCGTTGCTGATCTGATCCAAGTGGACTTGGATTCAGCTCCCTTGATCGACGCGGCTCTCGCACAGCGTGCACAGTTTATTGTTTTGGCAGATAGCAATCTCACCGATCGCATCATCGCAGGAACCAACAAATTCGAAGGACGGGTTGGTTTTTTTCCTCTGCAAGAATTGCCTGATGTCGGTACGCCATTACTCGATGACTTATCGACTGATGCCGAAGTCTTAGAGTGTGCCGAAGCAAGAATTATTACGGAAGATCGATTTTCACCACTTGTCAAATTGCTTCTAGGCAACACTTGGATTGTCACTTCGCTCGAAGCAGCGGTACGCCTATCGAAAGGCCCTGGACGCCACTGTCGATTCGTCACAACAGCAAGTGAAGTACTGGAAAGCGACGGCTCGCTCGTCGTTGGCAAACGCGATGGAACGACGGGACTTATCTCACGGCGGAGTGAACTGCGCGCGATTCAAGAGGACATCGCGATCCTGTCTCGTCAGATCGAGGGCGCGCAAAACGAACTGACAAGAACACAAGAAAACTTGAGTGCGCAAGAAAAACGGGTTCATGGATTCCGGGAAACACTACAAGAACTCAACGACAATTTGGCGCAACAGCGAGCCACACTCGGAAGTGAGCAAAAACAACTTGAACAACTCATACAACAGCAAGAATCATATGTAAGTGAACTCGCAGGATTAAAGGATCAGAACCAGCGAGTCCTTTCGGAAAAAGAAGCGACAGAAAGCAAACTTAAAAATTTTGAGCAGCAAATTGGTCTCACCGAAAAAGTGATTCACGATGACCAGCAACAGATCGAGGAGTTCGAGCAAGAAGAAAAGCAGCAACTACAATCCTTAACCTCAGCACGCGTTGATCTTGCCAAGAGCGAACAACATCTCGATTCCTTACAGTTCCAAGCGAAACAACTAACCGCCGACCAACGTGAACGAAACCAAGCAGTTGCTGAGACAAGAACACAACTCGTGGCTTCACGTCAAAGGAAAATAGTCTCCGAGCGCGTGATTTTAGGCGTGACAAGCGAATTGGCGACTCTGTACCTACAAAAAGATCGCTTGCTTCTCGAAACAAGACTTCTGCTCTCAAAACAATCTGACCACATCGATCAGCGTTCTCTCTTGTTTGAAGAGGTTAAAGGACTGCGAAAGAAGATGCATGCTGCCGAAGAGGATCAGCACCGCGTCGACTTGGCCTGCGGTGAAATCCGGCACGAAAGACACGCATTGGCCGAACGCCTTCGTGACGATTATGGAATTGAGATTGCGAACGCCACCACCAATCTATCGACTGAAGAACAGCAAGAAAGAGTAGAAGTCGAACAGGAAATTTCCGAACTGCGGCGCAAAATCAGTAACATCGGCGCCGTCAATATGGAAGCACTCAATGAGTTGGATACCCTAGAGGAACGATTTAACTCTCTATCACATCAATACAATGATTTGAATCAGGCCAAAGAATCATTGGAACGGATTATCCATAAAATCAATGCCGACAGCCGACGGGTTTTTAGTGAAACTCTCGAAATCATTCGCCAGAACTTTCAGACCCTATATCGTCGTGCATTCGGCGGGGGCAACGCGGATCTGGTCTTGGAAGAAGGGGTCGATATTCTTGAAAGTGGCATTGAAATTATTGCCACGCCACCCGGAAAGCCTTCCTTCAATAATTCGCTTTTGAGTGGTGGGGAAAAAGCCTTAACCGCCGTTGCCTTGTTGCTAGCTATTTTCGAGTTTCGACCAAGCCCGTTTTGTGTTTTGGATGAGGTCGATGCCCCATTTGACGAAGCCAATGTGGGACGTTTTATCGAAGTCTTACGGGATTTTCTCAAATGGACCAAATTTGTCATCGTTACGCATTCCAAAAAAACTATGACTGCAGCTACAACACTCTATGGCGTCACGATGCAAGAATCTGGCGTCTCAAAACAAGTCTCTGTCCGCTTCGAAGATGTAAGTGAAGATGGAGAGATCAACGCTGCTGCGGTGGAACGTGAAGCAAACGTGGATGATAGTGAGCTTGGAGTTGCTTGACACTTGCTACCATGATGTCTTCAATGGCTGGGGCGCAACGATCACAGCGACTAACAAACACTCGACATAACAAACTCATATTTATCCGGTTAGCAGTTGAAATGAAAAGATCTTAATGTCTGTTGACACCCAACTTGTTGCGGAGATCAAAGAACAGCTCAATGATGATATCCTGAGCTTCGCTTGGATGGCGCAAATCGCCAGATTACTGAAGCCTGGCCGAAATAAAATTGACTGTATCGGGTCGGTCTTGGATTCTGTCGTGGAACTTTGCAACGACGGATTTATTGTGGTAGGTCCCACACGTGAAACAAATGGCATGATTTTCATTGATGCTTGGCCGGACAGAGAGCTCGGTTTGCGTGCTCGACTAGAGTTCGAAATTGCGAAGTATGGAGGTACCCAAGATCAGGATTTCTGTTTCTGGATTCAACGTACGGCAGATCACGCGAAATAGCTCAACCGATGAACCGGAGCGGTTTACAACTGTGTAGAATTCAAAAAAAACAACAGCTAGAGCAGACTTTGTCGACAGCCTCGTTGTCCTGAACTAGGTTGCTCGCATCACCCTATATTCATTCTTGTTCGCAACAACTCCGTGGGCACAAAGCGGATCAAAAACAGCGATTTTTAGTTCTAGATGGGCTAGCGGCCCTCACTAGCCCACCGACCGGTTACCCCTAGTAAGTGGATTCATCGACCGGTAAATCAGGGGGGGAAAATGGTAGTACGAGCGCAATCGTCGGTATAACGCGCAAATCTTTCTAAAGTATTAACCCCCGATGAATCGAAACTAAATGTCGGAGGGATTTTGTTGTGTGAACGCAATGGCCGTTTCACTGAGCCAACACACATCCCTTTGCAGGGGGGCCTGCTCGAGGCATCTTCGCCTCAACAGAGTTTGCACTTCGTTGACCTACGAAGGCGCACTCCGTGTAGTCCCTCACATGTTTTGCACTTCGCCGAGTGCTGATGTCGTGGTTTGGTTAAAAATCTAGGCAGGGACAATTGTCACGCAATTTATCTATCTTATGGATTTTAACCAAACTCCGAGCAGTCGGCACACCGATACTATTCGTGAGGCGCGGTTCAGACGGATCTGACCCCATGCCACGCAGAAGCCAAAAATTAGTTTTACCCCGACCCAGGCGTTTGACGGAATTGCCAGTACCCACACCGGCAAGTTATTCAAGACTTCGGTCGAGACCGGAAAACAACGGGGTGTCACGTTGCTTGTGGATATACCTGTCTCAAGCGACAGAGGACGTTTCAACGAGAGTAATGGAGAACCTGCGATGAAGGTCTTCACAACTGGACAGGTCGCAAAGATCTGTAAAGTGGCCCCGCGCACGGTCAGCAAGTGGTTCGATTCGGGCCGCCTGAAAGGCTACCGGATCCCCGGTTCCCAAGACCGACGTATTCCGCGCGAGTATTTAATTAAGTTCCTCAAAGAGCATGGAATGCCCTTAGGGGATCTTGAAGACGAAGCAATGGCAAAAATTTTGGTCGTCGCTCAGGATCAAATCCTGATCGAAAACCTCAAGCGAGAACTGCCTCCGGAAAAATCGTTTAAGGTCGCTGTGGCCGCAAGCGGTTTTGAAGCTGGAATTCAATCCGAAAGCTTCAAACCGGACTGTGTAATCGTGGACTTTTCGATCGGTAAGGTCGAAGCGTTACAAATTTGCCAAAACCTTCGCCGAAATCACGATTTTAGCGAAACGATCTTGATTGCCTTGTTACCTGACGATGGCCAGCCTATGAGCTTTGACCGTAGCAGTATCAATGAGACATTCAAGAAGCCGTTCGACGCCAACTTGTTGGCTGAGCGTCTTCGAACGTTGATCGGCGTAAAGAAAGAACTCGTTTCCTGATCGGCTTGATCTTTGTTTCAAGTTGGTCAACCAATCAATGCTCGCCGCATCTAATCCCGTTGTGGTTTTGACCACCACATCGGATTTATATATTGTTTTCGACGGGACAGTCGAATGAATCGACTACGGAGCACGTCAGAGTTCCCGGCTCTGACGTGCTCCCCCCCATCGGAAACATTTCTTTGCGCTCCTTCACAAAAATAGCGCTCAATTGGTTATGCGATCTCACGGATTGCGGCTCTTCTTTTGGCAATCCATCTCGTCGTGCTTGTCGGCTTATGGTTTTCCTTGAGTCGTCCTTAAGCCCCTCGACGTCTTGCCTTAGAGTCTTAAAATAGAGTTTGTCTGTAGGACTCTAAAACGCCTAATCACCTGTATTGTCGTGTCATACCAATGGATCAACTATCCCACTTCGACGATTCTGGGGCGAGTCGCATGGTCGATGTGAGTGAGAAAGAAGTCACCCAGCGTTTTGCTAGAGCCAGTGGTAAAATGCGCCTAGCAAAGGAAACTTTGAGCCTCATTCGCAACCGTAATATGGCCAAGGGCGACGTTCTTGAAATTGCTCGTATTGCGGGAATCTCTGGCGCCAAACGGACTGCTGACTTGATTCCTCTTTGCCATATTTTACCCCTCGAAAGTGTGGAGATTAATTTTGATTTCCCCGATCAAGAGACCATTCACATTGAGGCCATCACTCGTATTACGGGCCGAACCGGGGTTGAAATGGAAGCGATCGTCGCTGTGACAACGACTGCCGTGACAATCTATGACATGTGCAAAGCGATTGATCGTGAAATGGTCATTGAGCAAATCCAATTAGAAGAGAAAAGCGGAGGACGCAGCGGGCATTTTATCCGAGCTGCACCCAATTCAATTCGTTAAACGGCCCCAAGGCTTATCAACATGCAGAAGCGTGTGCGGAAAGGGATTCTGCGTTGACTCAAACAACAAACCAGTCTGAAATTGCTTCCGGAATCCAACTAGCCTTTGCTCCTATTTTGGAAGAATTAACAAATGTTGAATCAATTCTAAGTGTCGAGATGCGCAGCAAGCATCCATTTGTTGATGAATTGGTACGCTACGGTTGCTTACTCGGTGGAAAACGTCTGCGACCCGCACTTTTGTTGCTGACGGCAAAAGCGGTGGGCCAAGTCTGCAAGGAACACTATGTTCTCGGTGCAGTCGTCGAAATGATCCATACCGCAACACTCGTCCATGACGATGTCTTGGACGATGCCGAGATTCGACGCCATCTGGCCACCGTCAATTCGCGCTGGGACAGCGAATCGAGTATTCTCTTAGGAGACTTCCTCTTCACGCATGCTTTTTACCTCGCCAGCACTTTGGACAGTACGCTCGCCTGCCGACTAATTGGAAAATCAACCAATCTTGTCTGTGAAGGAGAAATTCGCCAGAAAGGAAGTAAAGCAAAATTCAACATCGAGGAAGACGAATACACCCAGATCATCGATGCGAAAACAGCAGAGTTGTGTGCTTGTAGCTGTCAATTAGGGGCGCAATTCACGAACGCATCCGCAGTGACGGTTGAAAAACTAAAGCGTTACGGTCGTTATCTCGGAATCGCTTTTCAAATCACTGATGACCTTCTAGATGTCGTTGGCTCTGAAGTCGAAACCGGCAAGTCTTTGGGAACCGACATGAAGAAACAAAAACCAACACTTCCGCTGATTCGCCTCCTGCAAGTTGCAGACAAAGCCACCAGAGAAGAAGTGATCACTCTGCTAGAGTTAAATACCGCAGATCATCGCAGTGAATTATTAGGCCTGCTCGAACAACACGAAACGCTCGATTACACACGCAACAAAGCCCAATCCTATGCACAACTGGCCGCTGATCAATTAGATGGGCTTCCGGAATCGCCTGCTCTAACCTCTTTACAAATGCTCGCTAATTTCGTCGTCATGCGGTCCCGTTAACCTCTAACTTTCCAGAATGACGCTCCGAGAACAGCAACGATTGCCTGTTGTGCTGTGGGGAGATCCTGATATCCGAAGTCGCGTGGTCCAAATTTCCAGACGATCGCCAAGACAAGTCCCATCATGGCAGCACATATCACTAGCATCAAAATATTTCGTTTGGTCTTACGTTTCGCTTTTTCGTCAGCTGAAAGTCGTCTTAATTCAACGGCTCTGGATCCATGACCAACAACTTTCACCGGCTCACGAAGTGTTACCTGTCCGCCGTCTTCTGTAGGAATAATAAAGCCACTATCCTCGCTTTCTCGGGACGGCTTCCCAGACACCTCGCCAACCTTCTTTTCAGATTCACTCGTAAAGTTGCTGACCGCAGGGGGCAATAAGGACTCTGTCTCGGAGGACTCAGTGGCTTGCCTTGCTTCTCGGGAAGTTTCTTTAAACTCGTTGATGCCAGGAGGTAAAAGCGGATTGGAATCATCCGGTTCTGCCGGGGAAGACGCCACATCTGTAGCTTGCTGTTTCGTTGAGAGCGAGCGAGAATTTTGGTCTAAGGCAGTCTGATCATCACTAGGTGGTAGCAACGACGCTGCGTTAACTGAATCTCTGGAGGAAAGCACAACAGTGCCTTCAGGATGGCTCGTTGCCTCCAATGGATCCGGAGAAGATGCTTGAGGTACTCCGGGCAACCCGGGTGTCCTACTGGATGGAATTGGACCGGGTGCATCTACCGAGGAGACCTCATCTGGAGTCGCCCCAGGGATCATGACCAGATTAGCGCAATGAGGACAGGTACACTGCTGGCCTGCAGCATTCCGGCCAACCTGAAAAAATCTACTACAATTAGGACAAGCCAACTTCGTTAAATCCATCGGCGTTGCTGACTCGGCCGAACCTCCTGCAGAACTCATCCCTGACGGTTGTGTTGTCGGCAACACACTGGGAATCGAAAGCAGGACATCACAAATCGGGCACTGAACTTGCTGCGCAGCCTGAGAGCAGTCAACTTCAAAGTTTGCCGTACAATGCGGGCACGTAAATTCAGAAGCACTCATCGTGTCATGTTGGTCTCTTGGCGCACACCATTCAGATGATCTCTTGACCATCCATTGCAATTTCTATCGTAGTCGCGGCAATTCGTTTGGATCAAGCATCGTGCTCGCAAAATTCTAGAGACTTTTCCAGCTTACCGGACAACTGGTAAGTTAGATTTTTCACTAACACCTTGCGAATCCTTCGGAAACCTTTCCTACATAAAAGCGGTTCCCAGAACATGAACAGCGGATTCAATAACGCTCGACACACAAACTCACGACTTCCAAAGTTTCAAGAGACGCCGGTTTGTTCGTTTTCTTCAACGTTTTCCTAGCTTACCGGCCAAATCCAAAGAAGAAGCTAAATACTTGGGTATCGTCGAAATCAGCTTTTGCAACCGGGAAAGCAAAGTCCAAAGCCAACGGTGCAGGACCCATCGCAGGAATTGAAATTCTCAGGCCAAGACCTGGCGATACGCGAACATTATCCGAATAAATGCTCGTTGTTTCCTCAACGGTTCCAAAGTCGACAAACACGACACCACGCAACATATCGTCGGCAGTCAATGGGAACAAATACTCTACACTGGCTAACAAACTCAATTCACCACCCACGGTAACTCCACCGACAACAGGCGAAGCCCCACGAAAATCAAAGCCGCGAATGGTTGTATGCCCACCCGCAAAATAGTTCTCAAAAATTGGCGTTTGTGATCCCGTGTAGCCACCGCGAAAACTTGTAGAAAGCGTATGCCGACCAGAACCATCAGCACGCTCGCGAATCAAGAAATAGCGACGATAATCAACATCTACCCGCGGATAGGAAAAACTGCCAAATGTCTGCTTAAAACCAGTTTGCAGGTAATGGCCTTCAGTGGCCATGAACGGCATATCACGAGTATCGTGGGTCAACGTAACTTGACTACCATACAAACCATGCTCTCCAACGGCGGTATCGAGATCCGGCACACCGACAACACGGGGATCTGAGATTTTCACATTGTCGCCCGTTAAACCCAAGCTCACAGATATATCCGGGGTCAAACGGTAACCAAATGCTAAACGTCCTCCCAAACGCCGCTCGTCCCAATCCTCATACATCCGATCATACAAAGCACCACTAAGATTCAAACTAATCGGAGTCGAGAACAGATAAGGTTCGGTAAAACTCGCTACGTAGCGCTGAACAAACTCACCTGGCATAGCCTCCACGCGAAAACCTTGGCCGCCCCCACGAAAGGCCCGACCTTCCACTACATCACTCCAACTGCGTGGGGGCCGGAATAAATCGAAATTCCTCTCGTCCACAACCACTTGGCCAGTGAGACCAGCATCGGAATTGATTCCAGCCCCAAACATAAAACGTCCGGTCTGTGCTTCCTGAACATAGATATCAAATGGTACCGGGGGAGCCGTCTGTACGAATTCACCACCTAAGCCAGGATCTTCAACATACGGCTGAATAAAACCGTTAGGCCCAGGAATGCTTGTTTCAGGCCTGTCCAACGACGTACCCTGTGTCGGCGGCTGAAACACTGTATGTGTTGCTCCAGGTGTCGGTACCCCCACAACTCCAGGGAGATTTCCCGACGGCCCAACCCCATAGCTAGGAGGCGAAGCGTTTTGCCCACGAATCGTATAAGCAGGAGACAGCCCTCCCGCTTTCTTCGACATCCCAGGGAGTCGGGGGGGCGGCTCTGACAAGTCACCGTCGCGTTCGTGACTTCCGTCGGCAAAAGGAGACACTTGTGCACAGCCACTAAGAAAAAGGGGCAGTGACAACAACAATGCCAACGCACAGCACCACGGTGGTTTGATTCGATTGAGGAACAATTCCATGAATTTCTAGACTCGGTTTATCTTGCGTCGCGCAATTCCGGCGCGTAAACGTTTAGATCAATTTTTCTGACAGTTCTTCCAACCGCCTGCTCGGGGCTTTGCCCACGATATGTCGGACCGGAAGGTCGTCCACGTGCAATCGTGCTTTCCATCGATTCTTCTAATTCCGGTGGACGAATCACGATTTTTGGCTGGAGGCCTTGTTGAGGGTTGTTTTCAAATAACTGCGAGGCCCGTAAACGCCGTTCACTAGCACGCACTTCTCGAATGTCGATAATATCCCCCGGACTTAAAGAAAGTCGGTTGAGGATCACACTTTGTTTTGTGTGGGGAAATTCACCGGCAATATGAACGTTAATTTTTCCCACGCGAAACACATTTCCCTCTTCGATGTTGTAGACCAAGTCTAATTGTCCAGGCTCTTCTAAGAACCGTAGTTCGGCTTGGATATCAGCAAATATATGTCCAAAGCCGCCATATAAATCTCGCATAGTCCCTTCATCCCGATCCATTTTACCTTGATCAAAAAACTCTCCTCGTTTCAAAGCAAGTTTTTCCAACAAAGCCTCTTCAGGAAAACGAGTGTTACCAATCACGGAAATGTTTCGTAACGCGTAACGAGGCCCCTCATCAATTACAAAGGTCAATGTCACCCAGCGGCCCGATTCATCGTATTCTCTTTCACGGCCTATCCTGGCGCGGAAATAACCAAGACCTCGATAATATGCTGTTAACTTATCAACGTCTTCATCAATTTTATGGTGATCCACAGTTCCGCCGAACAGGTACCAAAGAAAACCTGGTTTCGAATCAACAACCGTTTTCAACCGTCCATCGGTAGCAAGATTTGGGTCATTCCCAACAAAGTGAACTGACTTTATCCGTTCGAGATAACCTTCATTGATAACGAAGACGACTCCTTGGTCACCAGCTTGCATTCCCTCAAAAATCAAAATCTTTACTTTGGGGTAACCTTTGGATCGATAAAACTGCTCAAGCGATCTTTTCGCCTCTTCGACAACATAGGAATTAAGAGCGTCGCCACGTTTTAAGCCAATTTGTTTCGTTAAATGCTTATCTCGCAGGCCTCGATTCCCAACAAATTTGACATAGCGAATGTTGGGCCTTTCCGACACCTGAAAGGTCACAACGATGCCTGCTGTCGTTTGCTGTGTATAGGTTTTCACATCACGAAACAATCCTGTCTTCAGCAGGCGCCGGACATCAGACTGTACAACCTGAGAATCAAATTCACGATCTTTCCGTGTGCGTAATTTCTCATAGATCCGGCTCATTTCCACCGTTTGATTACCTTGGATTTTCACATCCCTCACTAAGCCTTGAAGCTCGGTCTTTGTAGACAGGCTAAGGCCTGGTTCGGACGGCTGCGCCGGCCCGGAAAAACTGGCTTGACCGACCACTGGCCGATTCCCCGCAGCACCACCTACCACATCACTCACGTCACCAAAAGGTACTTGTCCCCAAAGGGACGAAGTTCCCCATAGCAAAACTACTTGCAACAGAGCAGCGGCACCATATAGACCAACGCGATTCATAAATAAAGCCGTATCATTAGACGGAAAAAAGTTGATTCTATATTCTGGACGGCATCCATCTAATGACCACCCAGAATGTGCCTCGTTTTCGATGTGATCTATAACTCTACGAGGACCCCAGAAAATTTGGCCTACTGATACAGGAACTTACGATCATCGACAAGGCGAATTCAGCTCAACACAGCTACGCTGCTAGCTTTTCTGCCCCTCAAATTTGTGATGCGTAGTGCAGGCAAGCGGACAATTAACCAAATTTCATGCAGTCCATGGCAGCCTGCGCAGGGTGACGTGCAAGTTAATCCAGCGCTCACCAAACTTTTTCCCCAAGTGTTTTTTAGCTTCGTACAAATTACATTTAGTCAAAACGTCTGCCGTACTCAAAAACCAAACGCTTCTCTGGACCAATTACTTCCGTCGTTTGTGGATGTATTCTTAAACGGCTTCCTGAGAAAATGCTCGAGGTTCCCGCGGAACTCTTTAAACCAAGTCGATTTCAATCAGAACCTAAGACAGATCCGCTCCAGTGGACATTCTCCACCGCACCTCGGCACATTTAGTCTGGGACAAGTTGTCGAGTGGCGTTCCCATTTTCTCGACAGGTTCACACCCTTACATCCACGCTGTCTCTAAACTCCCCCTCGCAACACGGGATACGAGAGTCACACCAATAAACCGGCGCTCAGAGAATTCTGGGGCACACCAACTTGGGATACTCCCTCCGTGAAAAAACAACAGAGCGCGCATACTGGAAACTCCGTCAACAAAACAGAACTTCTCAAATATCCGCAAATGATTCGCCTCGGGCGTTTTTGACGCCATGCTCTAGAACTTCTATCAACGTACAGCAACGCCGTCACTAAGCATTACGCTCAAATTACATTGTGATCTGCGGATCCTTGTCACCACACGTGATAAGTCATAGTTCAGAAGACTTGTTAGATATTAATCGTAACTAACCGTTGTGAAATCGGCTGCTTTGTCTGGGCATCAAATACAGCCGACTTGGTCGTAAGCAACCCGTACACTATCATGCGAGGTGGAAGATATACCCACTTTCTCAGGGGCATCGGCCTGCCATTCGCTGGGCTAGGTCATTTGAGCCATGCGCGATCACCCGAGTGCAGACACCAGCGCTGCGAACTCTCGCAAATACTTTATCCCTATCCTGGGTGCCGATCTACAACGCTGGCTCTTACAAAGATCAGAACTTTCTCAGACCGATCGCGAACATTTGTGTAAATTTTGCGAACTACTTTTGACAACACTCCATATCGACTTCTATCAGCAGTTACAAAAACTAAAGGCCGTGTATGCGCCCTACAATCCCGATTCCGACAAATGCGACCTTCCGCAATTACCAACCGTACCGTGTGGTACAGATCCAATTTTCAACGATTTTTCCCACGTTATGTCGAAAGCAAATTTTCGACAATTATCTGACGAACACCTGAAACAAGCGGTCACCACAATGAGTGATTGGGGCGTTCGACTCCATGTGGACTTCAGCATTTTCCAACGTGTTGCGGTATTTGTCCGCGGTGACGTCATGAACCATCGCCAGCGTCGACGCTGGCAACATTTTTTCCGCCAAGAAGACGTCGAGGTGCCCACCTTTCAAAGACTAGCCATCATTTTTCAATTGAAAGAAACGCTTACCGAAACCGAGCAATCGAATTCACCACCGGTCTACATCAAATTATTCAAAAACTTTCCGAAGACGCACTTGGATATGATCTTACCGGGCACCACGATTCGCATGTCCCTGCTCGATCAGGGAAAAATCTGGATCCCAACACTCTCAGGACTTGGCATCACCCTGTTTAAATTATTTCCCCTACTGCTGGCAATCACGCAGGGGATTGCCGCAATCGCCAGCGGAATCTTCACTTTGATCGGCCTCGTCGTGGCTACCATCGGCTACGCCCTCAAGTCAGTTTTTGGATATATGCGCACCAAAGACAAATATCATTTAAATCTAACACGCAGTCTTTACTATCAGAACTTGGATAATAACGCCGGCGTGCTGTTCCGATTACTTGATGAGGCAGAAGAACAAGAATTTCGCGAAGCATTGCTAGCCTACTTTGTGCTCTGGAAACATTTCCCCGATTGCTTGGCATCAGCCAAGCAAATCGATCAGGCTGTCGAATTTCTTGTGACAAATGCTATCTCTATGCCGATTGATTTCGAAGTCCGCGACGCCTTAAATAAACTAGACAGACTCAACTTGGTCGAGTACCAGCAAAACACTGGCTGGAAAGCGATTCCCATCGACCACGCGTTAGCAGAGTTGGCCCACACTCGAAAACGTTTACTTTCGTCGCTTGATGGCAACCTAGGAACCCTGACTACCCATCCAGCCCCACCGAGTACTAACACAGACGAGAATGCCCCAGTCAGCCACCGTTGATCAGCGAAAAACAGAATTACCTTGGTCGGTCTGAGCAACCAAATATAGCCACCACCCAGGTTCACGAAATCGCTTATCAGCCTGCGCCCATACCACGATCAAAAGCGTCTTGGTCGCGCAGATAAAGAGCCAGTGTCGATTCAAACGTTTGGCCGCTAATTTTCCATTCTGGGTTTTGTTCTGTGTGAGCGTTACAATGAGCGACCAGCAGCCGATACATAAATTTAAACATATGCCTTGGCACTCTTAAGGAACGGAAGCTGTCCAGCACTCGTGATTCACTAATGGATTCTTGAATTAAATCGAACAAATCGGTTTTTACCGTTTCGGGGCTGCACGCTCTAATCCGGGCATTGGCCACATCACACAATGCTTCTCCTGTCCATTCGAACGACGAAATCATATTCTGTTTGTCCAATCGAGCTCGCTGGAAAAAATCGCGGTCTTCACGATCAATGAATCGAGTCAATTCAATTGGCAACATCATTTTGACACCAAGACCAGGGTGCTTAAGGAACTTATTGTCAAGCATGGGCCATATTAATGCTTTCATAAGGTCTGCCGACCCATTAATTAAATATGGTTCATCAACGCGATCCACCAACACAACAATGCCCGTGAAACCAAAAGACTCGATAATGCCTTGAAACTTCATCAACATCTCGTAGCGATCATCTGTACTGTCTTTGTTGGGGATCGGTTGCGCTGCAAGTTCACTGCTCGTGAACTTTCTTAGTACACGGCAAAGCGGAAAAGTTGTGTGATTCCCCACGCGCATTCGTCGTATGACACTACGTGCATGGCAAAAACAATGCCAAAACCGCCAGCACCACGGCATCCAGCCGCCCAATAACACCGCCAGGAAAAAAAACCAAAAATCCCCCAGCCAACCCGCTTGACCTTGCACGAGCATGGCCACAAGAATCGCCACCACAACCACCGTTGTTAGCAGGCCAAGCACAACGCTCCCGTACGACTTCCATGTGCTGAACTTCAGGCATTTTCTCAATCCATTCCAACGGTCCTGAAATGTTCCTGCAATGGATTGATCGTAGAAAGCTGCCAACAACATGAAATCACGTGTCTGATAGCGGTCTAATGATTCAAGTTGCCCGGCCGTAATTTCATTTCCTGGGCTACTGTCGGTACGCTTTCCAAGCGTACGATCCACGAGACGAGAAACAGCTACCGAGAGAATTGCATCGATGTGATCCCACAGTTTCCACTCTGCCAAGACTTTGTCAGCGCGGCGACGTCGGCGACGTCGGCTAATCGTCTCCCGAAAACGGTCAAGAAACGGATTGAAGTCATCATATTCGATGACATAAAGTCGCTGATCTTTATTTTGAGCGTTGTATTCATCCAGGTGACGAGCGATCTGCAACCGCATCGCCGTCTTACCAGACCCCTTCTCTCCAAAAACAACCGAGGTCGCAGGCTCACGAGGATCACCATAGACTTTGTCCCAAGCCGGATGGTAGGTGCTGGAAATACAATGTTCCTTAAACACCGGGTCGGTCTGGGCATCTTCCTCTGCAAACGGATTGCGCGCGATCTCGTGATGCTCGAGAAACTGCTGAATTTTCATGGCGAATCTGAAAAATGCCGGCAATCGGACAAGTAGAGACTAACGAATGCGTAAATGCCACTTCTTTTAACTTGGGTTACGTTTCTTGGTCGCACCTAAATCCGACCGCCCCGTTAAATTGGCATTTCATTTATCCGCAATCTCAAGGCTTTCCATCATCTCTTTAAAGCCTTTGTAATTCTCAGCCATCGTCTTCTTGGGTCCATACATCTTGACAAAGTACTGCCCCACATCTTTCGAGACGATAATCGCACCCAGCATGCGATAGTTCTTGCGCTTTGTTGCGGGTGCAAAAGGCCCACGTTGATCCTTGAATGTCCCCGAAATATCGATCACGTGAACTGTCTGTCCATTAATGGTCATCTCATCAATCAAGGGATCATCAGCTTTTTGCTCGAACTGACCAATCCAACGATCAATGTTTTGCTTCACACTACCTCCCGCAGCCATAAAGGTCAGACGCCCAGGATTGGTGTCGCCCTCGACTGGAGGAATTGACAATTCTGCCTCCAGGATACGCGATTTCTTAGCTGCCTTTTTCCATACCACCGGTGTTTGTAGCGTCAGTTTTCCTTTCGCTAACTCAATGGCAACTGTCTTGTTGTCATCCGCGTGGGAGGGAATGATCGTCGTGCAAAGGCTCAAGACAGTCACAATTCCTAACGACGACAACTGCTTCTTTTTCAACAACATCATATCCCTTTCTCCCGAGGTTCATTGCTCCGAGGCAGCTACATCCACAACAACATCGCCTGCCGTGTTCAACTCCTTACGACCCAAATCAGTACGCCTACTAGTGTAATGGTCAGAAGCACCAGCGTCACGACGACGGCAATCCCCATACCCTTTTTTTTCTTACGTCGTTGCTGCAATTCCTGTCTTTTCGGTTGCGCCACCGGCTGCGATTGCATACCCGGCCGGTCCGAACGAACCAAGCCGGGACTCACCACACCTGTGACCTCAGGAAAGGCCGCATCTACAAAATCATCGCTGAGGTCAGGCACCGGTCCAGTTCCAGTAATCGCGGGCGTCGGTACCGGAAATTGCTCTCCAGCTAACTCTATAAAAGCGGCGCTAGCAGATTGCCAGTCTTGCCAATCTTCACGCCAAATTAACGAATCTCCGCTCACACGTCCTTCGTCAATCCAACGTTGGAACAGATCTCCCTTCGCCGGTCCATACTGCCCTCCCGACTGAGGACGCACATACCAAACCGCCTCGGGATTTTCTGCGATCACTGCCGAACAACTCTTCGCAACCATTTGCGCGGGTGTTCCTTCGGTGGAAACGAAAGCCTCCTCCTCCGGTCTCCCTTGAAACTCCGCAACAGGAGCCGCTGCTGTTGTCGCATCCGGAGTGGCTGTTAATTTTTCAGGTGTTTCATCGGCGAAAGAAAAGGGACTTCGTTCAGCTGCTGTGGATTTATTTCGGTCGGTAGGGTTGGTCGGTCCATTGGGATTAAATTTCGGCGCACCCTCCTCTAAAACACTCTCAGTAGGAATGAGCACGGAAGCACCACAATGCGGACAAACGCCCCGCTTGCCGGCGAGAAAATTTTTGATATTCAACCTGCGATGACAGGTCGGACAGTAAAAGCGTATGCCCATCTTGCGTTCTACGAAAAAAGGCGCAACCCTGTGACGGTCGCCGATTGCGCTGTGCTCTTTGAAGACGACCTAAAAATGAAGACGGCTTGGCTCTCCTATACGGCGAAAATTCTTTTCCGCCGTACACATGAGTTCAATTATACCGCTATGTTACTGCAGGGGAAGTTTCCCACTGTCAGGAGAGAAACGCCTCAAAAAAAATCCCTCGGTAGAGGACCGGATGGAACGAATATTCTTGATGTCACAATTACAACGTTCTCAAAAGATACGTTAATCCTAATGACGAGTGCTCCATCCGATGACCTCAAAGCTGCCTTAGACTCCACCTTTTTGCCAAGAAGGGTTTTACTACTATGAGTGACCATGAACCGGATGACGATGGGCCGATCGAAATTCCTATGGTTGGTGACCTCACCGAAAACGAGTCGGAAATCATCGAAAAATTACTCAGCGTCTCCCCGGGTGGTGAATGCTCACTCTACATTGATTCTCCTGGCGGTAGCGCCTACTCTGCAATTTCTCTGATGTCGATCATCGTGCTGCGTGAACTACAAGCAACGGGAATTGTTACTGGCGAATGTTCGTCCGCAGCTCTTTGGCCATTTGCCGCCTGCCAGCGAAGNCTCGTAACACCCTACAGTGTTCTCCTCTTTCATCCCATGAAATGGCANAGTGAAGAACATGTCGGCCTCGCCGAAGCATCTGAATGGGCTCGCCACTTCGGTCATCTGGAAGGGCAAATGGACCAGCTATTGGCAGACCACTTCGATGTTTCTACGAAAACCCTTGCTCAGTGGATGAGCCCTGGGAGGTATGTGACAGGATCCGAATTCGCCACATTGGGTCTAGCCGAACTCGTAAAGCTGTCACCCTTAAAATAAAAAATGGTATGTACCAGACTCGACCGCGCGTGAAAATCACTCGAAGCTCTGCTCCCAATCCAAGCTTTCGATGCGTCGAATCTCTTCTTCTAGATTTTCTCCTTCATAAAAAGAAAACCAGCCCTCAACAAAAACGGTCTGGCCCGGATCACAATCGGGAAATACTGGATCCGAATGGAGGCAAGGACAACGTTCATTGAACCAGACGCGGTGCAGCGGTGTCCAAGCCGTGATCACATAGCGTTTACCATCATCGGAGCAGCAGACAGCATAAGTGCCGTGTGTAGTTTTGTTCTCGTTGGACTGCGCGTTGAACCCCTGGGCAGCCTTCAACATGACGCAATTCTGAACCCTCAAATCCGTTAATTCATGCTTAGTGTCATTCGTCAGCTGCAATTGCATGCGAACATGATCACTGTGGCAGCGGACCCTGCATTCGTAAACAATCCCATTTGGCAATACGCGCTTTAGGTTCAAAGAATCTTCCGAGCACCGTTCCCATTCAAGCGTTCTAAGTTCCACACCCTGTTTGTCAAAAACCGTCTCCACATGTGTGTGCGCTAAGTAGGTTAAGCCTAAATTCGACCATAGTGCTTCTGGAACATCGATCACGACATAATCCTGCTCAGCCCATGGTGTAAACACACTAATCTTTGTTTCCCGTTGAGGCCGGATAGCGCCGTCGAGAAAACCAATCCGCGGGTGCCTCCCACCTGGATAAGGACGCATCAGCAAGCCCACACGTTTCGCGGGAAACGCTTCTCGGTCGATCTGAAATCTCTCCAGCGACATCGTCACTGCCTCTGCCGTTAACCCCGTGGCCTGAACAACTTCTTCAGTGGAAAATCCATGTAGCCGGACCATATTGTTCAGCCAAAACTTAAGCTCGGTGTCCGTGCTGGGCAGTCGCGAATTTGCCGGCCCTTTCTCCTGCGCAAAGCCAACCAAGCAACAGCAGCAGAGGGCCAAGCTTACTATCAGCCTCCTGCAGCAATAACCATCTTCTGGAGCACCACGTGTCGATTTCACCAACATTTCTCACAAGATCCTTTAGTCATTTTTTTTTGTAGATCGCCGTAAAAACACTCGTCAAATCCAGCCTCTCCTGTTCCAGATTCCGAGCCATTTACTCCAATTCATTTTTCGCACCTATAGGCCAAGCAATCACACCAAAGCCGTGACAACTTGGCATCCTGTCTACACATTTTGATGCGTTGCAGTGATTCCTGCTCTGTCACTGCCGCATTGGCTCCGACATAATTTGCAGCCACCATCCCAGAAGATCGAACAAGTAGTTTTGCATCTTCAAGATCACCTCGCGTCGAGGGAATTTTTTTAGGAATTCGCGTACGTTTTGCGCAAACTCAAAAGTTCGATCCTCCAGATTGAACTGGCAATTCTCTGCCTGCAAAGCTCAATTTTTCTCCGACCTGTGCGCATTCATGCGGCAACTCGTGTTCAGCCGAGAAGGGTGCCATGAAAAGTCCAACTGTCTTTGGTACGTAAAATGGCACGCGCACCTCGTCAATCAAGATCGGTTCGGCCTCAGCCTCCTCACCTCAGCCGAGACTCCGCAAATACTGAGCACTTTCTTCTGCCGCTCTCGCCGGTTCCATAATATGCGCGTAGTGCTGATGCACTGTGACGTAACCCGTATATTGAATAGCCGTGAGCCCTGCGGCCATTTTAACATAATCAACCCCTCCCGCTTCCCACAAAGGGATATGATGAAATCGGCGTATTCCGAGACACCAAGTATCTAACTCGACTGGGCCCTGCTCATCCAACTGGTGATTCTGCACGTAAACATTCATCAAAAAAGGCGCTAGTTTTTGCAGCGTGTCCGCTCCATACGATTCACCGCAAAGCATGAGATTCGCTGGTTCATAGATAATGCCAAAGTTTGTTGCTCCAATTTTATCGATCACTTCTAAAGATCGATCCACCTGCTCAAAGAGAGTCGTTGTGTGGCACTGATGGGCCAGTCGAATCCCCCGCTCTCCTGCTGCATCGGCCGCCCGGCGGGCGTGCTCAATATCCGCCGTCGTCTTTAGGCAAATCCGCACCAAGTCACATCCGAACAACTCGGCAAGGTCAAGACTCGGTCCTATGTCACGCAGACTGTTCGGTCCGTCTGCATTGTTCAGCGGCACGTCAAAATCCGCCGTAACCATCGAAACCGGGAGCTGAAAATCCTCGAGTATGCGCTGCACACTCTCCAAATCAGCACGTGGCATTTGCACACCTCCAGCACTCGCCCGCATACATACGGCTTCGTATCCGTGTTCCACGGCTAAATTCAACAACGTCCGTAACGGAATATTGAGCCGCGTCTTACAAGCGGCCTCGGCAATGCGAACAGAAAGTGATAATTGCATACTGATACCTCAAGGAGATTCCTGATCGATTGGGAACGATAACGATCGTAATTCTTGTCGGGCTTCCTGCAGATTGGCATCCAGCGAAAGCGCTTTAAGAAACGCCTCTCTAGCATCCGCCTCTCGAGCTACTTCTTTGAGTGCCTGCCCCAGGTAAAGATGCATTTGCGGCTCTTGCGGAGATCTCTCCACCGCCTGTTCAAAGAATTCGATGGCAAGTTCATTTCGCTTCATCTCCAAACACAAAATACCGGCATTTATCAGCGCCGTGGAATCCTGCACATTGAAGGTACTCGCGTTACGAAAGTGGTCGAGAGCCGCGTCTAGTTCATCGCTGTCGACATACATTCTCCCTAACTCTCGATGGGCCAACGCAATTTCATGTGGCGTCGCACGCGGCATGCTGAGCGCTGCTTTGAGAGTTCGGATTGCCTCCGTCTGGCGTCCCTCTTGAAACTTCACAATGCCAAGATTGATCTGGGCCAAGACCAAATTTGGATTGATCAAAAGCGCCTGCTCAAATTCCTTCCTCGCCGCAACATATTGACGCCGCTGTACGAAGGCAACCGCAAGATTGTTGTGCGCTTCGTAGAAAGATGGATCGATAGCCAAAGCCGCTTGGTGCAAACGAATCGCTTCGTCCAGATCGCCTTGCTGTTCAGCCAAAGCTCCCATACTTGTCAGCGCAATCGGACAGTGTGGATTTTTTTTCACCACGTCGGACCATAAGGTTTTGATATTTTTATAAACGCCACACTGCTGCCAAGTCGCTACCGCCAAAACTCCAATCACCACCGCAAATAGCGCCGCAGGCACCCGCTTGCCCCAGCGTTGCCTAACGCCCCCCCACCAGGCCACGGATACAACCAAAGCAATCATCCCCACGCTCGCCAGATACTGAAAATGATCCGCGACAAATGAGTAGCGCATGGGGTAGGTGTCGACAAAACCCAAAGCCGGGCTCAGGGTGCCAATAAAAAACAGTACGGCAGCAAGCGGGCCACGGCCGATTTTGGCTCGATAATGCCACAAACCGATGATGATCCCACCAGCCGCTGCGGGATAAACAAATTGCCACCATACTTCACTACTAACTTCCCAACGCGGATAAATGAAAGTCAACGGTGAGGGCCAGCATAATTTCTGCACATAAAAGCAGACGGCCCGACCTGCAATGAGTAGACGATCCACCAGCGACAAATCGAGTTCGAGAAATTCAGTACCGACATGATATTTTTCGATCCAAATAGTCAACAAGCCAAGAGGTATGCCAAGGCAAACCAAGGGTAGCAGTGGGACCAGCTCTTTTTTTCCCAGGCGACCTCGTTGCCACCACAGAACAACTGCCAGAGCAGCGGGCAGTGTGACCGTGATGGTTTTACTGCAGAGGGCAGCTCCATAGAAAAAGACTGCCAGCCCATACCAGCGCCACTTATGCTTGCCATAGCCGTTCGAGCCGCTCCAAGTGAAACGCAAGTATGCCAACGCTGCGGCCAAATAAAAACAAGCCGATAAGGTATTTTTGCGTTCCGTAATCCAGGCAACTGACTCAACGTGGACCGGATGAATCGCAAAAATAGCAGCGGCATACCACGCCCCTGAAAGTTGCAAAAGTACCAATAAACGCCACAAGATCAGACTCGATATCACATGTAACAAAACATTCACAACGTGATAACCGGCAGGTTCTAGTTTCCAAAGCTGGTACTCAATCCAAAAGGTGGTATGTACCAAAGGGTAATACTGAGGCAACGAATCGGGTTCCATCCAAATCCGCTTTAAACCCTGAACATCTCGCAACGTTTCATTGTTGACAACATACTGATCGTCATCCCAAATATAACCACAGTCGAGAACCGGCCAATAAGCGACTAACGGTAAGGCGATTAAGAGGAGCGCCAGTACACTGTTTGGCAATTCGCAAGGAGAATGATCGTCAGACATCAAAAACAAGAATTAATGCGGATAACGGGAACGGGACGAAACTCGTGAAACAAGCTGGTTACGTCAGGGCGACTGCAAGCCTCAAGCAAACCACAGAGCCGACTCATAGTCTCACGAGAAAACGTATGCCTCATCATGATCTACTTGATTCTAGACCGAGGAACTCAAACTTATCTACCAGGTTCCAAAACTTCGTCAGGTAGTCACCACACGTCTTCCCTTGGCACACGGCAGTGCATCACAGGAAGACCTGATAATTTGTCCCATAATTCGGCCCTCAGAAAACCATAGATCTATATCTCAGAGAGGGACGACGACTTCAACGCTCCCAAAGCCTTTCCTTAGATCCCAACAATCCTACAAGCTTTTAACAATGCGACTCCTCCTAACCCACATCCACCATTATCTGCCTTCTCGATTATTTGGCGATTCGGTGTTTGTTGACTTAGGCCAGTTCAGGTGCTTTGTCAAAAAAGTAAAACTGCCTTCTCCATTGATGGTATGGGTCCCGTCAAACATTTCAATTTCGGTGCGGTCGCCGATTTTCAGCAAGTCATAATGGCGTAACACCTTACCATACTCACCGAGCACCCACTCAGTCGGTGCGCCACCATCTCGGTGACCTTGCTCGACCATGAAGGGACGCGGCGACATCAGTTTTGCCAACTCTGCATAACTGGCAAGGTGTCCCATGTTCCATTCAGGAATTTCATATTCCCCTGTAAAAAGATAGCCATAAGGCTCTTCATTCGTCGTGATCGTTTTCACCCAGGCAGTGAAGTCACCCGAACAAATGGACAAGCAGTAACGATCCACGAACGTGGGCACGCGCATCGCGGTTTTGCCACCATAAGACAGGCCATAAAAGGCGATGCGATTGGAGTCGACACCCGGAAGTGTCGACAACCATTTGAGGGTTTGATCATGCTGAGCGATGATAAAACTAAACAGAGAGAGACCTACCGGATTTGCCTTGCGCTGGATGGTACGAAAACGGTCTCCACCTCGATAAGGATTCTGTGGTGCATAGACAATAAATCCACGTTGGCAAAGTTGCTCGCTGAACGCCTTGTAGTAACGCCAAGCAGCGGGATCGTGAGAGAGGGTATCCCTCGCTGTACCTTCAAGACCATGCTGACAGACTACAACCGGACGTTGCTCTCCTTCCATTAAATCGTTCGGTAAGAGCAAAATTCCCGCCGCGATAATATCTTCGCAAACGTCCAAGACGACTTCATAAGCGCGGTAGTCAGGTGTCTCCAGAACAAGCCGCGACCGCGCGTTGACTGGGAGTCGCGACACGTCTAGGCGTCCAATCAAGTCGTCATGAATCTGGTCACGCAGAAGGTTGCGTGCAGGAAGCCAAGACTCGAGTGAGGAGAGATCGGCTTTCCACATCCGGTCTCGGATCTGCGCACTTCGACGCAACAGATTCTGAACATGCGTCTGCATTTCATCCAATTGGCGTTTTTCTCGAGCCCGTGCCCGCTTCGGCAGAGTTGCGGGATCTATCTCCAGTTGCCACGGCGGCGCTGCAACCCCGAACTCATCAGGGAGCTTTAAACCTGCCGCAAACGACGCCACGGCCTGTGAACTTCCAGCTGGACCGGCACCCTCTTGGCCACTGACGACGAGCACCATTTCTTGTTTTTTTCCGAGACGCTCATAGATTGTTTCAGCGCGGCGAAACTCCCTGACTACAGAACCGAGCAGGTTTGTTTCGATCCGGCCCGGAGCCGCGACTTGCCTGCGTCCCGGCTGAGCCACCGGTGGACCCGGCACATCCACGCTCTGACAAGCTTCGACAACCAACCTCCGAGGAGCCACCATACTCGCAATTTCTGCGTCGCCAAATTCCGTCAACAATCGCCAGACATTTCGATAAATAGGTTCTTTCCAAAGGCCCAATCGCTCCTGGAAATAACCGCTTACGAGGGTGGCGTCGATACGCGGCTCGAGCGCTGCCGCGTACAGCGCTAACAGGCCCCCTTCGCCAACTCCCGCCACACCGATAGAAAAATCGTTCACACCGTCAGACGCAGGAGTGAGACTCGCTCTATCCTTCTGACCTGGATTCTGGTTATGCGCCACCAACGTGCCTATCTGCGCAAGCAAATCGACCGCCGCGAGTACTTTTTGAACTTCATATCCCAGGGGATGACGTCCCATTTCAAAGGCTTGTCGGTAGAGAAACTCACGGTGTGGCTGATTTGTATAGGCAACCGCCGGATGTCCAGAAAATTCCTGACTACGACTCAGGATGGCGGGAATCGCCACCAGACAGCCTGCCTCGACACACTGCCGCACAAACGCGACTGGCGCGGGCAAGCCCGCAACAACTCCACAGAACATTTCGGGGGTCCAATCCGCATCCGGAATGGCCACAACCCCTGCGCGCATCTGCTGCGGCACTAACAAAAGCCCCTCCGCAGTCACTCCCTCCAGGACTTGCCAACGAACGGCATGCACCGTGGCCGTATCCGTGCGTGCAATCACCGAGGACTGTTCCAGCGCAGACAACAGCTCGAAATGGAATCGATCCGGCTGTAACGTCACACGTAGATCAACGGCTCCAATGATTTGTTGGAAACGTTTCCGATTTTCCTCAATGCTCGCGGCGTAGGACTCGACACTCGAACTATCATAATTCCAGAACTGCTGGCGACCCTGTATCGACTTGGAGATCTCTTGCAAGCAAAAACGGTTGATACCATCAACCATGACCTCGTCGAGGGGCCGCTTTTCGGTCAACAGTGCAGTACCCGGAACAACCCTCTCCGCACCTGGTAAGAAAGGTACCACAACGACAGCCAGAACGGTCGTGAAAAAAAACACCGGAAACGCTGCTGTACGCTGTAATTGCATCACGGACCATTTCCATCGATGGGACGAGTTTACGAAACGCATCCTACACCATCGCATCTATTTTAAAATCCGTGGTGATATGCATGCGCCGATCGAATCAGCACCTAGAGCCTTCCGGCACCACCGACATTCAGCAGTCTGAATTTTCCCATGCAAGCTTTGCCCACCCAATAACTTGTCAGGCCTCGGCCACCTGAGAGCAAAGCACATACACAACACGGTTTTAGATTCTACCTTTCCCCAATCATGAACGTCTGTTGATCAGAAGCGAACTCCGTATTTTTAGATATCAGCAAAATTGCAAGCCTATTTTTCACTGCCCGTTTATCTGACACCGCCACGCGCATTTATTGCTCAGCTCAGCTCAGGACGGTCCCCTGACTGGAAAGTATCTTGGGTTTACCACACGTCCAAGATTCCTTCAGGTCTGGCATCTCTCTGGCAGAGAAGACATATCGCAAAGCCAACGGTCGAATTATCTCACGGACCGCACAGGGAGCTTACAAAAAAACGCTCGCCGTTGGTAACCGACCGACAGCCAACTCTGACCTCTCTGGGATCCTGAAAATTCATCAAAAGAAGACGAGCAGCCTGGCTCGAATCAGTCGCTCTCGAAAAGGCGTTGAAAAAATGCTCTTGGGCGGACGCGATTAAGAGAAAAGTGCCTGAATAGGCTTACCTTCCACTAGCGGGCGGGGCCGTCCCCCCATGTCCTCTACCAGCGTCCCCGAAGTATAACCGAGCGCGTGATAAATGGTCGACACAAAGTCCGCTGTATGGACCGGGTTGTCGACCGGCTCACCGGCAATTTGATCACTAGCCCCGTAAACTTGACCGCCCCGAATGCCGCCACCCGCCAGGAGGGTGCTATAAACATTGCCCCAATGATCACGTCCGGCCTTCTTGTTGATCTTAGGGGTGCGTCCAAACTCACCTGTCCAAACGACTAGCGTTTCGTCTAAGAGTCCGCGCTCGCTCAAATCTTCCAACAGCGCTGAAAAGGCCTGATCCACAGGTGGCATTAACAGGTCTTTCATGATCTTAAAATGATTGTCGTGCGTATCGAAGTTTTTGGTGGAGTGCAGATACATCCAGGGAACCGTTACCAGACCAACTCCCGCTTCTACTAACCGCCGCGCGACCAAGCAACTGCGGCCAAATTTATTGTCACCGTAACGATCGATCGTTTCCGGCTTTTCTTTGTCTAGTAAAAAAGCTTCCCACGCCGAAGAAGACTCCAAAACACTCAAGGCGCGTTGCTGAGCTCTTTTGTAAAGAGCGATCTCGTCCGAGCGAGGTTCTGCTCTGCGAACCTCCAGTTGTCCTAATAAGCCCGCGCGATCGGCAAACCGCTGGAGCGAAATATCTTCATGTGGCAGAAAGGCGGGCGGCAGCGTACCTGGATTCCACTTTTCGTCGATTAACGTTAGCGGGTCATATTTTGCCCCGAGATAGCCAGCATGCTGTCCACCCCAGCGAAAGTTGTTTTGGTCACCAATACGCACAGGCAAATGCACAGCCGCCGGCAAGCCGTGCCGATCACCTCGTAGTTGTCGGATTGCTCCCCCGATGCACGGCGGATCACGCCGGGAAACTTGCGGTTCGCCGCTTTGTCGCGGAGCATGCTTTAAACCGGTCAAGTTGTAGTGTACGCCGACGCCATGGGTCCCACTCTTGTGATAGGTCGAGCGAATGATGCTATAGCGATGGGCGTTTTGAGCCATTTGCGGCAGCAGTTCGCAGATTTGAATTCCCGGCACACTTGTCGCAATCGGATCATAGAGGCCACGTACCGCTTGATCCGCAGCGGGCTTCGGATCGAAAGTTTCCTGCTGGGCTGGTCCGCCGGTAGCAAACAGCAAAATGCAACTCTTGGCGCGCGCCGTGCTCTTGGCAACTTGGCCTTTCTCGCGTGCCATCAGCAACTCAGGCAAACCCAGTGCCAACGGTCCTACGCTCCCTGCTTGAAGAAATGTACGTCGCTGCATGGCGGACTCGACATCCATTAGAGAATAAAGAAAAAATACACCCTGATCGAACCAACATCGTTATTATATCAAAGCCGTTTGGCCTGGTGGAATGCTAATTCTCACACACGGCTACAAAGAATCGCAACCGTCGAACGCATCCAAAGTGTGTTTCGCTGACTCCGACAATCTCCCACAAGTCAAGGATCAACTAGACCAACTCGGCGATCGGCTCTGCTTCGGTGATCGAGTTATAGAGTTCCTTGGGAAGTCCTGTCAACAAACGCGTTTCTCCAGGATCAAACAACGTTTGCATGACCGTGGCACGCAGGTGATCTGGTCCGTAAAGCTTCGTCGTTGCTTCCCCTCCATTGACATCGGTCTTGCCAATTACCTGCCCCATACGAAGGCCGCCACCGGCCACGAGCAAAGGTGTCAACTGGGGCCAGTGGTCTGTACCCCCGTTGTCTTGTTTCTTCGGAGTCCGCCCCATCTCGCCAGTCACCAGCAACAAGATCTTGTCACTGAGTCCGCGTTCTTCCACGTCTGCGAGGAACGCCGAAACGGCATGATCCACTTGATTTCCCAAAACCATCATGCCCTGACGGTTTGTCGGGCTGTTTTCGTCTCGGTGAAAATCATAACAGGAGTCGGAAACGGTAACAAAACCACAGCCAGCCTCACAAAGCCGCCGGGCCAAGAGCATTTGTTTTCCCAACAGATTGGTATAGCGCAATTGGTTGCGATACCCATTGTAATAGACTCCGCCTTCGTGCCAGTCTTCCATCCGGAACAGCTTGCTAGTGTCATAACGGGCAATGGTTTCAGGCGATTCTTTGGAAATGTCGAAGGCTCCAGCGACCCCCCGCAACAAAACGTCAATCGCCTGATTTTCCGCACCGATAGCACCACTCAAGGCATCGGTTTTGTCTACGCGTCGCCTCAAATCATCTAACCGCTTAAGCAAACCACGGCGATCATCAAAACGACCACGCGGCAACGACAATGTCAGGCTGTCGGTCAATCCCGCACCACCTGTCAAGAAAAAACCTTCATGCGCAGCGCCCAAACTTCCCGCTGCCGGATAATTTTTCCGAATGTATTCATAAGTGAAGGGCCCCGTTTGTTCACCCAACTTCAAGTCCGGCATGATCTGTTCGGGCATGACAACCGTGTGCGTCGGCATCGCCGTTTCTGGATTATTGGCACCTGCCAGTCGCGAGTACTGCGCTCCCATGGTCGCTTCCGTGGGGCACTTGCCGGTCAACACGGGAGATTGATTGTGGCTTCCATCGCCGGAGTGAAACGACCGCACGATCGCCAACTTGTCGGCCATCGCGCCGAGTTTTCCAAATGTTCCCCCAAAAGTAACGCCGGGCAAGGTGGTGGCCACTTCACCTGTGTCACTGCGAATTCCCAGCGGTGCGTCCATTTTGGGATCAAAGGTTTCGATCTGGGGAGGTCCTCCCTGCAGGAACAGCAAGACGACGGCTTTGTCGCGTATGAAATCGCGTTCACCTGCAGCAGCTTGAGACTGCAAAAGGGAAGCCAAGGACAACGACCCCGCTCCCAGACTGCCAATGCGTAAAAAGTCACGACGAGACCAACCGGTCCCACCTCGCCCTTTTTTCGTTTCCGATATCGTTAGCATGGCACACCTTTCTAAGGACTCACAAAAGAATTTCTTTGAGTTTTCGACCGAGTCGCCATCACAATTTCACCGTCTTCCGACAGACAAACGACACCCCAACCCGCTTCTCCCAACGACATCCATCGGTCTCTGTTGCGAGCACCGACCAACCAATTTTCAGCCGCAGACCAAACTTAAACGGCTAGCCGTGTGGTTCCTATCCCTTATTTACCTCCAGCGAACCAAATCGGACCACACAAACGGGGCCTTGCCAGCCCTGGTCCGAGCGCGTCCAGCCCCTGCATAGATGCACTCGTAGTATACCCCGTAAAACATGGCGTTCGCAACGAAGAAGGCCTGCTTTCCATCTGTGTGCAGGAAATTTGGCCTCTTCACCCGCCTGAACTTTCCATCGACCATCAAGCGGTTCCACCTTCAAACGAATGAGACAAACGCGTCAGCCTTGAAACGCGGCGGAAACTGCAAGAATTCGACACAGCAGGCTGACATCGGACCACCGTGAATTGATTTCACGAAAAAACGCCCTGAAAGGATTCCGCATGGTTAGCAGCAGAAAATCATGGGTAGCAGTGGGAACCAAAGTACGGCAGCTGATTTCATACGCTCAGAGCACAGCTCCAACGGGTGTCTTCAACGCGGCTCCAGAACTGTACGTGATGGGAAATAAAGGTGCCAGTAAAGACGATTTGACTCCGCATTGGCTCGATGTCCGGCCGCTGACGGCGNCAGAACGGGCGCTACGAAGATGGTTTGATCCGNGCTGCGGGTTCGCGAGAAAGAGGCGCGATGGGAACGATTGCGGGGTCCCCCAAAACCACATACAAGAGCGTATTTTGTGGAACTCGACGAGCACGTTCCAGATCCCTGACGATAAAATCCCCGGAGCGAAAACCGCGCATACCGATGATCGCATTGATTAGTTGCTGGTATGCTTCGCCTACTGTCCTGCCCTCGATCCATTTTTCCAGCACCGGAAAGAGATGAGGGAAACCTGAACTTAATCGCATATGTCCAAAAGCAACGGTCGCACCGCGCTCTACATAACGATCTACAAAGGACTGCCGTGAGGAAACACGATACCCGCCCGGCACGC
Source organism: Pirellulaceae bacterium (assembly GCA_022446825.1). Lineage (GTDB taxonomy): Bacteria > Planctomycetota > Planctomycetia > Pirellulales > Pirellulaceae > JAKVBY01. Next base: position 52,408 of record JAKVBY010000041.1, read on the forward strand.
GCGAGGGGGAAGGAAAATCCGATTTCTGCGGCGCCGCAGCAAAACACGATCCCGACAAGACAACCTGATTGGACGAATCCACAGGGATGCCGTCAATATCCACCGAACATGACATGCCGGGAATTCCGTGCCCATGCATCACCACCAAGGAAGCGTCCGCCAGCGTTTTCGCGGCTCGAGTTGGAAAGCCCTTAAGGAACTCACCTGCTGCTTTTGTCCGCATGTTCCAGACCCGCCGACCTTCTAAGACCGGCGCATCTTTGGCTAAGGGCGTGTAGACCGCCAGAATGGGAGTCTCCAAGCCGTACTGAGAAAAAACGTTGCGTAACACGGCCGCCTTTTGAAGAGATCGCGTTTCTTGCCGCGTGCTCACTTGGGATAAGGCTAACGGCTGGAATGTTTTACCCGCGAGCGATCTAAAATTGATGGAACGATCGATGAGTTGCTGGAAGGAAGCGGCACTGGAAGCGAGAAGGAATCCGGGAAAGACGTCAATCTGTGGATCTGGATCGAGCGTGCTGAGGAGTTCCCACAGGCCAAGAATCATGTTTTCACGGTAGGACTCCCAGCGGGGTGCGATCGCAACATATTTTGCTTGACGTTCCACAAGAATCTCTTGGATTTTCCGAAAGGCTGCCTGATCCTCAGACAAGCTGCCCAGATCATCGACGCGGACGATCTCTCCGCCACGGTGGACGGCCAACTTCTCCAGAGCCTTGAGATAAGGCCTTTCGGAGTGATCCGTGAGCACGAGATAGGCTTCACCCGGCACCTGATGTTCAGAGAACTTCAGGATGAAGGCCGAGTTGCGGAGCATTTCTTTTGCGGGCCGCGGCGAACTGCGATCAATCCGCGGCAGTTCCGCCAATGCGGGAATCGTCAATTCTTCCGCACCTAGTCGCAAAACACAAAAGCCCCAGGCCAGAAAACAAAAAAACAGTTGTCTCCGCATCGCCCAACCTCAGCTAGAATTGTCAGTACTTGTTGATCCGCTTTCATCGTAAGAATTTCATCGTAAGAAGTGTTCGGTCGTCAAACCAGCAAAATTAATCTCTATCTCACCGTGAAACATAAAATTTGTCCGGCATCAGCGGAGTCGCTCAAAGAATAAACGGTTGCTCCTGGCACTGAGCCCAGTGACTCCGCTGTTCTGCCTGGGCTTGCTCGGTTACCGTTTGCAACACTCAGTGCCGACAACTGCGGGCAGAGAAATGGCCGCCGTGGCACCAGAAGATACCGCGTTGGAGAACCGTCGATTGCTGCCACCCTGGTGCTTGGCGATCCCAAAAATAGATTAGGCTGCTTTGCTGACGTTGTTGGTCGTGATGTCCGTGATGATCCCCTCAGGGATCTTCGATGAAACCATTATCTTGAAAAAAGGTCGTGTTGGACGGGGCGACGCCGGTCGCATCTTCTGCGTCGACCTTTCCAAAACCAGCTTTCGAGACCGCGCCGCTACCGATGCGGTGCTGGTCCATCTGCAGAGTTTGCAAAATCTCGAGCCACTCAACCTCTTCAACACACAGGTCCTCTTCAACACACAGGTCACAGATGAGGGGCTTAAGCAACTCCAAGGACTGGCACAACTCAAGGAACTCAATCTGCTGCAAACGCCTGTTACCGATGCCAGGCTGGAACACCTGCAAAATCTGGCTGCGCTCCAATCATTTTACCTTAAGGCGACGGAGATCACCGACCAGGGACGGGTGCACTTAGCTGAGCTATCAAAACTGGAATTTCTCGATCTCAATAAAACCTCGATAACTGACAAAGGGATTACGGAGCTACAGCAGGCGCTGCCCCAATGCCATATCGACAGATGACCCATACGCCCCGTGCGTCTCTCCATTGACTTGCCTCTGTCACCCATCTGCTGACCTGTAAGCTGTGCACCTGCGAGCTGGCACCGGCAAGCTTTGCGCGCAGCAACTCTCAAACAACTCCGCACCCAGTCGAACGTTTACTTACCGAAAAAAAGTTTTTTTTCGCGCACCCTCGATAAGCTTGCGGGCTCTCTTCTAGAGAACCCTGGACGTGTCGGCCTGGGAAATCCAGCCCGGAGTGAAAGTCTCCTCATCTGCAAGACAAGATTCTGTTACGCGTCTTGCCGATTCCTTCAAGAGAGCACCCCAAGTGAATCGTCTTTTCTTTACCTGACCAGGAGGAATTCTTGCGAAGGGTTCTTTTGGTTTTACCGAGCCGAGACAGAAAGTGTTTCCATGGCCATCGAGTTTCGCTGCCATCATTGTGCCAAACTTCTCCGTACACCGGACGAAAGTGCGGGCAAAAAATCCAAGTGTCCCGAATGTGGGACCATTCAAGACGTTCCTGAGCAAGGTTTCGAGAGTCCCCCCAGTGCGAAACCATTTCCGTCGGCTCCCAGCATGCGCCAGAACCCCTACGACGCACCACAGTGGGAACCACAAAAACCAGCCGGTGCCCGGGCAACCCAATTAGAAAAAACACCGGCCCTCTGGAACCCGAATGCAGCGGTCAATTGGAGCGTCCTCTTTTCACCCGTTTTTGGCGCCTACTTACACCTGAAAAACTGGCAGGCTTTAGGAGAGTCGGCTGAGGCTGCTCGGACGCGCATCTGGTTAATCCTTAGTGTGCTTGTTCTGTCGAGACATATCTTACTACCAGTCGCTGCGGTCCTGGGCATGCAGGTTGACGGAATCATCAGCTTCAGTCGTGTATTTGCAACCTTATTCTTGTTCGCCTGGTATTTTTGCAGCGCCAAGAAACAAGCCAAATATATTAAATTACGGTACGCCAAGCATTATCCCCGCAGAGGTTGGGCAGGCCCTTTGCTCGTCGCCTTCGGCATACGTTTTCTTCTAAAACTCTTTGCTGCGTGGTGGGTTATATGACCACGAATCTGCGGCGACAAAAATTTTCGTCGACGAGAGTTTCTCGAGACCAAAGAAACCTTCAACACGGTCCCCTCAGGAGAGAAGATCGAGCACACTACTTGCTCAGATTCCTACTCGCAAATGCCGGTCTGCATTGCTTATCGTGGACGATAACTGCGCGACGGAAAAACGAAATCCAGAGCAGCTACCAGATCGTTTTCCTGCGCTGCCAAAGACGGTCAGAGTCAGCAACAACATCTCAAGACAACAAGCGCCCAAGGATCACCGAAGTACCCCCTGCCACCCCACATACAGGCATACTCGCTGTCACAAAATGTGACCCATTTGACGATATTGGACCGGTTTTCGCCGCCGTGGCACCAGAAGATACCGCGACAACCTACAGCGAGTAGCGCGACAACTTGGTATAATACTTTTCATACCCTTAACAGTTGTTGCACTGTGTTCTGGTGCTGTGCCAGACGGTTACTGCGACCTTGCTGGAGGGCGCAACACTTCCCTGGAGGCTCTGCCGTGCTTCGCATGCTTGGTTCAGAAAAACGTCTTTGTGACGGCCTGTCGCGGCGCGACATGCTCGTGGCCGGCGGACTGAGCCTGGGCGGGATGACCCTTGGTGAACTACTGGAAGCCAGATCGGCGCAGACGGGGACCACCACCGAGCGCAAACGCTCTTTTGGCAAAGCCAAGTCCTGTATTTTGCTCTATCTGTGGGGTTCCCCCAGCCAATTGGAAACCTTCGATGTCAAACCGCAGGCGCCGGTCGAGATTCGCGGCGAGTTCGGCCGTGGAATTGCCAGTTCGATCCCCGGCTACCGCGTCGGCGAACTCCTTCCCAAGACTGCCGCCATCGTTGACCAGACCACGATCGTGCGGTCGCTGACCCACCCCTATCCACTACACGGGATCGAATTGGCAGTAACCGGAATCCCAAAACTCGGGCAACGTTTCAGCGATCCGCATGACATGCGGAGTTGGCCCTTCATCGGATCGGTCGTCGACTACGTCCACCAGGCTCGCTCGCCAGGTGGCATCCCGAAGGTACCACGGAATATTGCCATGCCCTGGCCCTTTAGTTCACGCCGTTCGGGCGAAGTGCTCCGTTCCGGTCCGTACGGTGGTTTTTTGGGGCCGGCCTACGATCCAATTTGGACAGACTTCCAAGGCACTGCGAGTGAAGAGTCCGCTACCGTGACCGCCTCCTTTGGAGGCGTCACCAAGACCTACCGCGACCCCTATGGGGGCATGACACCGGATTCTGGTCTGGTGTTGGCCGCAGGCGGACAACTTTCTGGCCCCATGACCATTGACCGACTCAACACGCGTCGTACGTTACTCCAACAGTTCGACCAGGAACGCAAACAGTTGGATCGGACCCCCAGCACGCAGAGCTTTAATCGTTATCAACAGATGGCCCACGCGATGTTGACATCTCCGCAGGTATCCCACGCCATCGATGTCCACCGCGAACCCGAGTCCGTACGGCAGCAATATGGTGGGAATCTGTTTGGCCATTCCTGCCTGGCCGCGCGGCGACTGATCGAAGCGGGCAGCACCTTCGTGAGCGTTTTTTGGGATGAGTACGAGTCCGTGAATAGTGCGTGGGACACGCACGAGGACCATTTCAACCGCATGAAAAACCAATTGTGCCCAAGTTTTGATATGGCCTACCCGGTCCTGTTGCGCGACCTGGAAGAACGCGGCCTGCTGGACGAGACCCTCGTGGTCTGCATCAGCGAGCATGGCCGCACTCCCAAAATTGATGACAGCCCCGGCGGTGGTCGCAATCACTGGTCGCGCGCCTACTCTGCAATTTTTGCCGGTGGAGGATTTGCCTCAGGGAAGGTCGTCGGTCAAACGGATGCCATCGCCGGTGACGTCGCGGACAATCCGTTTTCTCCCAACGACATCCTGGCCACCGTGTATCACTTGCTGGGCATCGATCATGAGATGTTGCTGCAGGATCGGCTTGGTCGCCCGCTGCCTGTCGTGTCCTCAGGGCGCGTCCGTGACGAATTGCTGGCATGACCGCAGCGTTGATGCGAGCCTCACCAACCTCAGGGAGACCGAGAAGGCTGCTCCCTTGTTGCGCGTGAACCACCACGCATTTATCGTCGCATCAACGGAGGTTCATTTGTGGCACTAAAACACCACCCTCTGCTTTATTTCGCAAGTGGCCGCGAAGTAATTTAGTCCCAGGTGATATCGGACTCGGCTGCTCCACGTTCTTGGTATTTGCTGTCATGAGAAAGAGCGCGAAGGATTAGGCTTCAAGACGTATTACAATGAATCCACAATGCAAATGAGGAGAACCATAACCACGCTGGGAAGAAGCAACGCCATTAGAAGGTGGCCGATGATTTACCCTGCGAAATAAGTAGAAGAGTACGCTGAAAACGAGGAACGATCAGAGGAGAATAATGAAGAATTACCTGCGCTCCGCTGGTTCGTCGTTGGATTCGGTAAGTTTGGCTTCGATTGCCTTAACTCGCTTCAACAGTTCTTCAATCTTCAACAATGCATAAGAATTTATAAGTAAACTAAGACTTACCAGTAGAACGACCCAAGCAATATTCATGATTTCACTCCAACAAAACAATGTTCAATACGCTAAGGACTAGGCTGATCTTTGTGCCGGCGGGGATATCGGCACCTTGCGCATTCAGGACCCGAGATAAGGTTCACGAGGCGCTTATTCTATCAGGAAATCACCAAACCACCATTAAACTTTTGACGTAATAAACAACGCATCCACAGAGCAACCAATACACCGCATTGTTCATTCGTCCTGTTCATTGTGCAGCGTGTTAGCAACACGACCTATGACAAACCAAACAGCGAGGGACTTACTCAATAAGGTATTCCTCCTCACAGGTAGCACAGAGCAGGCGATTCGATGGTTCAGGATCGGTGTTAATTAGGATTTCGATTTGATCGGTAGTACAGGTCAAATAATCACCAGCGGCGACGTTCAGAGCTTCAAAGCCAATCCACTGTTCAAAACTATCATTATCCATGACGATGCCACTCCCGAAAACGCTGGATTTGGGGCGTTCCATGGTGTGGGTAAATGCAAAAAGCCCTGCTGATACAGGGCTTTTCGCGGGCTTCAAGTACCCCGAACAGGACTCGAACCTGTGACCTTTGGTTTAGGAAACCAATGCTCTATCCACCTGAGCTACCGGGGCCCATCCGTCGACGTGGAGGACGTTTGCCGCCCACTGTCTCCCATGCAATTCTACTCAGCCCGCGATTTTTCGAACAGCGACTGCAAGTGAAAGAAAATAGGCTGCAGGCATGGCTGCCCTGAATCTGGCCAACGAGACCACCGCCCATCTTCATTCGTGACGGCCATCCCGATCTCCAGCAGTAAACCGAGTTTCCGACACATTTTCAACGTCCCTCATGTCACATACCTAAGCAAGAAGACCCGTTCCCGCCTTGTGGCGCCAACAAGCTAGGCCCAGTTGAGCACCTCCTCTACTTATCTAGCGGATATCCCACAAAGTTTTCCAATAATTTCTCGTCCCCGAACAATCCCTTGTAACCTCTCAGGAAAGGAATGTTACAATCGGACATCGATCGGCCCGAGCTAACTTGCACTTCTCCTACTCCCGCCATGAGATCGCCTGATGAGTACAAGACGCCACTTTTTGAAAACCGCTACGGGCATCGGTATTTCTAGCTGTGCGATGAGCCCACTCGCATGCACACCGTCTTCGAACGTCGCTGCGGACGAACCCCACGTCGGATCAGATGTCGTCCAACTCGATAAGAACCTCGAACCGATTGTCAGGCTCATTGAGAGAACGCCTCGTGACAAATGCTTTGAAGTCATCGGCGACGCACTGCAGCGAGGATTACCCTATCGTCAATTTGTCGCCGCACTGTTTTTAGCAGGTATCCGCAACGTTAATCCCCAACCGCCGGGCTTTAAGTTCCATTGCGTTTTTGTCATCCACGCCGCACACCAGATGAGCCTGGACCTGCCGTCTTCACAACGGCTGCTCCCCCTTTTCTGGGCACTCGATAATTTTAAAGCGTCACAGCAACGTGACATTGAAGAAGGGGATTTTCAACTCTCGCCAGTACGCGGCAAACTGCCGTCATTTGCTACCGCCTTAGGTGAATTTGATGAAGCGATGGAAACTTGGGATGAAGAACGGGCAGATCGTGCCATCGTGGCTTTGGCGCGCGGCGCTTCGTCCCATCAATTGATGGAACGGCTTTGGCAATATGGTGCGCGCGACTATCGCAACATTGGACATAAGGCTATCTTCGTCGCCAACACGTGGCGAACATTACAAACCATCGGTTGGCAACACGCCGAGCCAGTTTTGCGCTCGCTGGTGTTAGGCTTGTTGGATTTTGGTCGCGACAAACGGGTCAACCATTATGCCTTTACCGATCAATCTTTTCTCGCCAACCTGGAACTCACTCGACAAAATGACGTCTCGCTGGGACAAGGTGTGCCTATCGATTCCTCCAGCCATTTCTCGGAAGATTTGCTGGACGTCATGCGGAGCGGCAACTCACCCGACGCCACCCAAATGGCCTATCGTGCCCTCCAAACAAACAGCGTACATGCCTCACTGGTGTGGGATGCGATCCACTTGGCTGCGGCTGAATTAATGATGCGGCAACCGGGAATTTTTGGAATTCACACGGTCACCTCGGCCAGTGCACTGCGGTATGCTTATGAAACCGCCTTCGACCCAAAAACGCGACTGCTCACTTTACTCCAGGGGATCGGCTGGATGTGCCAGTTTCGCAACTTCATGAAGACCAAACCTGATGGACTTCGCTCACTGCGAATCACCGACGTTTTTGCTGACTCGGACTCTTCGAATCAAACCTCAACCGTTAACGACATTTACGCCTGCGTCGGGCAAGATCAACAAGCAGCGGCAGCACACGCTTTTAATCACGCTCAAAAAACGACTTCCCCGACCGATTTTTGGCGGCAGGCCCGTGACTTGATCGTACGCAAAGGGACCGACGCGCATGACTACAAATATGCCATTTCCATGTTTGAAGATTGTCGACGCGTCAATCAACGCTGGCACCCCCACATGCTAGCGGTGGCAACCTATCACCTGCGAGGAACCGCACATGCGGACTCCCCTTTGATGCAGCGCGCAGCAGAAGTCGTCTCTTCTCTGTAAGCCATCCTATTGGCGTTGCTTTGACTCGCGATTCCGCGTTCGAACCAGCAGCAGTGGTTGCACCCTCTCTCTCAGAGAGTTGTCTAGAGAGCCCGCTGTGCCAGCCACCGCAAAAGAAGCTGCGTTCCGGAAAGCCAAAATAGTTCGTTGACAACTCGCCTCAACCTACAGATCCGTCAATCACCAACTACCGAATCCGTCACTTTCGAGGGCTAGCAGATGACCTTCGGAAGTTTCTCCGACTGTTCCATGCAACCAAATTCCAGCAAGACTTCGCAATTGGAAACATATTTTTGGAGTCCTAAAAAAACTCTGTTGTGGGATTCCTGAGATAATTGGTACTCTCCGCAATCTTGTCCAGTGTGACAGCCTCTTTCATTCAAATTCAGCAGGATGCAATGAACGCTCAATTCGGACGTTTGCAGAATAAGTCAGCTCGCTACGGGTCACCATGTTTTCACCTCTTGGCGATCGGTTTCTTGGTGAGCACGTGCGTGTTGCTTTGCGATACGAACACAGCCGTGTCTCAGGATCCTCATTGGATTTGGTCACCCGACCATGATAAAACGGCGGTTCCGCGCGGGACATGTTATTTCCGCAAAACGATCAAAATTGCGAATCCCGAACGTGGAACGATTGCCATTGCTGCAGATGACCAGTACGTGCTCTACGTGAATGGAAAGAATGTCGGTGACGGCGAGTCCACCAAAACTCTCGACGAATACAACATCACCCGATATCTCTCTCGAGGGAAAAATATCATCGCCGTTCAAGTAACGAATCGGCAGGGCAACACTGCCGCGTTCACAGCGCAAGTTAATATCAAACAAAAAGGGGGGACTTGGAAGTCGTATTCCACCAACGCCAGTTGGCGCAGCGCCCTCAACACACTACCTCTCTGGAATACTACCTTTTACAACGACAATCGCTGGAAAGAATCGCAAGTGTTTGGCGTCCTGGGCGAAACCGAACCCTGGGATCATAGTGAGCAGATAGCTACCAACCAGGGCAACAAAACTTCGGGGAACTCGCGCCGTCGCAGCTCTCGTTTTCGTATCGATGCCGCATTCGACATCGAGCGTGTTGCAGACAACGAGCAAACGGGCTCGTTAATTGCCATGACATTCAACGAATTTGGGCATATTCTTGCGTCGCGTGAAAACGGTCCGTTGCTCTTAATCTACGACAGCGACAAAAACGGCAGCTTCGATCAAATTCGCGAATACTCGGATAAAGTCAACCACTGCCAAGGAATTCTCGCACTCAACGGGCATGTATTTGTCACTGCCAATGGGCCGCAGGGAAAAGCACTGTATCGTTTGTCCGATGAGGATCAAGATGGTCAGCTAGAAGATATTCGGACCCTCGTCGAATTCGAAGGCGATACGGAGGAACACGGGGTCCACGGTCTGACACTCGGGCCAGACGGACTCATTTACATCGTGCTCGGAAATCATGTTGTACCAAAGCAACCATACGACGCGAAAAGTCCTCATCGACACTATTACGAAGGTGATTTAGTTGTTCCCCGTTACGAAGATCCGGGTGGACATGCCGTCGGTATCAAAGCACCTGGAGGAGTCGTTATTCGCACCGACATCGATGGCTCCACTGTGGAACTCGTTGCAGGCGGACTACGAAACTCCTACGATCTGGCTTTTAATCGCGAAGGTGAACTTTTTGTTCACGATAGTGATATGGAGTCCGACGAAGGCACCACGTGGTATCGTCCAACTCAGTTGTATCACGTTCAACCCGGAAGTGAGTTTGGATGGCGAAGTGGCTGGGCCAAATGGTCAGAATATTTCATTGACAATTTGCCTCCCGTCGGCAAGACCGGCAGGGGATCACCAACCGGAGCAGTTGTCTACGACCACTTTATGTTGCCCGAACAATTTCACAACTCTCTTTTCCTTGCAGACTGGTCCGAAGGTCGAATCTTAAATGTGAGCCTAACCCAAGATGGAGCAAGCTATCGCACCCAAAGCGAGGTTTTCTTGGAAGGGACACCTTTAAATGTGACCGATCTAGCTGTTGGCTCTGATGGCGCCCTCTATTTTTCGACCGGCGGACGCGGCACCAACGGAGGTATTTATCGAATCAACTGGCGCGGAGAAGTTCCACAAAACGTCATGGATCTTGGTACCGGCATTTCGGCTGCCATTCGCCAGCCGCAACTACATTCCGCCTGGAGCCGACAAAACATCGCTTCGATCAAACAAGAAATGGGCGATGAATGGGACTCGCAAATCCTCGGCGTCGCATTGAGCAAGGACAATCCTGCCGAATATCGGCTGCGGGCAATGGATTTGATGCAACTTTACGGCCCAACTCCAGATAATTCACTGCTACTCGAACTTTCCGAAGCCCGCGACACAACGGTACGTGCCAAAGCTGTCGATCTTATGGGGCTCTACTACGATGACAAAATTATCGAACGTTTGATCACAATGCTTGAAGATCCCGATGCCTTTGTGCGGCGGAAGGTCTGTGAAGCACTCGTTCGAGTTGAAGAAACAGTCGAATTCTCTGACTTGGCTGACATCCTCGCGTCCAATGACCGCAGCGAGGCCTGGGCCGGCCGCCGACTTTTGGAAAACGCACCCGCGAATTCCTGGTGGAGTGAGGCCCTCGAGACAACCAATCCGCGAGTCTTTCTTCAATCTGCGTTAGCCGTCATGATCGCTGATCCATCACGAGAGCGAGCCTTCGATGTACTCGAGCATCTTAGTGAAATGATGACCGGATTTGTGTCCGACGGCGATTTCCTTGATCTCTTGCGAGTCCTTCAAGTTTCGCTCTTACGGGGAGAACTTAAGCCTCAAGAAATCACCGAACTACGAGACCAACTGGCAGAAGAGTTTCCGTCCGGCAATTACTTGATGAATCGTGAGTTGGCTCGATTACTTGCGTTCACCCAGGAATCATCAGCTCTAGAAAGGTATTTGAAGTTTCTCGAATCGGACGCACCCGAAATTGAGCGTCTTCACGTTGCTTTTTACCTGAGATTTCTCAAAGAAGGGTGGAACACCGAGGATCGCTTTGCGCTGCTGGACTTTTACGAGAATGCTTTAGACTGGGAAGGTGGCAGCAGCTATACACTGTACCTATTACGCGTCACACGGGACATGGTTAAAGGCCTCTCGACCGAGGAAGCAATCGCAGTGATCAATAGTGGTGACGAATGGCCCAACGCAGCACTCGGTGCGATGTATCGGTTACCCAAGATATTGAGTGAATCCCAACGTAACATTCTTATCTCCCTCGATGAACGTATCAGCCACTTGGACGGCGACGCATATCAGCGACTAGGAGTCGGCATTGTTGCTTTACTAGCCCGAAGTGGAGATGAATCCTCCACACAACATCTTCGCACCATCTGGGAAACCACTCCAGAAAGACGTTCCGCCGTCGCTATGGGACTCGCCCTGTCACCAACTGGGAAGAACTGGGATTATTTAGTGGCAAGTCTCCCTGTTCTTGAAAAACAAGCTGCCATCGACGTGCTCAAACAATTGAGTACCGTCGACCAAAGTCCGATCGATGCCGAACATTTTCGACAAGTAATCCTTTTGGGGCTAAACCTAAAAGACCAAGGCGGCGAGTTTGCGATCGATTTACTTGAGCACTGGACGGAGACAACTCTCGAACCAGCGGATGAAGGAATTGACGAAGAATTAGCTGTCTGGCAAACGTGGTTTTCCGCAGAATTTCCTGATCATCCTCCCGCAGAACTCCCGCAAACAGACGAAAACGAAAAGTGGAACTTCGCACAGTTGGTAGAATACCTCACAAGTTCTGAGGGCAATTCTGGATCGGCAGAAAACGGTGCAGAGGTATTCGCAAAAGCCCAATGTCTAAAATGCCATCGTTTCGGCAACCGCGGAGAACGGATGGGCCAGGATTTGACGTCGCTCAGTAAACGATTTACTCGCAAGGAAGTTTTGGAGTCGATCGTGTTTCCATCGCACATCATTTCTAGTCAGTTTGCCTCCCAGACCGTTATCCTGGCCAATGGAAAAACCTTGACTGGCATTGTTGGTGTGGGTTCGCCGGATGAAAAAGTGATTTTACAGAGCGACGGAAAAAAAGTGCGCATCGACAAAGATAACATCGAAGAAATCGTCCCCAGCAAAATATCCACGATGCCCACAGGACTTTTGAACAACCTGACACTAGGAGAGATTTCGGATCTGTTTGCCTACCTAGGTGCCATTCCCAGTCGAAACGTGGCACAGCAGCCCAAGGACACCTCCACAAAATAATCTGAAAGAAACTTGTTCAGAGTTCGGCTGCTTGCCCCTCTGTGATCAAGAGAGGTCTGGCGCTAGACACTCGAAACACCTCCTCTTCAGACCATCTTTCGGAATCAAACACTGGAACACTGTTTGAGTCGGAAACGGATGGCTTGGCAATGGAGATTTGAAAGCCAGCGCGATGCGCTGCTTGCCAGAATCGCGGGTAATTTTCCGCCGTTTTCTAACATCTACTTCCTCAGTTACCATCTTTTACTGGTTCCCTTGCAGGAAGAGAAAAGTTTAGCTCGGACACTTAGGACACGCACACCAAAGACCCCAGCCTCGGGAACGAGTATGCCCCATGATATCGGCCCAGAGGTCACCTGCAACAATACCGACAAGGCATACAGGATGCCAAAAAACACTTTGGCTCAGTCTTGACCGTGTATCTTGGACGACCTACGACGCGCAGCAGCCCTAAGGCCTCACCACTCGCTTCCTTCGACTTGACAGGATCTTACAACCCTTATCAGGTAGGAATCCCGCTAGGAACATCATCCGAGAAACGCAAAACAACGATCTGAAGTGATCCGTTAGAATGAGTTGCAGCATCAACACCCGCGCCCACGAACCTGGGCAGCTATCGAACCTCGTTGATTTCTGTGGAGAAAGGTGATCTATGAGCGGTCTCATCACGATTAAAAAACATGCACCGAGCGGCACTCTGATTCTCAACCGACCTGAAAAACGCAATGCGCTTTCGCGTGCTTTACTTACTGATTTTCAGCAAGCCTTATTCGATTTGCATCAGGAGAAAGACGTTCGCGCCATAATTCTCACGGGAAGCGGCAGCGCGTTCTGCACCGGTATGGATCTACAAGAAATCCATGAAACGATGCAACAGAACGATCCGCAACAACAGTGGTATGAAGACGCGATTCTCTATAAAGATCTGCTCGAAACCATGCTTCGATTTCCCAAACCGATCATTGCTGCTGTCAATGGTCCCGCCTTAGCCAGCGGTGCAGGTCTCGTCTTAGCGGCAGATCTTGTTGTGGCAGGATCCACAGCCCAGTTCGGTTTGCCAGAACCTCGACGAGGCATCGTTGCGGGACTAATTGCTCCCTTGTTGAATTTTCGAGTTGGTGGTGCCACTGCAGCGCGCCTGCTTTTTACTGCGGAGCCAATTCCAGCGTCCGAAGCCGCTCGGCTGGGACTTTTTCATGAATTAGTTGACGATGAGGTCGTTTGGGCACAGGCCCATGAAATGGCCAAAGCATGTGCCCTCTCGGCGCCCGAGTCACTACAACTCACCAAGCGTTTACTCAACGAAACTATTGGCGAGCAACTTGGCACTATGCTGTCCGCTGGTGCGGCTGCCAGCGCCACAGCACGCACGACGGAAGCGGCTGCAGAAGGAGTTGCTGCGTTTCTGGAAAAACGCCCACCCGTTTGGCCATGAACCCAGAAATGCCTGAGTCGTCAAGAGCCAAGCTACCACCGGTGGCCGAGATTTTAGACACCTCCGCAGCGCAGCCAAGAACGGCTCGTCATGTTTTTTGTGTTAAAATTGTGCATCAATCGTGATGCTCAATTTCTGTTCTTGCACGTGTATTCGCCCGGAGACGCGTCGACTGTGGTTGTTGTATTTCTCAGAACTTTGCGTATTGCAGATTTCCCCCTTCTCCATGCCAGGGCGGGCAATTTACAGCCTAGGAACCCTCACGCAAGACGAGCATGGTCGCGACCATCACAGCCGCTGTTTTACCACCTAGGTCGCCGGTGGCGGTTTCCAACCGGGTATCGATTAAGGTAAAACGGACGAGTATTCCGGTAACATTGTTGAAAAACCACTCCATGTGAACGAGCGCAATACAACGATCTTAAATCGGCTTGGCATAGATCACGAATGCGTTAGCGTTAAATATCAAGGTCTTGAAGGAAGTTTGACCGGTGTCGAAGGAACGCGGGTCGTTCCAGAACTGCTGATTTAAACGGAAAGCTGGCTACGCAGTTGACTGATTAAGGAAACTCTCAATATGACCCAACAACCTATTTCACTTGCCGTCCTCCTCGCTTTCACTTTCCCTGCATTGTCTGCAGAACGTCATTCGGGAATTGACCCGAAAGGTTTCGACCAATCCGTACGCGTTCAAGATGATTTATTCTTGCACGTCAATGGCGAATGGATTCGACACACACCCATTCCTGCTGACAAGTCGAATTACGGCTCCTTCATTGTCTTGATTGACGAAGCGGAGGCCAGGATCCGCGAGATCATCGAGGCAGCCGCCGCGTCCGACAATGCACCAGGGAGTGAAGCCCAAAAGGTCGGCGACTTTTTCAAAAGTTATATGAACCAGAAACTTGTCGAGGAACTTCAGCTTCAGCCTTTGCAAGAACTGCTGACAGGAATTGATGTAATTGCTTCAAAACGCGATTTATTGAAACACTTCGGACAGCTCCAAGTTTTGGGGGTTGAAACACCCGTCGGATTTTTTGTCGATCAGGATGACAAGGATTCATCCCGATATCTGGCGGCCGTCGTCCAAAGTGGCACGACCCTCCCAGATCGCGATTATTACTTGAAAGACGATGATAAATATCAGCAAGCTCGGGAGTCTTTACACCAATACATCGTCACTCTCTTCGAATTAAGTGGGGTACCTGCAAAATCCAATACTGCGGCAGGAATTGTCACGATTGAAAAGCAATTGGCCGAGGTAGCGTGGACACGCACCGAGTTACGGAATGCCGAAAAACGCTACAACAAATACGACACCGACAAACTCGAACAATTAACTCCTCAATTAGAATGGGATGTTTTCTTCGCAGCGGCAGGAGTGGCAGACTTAAAGGAAGTCAATGTCATAACCCCCAGTTTCTTTGCCGGCCTTGATAGCATTATTACAGACACTTCTTTGGACCTCTGGAAAGCCTATCTGCGTTTCAAACTTTTGGACGCCTCTGCAACGATTCTTCCAGAATCGTATGTGTCGGCACACTTTGAACTCCACCAAAAAGTACTCGCGGGAATTCCCAGCCAAAAGCCACGTTGGAAGAATGCTGTCGCGGCCATTTCGGGAGGACGCGCTGGTGACTTCGGCGCATTAGGGGATGCGGTTGGGCAACTTTTCGTGGCCAAGTATTTCACTGCGGACGCCAAAGTTCGCATGGACGAACTCGTGTTCAACCTGAAGAAAGCTTACGAACAAAGTATTGACAACTTGACATGGATGACCCCCGTAACGAAGAAACAAGCGTTGCTGAAATTATCCAAGATGACCACCAAAATTGGCTACACGGAAAAATGGCGTGATTACACAGGTCTTCAAATTCAAGCGGATGATCTATTTGGAAATGTCGTGCGCGCGACTCGGCACGAATATCAACGGATGATCGGAAAACTAGGGCAGCCCGTCGATCGTACCGAATGGGGAATGACCCCCCAAACAGTCAATGCTTACTACAATCCCGGCATGAATGAAATTGTCTTTCCCGCAGCTATCCTGCAACCACCGTTCTTCGATGCCACGGCCGACGATGCGGTTAACTATGGCGGCATTGGGGCCGTGATTGGCCATGAAATTAGCCATGGATTCGATGATCAGGGTAGTAAATATGATGGGGATGGGAATCTTGAGAACTGGTGGACCGATGAAGACCGCAAGGCCTTTCGTCAACTGACCGAACGTTTGGTCAAACAATTTAGTCAGTACGAAGCGGTCCCTGGAAAAACCGTCAACGGTCAATTAACCCTTGGTGAAAATATCGCCGATCTGTCAGGCGTAGCCATTGCCTACAAAGCGTATCATCTCTCTTTGGCGGGAAAATCCGCACCGCGCCTCGATGGCTGGACCGGAGATCAACGGTTCTTTCTCGGCTGGGGACAAATTTGGCGGCGCAAATACCGTGACGCCGAGATCATCCGCCGACTTGTCATCGATCCGCATTCACCATCTGCGTTCCGAGCCAACGGCCCCATAAACAATCTGGACGCCTTCTACGACGCATTCCAGGTGAAACCTGGCGACAAACTCTTCAAACCACCATCAGAACGCATCCAAATCTGGTAGCAGCATCTGTTCGGCACAGCTGCAAAACGCCCGTCCCCCCGTCCAAGCGACGATTTATTGCCGACCAATCACAGCTGCATTGCATGATGCGACTTTGGCATTCACACTGCATTTCCCCCACGATCAACTCGCAAACAATCGACCCTGCTGTTGATAGCGACTCAGCACGGAAAACCCGTTGCCGTGCGCTCGATGAGGGTCGGCTGGCGCCGCAGGAAACTCCTCCAGTCGCGTGCCGCCTCGACAACCACTATAGAGCTTCGCATTCCCGACGTTAGGTACCAACCGCTCGATGGAAGTGCACGTGCAGCCACTCACCATCCTTTCGTTCCCAAATACGGGTTTCCTCAAACCGGCTGGTTGAGGGCACTCCTGCAGCGTCGGTAACCTGGACCAAGCGAACATAAGCTATCAGGGCAGCATCTTCACCGAGCATGCGCACACGCGGCGTGCAAAGCGTGTTCACATGCTTGCCAAGATGGCCTCCAAGTTCAAAGTAGAATCGATGAAACTCCAAACCTTCGACAAGTTGGTTCCGCGATTCGGGCTCGAAGCAGGTAAGATCTGCTGCGCAAAGCTGCTGGTAAGTTTCCCAATCTCCACAACCAATCGCATCAAGTAGTCGGCGCGTCAGTTCCAATAGTTCTCGTTTTGTGTTTTCGGTCATAGATTAGAAAGCTGTAGTCGAAGGAGTTTTTGTCGTCGGCAACATGCTGGACCGATTCGACAAGCTGCCAATCGGACAAATCATATTCCGGAAAAAGCACATCACCTCGAACGTCGGCGTGCACACTCGTTAGATAAATTCGATCGACGGAATGAATCGCAATCCGATAGATCTCGGCACCGCCCACGACGAAGATTTCATCATCACTGGTGGCCATCTCAATCGCTGCAGGAAAATCATGCGCAACCAAAACTTCGTCCGCCTCATAATTCGGTTGCCGGGTAATCACGATCGATGTCCGTCCAGGAAGTGGCCGCCCGATCGATTCATAGGTTTTCCGCCCCATGATGAGGTGGTGTCCCATAGTGATCTTCTTAAAACGACGCAGATCTGCGGAGAGATGCCAGGGCAAATCGCCGTCGCGTCCAATCACACGATTTGTCGCCATCGCCACAATTAACGAAAGCCTCATACAGCCACCGGTGCAGAAATGTGCGGGTGAGGATCATAGTCGCACAGCTCAAAGTCCTCCAGGCGGAAATTGAACAAGGAGGTGACTTGGGGGTTCAACCGTATGACTGGCAACGCACGTAGCTCGCGTGACAGCTGTTCCTTGGCTTGCTCTAAGTGATTCAAATAAAGGTGAGCATCGCCCAGGGTGTGCACAAAATCTCCCGGTTTCAAGTCGGTAATCTGGGCAACCATCATGGTGAGTAAGGCATAGGAAGCGATATTAAAGGGCACTCCGAGAAATACGTCTGCACTGCGTTGATAAAGTTGACAAGACAGTCGACCTTCGGCGACATAAAACTGAAAGAGCAAGTGGCAAGGCGGTAAAGCCATTTGGGGAACATCCGCAACGTTCCAAGCACTAACGATCAACCGGCGGGAGTCAGGGCTTTCCTTAATCTGCTCGACAACTTGCGACATCTGATCAATCGTGCTGCCGTCAGCCGTTGGCCAGGAACGCCACTGTTTTCCATAGACTGGTCCCAGATCGCCATTTTCGTCGGCCCATTCATCCCAGATCGAAACACGATTCTCTTTCAAGTAGGCGATATTTGTATCACCCTGGAGAAACCAAAGTAATTCATGAATGATCGATCGCAAATGCAGTTTTTTCGTCGTCAACGCTGGAAATCCCTGCTGGAGGTTAAAACGCATTTGATGACCAAACACGCTGATTGTCCCGGTTCCCGTACGGTCAGATTTTTTTGTACCGTGATCGAGAATGTGTTGGAGAAGATCGAGATACTGCCGCATGATCGACTTGTTACCCCTCCGTGAAACTCTTTTGTGAAAAACCCTGCACTTGTCCTGATCAGAATCCTATCACGCCACGACCGTGGGCAGAAGCCAGCACTCCTGACAAGGGCACAGTTGTGCGCAACGAGCAAAACGACACTCTGGAAAGCGGAAAACCAAGTCTTCTCGATTAGTAGCTCTCACAGAAGAACTCTTCCGCAATCCTCCAACCAGCCAATCTAACAGGCGGAGGCAGTTTTTGACTGTTTTGGAAAACAGCAGCAGCCGTCGCTCTCTGAAACATCAGAAGATTCGCCTCCTCGAACTGTCACCCGAAACTTAGCACGTTTCAGTATAGATTCAGGGACTCAATGAAATTGCCGAAGGCCAATTCAGAAAACACTCAACCGCCGAAAACCAAGCATTATCGCTTAATTAGAATTTTTGATGCCGCTCCATGTCCAATGACGATCACTTGTGGCTTGAACGGATGCGGGATCAAATCCCATCATTTGCGCCAATTCTTGCATTTCTTCCAGCGTCAGGGCCGCACGCAGCGAATCATCGAACATCTGCTTCTGATGCGAGTTTTCACTACCGGCATACGTCTCGACCAGAAAAGCTACTTGGTCGTCATGATGAGGACGCATCAAATCCCGAAAAAATAATATCCCGCCAACAGCAGTCACACGAACTGCTTCTTTGAGGACATCCAACGGATTCGGAATATGATGCACAATGCTATTCGAGATGACTGCGTGAAAACTATCGTCCTGAAAAGGTAACTGCTTGGCATCTAGATGATCTAAACCAATCCGCTCAATCAATCCGGCGACCTCAACATTGTAGCGCGCAAGTTCGAGCATCTCGATGGAAAGGTCTACAGCCATCACCCGGCAATCTTCGTATTGCCGACAAAGCTCGATTGGAATCTGAGCCGTTCCTGCGCCTAAATCCAAGACGGTCTCTCCAATCTTTCCCAAGCTTAAAAAGTCTTCTACAAACGCTCGATTAACCGTACTGTGATCCATTGTGTCGTAATCGCATGCTTCTTCTTTCGTGTCCATCACTTCTGGTTCGAGTACGCGTTCTAATTGCACGAGGTAACGTCCTTATCTCAACCCTAATCCGTATCAACTGGTTCTTCGACTGCATAGGCGGGTGACGGGTGTCGTTGCTCTAGTAGGTACCAGAATCCTAAAATGACTGCCATCACCAAGTAACCTGCAGCTAAAAAAATCACCTTCTCCGCAAAAACGCTCGGCAACTTGTGAGGAAACAGGAACGTTGCATTGCTTTTCAAAGGTGAGTGAATCAGTCCAAACAGAGTACAGGTGCCAGCAACTAGGTAATAGAGTGCGGCCAGTGCCAGGCGTCGATCGATCGTGGCAGCCAGCGCGGAGGCCCAGATCAGGCTGGTCACAATAAACCCGTTAGATAACATTCGTATATTTAACAGGGTGTCCTGGGTTTTTGCGCTCAGTGTTTCCGGGTTTACAGCCGGGTCTGCCAATACCTGACCCGCAAGAATATGAACCAGATAGGCCATTGCTGGCAGGCAGGCAATGGCAATGGCAGCATAGTGTTTTCGTGGAGTGGCGAGGAAACTCTGCGCCGTGATTTCCAGGCCAATAAAAACCAGGATCGGAAAGATGGCTGCTTTGGGGATGATGACGTAAAGGAATCCGAAGTAACCCAGTAGACCGGCACTACCAACAAACAGGGCCGTTGCCAGTGAGTAAGCAGCTCGACCACCCATCGCCTTGTAAGCAGGATGACCGATGTAAGGCGTGGTTTGAATGACTCCTCCACATAGTGCAGCGACGAGCGTCGCCAGCGCTTCCACGCCAATCACCTGGCCCGTGTCATACTCGTCACCTACAGCTGCGGCACTTTCGGTACAGTCAATTCCACCCACCACAGTTGCCAAGGCAAATGGCAGCACGATCGGTAGATACTGGAAACAGTCGTTCATTGCCGTGATCCACTCGAAGCGGAAAACAGTAAACCACTGGTAAGGCAACAACGCCTCGATAGGGTCGATTTCCTGAGCTGGTAGTTTGACCCATCCCATGGCAGCCATCAGGTAGTAGATACCGCCACCGACCAGTAATGCGGCCAATGCGCCGGGAATTCGAAATGGAAATCGCACCTGGGCGATGAGGCTCGTCAGGATAATCGCTAGAGCTGCCATTCCCGCAACTGGATACGCAACGATTTCCATCAAAGGCAAGAAGGCAATAATGACCAACGCAATGGCGCTGAGCGAACCAAGAAGTCCGGCGCGAGGTACCACACGCCGAATCCAGTTGGAACCGAAAGCACAAACACACTTGAATAAGCCGCTAACAAAGATGGCGCAGATGCCAATGTGCCACGTGTAGATCGCGGCCTGCTCGACTGGCAAGGTTTCTTTGGCGTGTACAAAGGCTGGTCCCAACACAAAAAAAACCATGCCGAAGGTACTGGGCGTATCTAGTCCCAGAGGCATGGCAGTAACCGTCCTGGAACCAATCCGCCTAGCCAACCGAAAAGCCATCCAGAAAAAGAGGAGGTCCCCCACAAGCACTCCCAGGGCGGTGCCAGGAACCATGTGTTGCAGGGCAAAACTTGTAGGAAATTCAAACACAATCGCTAGCAAGCTGACTGTGAGCAGGAGATTGGCCACGTTATCTAACATCAAGCCAAAAAAGGCGTTAACGTCGCCAGGGGCAGCCCATTGATAGCGAGTTTTAGTCACAGAGAGGTCCGTAGGCACGGATTTTGCAGACAACAGCAGATGGTGAGTTTAAAAGGCACTGTTTTGGCTGTCAATTCTCCAAAATCAAGCCTGCAAATTCCTTCACTTGGCTGGTCCACAGCTGATAGGATGGCCGAAATGAAGGTTTTTCACATTTTGCCAATTAATTCTCACACATTTTTGGTAGATCGAACGAACCTTCCTTTTGGTCACAGCGTAATAAACCATGAACACTGCATACACCAAAACCTCCAATTCATCGATAGTTTCGGAGTCCGCGTTGAGCGACGAGGAACTTCTCCTACGGTATCGCACGACGAACGACCCCGAAATATTTGCGCAATTGGTGCAACGCTATGAACGAGAATTATTCAGTTACCTGCGCCGATACCTCGGTACGGCGGAGATGGCCGAAGACGTCTTTCAAGCTGCCTTTCTTCAGGTCCATCTGAAGTGCGACCAATTTGAAGAAGGCAGACGATTTAGACCGTGGCTTTACACCATTGCCACCAATCAAGCGATCGATGCGCAACGTAGGAACCGCCGACACCGGATGGTCAGCATTGATCAAACGGGAGATCGGAACGATGAGGAAGTGGGGAGATTGGCAAACCTTTTAGAAAGCAATGACTCAAATCCTCTAGAAAAAGTCTCTGAATTTGAATCTGCAGCATGGGTTCAAAAGGCTTTAGATGAACTGTCCGATCAAATGCGCAACGTCGTCACCTTGGTTTACTATCAGGGTCTCAAATATCGTGAGGCAGCGGAAGTTATGGGTATCCCAGTGGGGACTGTAAAAAGTCGCCTCCATGCCGCCATCTTGCGTTTAACGGAATCTTGGCAAAACACACACATTGAGCAGTAATTTAAAGAACCGTTTCCATGCGTGAAGAATTACTTGGCTACCTACTGGGTGCACTCGACACCGCCGAACACGAGCGAGTTGAACAACAGCTAGAAGCAAATCGCGAGTTGCAGAGCGAACTCAGTACCTTACAAAATCACCTTGATTGTCTCGCACCAACTTACGGAAATTGTGATCCACCTGTCGGACTTGCCGATCGCACGTGTGCTACCGTGTTGAACCATGTCAGTGAAAACCATGTCACACCGGCACGCCATGTGATGCGAACACAAATTGAGATGGGTTCATCGCGTCACTTTTCGCCGGCAGATTTTCTTGTCGCAGCGGCGGTCATCCTGGCCGCTGCTTTGTTGTTCTTCCCCGCCATCTCAAACAGTCGGGCGTCTGCCGAACGCGCCATGTGTGAGAACAACCTGCGTCAACTGGGCATTGCACTCACGGCATATAGCGATTTTTCCCGTGACAAATCATTTCCTTACATATCACCGACTGGAAACTATGGGTTTGCTGGTGCAGTGGCCCCGATACTGATGAATTTCGGCGGCATCTCTGACGATCGAATATTTTTGTGTGCCGCAGAAGCCGACCCGGATGACTACCGCACCTGGAAAGTACCGACGCTTGTTGAATTACGTGACATCGATGGAACACGGCAAGTCCGAATTCGGGCCAGGGCTTTGGGGTCGTATGGGTATAACATTGGTGTTATCGAGAATGGACAACACCGAGCTCCACGCAATCAAGGTCGTTCGCACTTTGCGATTCTCGCAGACGCCCCGAGCACAAATCTTGTTGAATTACGAACTGCGAATCATGGTGGCCGGGGACAAAATGTCCTTTATGAAGATGGGCACGTACGTTTTATTGCCGGCTGTCCAGCAGAATTGTGTAACGATCATCCGTACAAAAGCAATCGCAATCGCATCGAACCAGGACAGAACATTCAGGACGCGGTCATCGGGCGTAGTGAAACGGTGCCTCAGATTGTCTACACTCGTGGACCCTAAGTCCTCAAAAATCTTACGCGTCGCCCACTTCATGGTCACCGGGATGAATAAACATTGCACGTTTCTGATTGGGCAGGGAATAATCAAAACCGGCTTCCTTGAACAATCGTTCTGATGCCGTAATTGCCATGAGTTCAAAGATATTCTGTTCATGGGCACAACGAATACATTCCTGCACCAGTTGACGCCCCACGCCCTGCCCTTGGTAAGGTACGTCCACAGCAAGGCAAAGTAATTCTGCTAATTTCTTTGAGTAGACGTCGATTGCCGCAAATCCAATCACCCGCTCGTTATGTTCGGCCACGAATCCATTCTGAAGCAGATCGGCAAGTTCTTCTCGGGAACGTGGCAGAAGTTGGTCTTTTTGAACGAAGGGCGCAATCAAATCCACGACTGCATCAAGATCCCCATCGACTGCAGGCCGTGTCACACTTTTTCCAACTTCCATTCCTACACCTGTGTTCTCAAGAGGTTTTGAGACCGACCGAAAACAGACACCTTTTCCAAATGCGTCTCAAATCTATCAAGCGACACAAAACCGCTTTTGCCGACAACAAAGCGTATACGCTGTGACACCAATCACCGTCTTTGCTAAGTGCACATGAACCATTCACATGGACCAACGGTCGATTAATTTTCGATACAGTTCTGTTCCCTTTTCGAGTTGCTCTAAAGCAATCCATTCATCGGCCGTGTGCGCTTTCTCAATACTACCCGGCCCCAAAACTACTAAATTTTTCATCTCATGAAAAATACACCCATCGGTTCCATAGGACACAGTCTGAGACTGGTCGCGATTTGCCAACTCCAATACTTCCAACACATAAGGAGATTTTGGATCAACGTACATTGGTAACGCTGTTCGAGGAACCTGAAAATCAAGTCCGCAGGACTCAGCTGCCTGCCGCGCGCGTTGTACCAATTGGTCCGGCTCTTGGCCCGGCATCGGGCGAAAATAAACGGTGCAAACGCTTTGGGGAGGTTTAATATTGATTGCGTGCGTGTGGTCGTTGATTCCAATGTTCCAAGAAATCGTGGGAGGATCAAAGTCACCGTTCTGCCATTCAGGATTCGTTTCAGATTCATCGTGAATAGCCTTCATTTCTTGCAAAAACGGAATCATGGCGAGGTTTGCATTTTTGCCCGCACGCGTACTCGAATGGGCCGCTTCCCCATGTGATGTCACCACAATCCCATAGGTGCCCTTATGGCCATGAACCACCTCAAGCATCGTAGGTTCACCGACGATACCACGTGCTTCGCCAACCACCATTTCTCGAAAAACCTCTGACCGTTCTGCAACTTCACGAGCACCACCGTAACCAATTTCCTCATCGGCGGTACAGGTTATATAGACCGGGTGTCGTAAGTCTTTCGCCGCCACCTGCTCCATCGCGGCTAACATACAGGCCACGGACCCCTTCATATCACAACTTCCACGACCGTAGAGACGGCCCTCTTTCACTGTCGGTTGAAAAGGGCCGTGGTCATCAAAGACCCAATCATCCGCGGGTACCACGTCCGTATGTCCAAAATAGGCTAGGCCGCCGGAACCTTGTCCTAGTTTCCCAATGACATTCGATTTCGCAATCCCATTTTCATCTTCGTAATGAACGCGTTCCACATCACAACCAAACCGCTTTAGCTGTTCCTCGATGAAATCGCTGACAGCGTTATTCGATCGACTACTGACCGAATCAAACTCCACTAATTGATGAGCGTACTTCAGCGCATTCATGGACTTCATCCCTATTGATCTTGTATGAGGATATTCGACGACCGAGTGCAGAAATACCGCCCGCACGCGTAACACCAATCGGGCGGTTCTTCACAAGCGAATCTGGCACGTACAAACTACTTGATCGCCTCGGAGAGATCATAGGCTGTTAACGTATTGTCCATCATATGAGGCAAAATTAATGTCTTACTGTCAATGAGAAAAGCGTGATCAGCTGCCCCCATATCAAATTCAAGCAGCGTGCGAGTCGTTCCATTTCCAGCGATGTGGAACACTTTACCAGCCCGCCAATCCGTCACCGTATATCCTCCCAGGCCGTCCGACTCAACTCCATCGAGATTACCGGTTGGTTTTGTCGTGATGACACGTCGCTTGAGCGTCGTCATGTCAATTTCGATGAGACGGCCAAGAATTTGTGTGGAAAAGTCTTCCTGAATATTCAGACCCCAGGCACCTAAGATCAGTTGGCCGTCGGAGACAAGTAATCCGTTCGGACTTTCGATCAATGAGCCTTCCAAATAAACGCTTAATTCATCGTTGTGATATTTATAGACTTTGCTGGCAAGCATATCGGCGACGTAAACAGCTCCATCAGGTCCTGTCGCCAAATCATTAAGAAACTGCGCTTCTGGCACAGGCACTTCTTTGATCACTTCTCCTGCCTCAATATTTATTGCCACAATCCGATCGATGTCACTCACCCACAAGGTGCCTTCATGACTGCGCAGCCCCTTCGGTGAATTAAAGCCTTCAACCCATTTGTTTTCTAACATTTCTCCTTGCACGGAGAGCTTGGAAATCCAACCATCACCATCTTTGCCGTCGCCGCCACCTTCACCGATTTGAGACAGAAACAGGATGCCGGAATCGTGATCTACATAAGCACTTTCCGGAGCTTGAAGGCCTTCTGTGATTTGCCAGATGACCGGAATTTCTTCTGACCAGGCAGCATGATTAACAGCAATAACGCAAAGAACGGAGGAAATAATGAAACGGTACATGGACTCAAACGCTCCTTTATGTCGGGATTTTCATGCACATCGAGTGGCAAG
>JAKVBY010000042.1 GCA_022446825.1 Pirellulaceae bacterium
GCGGCTTGGGAAGTTTCGATCACCAGATGTTCTTCGTTTTGCAGCACTTCACGAGCATCCGGAATGGCGGGAAAAACGAGGCGGCTACCGGCCGGTGGGTCGGACGCAACGGCTTTATACCCCAGATCAAAAGTGACACGATTATCAGTGGGGCGGCTGATTACCCGCGTTAAAATCAACGCAGCCGGTGTGAAGGTAAGGTCGGGAAAGTATTCGCCGTAACCGACATCCTGAAACACACACGTCCCCGGGCTGAGTTCAATCGTTGCATCCTCCTGTGCTGCATAAATAGGGAAAGAGCCCGTTCCCCCGGCAACAATTCGCGGGACTTCGTAGCCGTCACCCACGAGAGCATCGCGAAGTTTCCTGGCTTGATCCCAACATGCGTTCACCGCATGACGGCGTTCCCCAAGCGGCGTTTGATGATTCTGACCGTCATAAACATGTAGCCCACCCGCAATCAAGCCAGCGGTTTCAGCAATCGCCCCATACAATTGATGAGCTTCCTGCGCGTCACAAACACCCGTTCGATGCTGCCCCGTGTCGAGGTCAAGCATGACTTGAATTCTCTGCTTCGACTCAACCATGGCCTGTCCCAACGCAGCAATGGGAACGGCGTGATCTGCAGTGACGATGAAAGTAACATCAGAGTACTTTTGGAGGAATTGCACCGCACGCGCGATATTTGGCCCCACAAGATTGTAAGCGAGTAGAATGTCCTTGACCCCGGCCAACGCCAGCATCTCCGCTTCAGCAAAGGTCGCACATTTATGCTTGGTAATTCCTCGTGAAAGTTGCATCTGGACCACCCGCGCCATCTTATGCGTCTTACAATGAGGTCGCAGACGTCTTGGATCCCCCGCAATTTCAATCATTTGTTCTAGGTTCTCTGTCAGAATATCGGAGAATACGACGAGACCCGGAGAAAGAATTTGGTTTGTATTTTCGATCGAATAACGTTCGTCCATCAATGGCTCCATAGAGATCCTATTGGGCGACTAAACCAACCTCTGCAAACAGATCGTATCGCATTCTGCAGCACCGTCAATTGTTTGAGTTCTCGTCAATTGAAGAACCTGCACCAAAGGAAAAGGCAAATTGCTTGCTCCCATCACTCTGCTTGCCGTGACTACCTTCGATTTGTGTTCCTCTGCACACCCGCTAGATGCACCAACCACCTTCCCAGCCATCTTGGAAAATTACCTGCCAAAAGGACGTCCATCCATGAACAGGACGGTTTTACCCCACAAATCGACTCCTAGCTCAAGATGGAAATTTTCTCAAATCCACAACTCCCGAAGTGTAGATGAACGGCGACGCTTCCCGCACAGATGTCGATCTCTATAAACCTCACATTTTGTCACCTATTATCTAACTTTTTCCAGGTCACAAAACGGCTGGACAGCACGTTCTTCACCTCCACAAATCTTAGGATTTTTCTGACAGCAGGAGGGAAGCTGGTATATCAACTCTGAGGAACCTCGCGGCTTTTAAAACATACACGCGAGGTAGTGCAACAAATATTTCTGGCGACTGACCGCATCCAAAGACGTTACGAAATCCTCCCCTCCAGAGACAAACATTATGCCACTAAAGTCTTCTTCTCGAGCAGAGAAATCTCCTAAGCCGGAGAGAAAATGAACTCTCAAGATACTTCTCAAAGGCCCTCATGTTCTTTGAGAAATACTCCAACTGACACTGCATACATGGGTGCCAGGCACCCCTTTTCACCAGTTCTTTGCACTCACCGACACCGGTTGTAAAAATGCCACACGTGGGCATTTCGCAACATCCCTAAACATTCCTCGGTGACCTAACCGCGCCACCAATTCCTGCGCAAGTCGTTTTTTAGAAAAGCTTTACAGCCGCAGGGAAGAGCCCCACGCAAACTTTGGCCTACCGATTGCATCACGAGACTCTCATCCTCAGCGATTCCCTGGTCTCCTATCTGGGTACGGCAAATGATTCATGCCATAAAAACTCCGTTTCTTCGCCTCGGTATTTTTGCGTGCCTGGCCCTCACCCATTTGGAAGATGGGGGTTTCTGTGCTGAAACCGTCTCCGTCAAACTCGCCAGCGGCCGATGGTTTAC
Source organism: Pirellulaceae bacterium (assembly GCA_022446825.1). Lineage (GTDB taxonomy): Bacteria > Planctomycetota > Planctomycetia > Pirellulales > Pirellulaceae > JAKVBY01. Next base: position 2,093 of record JAKVBY010000042.1, read on the forward strand.
TGGGGAAGTCGATGCGCGAACCGATACCGAGCAACTCTGGTTGCGTTTTGGTGATTCGACAACCTCTCTCCTCAGACCGATCCGTTGGTCTCGTGTTGAATTCGGGAGCATCACTGAAACCGCTCTGGATTTGCCAGAGTTCAAAGAGCACGCCATGAATCTGGCAACTTCACATAACGTGTTCGAGCCGCAAGTCAGCGAGGCTAAGACATCTGCAGTAAGGCCTGCTGACATCAGCCGCGATGATCGCCCCGACGCAAAAAAAGATATCCTACAAAACCTTACCAAAAGGAAACTTTTGGCATCGGTCGATTTTGAAGCCTACATCGCTAATTGGGACAATGACGTTGAAAATGATGGTCTCATCCTCCACCTCCAGCTATTAAACGATCAAGGTGGAATTCCCAGGATGGCCCATGGTACGCTCCACATTGAACTCATCACGACACTGCATGCAGAGCCTCACAACTCGTTCCGAAGACAGGGTCGCCAGATTGTCACCTTGGGGACTTGGGTAAAACATCTTGTCCAAGATCATGTCGACACGAAAGGTATTCTCGTCAAGCTACCTTTCCAAGCAAATCATCCAGAATTTAGCTCCCGAATGGGAACCCACGGTCTGGTGCACGTCAAATTCGTCGTTCCAGGACAGGGGGTCTTTGAAGCTTCCCAAGACTCCATCCGCATTCGTCCATTTTCGCCACTAAGAGATTTGCGGGAGCAGCAACACGACCAGCGTTTTTTTGCGAATGAAGGGACCGGTCGAGCAAAGCGTTAAGCGTTTTATGTCCTCGGAATCTAGTCAGCTAGACGGACCGACACAAGTCACGGCTTAGGCATAGCCAAACTATGCAGTGAAAGCACAATGCCAACCGACAGCACGAACCAACCAACCCACTTTGGTGGTTTCACACTCTTCGTCGCCAGAGGCATGGCAGTCGACATCACTTGAAACGGCAAGCGGCTGTTTGTGATTGCCGGTTTCTTGCTGATCCGCTCCTGGATAAAAGAGACGCTCTCATCATTCAGTACGTAGGTGTCGACCAAGCGTAATTGTGCGCCGATCGCTAAGACAATCAGTCCAACCATTAAATATTGGTTGCGGTTGAATTCCATCGAGACTATCTCCCTCAGCGGCGGAACATCCGATTGGCTCGCAAACCGGAAAAATGGTTCGAAAACCGACGAAAATACTTCGTGTACGTCTGGATATTGATCGAACCGATCTCGGCGCAGACTCCAGCCGGTCCCGACAGGGACCGAAAATGATCGCTATACGGAATCTTTTTAGAATGCCGAATGTCCGCTGTGGTGAACACAAAACGTAACAACTGTGGCGAAAGTCACAGTTTTGTCACTTGCAGCGATGATTTCAGCAGGTAGGCTCGCAGCGCGTGAAAATCACCCACGGCTGCCACTGAGTGATTCCAAGACACCGTCCAACGTACGACGCAGGGGACTTGAGGTCATTTCTTTTAGGAGATGTTCTTTGTCTGCGCGTACAATTGCCGCTGCCAGAGCACGATTTTCATTCCATTCCAAGATGCCGAAATCCCGGATATCGACGTAACTCTGGGAAAAGTCAGAAGACATCTTCGGTACCATATGCACACCGTCATCAGCTCGCACCACGTGGTAATGCAGAGCGACGTATACCAGCACCCCACCCAAAACAAAACCCATGAAAAATGTGGGGATTCGACTCATTTGAGAATTCCTCCGTTGACTTGGAATCCGTCCTGCAAGGAAACTTTAACCATAGTAAAATGTTCACCGCAAGATGAATTGCTCAAATCAACATTCATCGCGGGTCTGGCGTCGTTACCGACAAGGAAAGCGTTTTCAGCATGACCGTGGAAAAACCACAGCTGCCCTTAACACCAGCCCCCCCATCCGATCGTCTGCTTTCAACAAGTTTTCTCGGTTTGCTCTTCACTCAATTGTTGACTGCGGTCAACGACAATACCTTTCGCTGGTTGGTCATCGGGATCGGCAAAGGTTACGTTGAGGACTCACAAATTTCCTTTGTCCTGACGGCCGGTACCGTCTGCTTTGTGGTCCCCTATATTGTTCTGGCTGCGCCTGCAGGCTATCTGGCCGATCGTTACAGCAAGCGAACAATCCTTATGGCTTGCAAAGTGGCCGAGATCATCATTATGACGCTCGGGGTACTTGCCATCGTGCTGGGTGGTGAAGACAAGCCGCTTTCTATTTGGTTTTTGTTTGCCGTCGTTGGGTTGATGGGCGCTCAAAGCGCTATCCTAGGACCCGCAAAACTCGGTTCGATTCCTGAAATCCTCAAGCCAGAAAAGATCTCGGCGGCAAACGGCCTGGTGGGTTTGACCACTGTTGCCGCAACGGTGGTCGGCTTGATAACCGGCAACTACCTGGCCGACGTAACCGGACCATTCGGTCAGGAACAATGGTGGCTTTCCGCACTGGTGCTGATTGGCACGGCAGTAATCGGTTGGCTTTGTTGTTTTCCCATTGCAAAGCTCACGCCTGCCAACCCCAATCGACGATTTCCTTGGGATGCTGGTGCCCAGACATTGCGTGATCTGCGCACTTTGTCTGCAAACCGCGCCATGCTCCGCGTCGCCTTGGGGATCATGTTCTTTTGGTCCTTAGGGGCCCTGGCACAAATGAACATTGACCGTTTCGCTGCGGAAGGTGGCGCGATTCAGGAAACCGACAAAATTGGGTTTTGCGTCGCTTTAATCATCGGCGTGGGACTCGGCAGCATTTGCGCGGGTGTGTGGTCCGCAGGTCGAGTCGAACTCGGCATTTTGCCCCTAGGAGCTGGTGGCATCGCCATTAGCTCAATCTGCCTCTTCACGGTGCAAGGAGATTTGTTCGACCCCGAGGCCGGGTTTACAGCCGCTTACAACTGGGCCTGCTGCTTTTTGTTTCTTTTGGGATTCGGTGCCGGTTTATTCGACATTCCCTTGGCAGCTTACATGCAAGATCGAAGTCCGCCGGAATCACGCGGTTCGATCCTGGCGGCCAGCAATTTCTTGACATTTACCGGTATTGGGGCCATGGCCGTGTTGTTTGGCATTCTTAAATCACCGCAAGTCAATTTTTCTGCCCCGGAGATTTTCCTGCTCTGCGGCCTTTTCTGCGTGCCGGTCATGCTCTACATCGTTTGGCTTATTCCGCAAGCATCAATTCGTTTTGTTGTCTGGCTGGCCAGTAAGACCGTCTATCGCATTCGCGTCTACGATCATGACAAACTTCCCACCGAAGGCGGCGCGCTCGTGATTGCCAACCATGTGTCGTATCTTGATGGAGTGCTGCTATTACTGGCAAGTTCTCGCCCCATTCGCATCATCGCCTTTGGCGGAAACTTCAAACGGCGTTGGCTCAACGGGTTAGCAAAACTATTCGGTGTCATTATGATCAATCCTTCCCCGAAGTCAGTTGCGCGGGCTCTGAAAACGGCAACCAAGGCAATCCATAATGGGGAACTGGTTTGCATTTTCCCTGAAGGGGGGATCACCCACACAGGTGATCTTCAAGAATTCAAACCCGGGATGATGAAGATTATTCAAGGCACTGATGTCCCAGTTATCCCTGCCTACCTCGACCAACTTTGGGGTAGCTTATTCAGTTACGAAGGCGGAAAGTTTTTCTGGAAAATGCCGCGCAAGTGGCCCTATCCTGTTTCGATTCATTTCGGTGACGCTCTTCATGATTTACAAGATATTGCCGTAGCGCGACAAGCGATTGTCGATTTGGGAACCCAAGCCATTCAAAAGCGAGTTGGGAAATGACACATTTAGTAGCTGATTTCATACGTCAATGTAAACAACGTAAAAGCAGATTAAAAATTTCGGACTCGACCGGTATGGAGTTCACCGGTCGTGATTTGTTAACGCGCACACTCGTCTTACGGCGTCTCTTGCGAGATCACCTTCTCGACAGCGAGGAAAAGCACGTAGGGGTGCTCTTGCCACCCTCTGCGGGTGGTGTCGTCGTGAACATGGCATTGGCTCTCGATCATCGCATCCCTGTCAACCTTAATTACACCGTCACCTCCGAGGTGATGAATTCTTGTTTAAAACAAGCCGGCATCAAACGCATTTTGACTAGCCAAAAATTTATGGACAAAATGAATTTTGAGCTCGACGCCGAAGTCGTCATGTTGGAAGGCATTCGGGACAAACTGACGCTTGGAAATAAACTGACGAGTGCAATTCAAGCCGCTCTCATGCCCGCATCGATGTTGATTCAATCGCTACGTCTAGCAGACATTCAAGCGGACGATGTGGCCACAATCATCTTCACCTCTGGCTCGACTGGTGAACCAAAAGGCGTGATGCTGACTTACGGCAATGTCGCATCTAATGTAGAGGCAATTCAGCAGGCAGTTAATCTCACACCAAGCGATACGCTGGTCGGTGTGCTCCCTTTCTTCCATTCCTTCGGTTACACAGTCACACTCTGGTCAGTGATGGCGCTCGACATCGCCGGCACCTACCACTTCAATCCTTTGGATGGAAAACAAATCGGTAAGCTCATCGAAAAAAGCAAAGCGACTTTGCTACTCGCAACACCAACATTTTTGCGCACCTACTTACGCCGTTGCACTTCCGAACAAATGAAGTCCCTGGAAATTGTGGTCGCGGGTGCGGAGAAATTGCCGCTGGAACTTTCCAACGCGTTTGAAGAGAAATTCGGCACCCGTCCCGTCGAGGGTTATGGGACGACCGAATTATCGCCCTTGGTTTCCGTGAACATACCTCCCAACCGTTCCTCCAAGGGAGGCGTGGAATTGAAAGAAGGTACCGTAGGTCGACCCGTGAAAGGAGTTTCTGCCAAGATCGTCGATCTGGATAGCGGAGAAGACTTAGGGCCGAATGAGTCGGGAATGCTCCTGATCTCTGGACCGAACGTAATGAAAGGTTATCTGGGGCGCGAGGATCTTACTCAAGAAGTGATCAAAGATGGATGGTACACCACCGGTGACGTGGCGATGATCGATGATGACGGATTTATCAAGATCACCGGTCGCCAAAGTCGGTTCTCAAAAATCGGTGGCGAAATGGTTCCGCACATCCAAATCGAAGAAACCTTGACTCAGGTCATTGGCGCGGACGAAGAAGAAGGACTCAAAGCTGCCGTAACGGCCGTTCCCGATGCCAAGAAAGGCGAACGCCTCATTGTCATCCACACAGCCATCGAACAATCGCCAAGCGAATTACAAGCAAAGCTGCGCGAGGCAGGATTGCCGAACATCTACATTCCCTCAGCAGACAGTTTCCACGAAATCGCGGAACTGCCTATTCTGGGCACTGGAAAACTCGATTTAAAAGGCCTACAACAACTAGCTTCTGAAATATTTGGCCAAACCATAGAATAGCTCCTCTCCAGTTCTCAAAGCACACGTTCGTCAATTTATAATACAACCTTTGAATATCGCAGAATGTTTGCGACGCGACTGCTGGTTGAAGTATCATGGCGGGTGAGCTTATGTTTCTGAGATTCGTTCGCAAACGGTCTACCGAGAGCTCTCAACTGAAATTGAACGAGACTGCCATCCGTAAATTGTGGCACACCGTGGAACTCGTGTAGGAGACGCGTTGTGTCTCACAATGGTGAATCTCCCTTTCAACAGATTTTCATTCTAACGAGTGAAAAAGTTCAGCTCAGCAGGCACGCCTTGTTGGCATGGATCGCCGCATCCGATGGCGAGATTACCAGTGATGAACATAAGCTCTTACAGGAAATAGCCAATCCACACCAACACTCCACGGAATTCCACGTGGCGCTCGAAGCAGCCAGAACCTGCAAATCGGACGAACTTATTCTGGCCTGTGAAACGATGCGCGACCAACCCTTAAAAACGCGTACCGAGTTTTTAAGATACGCAGTTATGGTCGCAATTGCCGACCGAAAATTTACGACGACGGAAAACTTCCTCTTACGATTCTATTCCGAGCTAACCGGAATTGCCATCGATTCTATCTACCAAGATTTGGCCGGTCACCCGCTGCCGTTGCCAGGCGACCCGAGTTCTTTGACGTGGTGGGAGGCGTATGAACGTGATGCTGCCAGCAAAGAGAAACGCAAAACATCCTCACAAAGCACACTCGATGAGATGTCACGTAAAGAGGCGTTATCCATTTTAGGTCTGCCTGATGACGCCCAAGAAAACGAGATTCGCAAATCATACCATCGACTGGCGAACAAACATCACCCTGATCGTTTCGTAGATCTTGGACCCAACGCGGAAAAAGCAGCGGCCAAGAAATTTTCCCGTATCAAAGAAGCCTACGAAATCTTATCAACCAACTGACATGCGTAACCTGTACCTTCAAATCGGATATTGCGAACGAATTGATGACCTCAGCGTTATCCAATTGGGGATCGCTGGCTGTCGTGCCCCACAAAACGCGACCATCGCTCAACAAATTCTCTTGAATCCCGATCGCAAGGAGATCTACGACCAAAGTCATCAACTGCTACAAACCATTGGCGAATTGCGGCACCGCTTAGATATTCCTTTGTCGGAAGCATGGTCTGCACTCGGCAACGAAGATTTCGAAGATATCCCTTCTTCGCCAGAAACTTCAGCAGAAGAGGCTTTTTCTGATCCAATTCATGGTCATAATCACGAAGATCTGCACGCTACAAAAGACACTTTCCCCTTCGAAACCACCCCCGAGGATACCACCAACCATTTCCGGCCACAGGAATTTCAACCTGCCGCAACGAACTCCGCATCTAGGGACGATTCTATTCCACTACAGAACGACCAACCCGAGGTTGTTCCGTCAACGACTCGGCCACGTGTCAACACCGAGACCGGCCGAAAACAGAAAAACCAATCGACATTTCGAACCACCTCTGCAGCCCGCCATAAAACTTCACAAGTGGTAACCATCATCCTGAGCGTGACCTGCGTCACAGCCATCGTCCTTTTGGGGTTGTGGGTGCTGAATCACCCGCTTGCCCCCAACCCGGGCGACAGTCCCCCACAACCCACCTTACCCCCAACGGGTATTGTCCAATGGTTCGACTCCAAAGAAGGAACGATTCCATTTCAAATCCGGGTTGCTTTCGGCGACGAACATGTCTTTGTGATGCTTAAAAACGCGCAATCCGGAAACCTAGTCACAAGTATTTTTGTGCGCCGCAATGAGATCGCTAATTTCAAGGTACCAGCGGGAGAGTACACACTCGAACATTGGTCTGGTCACGCGGAAGACTGGCAAAACACGACCCTTAAATTTGGCCCCCGATCAAACTACAAGAGCCATAATTTTATTCACATTTGCGAACGCAAGAACGACCTCATCAAAGAAGGAAAGGTGGAGTTGGATTTGCGGAAAGAATAGAGATTTTACGACCTGTGAGAAACGCATCTCTCCATACAAATCATTTTTCTGTCTCTTCCAGGGTTGCTTTCAATTGCTCTGGAGTAATACGCCCCGCCGCCAACATGCCAGCCGCCTGAGCTGCATAAAGTCGGCCAAAGTAAGCATCAACGCCTTTCCAACCGATCGTCGAGAGACGATTCCCAACGTCAAACGCAAGCAAGTGTGACTCTTTGTCTGCCTCATAAATCTCGAGCAAAATACTCACAGTCCGCGCAACTTGTTTTGGCGTGAGGACAACCTGTGATCGCTCTCGATGAATTCCTGCCACACAAATCTTTGCCGCACAGCTCGGACACCACTCGAGGTTCTCCCCCGCACTCGGTACACCCGATTCATGCAAATGCTTCACAGCGCACTCCCAGCAAAATACTTTTTCACATTCCGAACAGACAAACTGTTCCATCATCCAAAATGTCTTGCGGACCTTGCGCACAAATACGCTATCGTCAAGTCGGTTCTCAGAAACGAAGAAACGAACGTTTCTGTCCTCCGCTGAAAACACCGGTCGTGTACAGACGCTGCAGGCCAGGCCGTCGTCCGGCAAGGAAGCGTGTACATCATCATGAATGCGCACCCGTGGGGACTTGAGGCTCAGCGCCGGTTCGGCAGGAGCCTCCTGGGGTTCTGCTACATTCTGGGAGGGCGTTTCTTTTCCAGGCGGATCTTTCACAAACGTCGGATCCGCTCGCGAACGCAATTCTTGACGGGCCAGTTTGTTAGCAGCCGACGTTTCACAGCGTTTGGAACGTGGGCCGGCCGGATCACGCAGATCCATTGCCACCACATCATCCAAAGCGGCCAATTGACGAATTTGCTCGTCGGTGAAGTCCCCAGGCGCTTTGATCAGCCAATCTTCAATCGCTTTGAGAGAGCACTCACTCAAAGCCGGCTCTTTTGTCAACTTAAGCATAAACGGCAAAGCCTTGATATCACCGATCGACACCAATGTCTCGAGAGATTGCGGAACCCAATCTAAGCTATTCCATTCGGGATTCTTTTGCTCCTTCACTTCGGTCAACCGATTAAAAACGTCTTCCACAATCGGACGAATGGAAGCGCTCGCACATTCATTGACGGTTTCCCAATCGCCACCAGCGACGGCTTTGTTGGCCAATGCCTCGAGAGCCTCGAAGGCCCGATTGCGAAAATCACGATCGTCGTCGTCAAGATGTTTCCGCAAGTGGGGAATGGCAATCGCCTCTTCGATGTGTCCCAAGGCAACCATCGACTCGCGTTTTAATTCTTCGGAATCTCCTTCCAGTAAGTTCGAGAGGGCGACAATGGCGCTGTATTCTTTGATTGCTCCCAAAGCGCGAATCGCACAAACGCGGACCTTTGAATTCTCATGTTTCAATGCTTGGAGCAAATGTGATGATGCCAAGGAACCGTAACTGACCATCGCGTCCTGCCCCGCCAGACGACACTTCTCATAATCGTCTTGCAGAATGAGTAACAACGGCACAATCGCACGTTCATCCGCAATATCACCTAGCGCTCGCGCCGCGGCCGCGCGGACATCTGCAGAAGCATCAGTGAGTGACGAAATCAGCGACTCCACTCCAGATTGGTCATTGAGTAGACCCAAGGCAGCAGCGGCGCCTTCGCGTAAGCGGTCGTTGTCACTCTTACTCGCCGCAATTAATTGAGGCACAACCGCATTGCCAAAACTGGTGATGGCAACTTTCACCGCCTGACCTGCATCCTCGTCTTTTTCTTCCAAGGCGATTACCAAAGGCACAACGGCCTGATCGTCTCCGATCTCGCCTAACGCGGCAGCCGCTGCTCGACGTACCGAGGGATCTTCATGCTTGAGGGCTGAAGCTAGTGGAAAAACGGAGTTCGCATGCTGAATTTTCCCCAGCCACTCGGCTGCTTTACAGATCTTCTCGGGTTTCTTGGAGTTCAATCGGCGAGTAGCCGTCAAAGTCTTAAAGAACTTCATGGATAACGCTTTCTAGGATCTGCCAAGCCTACTGAGTAAAATCCAGCTTTTTGAAACCTTGCATTGTCTTCTCATCAATGAGTCCACGTTCAAGTAAATCATCCAAGCTACTCTTAAGCGTATACATGCCCATACCGCGACTGGTCTGTAAGACCGTCGACATTTGACTGAAACGGCCTTCGCGGATCATGTTGGATATAGCACTGTTACACATCATCAGTTCCGTTGCTGGGACTCTGCCACGAGACGGGCTCGGTAAGAGCGTTTGATACAAAACACCAACCAGACTGGTGGAAAGCTGCTGGCAAACACTCCCGGCGTGTTCGGGGGGGAACATGTTGACTACCCGTTGCAAAGCAGATGCCGTGTCGGGAGCGTGAACCGTGGTAATCACCAAATGGCCTGTTTCTGCCGCACGCATCGCTGACAAGAGAACTTCAGGATCCAACAATTCGCCGACGACAATCACGTCCGGGTCCTGACGCAACACCCGCCGCAAAGCATTTGCGTAGGAATGGGTATCTGATCCTAATTCTCGTTGCTTTACAACACATTTTTGACTTTGGTGCATATACTCAACCGGGTCCTCAATCGTGATGATGATATGATTCTCTGTAGTGTTGAGATATTGAATCATCGCTGCCAGAGTGGTCGTTTTCCCAGATCCTGTCGCACCTGCAATCAAAATCAAACCGGCTTTTTGTTTGCAGAACTCTCGCATCGGTTCCGCTGGCAATCCAAGCTCTGTAAAGGACTTGATCTGTGTAGGAATATTCCGCAACGCCGCTTCAAGATAACCACGTTGCCAATGCATGTTGACGCGCCAGCGAGCATGAATGTCAGGAGAAATCGCAAAATCTAATTCGCGTTCTTCTTCTAGATATTTAATCTGATGTGGCAGAATTAACGGATACATCATCGCCGCCACTTCATCTTCCATGATGGGTTCGGTTCCCATCGGAATCACTTTGCCGTGCTTGCGCATCATCGGCGCTCGACCGGTCGTTAAATGCACATCCGTCGCACCCGCTTTGCGTGCTTCTTCTAGTAATCGATAGATGTCGAGTTTTTCGATTGCTTCATCGAGTAACTCGAGGTGCTCCTCTTTGATTTTGTAGAAAGAGGCTTCCAGCTGAAACTCGTCACGATCGGCTAATGGTTCCACTTTGGTGATCTGAAGTGCACAAGGAGCAATTGTATCCGTTCCCGGAATATACAAGTCGGCAAGCAGTACCGTTCCAGCAGGCACGATCTGTTTCGAATAAAACTGGATCCCCTGGCGATTCAAACCATGGGAAATGAGTTCTTGTCCAAGTCCCTTTCGCTTACCGTTCTCATGCTCCCAATACATGATTGCAATCCGAATCTTGCGATATTCCACGGTCTTTCCTCTCTACTGCGGTCAAGGCGACGTACAGAGAAGTCGATATTTTCTACTTGCTTACTCCGCACAATCGACTTGAATCATGCGAGGTTATTCATTGCTCGGAGTTCTTCTTAGAATTCTACCTCTGTTTAAGCACAAGTGACAATTGTGGTAAACAGGAGAGGCCAACGGACCGCAACTCAGTTTGTTTTATTTTTACGAATGGCGCCGGGCAAACCAACTGCAAAGAGTGCGATCGTCCACGCTTAGATCTGCATCAGAAACTAAATTAATATCTCATGACAGACACGGCCGTGCACGTCGGTAAGCCGGAAATCGCGTCCCGTCTGATGATAGGTAAGTCGTTTATGATCTAATCCAAGAAGATGCAGAATCGTCGCATGTAGGTCATGGATATGAACCTTTCCCTGGACAACCCGGTAGCCAAAATCGTCGGTCTCTCCATACGTCATACCACCCTTAACTCCACCTCCCGCCAACCAAATCGTAAAACCATGTGGATTGTGTTCACGACCAACGCCGCTACCACTCCCACCTAAATCCTGACTATGGGGCGTACGACCAAATTCGCCCGCCCAGACGACTAATGTTTCCGCTAGCAGACCACGATTCTTTAAATCCGCCAGCAAGCCCGCAATCGGCTTGTCGGCAGCGGCGCACTGATTGGGCAAAGCAGACCGAATCTGGCCATGATGGTCCCAGCCCCCCATGCCCACTTGAATGAATCGCACCCCGGCTTCTGCAAAACGCCGCGCGAGCAAACACTGGCGACCCATTTGATTGGTTGGGGTTTGGTCGATGCCATAAAGATCGAGAGTTGTCTTCGTTTCTCCTGAAAAATCGACGAGCTTAGGTGCTTCCATTTGCATGCGAAATGCCAATTCCATCGACTCAATCACACCTTCCATTTTCTGATCTTCACCCAAGCGATCGAGTTGCTCCCGGTTGATCGACTGTAGAAAATCAAGTTGCCGACGTTTCAATGGATTGGGAATTTCCGCATCCTTTAAATGACGAATTGGCAACTTACCAGCCGTTATCCCAACTTCTTGAATCGGCGTACCTTGATGGATCGCGGGCAAAAATGCGCTACCATAATTACGAGCACCTTCCACAGGTAAAATCGTAAGGTAGGAGGGCAATTGGTCATTCTCTGTCCCCAAGCCGTAGGAGACCCAAGCTCCAAGAGAAGGCCATATTTGATTTGTCGTTCCCGTGTGCAGCATCATGGTCGCAACGGGGTGATTGGGGCTATCCGATTTCATGCCTCGCAGTACGCACAAGTCATCGGCATGCTGCGCTAGCTCGGGCAAGAGGTCAGTCATCTGCAACCCACTCTGACCTTGACGGCCAAAGCTGGTCACCGGCCCCAAAAGTCTCGTGTTATCAAGACCTACGGTTGCCTCACTATCTGGCAAGGAAAATGGTAGCACACCACCGTGGAACCTAGCCAAGGCCGGCTTGAAGTCGAACATGTCCATCTGAGACGGACCACCCTGCATAAACAAGAAGATCACGCGCTTTGCAGCGGCTCGACAGTGTGGTTTCCTGGCAGAAAGGGAATTTGCTGCAAACCCTTCTTGGCGTAATAAATCGCCCAGCGCAAGACCTCCAAAACCGCAAGCTGATGACGTCAGCAATTGTCGCCGAGAATAGTTCATATTTTAAGTCGCATACCACATTTAGATTGTATATTCCAGAATTTCTGCCGTTTCTATTCTAGAAACAAGAACTCATTAGAAATCAGCAGCGCATGACAATACTGAGTCCATCCATCCACGCGAGGACTACCCAGTGGATTCTCGGAGGTGGCATACGCCGCCGAGTACTCGCGGACAAATTCCAAATCTCGTTCGACCGTAGCACGATCACTCGGTCGATTGAAAACCATCAATCTTAAGTACTCAACTCGCTGTCGATCCTCAAGATCATCCCTTGCTAGAAGGCGTGAGGCCGTTTGTTGGGCGGCTGCTTTGACATAGGGCGAGTTGAGTAAAAACAGGGCTTGTGTGGGAACGGTCGTTGAATCCCGTTGACCAGTAATTTCATTCCGATTAGGGAAATCGAAAACACTCAGAATCTCTAACAGCGCCGCAGGTCGCTTGCGAGCGAACGCTTGATAGATCGTCCTGCGTGTGGCAATTGCCTCTGGCACAATGGCGCCTGTGTAAGTTGGCGGATTCGCATTTCCGCCAATGCCCGCCACATTACCAACGAGTTCCAAAGCTAACGATGGCCCGGAACGATGCGGATTAAGCCGACCGCTGACGCTCAACAAGCCATCGCGAATTTCTTCCGCTTCTAATCTGCGGCGATTCATTCGCCAAAACAAACGATTGTCGGGATCTATTTCTCGACCCGCAGCATTATTGTCGCTAGACATCCGGTAGCTACGGGACAATGCGATTTCTCGGATCAATCCCTTCAGTGACCAAGCCAAGCCAGGCGACTCTCCCTCGGAAGAGTCTCGACGGATGAACCGCGCAGCTAAATCGTCAAGCAGGGCTGGGTGACTAGGTGGTTCTGCCACGGTCCCCAAATAGTCCACAGTTCGAACCAACCCCTGACCGAACATTTTTTGCCAAATACGGTTAACCAGCACACGTGGGGTCAACGGATTTTCTGGATCAATCAGCCATTCGGCTAACTCACGTCTTCCACTGGTCGCTCGATTAACTTGAAAATTATCTTGGATTCGAATCGCGCTCAAAAAACCTCGTGGGATGACATTCCCATGGTTGTTAAAATCCCCACGAATATAAATTGGACTATCTCGAGGTGTTTCTACATCACGCAGCGCCAGGGCTTCGTCAATTTTGGGCTTATTGAACTCGAGCACCTGCAGTTGACTTGCCAATTCAGCCAATTCTTTCCGAGTCTCGTCGGCCAGAACGGGTGGGTTTCCTCCAAAGAATTGGATGGCGTAATCCTTCTCACCAATTTTTACAGCATGCGAGTGATTAATTCCTGCTCCCAGCCAACCTGGAAGCTGAACACCAGCATAGACGGTTAAATGCGTATCGGGCTGTCGCCCCGTGATTGCGGTCAACGTAAGAGAATTGAAATCTTCTCTCAAAATAAGGACTTCCCCTGTCGTCCAAACCAACTGATCAACCGCACCTCCGAAGCGACCAATCGTCTCTAATCGCGGCTTGATTCTCAGGCGAACGGGGCCCGTACCATCCCCCTTATATTTAAACATTGCTGGTTCCAGCGACTGCGCCTGCGATTGACCAGACCAGGGCTGCGGAGTGTATTCATATCGATGAAGAACGGTCTCATTGCTACGAAGGATCTCGAAAACCAATCCATCATTTTCGGATGTGGCTTGCGAACGATCGGCCCACACCGATGGTCCTGCCTCAAACGAGATTTCGTAGAATTGGTTTGCTGTATTAGCGTCCAGCCCTTCTTTAAGCGTTAGCTGATTCGCTGTAGGGCTGGGAAGACCATCCAGCGGTTCTTGCTGAAGCGACTGCTGACGATCCTTGATCTGTTGCCTCTTCTGCTCAAACTCTCGCAAACTCGCCTTTCGTTTCCCCGCGTGTACTTCGGACTCTGGAAGAATCGTCGGAACGATTCGACTCCAAACCCCCGGTCCATCATGCCTTGTCGTGAGAGTGCTATGAAAAATCCCTGCTAATGCATAGTAATCCCGTGTTGGCACCGGATCGAATTTGTGGTCATGACATCTGGCGCATCCAAGCGACATTCCTAGAAAAATGCGTCCAATCTTCTCAATTTGATGATCCACAACGTCGGCAGCTAGTTGCCCCTTGATATAATTTTGTAGCGTCCAGGGGCCGATGGCGAGAAACCCTGTAGCAACGATTTGTTCCCGGCGTTCTATAGATGTATTTGCAGATAACAAGTCACCAGCAACCTGTTCTCGAATGAACTGATCGAACGGTTTGTCGGAGTTAAAAGCTTCGATGACGTAATCTCGATAGCGCCAAGCCTCGCCAATCAATACATTGCCGTCGGCATCACCGGTGTCGGCGTAGCAGGCCAAATCTAACCAGTGCCGAGCCCAATGATCTCCAAACGCTTCCGACGTCAACAAACGCTCAACCACTTTCTCGAAAGCATCAGGTGACTGATCTCCAACAAATTCATTGATCTCTAGGGGCGTCGGTGGTAGGCCGGTCAGATCAAACGTAATCCGTCGCAACAACGTATGCCGATGTGCTGGGGGAGCAGGTTGTAATCCCTGGCGTTCTAATTCTTTCAAGACAAAGTGATCAATCCGCTGAACTGGCCAGGCGGGATCTGAAACTACAGGGAGCTTGGCTGGTTTGATCGGTTGTAAAGACCACAAGTCCTTGGCGTGCGGTCTTTGATGTTCGTTTTCTTTCAGAGCTTTGTGCGGTCCTTCGCGAGGATCCGGAGCACCCATTTCAATCCAACGTCGAAAACGTGCAATGACGACTTCCGGAAGTTTCCCCTTGGGAGGCATGTCATAGAAATCTCCAGAAAACGAAATCGCATCGATCAACCGACTCGCTTCCACACGACCTGGAACGATCGCTGCTCCCGAATCGCCACCCGATCGGATCCCTGTACGTGTATCCAAACGCAAGCCGCCATTCGGTTCCTCACTTTGAGCAGAGTGACACTCGTAGCACTGTTCAACCAAAACCG
Organism: Pirellulaceae bacterium; assembly: GCA_022446825.1. Taxonomy (GTDB): domain Bacteria; phylum Planctomycetota; class Planctomycetia; order Pirellulales; family Pirellulaceae; genus JAKVBY01. The sequence continues at coordinate 17,445 of JAKVBY010000042.1, forward strand.
GCCGAATGTAAGTCTCAAAGAACTCGATCTTTGAGGGCTCTATAGAATCCGTAGCAAATCCCGGAGCTAAGAAGAACCACCAAGCCACAGCGGTGGTTATGACCGGATTCCAATACCGGGAGCAATTGTTTTTACGTGAGGAATAGAGCACGAGCAAAGCCACTTCGGAACAAGCCCTTTGCCACGACGACCATTAGACTTGGTTCCACATCGCGACGTTACTAATCTTTTCCAGTATACCGCAAACTGAGGCAAAATATCATTGACGCGACCGCACAATCTTTCGGACTTCGGAACACTTTCATACTCCTTCATACTCCTTCATACTGCGACACGATGAGCCTACGTCGACTCACCTTTACAAAACTAATGGCAGCCTCCATTTCGGCCATGCGAGCACAACCGCAAAACGCCGATCATTTCTCTGAGGACTAAGCTCCAAACAATCCGCTACTGACCTACAGGAGCGTGCAGTTCACAAGAAGACTCTCCGCAACCGCAGATCCAAACAGATCCTTCCTTACTGGCTCAGCTCAAAAAACAGTTCCTGCCTTCGCAAACTTACCTATGTCCCTCTAAAGTGGATTTTAACTAAACACCTTTCAATCATTGCCAAGAGTGACCAATCACAGCGATTTACGCATCACGTTCAAGCTGGCAACTTCTAGTCACACGCTGTCCAGAAAACTAAGATAATCTATTCGTTTCCAACCTATCTCATGGCCCTTGAAAGTTGTGACGTTGTCCCCAGAATCGATCGAACTCCGTGGCGTCGAAGTCCACAACTTAAAACATCTTGATCTGGACATTCCTCGCCATAAACTCGTTGTCATCTGCGGGGTTAGCGGCAGTGGTAAGACAAGCCTCGCTTTAGATACCCTCTACGCAGAAGGACAACGCCGTTACATCGAAAGCTTTTCAGCGCACACACGGCAATTTCTTGAACAACTCGACAAGCCGTCTGCGGAGCGCATAGACGGAATTCCGCCTGCCATTTCAGTAACGAGAAAAACCACTACTAGAAACAGTCGCGCCACTGTCGGCACCACAACAGAAACCGCTGATTATCTGCGTCTATTGTTCGCCAAAATTGGTCGCATCTACTGTCCAGGTTGTCACTGCCAGGTGACCCGTGATTCACCAGCCAGTTCAGCAGAACGTTTGTCGACAATGGCTACGGGTGCACGGTTCATGGTTGGATTTTCAAAATCAGTCGAGCACACCAGCTATTTGCCTCAAGTTTTTGACGAACTCCGCGAAGACGGATTTGTCCGGGCGATGCTTGGTACACAAACCGTTGACCTCTCCAAAAAGACATCGCTTGATTTAATAGAAGACGACGAGACAAATCTGGAACTGCTCGTGATTGTCGATCGCTTCAAGAACGGCAGGACATCAGAACAAAGGCTACGAGATTCATTAGAAACGGCGTTCGCCAAGGGAGCAGGCCAATGCTTGGCCTTGGTCGAATCGGCTACCGCTGACTTTCGCGACCAAGATGGAAGAAAATGGCAACGGATTGGATTTAGTCAGAGCTTGGCCTGCCAGCTCTGTGAACGGGAATTTCCCGTGCCAGAACCGCGACTCTACAGCTTTAATAGTCCACTTGGTGCCTGCGCAGCATGTGAAGGGTTTGGACGTGTCATCGACATCGACATGGATTTGGTCGTACCCAATCGCGACAAATCCTTGCGGGAAGGTGCCATCGCTCCTTGGAACTCGCCCGCTTACGCTCATGAATTGGACGAGTTGCTGGCGTTAGCAGACGACTTTGACATCCCAGTCGATGTCCCTTTCAAAGAACTAAGCGAATCCCAAATCACTCGCATCCAAACCGGCATTCCAGAACGGGAATTTGATGGATTAAATGGCTTTTTCGAACGGCTGAAAAAACACAAACAGAAATTGCCTCTGCGAGTTTTTCTATCGCGTTGGAAAAGTTATCGATCATGCGCTGCTTGCCAAGGCAACCGCTTGACGGACGACTCATTGGCAACACAGATTGGAGGAAAACATATTGCCGCAATTTCGCAGCTACAGATCGACGACGCGTTGACTTTTTTTCAGTCTCTAAAACTCAACGCATGGGAACAAACGGTCAGCCGTACGATGCTCGAACAAATCGTCTCGCGTTTGGGCTATTTGCAGGCAGTCGGACTGGGATACCTTTCACTCGATCGCACACTTAGCACACTTAGTGGCGGCGAGTCTCAGCGCGTCGCTTTGACCTCGGCTCTCGGTTCTAGCCTCGTCAACATGCTTTACGTACTCGACGAACCGTCTGTTGGACTCCATCCACGGGATGTTGAACGATTAATCGCAGCAGTCCAAAATCTGCGTGCTCGTGGTAATTCCGTAATCGTCGTTGAACACGAAGAAGCAATGCTCCGAGCAGCGGATCAATTGATCGAAATTGGTCCGGGCGCTGGTCGCAGCGGCGGCACCTTAGTGTTTCAGGGATCCTTGGATGAAATGCAAAGTTACAAAGAAAGTTTAACGAACGATTATCTTAGTGGCCGCCGCGGAATGTCTCTGCCTAATTCACGGCGAACCGCCACACGAGGGCGCATCAAACTTGTGGGGGCCAGGGGCAATAATCTCAAGAATCTCTCCGTCGAATTCCCCCTAGGTGTCATGTGCTTAATCACCGGCGTTAGCGGTTCTGGAAAAAGTTCGCTCGTTCAAGACACGCTTTACCCGGCTCTCTGTCAGAGAAAACAAAAAGAGTCTCATCCTTCCTTACCCTTCGATGATGTATTGGGCGATGGGCAAATCGATGACATTGTGCTCGTCGACCAATCTCCCATTGGGCGGTCCCCACGATCTAACCCGGTAACCTACATTAAGGCTTTCGACGAAATCCGCAAAGTATTTGCGGAGACGATCGAAGCGCGAACCCACAATTACACGGCGGGCCATTTTAGTTTCAACGTCGATGGTGGCCGGTGCTCAAAATGCCAGGGGGAAGGTTTTATCGAAATCGACATGCAGTTTCTGGCCGATGTTTATATGAAATGTACTCAATGCCAGGGCCAGCGATATCGCAAAGAAATCCTTCAGGTAACCTACCGTGGTCGCACGATTGCTGACGTGCTTAAGATGACCGCTCGCGAAGCTTTTTCCTTCTTCCGTGGCCAACCTAAGGTTCAAGCAAAATTGAATCGCCTCATCGAAGTCGGTTTAGACTACCTGCAACTTGGGCAACCCGCGAATACACTCTCGGGAGGGGAATCGCAACGACTCAAGCTCGCCGCTCACATGTCTTCCAAAAGCCATAATCGCACACTGTTTATCCTTGACGAACCTACCACCGGTCTACATTTTTTTGACGTTGTTAACCTGATCGATTGCTTCGACGCGTTGTTAGCCGTCGGTCATTCCCTAATTGTTGTTGAACACAATCTACAATTAATGAGAGCAGCTGATTACATTATCGACCTTGGGCCGGGCGCAGCCGACGAAGGTGGTGAAGTAGTTGTCACAGGAACACCAGAGCAAGTCGTCCAATGCGATCGTTCTGTTACTTCAAGATTCCTTGCCGAATCACTCACCACCGCACAAGATTATACCGCTGCTATTGATGAAATTTTAACGGAGTGAACGCATGTCCGCTGACACACGGGTCGATATATTTTACAACGAAGTCAGTTCGCTTTCCGCATCGATTTACGTGCGCGGCAATGATTTTGCAGATACCGAAGGCGTCACGTTGCAGGGCACAGTCCAAGGCCCAGAATGTCACAATGCCACCACGCTTCCCGCCACCATCCCGTTGCGAACCGTACATGGTGCGGACCCGTTCCTAGCAAAAGCCGTCGTCCCCGATCCCTGTTGCTGGTCCCCACATTTACCTGCAACTTATCGTGTTCGCGTCGAGATCGTTCGCAAAGATATCGTGGTCGCTGTGAGCGAACACACTGTGGGATTAAAAAGTTTACACACGGATGAGAATAGCCTCTATCTTGAATCTCGCCGCTGGGTCCTGCGCGCGGCCTATCTTTCCAAACCCAACGAAGTAAACCTTAATGCCTGGCGTAAAACCGGACTTGCCATGTACGTAGAGGAACCCTCCGAGAAGTTGTGTCAGCAAGCAAGCGAACTTGGCATTCTCATTATTGGCTCCATTACCAACGCCAGTCACGATATTGCTGCACGACTTCGTGAATTGTCGTGTTGGCCTGCCCTGGCCATCGCAGTTCTTGATCCCAGCGTCCAAAACCTCGCTCATTTGTCTCGTTTCGCTCCCAACCTGTTGCTAGCTCAACACATCGATGGAGAATCCCTGAATCAAGTCTGTCCAGACTGTGCTTTGGTCTTTGCTGATGTGAGTAAAATATCCGATTTATCCGCTATTTCAGCTCAATCATACTGCCCTATCATTGCTACTCGCCAAGTTGAAACAGAGCTGAACATCACAAATCGACGTACAGCATGCGATCATTTGCAACGGGACCTTGCACCTATCGGTGATTTCGCGGGATATTGCGTGTAATGCCTGTAAGAGAAAACAGCCTCGACCGTTATACACGCCAAATGCGTTATGCCCCGTTAGGCGAAGACGGCCAGCGACAACTCCTAAAAAGTCGCGCCTTGATTTGTGGTTGCGGCGCTCTGGGGTCAGTTCTTGCCAACACCCTTGCCCGTGCAGGCGTCGGATTCTTAAGAATTGTCGACCGCGACTTTCTTGAAAAGAACAATCTACAACGCCAAGTTCTATTTGACGAAGAAGATGTATCGTCGGGAGTTCCAAAAGCAGTTGCCGCAGCACGACGTTTACGAAAAATCAATTCCGAAATTGAAATTGAAGAACACGTCACCGATGTCGACCACACGAACATCGAATCGTTGATTAACGGATGCAACATCCTACTAGATGGCACCGACAATTTTGAAACAAGATACCTTCTGAACGATGCTTCCGTAAAATTTGGCATCCCTTGGGTCTATGGTGGTTGCCTTGGCGCCGAGGGAAAGTCGATGACTATCCTTCCTGGTGAAACACCTTGCATGCGTTGTGTTTTTGAGGACGCTCCGCCCCCCGGAACAACAGCAACATGCGATTCTGCTGGAATCCTTAGCCCCATCATTAATGTAATCGCATCCATTCAAGCCAATGAAGCCATCAAGATTCTCAGCGGAAATCGAGATGCGATCAGCCGCGTGTTGTCGGTCTTCGAACTTTGGGACAATCGCATCTTGCAAGTCAAACTCGATTCCTTAAAAGACCATACCGATTGCCCCGCATGCCACCAACGCGTGTTTCCTTGGTTAGACGGCGAACGAGGTAGCCATACAGCAATCCTCTGTGGCCGCAATTCGGTGCAGCTTAGTTACCCTGACCGTCAAAATGTGTGCTTGGAATCACTGGCCAAAAAGTTAGCTACGGTAGGAACCGTGACACAGAATCGATTTCTTTTGCGGCTACAAGTCAATGAGTTCCTCATTACTGTCTTCTCCGATGGTCGCGCCATTGTTGGAGGCACAGAAGACATTTCTGAAGCGCGTACTTTGTACACGAAATATATCGGCAATTAATGAGATCGTCGGCTTGCGGTGAGTCAACGCACCAACCTCAACACCATCACAGGTGTCTAGTTTTCTTGCCTCGACAGAATTAACTCGCATTGCTCGTTGGCAATGGCAAAACGCTCTCGTAAACACTTGCACAACTTTTACGCAAAATCTTACTTACGAGCGCTCACGGTGGCGGCTTCCATAATTTTGTGTTCGGTAGCCTCCGAACGATCAAAACTAGCCGTCAGAACACCCTCACTCAACACCAGGATGCGGTCGCTCACAGTCAACAACTCAGGCAGTTCGCTGGATGTCAAGATGATGGCAATTCCTTGGCGACAAAGTTCATCCATCAGTCGATAAAGTTCGGCTTTGGCCCCCACATCGACCCCGCGTGTCGGGTCATCGAGTAGCAAGACCTGCGGGTCGGTAAGTAACCAACGCCCGATAACCGTCTTCTGTTGATTCCCCCCACTAAGACTCGTAATACGCGATTCTGGACCAGAAGTTTTCACTCGTAAGCGGTCAACTATTTTATCTACAAAGGTCTGTTCTCTGGCAGGCACGACTAAACCTGCCTGCACCGCCTTCTGCAAAGTGCAAATGCTAATATTTTCTCGAACCGACATTTCCGCAAAGATCCCCAAGCGTTTACGGTCTTCGGTCACCATCGCAATGCCAGCAGCCTTAGCTTCACTGGGATGGCGAAAGGAAACAGACTCACCTCCCAACAGAATACAACCTTGAGGAACTTCTTCACTCGCTCCAAAGAGGCATTCAAGCAACTCCGTCCGGCCCGCCCCCATCAAACCAGCAATCCCCAACACTTCACCACTTCGCAACTGAAAACTCACATCCTGCAATCGCCATTGTCGAGCATGTCCCGGCCAAGGCAAGGAAAGATTGTCGACTTCCAAAACCACTTCTCCGGCTTGTCTTGGCTGCCCAAAATCAACTGCCTCGATCTCGCGTCCAACCATCAGCCGTGTAACTTCAGTAGGACTCGTCGCTGCGCAATCGAGCGTTTTGACCAGTTCACCATCGCGCAAGACTGTGATCCGATCCGACAATCGAAAGACTTCATCCATCTTGTGGGATATATAGAGAATGGTCACCTCGCGCTGGCGCAACCGCTCAATGACACGATACAAACGTTCCACTTCAGCCTCTGTCAACGCGCTCGTCGGTTCATCCATGATTAGAATGTCTGTATTCAACGATAGCGCCTTGGCAATCTCAACAAGTTGTTGGTCACCGACTCGCAACGAACCAGCTAAGGCGCGCGGGCTGATGTGACATTCAAGTTCTGCCAGCAGTTTTTCTGCAGCTAATTCCATTTCGTGATCATCAAGAAAACCAAAACGCGTGCGTTTTTCTCGTCCTAAGAAAATATTCGCTGCCGCAGACAACTGTTCAACGAGATTCAATTCCTGGTGAATGATGCTGATTCCAGCGGCTTCCGCTTCGCGTGTCCCGGCAAACTTCATGGACTTTGATTTCAGGAATACTTCGCCTTCATAATCAACAATGACACCCGACAAAATCTTCATTAGTGTGCTTTTGCCAGCGCCATTCTCACCACAAATTGAATGCAATTCTCCGTCTCGGACATCAAATGAAACGTCCGCAAGGGCAACCACCCCCGGAAACTGCTTGGTGACATGGGCAATCGAAACGATTGGTTTTGCTGTCTCGTTCATCAAAATAGACTAGCGTTTTGCAGCAGCAGATTCAGTAATTTTCCAAGCTGTCAGGATCGCAAGTACAGAAAAAAAAGTGACGATGCCAGCCGTATTTCCATACATCACGAATAACACGGAGGCACCTACCAGCGACAAAATCGGGATTACCGCAACTCCGAGACTTCCGGGAAAAAACTGCTTTTTCTTTCCACCACCTTGTCGCCTGAACTCGTTCACCGCCACCGCGAGAACGACTAGAAATCCAACAATCATACCTTGGAAATCATCACTACCTTTGGGAACAACCTTGTTAATCGCATCGATCACGACGCGCAAAAATAACACCCCTAGCATCACCCCAGGAATTAAACCAATGCCACCGCGCAGACTACAGCCACCGACAACCGCAGCAGCGATCGCATTCAATTCATATCCAACACCTAAGGTGGCCGGATTGGCAGCACCAATCTTGGCCAGATAAAGGATTCCGGCAATCGACGCCGTGACCGCACCGATCGAATAGACAAGCCACTTCATTCGATCGGTTTGAATCCCGCTTAATCGTGCCGCTTCTTCATTCCCACCCAAGGCGTACAAATGTCGACCACAAACCGTATGACTCATCAGGACATAGCACCCAACCGCCAGCACGAGAAACACGGTCAAAGCGACCCACCATTCTGAAAGTAAAACAAAGCTCTCCGCATCAGCACGCACTTTGGTAACTTCACTACCAAGCGCTTTGCTAACGGCCGGATTAAGAACTTTTGCAAAGCTGCGAAGTCCAACTAATGAGGCAAGGGTTGCCACAAAGGGAGGAAGTTGGACCACCGTGATTAACCAGGTGTGTAAAGTGCCAATAACCAAACCAACTACGATGGTTACGCCAATCGCTAACAAAACCGGAGACCAGCCGACAATCTGGTCGGTTTGCGGCATGCCCGTCGATTCATCCACCGGAGCGCAAGCCATCAAGACCAAGGCACAAATCGAGGCAGAAAACACAATCACCGAACCACTCGAAAGGTCGATACCACCCACGATGATGACCATCGCCGCACCGAGCGCAAAGATGCCCAACAAGGCCGTTTGGTGCAGAATGTTTTTGACGTTTATTTCTGGGGCGGTGAGGTATGACTGATTGAAAATAAGCGTAAACCCAACGACACAGATAATCGCTACCAAGAGGCCAATTTCGTTTCGGTATTTTGAAGCAAACCCCATTGGCTACTGAGACTCAGTGAATCTTGACATGTCCCAAGAACAAAATGCTCTCGTCTCTAAATAAAAAATGCGTTACCCAGACTTAAGAACTGACCAGCCGGCGTTCATCAAGCCAACTCTTAAAATCGTTGAAATAGAAGAATTGGGTTTCCGGTCGAAACATATCTGCTTTCAGTGGTGAATCCTCATCGGGCACCACAACCCGTAACTCGGTATTGTAAATATCGCCATCCGCTTCCGAAAAGGTTTTTGATTCAGGATCGTAGGAAGGATAAATTTCCTTGATCGTGTCACTATCCTCCTCAACCATGGCCTTAATCAACTTGACGCTCAAATAACCCATTTGATAGGGATTTTGAACTACCATCGCATCGACTTTCCCTTCTGACATATCGGTCAGTGCCAACGAAGCCGCATCAAAAACAACAATGGCCGTCTTATCGCGAATTTCGCGTTCTTCAACCACTCGCACAATCGCATGGGCGTTGTATGCCCAGATGCCGACCAGTGCGGCCACCTCTTCATGCTTGTCCAGTATTGCTTTAACATTTTCCTGGGCAACATTTTCATCGCCTTCGTCTGCCATGCTGTCAAGAGACGTGAATTGTTCACCGGCTCCCTCAGCAAAGCCTCCAATCCGTTCAATGGCGTTGGCTACTGTCTTGACACCAACAAAAGTTGCATAGTTGCCGCCGTCCGGAAGCAGCCCCTTGGCAGCTTTACCCAGTTCTTCACCACCCACTTTATTGTTCGTCCCCAGATACGCGAATCGGGAGTCACGATATTTTTCGTGATCCATGTCAGAATCAACACAGATTACTTTGACACCTTTATCTCGAAGTGCTTTCAATGCTTTGGCGGTTGCACGATTGCTGGCATCCACCGGTGAAATCGCTACGCCCGCAATATCAGATTGCGTCGCGTACTGTTCCAATTTCTCTACCTGTTTTTCAACTTTAAATTCACTGCCTTTGTCCATATTGTGGGTCAGCCCCACTGCCTCAATTCCTAGTTCCTCAGCAGCTTGATCCATGCCCGTTCGACAAGCATCCCAAAATGGATCATCTCCGTTACTGAGAAAAACAATACGTTTCTTTTCGCCACTACTGGAACCACTCCCCTGACTATTGCTACTGCTCGAGTTGTCGGTACCTCCACAGCCGGAAAATAGAAGCGTCGTGGCGACAAAGACCACCACTATCAAGGAATGGATCAAACGCGACATAAGTCGTTCCTATCAGTTGAATTGAAGCAAAAGACGGCTTGGGAAACTCAAATTCTAATTTGCTTAGAATGGGCAAGCAAGGGGCAAATATTTCCGCTTTCCCAGGAAAACAAGACGTCTTGAAAGACGAGATCACAAAACCCTCACAAGACAAAAACTTCAACTTTCACCTGTACCAAGGCCGATCCAATTTAACACTCACCCTTTATCTTCCGCACTCTCACCCCATCTTGGCTTTACGCCAAAACCCCTTTATGTCGCTGTCAACTGCGCAACCACGCACTAAACGAGCGGATTCATTCACAGCACCCGGCCAGCGACCGTTCGGCTGCTGGCAACTGCTCGATCTCCTCGGTGAAGGCCAGTGGTCCCAAGTATTTCGCGCCCGGCCACTTCGGAGCCTCGGAGATAGTGCGGCTGATTACGCCATTAAAATCCTCCGCCCAGACGGCGACTCGCTGGGTACCGTGATGATGCAGCACGAAGTATACGTCGCCTATCACGTGTCCCACCCAAATTTGTGCCCTATTCTCTCAGCGCATGTGGACGCACCGCCATTCTATTTCGTGATGCCGTTGCTTCCAGGTCAGACCGTCAAACGGTTGCTCAACACAAAGGTGTCTCTGCCTCCGTCCATCGCTTTGTGGACGGTGCGACAGGTAGCGGAAGCAATGCTGGAATTGCACAACAAGCGTTGGATCCACGGGGATACCAAACCGGAAAACATTATCGTTGGCCCCAATGGCCATGCAACACTAACCGATCTCGGCTTTTGCAGATCTTTCGACCGCAACCACAATCTATCTCAAAAGCAATTTTGTGGAACCATTGCCTATGCAGCGCCAGAGACGCTCACAACCGCTTTGAATGCCACACCCCAAAGTGACATCTATAGCCTGGGTATTGTGCTCTTTGAAATGTTAACCGGAGAGTCACCATTCAGAAATGTACCAGATCACAATCTAGTGGTCGCACACCTTCAGAAAAAACCTTCCGACGTACGCTCGAAAAAGCCCTTTCTATCGAACAGAATCTCGGAACTCTTAACGCACATGCTGGCGAAAGATCCGCTACGACGTCCGACGGCGGAAGAACTAGTACCCTGGTTGATGGATCTGGAAATTGATCTCATTGATGAACGCACCGTGGCCTAACCTGTAAGATTCATCCAGAAACGCGCCGAGAATTCTTTTTCCGAGGATGCGTTTCCAGAGAAAGATTTCTCTTCGAAGCATAGACTCGTTGTTTGTTCCTACCAACGTTAAGCGTCTGTAGAAGTCGCATTTCTTCGAAATGCAAACAAGGGTCACTAAAATATCAAAGGTTCCCCGCGATAACTCAAATCCAACAAGTCCATCGGATGCACAATCTTCAAAGCATGTTGATTCATTCGTGACTCACATGCAATCTGCATCAGACACCCGGTGTTCGCTGTCACGACAACCCGCGCGCCGGTACTGAGAATATTCTTCATCTTCCGACGGCTTAAACGTTCGGCCATTTCTGGTTCGGTCAAGTTGTAGGTTCCTGCGGCACCACAACACAACTCCGATTCTGGTAGTTCAACCAACTCGAGTCCGGGAATCTGTTTCAGTAAATTCCGCGGCTGCTCTCGCACTTGCTGGGCATGTGCGAGATGACATGCGTCGTGATAGGTGACTTTAAGGGGCAACTCACCTTCCGGCGGAACGAGGCCCAATTCATCTAAAAACTCGCTGACATCTTTTACTTTATCGGCGAAACGCTGCCGCTCGGACTGTTTTGAGTCCTGCCAATGATGCCCATAATCTTTCAACATCGATGCGCAACCCGCGACATTGATAATCACCGCATCGACATCATCAACATTGAATTCTGACAAATTCGTATCGGCAAATTCTTGGGCCGGTTCACTACTACCCGCGTGCAGGTGAATCGCCCCACAACAAACTTGCTTTTGCGGAATGACAACTTCACAACCATTCTGTTGTAGCACTCTGGCTGTTGCCCAATTTGTTTCGCGAAACATTACGTCTGCCACACAACCAGTAAAAAGTGCCACGCGGGCACGTGGTGTTCCCTTGGCAGGTAAAATGGGGGGGAGCTTGGCAGGTGGTCGTTGAAGTTCCGGCAACATGGCAACCAACCGCCCCAGCCTAGGCGGCAAGAGTTTCCACAATCCCGTCCGCGTAAGTAACCGATCGAGACGCAGTTTCTGCCCCCACCGCGCGGGCTTCAACCAGCGACGCAGACGATCTGGATAGGGAAACATTCCAAACAGAATCCAACGGTGAAACCAATCATTTGTTTTTTCCGTGCCGTCACCGGTCTGCTCCATTTCAATCCGGAAAGGTTCAATCAGTCGACCATATTGAACACCCGAGGGACAAGCCGTTTCACAAGCCCGACAATCGAGGCACAATTCCAAGTGACGTCGGACTTCCTTTGTCAGATCCACTCGCCCGTCGCGTACTCCGCGCATGAGATAGATCCGTCCACGTGGACTATCGTTTTCATTTCCCAATTCAGCATATGTCGGACACGAAGCGGTACAAAGGCCGCAGTGGACACAGTCTAGAAAGAGCTCGTAATCGATTCCCGAACCAACCCTCGTAGTGGACGATTCACTGGTCGGAATGACCTCAATGTTTTCCATAAAATTGCTTGCTCACAATTGCGGGCTTCGCTCGGATTAAAAAGAACGGCCTTATTCCTTACACATAAACAAATCTCCCAGGATTCAAAATGCCCTGGGGGTCAAATCGCTGCTTGACGTCCGTCATCAAACGGAAGGGCGCATGAATGCCACCCCATACACTTTGGTGAGTCATCTCATGGCCTCCTGGATTGGACAACACCACAATATTTCCCTGAGCCGAGTTGGCAACCGGATGCAATTTGGCCAGTAAAGTACGCGATAGACCGTCTACCGGAAACTCGCTAAAACTCGCTATCACGATCCCATTACCAGCATGCGCTTGAATCGAGCAGTTAGGATCAACTCCCAAAATAGCTTCTATTAATTTGGTCGTCGCGCCAGGAACCACACTACCTTTTAACACCAATGGCGATTGGTGCTGCGCAGGAAACTCGCTCATGCTGGTCCAAGCATCTGCAACCTTGCTCTGCTCAACTTCACGACAGTTCTCGACACCCCAGGTTTCTAGATCTTCTAACAATTGCGCAGACATCCACTGGACTTCCGCATCCGTTCCTTCTAAGCCAACCGCAATTGCCAGTTCGTCTGCTGCATCTCCATCCCAAATAGCGTCGTCATGCCAAACTGGTCCGCATAGTAATTCAATCGCCGCGGGAGTAGTCGCTGATGTGACCAACTCCGCCAAAACATTTTCTGCCTGAGCGAGATTTTTGACCGTACCCACCACAATCGCAGAGCGTTGAGGGCACGGCTTCACTTTGAGGGTCACTTGATGAATCACTGCGAGCGTTCCTAACGAACCGGTCAAGAGCTTACAAAAATCGTAACCCGCAACATTCTTGACCACTCGCCCCCCTCCTTTGAAAGCGCGGCCAGTACCATCGACTGCGTGAATCCCAATGACGTAATCGCGTACCGTCCCCATCCCATAGCGTCGAGGACCATTGAAATTGGTCGCGATCACGCCACCTAAAGTGGCTTCCGACGCCTGGGGCACATCAATTGGCAAACGTTGATTCTCCTTGGCTAGTGTTTCTGCCAAGGACTGCATCGACACACCAGCCTCAACCGTAATCGTCATATCACGTGCCGGATAATCAATAACTTGATCAAATTGTTTTAAGGAAACGCCCCAGCCAGAATGCTTAGCTGGCAACCCAAAGTTGAGTGCAGTTTCACCGCCCAGCGGGTAAATGGCTGTTTCGGAATCATGGGCACTCGTTATAAGGGCGCACAGGTCATCGCAATTCGATGGCTCGAACATCTCGGTAATTGGTAACACTTCCAGTACAGTCGACACGATCTAAAAAAGCCTTTCCAGCAGGATCATTTCGCTACAATGCGGCACGACGTCCGGGATGTTTTTGCTCAATTCCACAAGCACCAGAGGTGGGTAACATTTTGTCCGGGCTGAGGTTATTGAAGGGATTAAACGCATCTCTCAAATTGCCCATGGCAGCCAAATCTTCGTCGGTAAACATCTTGTTCATGAACTGAATTTTTTCCACACCGATTCCATGCTCACCAGTGACACTGCCGCCACAGTCAAGGCATTCCTGAAGGATTTCACCACTCGCCTTGAGGACACGTTGTGTTTGTTCTTTTTCGCGTTCGTCAAATAGCAGTATCGGATGAAGATTCCCATCACCGGCATGAAAAACGTTGACAACCTGAAGGTCATACTTCGCACCAATTTCGGCAATCCGCTTTAAAATATGTGGTAACTTCGTGCGAGGAACGACGCCATCTTGGGTACAGTAGCTGGGACTTAACCGTCCAATCGCTCCAAATGCTTGCTTGCGACACTTCCACAATTTTGCCCGTTCGGCTTCGTTTGCAGCCTGACGGACTTCACGCGCCCCAGCCTTTTCACAGATCCCAACGATTTGATCACGCTGCGCGTCTAAACCAGCTTCAAGACCATCGACTTCAATCAAAAGAACTGCTTCGGCATCCAAGGGAAAACCAAATTTGAAAGCCTCTTCCAAGGCAACTAAAATTGGTCGGTCGAGCATCTCCAGGGCAGCCGGTACGATCCCAGCGCCAATAATGTCACTTATCGCATTGGACGTTTCCTCGACAGACTCAAATATTCCCAACATCGTCCGATAGCCCTGAGGATTTGGGGTCAGCCGTACCCAAACCCTCGTCACAATTGCCAAAGTGCCCTCACTGCCAACCAGCGCGCCGACTAAATCCAGCCCAGGCGAATCCTCTGCTGGCCCACCGATCCTGACCACGCTCCCGTCGGCCAGCACGGCTTCCACACCCAGAACATGATTTACCGTCACACCATATTTTAAAGTATGAGGTCCACCTGAATTGGTAGCCACGTTGCCACCGATAGTACAAGCTCCTTGGCTTGACGGATCAGGAGCATAATGAAAACCGGTCCCCTTCAACGCTTGGGTTAACCAGACGTTAACCGTGCCCGGTTGCACAATTGCATAGCGGTCGCGAATGTTGATCTCTAAGATTTCCTTCATGCGCGTCAGCACAATCATGACGCCGCCACCAATCGGTAAACATCCTCCTGCTAAACTGGTTCCCGCTCCACGTGGCAAAAAAGGCACCCCAAATTCGTTACACGCTTTGACAACAGTAGCAACTTGCGAGGTAGTTTCGGGAAAGACAACGACGTCAGGACTGTTCTTTTCAATCGTAAAACCGTCGCATTCATAGACCATTAAATCGGCATCGGCCGAAAGCACGTTTTCATTGCCTACAGCAGTCCGAAGACGCTCAGTGAGATTCGAAGAAACAGCAGTTGCCATGGAAGTAAGACACCAAATCCTGGAAGTAATCTTAAAGTGATTTGATTATAGGCATACGCTGCCGTGACACCAGAGCCAGGGCCAGTTGATGAGATGCTCTCTCCCATAATCGAATCAGGAAAGTTGCGGCTCAAGAGCATCCACAATCAATTTTCCGACATTCAAACAAGAAGTCGCTGCTGGAGACGGCGAGTTGTTGACATTAATGATTCGTTGAGAATCCGTAATTTGAAAATCATCGATCAGGTGACCTTCGCGTGCCAGGAGCTGTGCGCGCACGCCGCTGCGCGCCGGCTGGAGATGTTCACCCCGTATCTCTGGCATCAAGTGCTGCAGTGCTTTGACAAATGCAGCTTTGCTCAAAGATCGCCACATTTCTCCGCAACCAACCCGCCAATACTTCAGTGCCAAGCGAATGAAACCGGCATAAGTCAGCGACTCTGCAAGATCTCTCAAGTTGACATCCGTTTTTCGATAGCCTTCGCGCGCAAAAGCAAGGACCGCGTTCGGACCACATTCGACGCCGCCATCGATCATGCGCGTGAAGTGCACACCCAAAAATGGAAAGCTTGGATCTGGCACGGGATAAATCAAATTCCGGCAGAGATGATGAACTTCTGGCTTCAGTTCATAAAACTCGCCGCGAAACGGTAGGATCTTCGCCTCGGGTTTTTCACCAACCATTTTGGTAACGCGATCCGAATACAGACCAGCGCAATTGATCAGATAGTTCGAGCGAAACTCCTGAGTTGTTGTGGCAACAACAATCTGACGTCCATCGCGTTGAATCGCCCGAGCTCGACAATTCGTAACAACTGCTCCACCTCGGTCTCTGATAATCTCGGCAAATCGTTCTGCGACACGACGATAATTTACGATACCGGATTCGGGTACGTGAATCGCCTGGATCCCGGCCGCATGCGGCTCTAACTCCTGGAGCCGTTCGCGACCAATCATCTCACACTTGACCTGATTCTGTTTTCCTCGCTCAAAAATTTTTTCCAGCCTTGCTAGTTCAGACTGGTCAACAGCCACAATTACTTTTCCGCAAACATCGTATGGAATGCCTTCCTCTTCGCAAAAACGCTCCATGGCTTCTTTGCCTGTGCGACAATTTTGCGATTTGAGAGATCCTGGCTTGTAATAGATGCCCGAGTGCAAAACACCTGAATTGTGACCGGTTTGATGACTCCCAACAGTTGCTTCTTTTTCAACCACCACAACGCGCAAGCGAGGATATCGCTCACTTAAATTGTGCGCTGTCGCCAAGCCGACAATTCCGCCACCGATGATTAAAATATCTGATTCGTTCATAATGCGAACTTGCGGCTCAAATTCTCTTGCTCAAACTCGACCTTTGCTTTCATCCGTTTAGCTGGATCCTTTCAGTAATCCAAGGGGTTCGGTAGGACTCCAAGCGCTCGTAATCCCATCGTGTGCCGCGGACATCGCCTGGAAACAGCCGCGGAGAAAAAACCTCAGGTCGCCAGTTTCATCTTCGCAAAACGTCCCTGTCGCGGGTACCAGGGGTTGCCCGCGCTAGACGCTAGCACCGATGCTGTCCCACCGCGAGCGACATAATGCCTGACGCTACCAGCTTTCGCAAGCCGTGACCTGCGGAACTCGAGAAAGATCGNCACAAACACCTTGGTGAATTNTTGAGGTAGGCTCAATCTTGAGGTGGAATTCTGCCGATTCTACCGTAGAAGACACTTATGACGACCGCACACCCCCGACCTCATCTGGTCCACTTGGTCCTCATAACGCATTTTATTCACTCCCCACCCATCAATTCCCACCACCTTCGACCTGTCAGTTTTCCGCTCATCCGGGTAAATTTTGCGGCCATTTTGGATGACCGCACGTATAGGCTTACACGGACAATCCCTGGAGCGCCACACCATTGCGTGTGTTCGGCTGTATCGGTCAACCAGCCACCAACTTTTGCTTGTGAAAACAGCCACAACATTTGTCGTAATCGCGTGTTTTTTCCTTCTTTCCCATCAAATGATGGCGGCGTCAGAAGTTGCGCAGGGAGCAGAAATTGTCCCCGCCTCCGACTCCCTACTCGAGCCTGCTTACTTTGACCTGAATGCGAATTTGGAACAGCGTGCCTCGAATTCGATAACTCCAGTAAGTCATGCAGTAAGTCATGCCCACCATGCTCAGACTCCTCATGACCAGCCTTGGCGTTTTCAGTTCTTACCGAGCAGCCTGATCTACAAATCCTATTTAGCGGGTGTGAAAGAATCGCGGATATCCATGCATCACGTCGGTGGTGCGAGTGGCGTCGTTCAAAAAAATTATCTTTCCGAGGCCACATTGGGATCCCGCATCGGTGTCTTTCGCTATGGAACCGGTGGACACTGGCTGCCGCAAGGCTGGCAAGTCGACATCGAAGCTTCCGCACAAGTGCGTCTCAATTATGATCACAACTGTGATGTGGACGCGACCGACTATCGTGCAGGAGTCCCCATCACTTACGGAATTGGTAAGAGTCAATTAAAGTTCGCTTACTACCATTTAAGCTCTCATCTGGGCGATGAATTTATCCTGCGCAACCCTCATTTTTTGCGACTGAATTACTCCCGCGATGCTCTCGTATTCGGTTTTGCTCACAATTTTCATCCTAATCTCCGTCTCTACGCCGAAGCCGGTTGGTCTTTTTACAGCGATGTCTGCAAGCCATGGGAATTTCAGTTCGGCATGGACTATGCACCAGGAGCACCAACGGGACTTCACGGCGCTCCCTTCGTGGCCATCAACGGTCATTTGCGTGAAGAAGTCAACTTCGGCGGAAATCTTGTTTTCCAAACGGGGTGGGCATGGCGAAGCATTCACGATGCGAGGCTCTTGCGTGCAGGACTCCACTACTACAACGGTGAGAGCAACCAATTTTCTCTGTTCGACTTCACCGAGCATCACATCGGCCTTGGTGTCTGGTATGACTTTTGAGCCGTTGCCCTAAGAAGTCGCCCTAAGAAGTCACCGATCAAAAAAGTCTCTCTTTCCCAAGCGTTTGATGCTCGCACCGGATTGATCTAGAATCGGGTTCCACAGCGTGCCCACTAAGATGCAAGGGTTAATGGTCACTCGTCGAACGAAGTTCATTCGGAATAGGTGCGCGGAGAATTTCATGAAATTTCGATATCTCGCTAGGATCCGTTGCCTATCTTGGATTTGGCTCCTTAGTTTCGGTGTTTTTGTTACGTGGGAAAATGGGGTGTTTCCCCAAGAAACTGATAACGCGGCCGCGCAAAAAGTTATCGACGCAAAATCCGAAGTCGTTGCCACAGACGATCCAGCCAAACGAGAAGAAGAGCTGAAGTTAATGATGCTCTTTGCTGACACTTTCGACCAGATCAAGCGAAACTTCGTGCACGAACTGTCCGATCGGGAACTGATGGAAGCCGCGATTGGCGGAATGCTTAGCAAACTGGATCGTTACTCAAATTACATTCCACCAAAACAGCTCGAACAATTCAAAACCAGTGTGGAAGCCGAGTTTGCTGGCGTAGGAATTATTGTATCTACACAAAATGGAGCTCTAGAAGTCATCAGTCCCATCATCGGAACGCCGGCACATCGAGCGGGCATGTTGGCAGGTGATCGCATTGTCGAAATTGACGGCCAAAACACCAATGGATTTAGTGTGGACGATGCCGTCAAACTCGTCAAAGGCCAGATCGGCACAACGGTTACTTTGAAAGTAATTCAAATTGGTGAAGAGGAGGCCAAGTCCTTTGAGTTGATACGCGAAACAATCCGCGTGCCGACCGTCTTAGGATTTTCACGTCGTGAAGATCAAGCATGGAATTTCTTCTGCGATGCCGAACAAAAAATTGGTTATCTTCGCATCTCTGCATTTGGTCGAAATACTGCTGCCGATCTTCGCTCTGCGCTGGAAACTCTACAAAGCCAAGAATTTCGGGCTTTAGTATTAGATCTGCGAGGAAACCCTGGTGGACTCCTTTCTTCGTCCATCGAAATCAGTGACCTTTTTATTAGCGCAGGTACGATCGTGAGCACAACTGGGCGAAATGCTCCGGAGCGCCTTTGGGAAGCCCATGAACCGGGTACTTTCAAAAACTTTCCCATGACCATCTTGATTAACCGCTTTAGCGCAAGTGCTAGTGAGATTGTTGCAGCCTGCCTGCAAGATCATGGCCGCGCACTAGTCATCGGAGAGCGGAGCTGGGGCAAAGGAAGCGTGCAAAACATCATTGAGCTAGAAGAAGGCCGCAGCGCCATCAAGCTGACAACTGCCAGCTACCAGCGACCCAGCGGAAAAAATATCCACCGTTTCAAAGATTCATCCGACGATGACGATTGGGGAGTCCAACCAAACGATGGGCTGGAAATTTCCTTGTCCCGTGAGGATGCGGCTAAAGTACAAGAATACCGTAAGCAGCTGGACATTTTGACGGTTCCCAACGAAGACACACCCCAAAACCAAACTGGGCTGATCGACCCTCAACTACAAAGAGCGATCGCCACGATCCTCGCAAAGCTTGCCGATCGCGAGTCAAGCGAATCAGCAGATCCGCCGAACCAGGAGCCTGCAGAAGAAGGAGAAACAAATACAGATGACCCCGCGTCTGAAAAATAACATGTCGCGTCAACATCTGTAAAACAACATCGAATGAAACTTCTTACGATTGAAACCACGTGTGATGAAACCGCTGCGGCAGTGGTTACCGACGATTTGCAGATTCTTTCCTCGATCGTTGCATCCCAGGAGTCCTTACACGAACAGTTTTCCGGGGTCGTCCCTGAAATTGCTGCTCGGGCACACGTCGAGCGAATCTTGCCTGTTGTCGATCAAGCGATCCAACGAGCAGATTTGACACTCGACGATTTAGATGCGATCGCCGTCGCCCATACACCTGGCCTGTCCGGATCACTGCTTGTCGGACTCGTTGCCGCGAAAGCAATTTGTGTGGCGACCGGCAAGCCGTTAATTGCAATCAATCACCTGCACGCACATGTCTTTGCCTGTCGTATCGCGAGCGGAAAAGAAATCTTTCCTTGTGTTGGCTTTGTTGTGAGTGGTGGACACTCAAACTTCTTTCATTGCACGGGTGCGACTGAATTTAAACACCTTGGCGGTACAATTGATGATGCTGCGGGCGAAGCATTTGACAAAGTTGCCAGCATGCTCGGCCTTCCCTATCCGGGCGGCCCAGCAATCTCCCGAGCCGCGTTAAAAGGCGACCCAAAAGCATTTTCCTTTCCGAGGCCATTCCTACGCGATAAGGAAAGATTGGAATTTAGTTTCAGCGGCTTGAAAACTGCCGTCCGATACGCGATCGCTGGCGTCGGCAAACCGGACTTTTCCAAACTCAACTTATCTGAGCAACAAGTTGCGGATGTCGCCGCGAGCTTTCAAGAGGCCGTCGTGGATTGCTTAGTAGGAAAAGCGATGCTGGCGTTACAAAAAACAGGCCTAGAACTGTTATGCGTAGGTGGAGGGGTCGCTGCCAACAAACGCTTGCGCCAACGATTACAAGAATCCACCCAGGAACATGGCTACGAATTACAGATCGCGCCATTCGAACTTTGCACAGACAATGCGGTTATGGGTGCGATCGCAAGTGAACGCCTTCAGGCAGGCATGCTTGAAGATCTCAGTCTCGACATCATCCCCGGCCTCATACGATGACTTGCACTAGTTGCAGAGTCCACAATGTGTCGACTTACTAAGTCTTGTCATCACCTTTATCCATCGTCGTCGTCGTCGTCATCAACTTTTACTTGTTCACCGCTATTGATGTTGTACGTAAAGACTTCTCCAATACCGGTGAAGAATGGCATGGGAGTAATCCGAACATAACGCCGATCGGCCGAGACGACTGCGGTAACAAAAGCAAAGGTACCTTCAGGAATCAATGTAACGATTGGAAAGAAACCGCCAGGATCACCTTTGGCCGCGTTCAACCCACCAGGAGCGCCGTTTCGTGATGCTTTCCCGTTCTGCTTCGCATTTCCAGCCAGATAACTTTGCGATGCTGATGAATGCTCTAGATGCTTGAGTTGTTGCGCTAACATCGTGCGGTTTACGGCATGTTTTCGAGTAACGGTTTCAACAGCCACATCATCCAAGGCGTCCATGCGACGTCCTTCATCAATTTCAAAAATAACGACGGCATCCCGTTCACTCAAAGGAATCTGTCGGCGAACACGGGTCTCGTTCTCACCTCGATAATTCGTATAGACATCCACCGTAACTTTTCCCGCTGCGACCTTACCCCAGACGCGTCGTAACAACATCCGATATTCGCCAGCAAACGCTTGAGGACAAACATAAACTTCCGATGTCCCATGAGAAGAAGCTTGGCCGGGTCGCGAAAACGAATCTCCCAGTAACACACCACCGGCAATCGTGCGCGCGTTCTGAAACGAGCAGACCGTTCCTGCAGGTTCTTCCACCAGGATGTCAATGTCTGCGTCACCCGTCCAAGTCACCTTTACGAAACAATCGCGAACGAGGGATTGGTTCAGTGCTGTTGTAAAAGCTTCCGCTTCCTCATCACGATTTTCTTGACGAAGCTGATTGAGCGTTACTTTCGCAGTCCGCAGCGCGTTCTCGTAAACTCGACGATGCTCTCGTGGCCACGCTTGACTCAATACGCCAACACATGCCCACTTAATCCCTTCGATATCTTCGAGCCGTTTCGCAGCAGCCAACCCGTTCACATAGGGTTCGGGCCAGACGGGTCGCTCAACTGAAATATCTTGAAATAAATCTAGTGCACGTCGGTCAAAGCCCATGCGTGCCATGTACATGGCCGCATGTAAGATATCCTCATGGCTACCCCCAAAATCGACTGCGGACATTAATGCCCGTTCCACATCTACATCGGGAGCTTCATTCATTCCCATCGAGAGCGCCAATGCTTCGTACATCCACGGCTGAGCAAATCCGCGTCTCAGCGATGCCCGAATGATCGTGACAATCTCATTAATGTGTTCCTGAGCACTCGCAGAAGATTCCCCATCGGTACTTATTTTTCGCTGTGCTCGCTTCATCAAGACTTGAACGGTGCGATGAACTTGGTCGCTTAACTTCCGTAAAGCTTGTTCATCATTCGTCACGTTGGTCTCGAAAAAATAATCCCATGCTTCGGCTTTGGATTGACCGTCGTCGAGGGTTAATTCGATTGGATGCACGTTGCGCACGGTACGCTTAATAACAGGTCGAGCCGGTTTCTTCGCCTCGAGAGGTTCCAACGTGATTTTTTTGCGTGATTTGGGTTTGCCAATTTTGAGATCCTCGTCGACAGCGAACATCCCGCCGCCACCGCCGCCACCGCCGCCAAGACCGCCACCGCCGCCGCCCATCATACCGCCGCCGCCGCCGCCCATGCCGCCACCCATCATGCCGCCACCGCCGCCACCGCCGCCACCCATCATGCCGCCACCACCACTCATGATGGGCACCACCAAGTCACCGACAGGATAAACTTTGGTGATTAATTGGCTTTCGGCCTCTTCAGGGGTGGTAATCTGCAAGACTTCGTCACTGATGACGTACGTTAAATCCATCTCTTTCAACAGCA
This sequence comes from Pirellulaceae bacterium, assembly GCA_022446825.1. Taxonomy (GTDB): domain Bacteria; phylum Planctomycetota; class Planctomycetia; order Pirellulales; family Pirellulaceae; genus JAKVBY01. Next base: position 40,061 of record JAKVBY010000042.1, read on the forward strand.
ACCGCAAACCCGAACGAAGTGAAATTCCACGGAGTTCCTTGGAGATCTTCAGACTGAAATCAAACCCAATGTCGTCTAGAGCTCGCCGGTCAACAATCATCGGAATCTGATGAAACTCTGCCAAAAACTCGACAACTTCATCTAAAGTCGAGTCGTCAAATTCCAAAATCGTACTTTCATCCAACGCGGCTAAAATCTGACGTTCTTTAACGCCACCTTGATTGAGCAAATCAATTGAAGCGTATTTTTTGCGGCGCAATGTCAAGTCTTCCCAAACCTCGGGGTCAGGATAGACAACGGGCGGTTCGTCCGGAAAAGGAATATGCGCCAGATCAACTTGATAGAGTGTTTCCGCGAACATCTTGTGGCGAAGTTCACGAAGTCTTGCCATTTCTCGGACATGGAAGGTATGCCGTGAGGAGTGCACTGCGGTCATGGCTGTTGTACTGCGAGGGTCTAATTCTTGCACCGGAATTGCAATTTCGTTTTGCGCCGTCGCAAAATCGCCCTCGCTCATTAAGGCATTAAACTTAGCCATCAAATTGGTAATCTTCACTCGCTTTCGCTGTAGTTCTTCGAGCAAGCGTTCGGCTTCTTGGGCACCCGCTTCTTGCTCTTGCGCCAACTGTCGTTGGTCTTCAATTTCGCTGGCTCGACGACTTGCTTCGCGAGCTGCTGATTCTATCTTCTGTCGTAAACGAGCACGTGTTTCTGCAGAGATTTCCGGTGAACGTTCCACCGTTTCTAGCAAGAACATCAATTCCCGTTTCGCCTGATCGGCCTCGGTGGCCATCGTTTTGCGAGCGCCTTTGATACCAATTTCAACTTGAGAAATCACGAAGTCTTCAAGGACTTCGTTTTCATTCTCTACCAAGTCCAAAAAGGCGCCATCATCCGCATCACGAAATCCACTCGCTTGATCGTCGCCACCCTGGTACCGAATCGTCAATTCTTCGTCGTTCTGTTGCTTTTCTATGGCGCGTTTAATGGCTAGAGCCTGTGGATTACCCGGATCCCGCTTCAAAATCGCGTCCGCAACTTTGTTTGCGTTTTCCAAATCCCCCCCACTGAGCGCACTGGTACCAACTTCGACAAGTTCAGCAGCTTCTTTAACAAATGTCTGCGCGATGAGTTGCAATCCCGCGGAGCCAACGGTGGGAAGTCTCAAACCGGCGGACTCTCGTCCCATACTCAAAAGCTCAGGTAAAAATCCAAAATCATCCGACGCTAATTCGACATCGACATCCCAGTGCAAGTCATATTTTTTACCCCTAACTTCCGTCGTCATTCCCACCTGTGTACGCTCGCGGTCGGCCAACTTACCGATCAGGATCGTATCACGATCAAAACGTAAGGGGGGAACTCGTTGCGGCTGCACTTCCTGAAGTGATTCTGGTAACTGCGTCTCTGTGGGCCAGAAAACAACGCCGTGTGCGTATTCCGACATCGCAACACCGGCTTGCTGGGCTGAACCTTCCTCGTTGCTGTCGACTAAAACCATACCTCCCGTTTGATTCGCCAAGACCGCTAAAAACTCAATGTCTCGGCGTGGACCAATAGCATAACTAGAAATCGCCACTCGTTGTTCAAAGAGTCGATTGACTAATTGCTCTAGTTCCGCTGTTTGCACAATATTGGCATGGCTCAATCCATCGCCAATATAAATGACACTGCGCAATCGAGTTGACTCTGCAGAAAAACTCTCCGCCGCGCTATGCAACGCTCCAGCCATGTTGGTAGAGCCAAGAGGCACCCGAGTTTCTAGTTTCTCCAGACCAGCAGTTAAGGCCTCAGACCGCACACCTACAAAATCGTTTGTCAAAGCCACCGCGTCTAAATCTACCGCAAACAATTTGACTCGGTCATCATCATCCATGACCGACAACATCGATTTCAACGACGTCAGGGCATCTTCGCGAAACAAGCCTGTTTGACTGGCCGAGGTATCAAACAACACGGCCACATCCACGGAGTGCTCCACCGAGACATCCGCTACCGGTTGCAGACTCAGGGCAAAGAATGAGTCTCCCGTCGACGTGTCGTACGTGGCCAACCTTGAGGTCGCCCCATCGTCCGCTTGCACGGAAGCTGCAAAGGTCAACGCGATCACTGGCAGTGAAGCAAGCATCAACTGACATGTTCGGGACATAGTTAAGAACTCCAAGCACGGATGTGATAGTCGAGAAGGCTCATTCCCTGTTCCTGGGATAAAGCCCCGCCTTGCCCATAGACCAGCGCAAAGATTTGGCCAGATTCTCATATTCTATTATGCCAAAGAACCTAATGCCAATGAAAAAGGGGCAATTTAGGGGGCTTCTCCTATTTACGTAGACCAATTTTCGAGAAAAACAGACTCTCAATAGCTGAAAAACGGCCCTTGGGGGAAACATGCCAACAGACCGCAAACTCTCAAACAAGCGTGCCCTCCACCGTTCAACGGTGGGGGGCACGACGAGATTCACGAGCCACGCAATGAAAAATGGATAAATGAGCGAGGAACGTGTCAAATTAAACAAAATCTTTGGCACTTGAGAGCCATTTTGTCTGGTCTCAGTCATCAAGCAAATCAAACGGATTTGCTGAGCCACCCTCCAAATAGTCATCACCGCCATCTTCGGAAAAAATGCCTTTCGTTACTGGGTTCGCAGTTTTTTCCACAGTCGTCGAGACAAGTACCTCCAGATGTTGAAATTCGTCGACCAACGCTTGCCATGTTTCCCGTAACTTAGAAACGAGCGGCGAGTGTTCCAACTGAGCATTTAACACTTGCCCAAAGATCGCTCCAGATTGAACGAAATGCCCTGCCGTCAGGACCCAAACAGCACGCAAAGCGTGGTACCCGTTGTATTCCAGTGTGATTGTTTCGTCGAGAAACTCCTGCGTCTGAAGATCGGATTCTTGGCTGTACTGGCTAAATAGAGCCTCGTAGTCTGCTTCGCCGTAACTGTAGTCGTAGTAATAGTCTTCACGAATCTGATACTTATCAGAAGCGGCTCTTCCGGCTTCCGTTACCAAAATTTGCAGGTTTCGGCCCTCGTTTTGGTTCCCGTTTTCTCGAACCATCGATTTAAGGAACGCATCGTTCTCGTCATAGGCTACCTTATATTTCTCGTAACCTTGGTCGCGTTCATCCCACCGCCTGGACTCTCTGGACCCCACATCCGCATGCCCCGGTACTTTCGACTCACGTGCTTCCATCGCTCCACCCAAGTCGGCAACCGATTCATCAAAGAAATGGTAATACTCGAAATCATCTTCGCCGTACCAAACATCCGCTTTGTCGTCCACATCTGCCACTGGTGACGCGTGTCTTAAGCATTTCTCCTGTTGGACCTCTCCATAAACAGCGGCATCATAATCCGGATCATAACCGGTGGCCTGATCCCGCAGGGAAGTCTCCAAAGAGGTCAACGTTTCTTCGACCAATTCAATCCTCGTATACACCCGAACCCTCTTCATGTCACCCGATTCATCACTCGTCGTGATCGCTCGCAACTCGCCATTAACGGCTCCCAAACCTGTACCAACACGATCTTGGTGGTTTCCAGAACCCAGGAGGCTTGCGATCTCGTGGACTTTTTTCGGCAAGCGAATGTACTTGACGATCTGTCCACCACGATGACCGAGGGGAAGAAATTTCACCGCCGGTACGTCTGATTTTCGGTCCGTTCGGTTTCCGTCTGCGCTTTTGTTGTCTTCGAATTCCACGTCCTTTTCAGCAAAAAACCAACCCTCGAAATGGTTTGGCCGCCTTTCCACAGAAGAGTTTGCTGTGGCAGCTGTTTCTCCGACAGGTTCTGTTGCCACAGACATCACGTGGTTCCCGATCGATTCACTCATCCCCACCAATTCTGCTGCATCGACAAAAGGGTCTGCGTCAAAAGAAACTTCCCCGTGCGATTCACCCCCACCTGTTTCACGTCGATCGACCGTAGCGCTAAAACGCCCGGCATAAATACAAATCTCTTGTTCCCAGCCATAGCGGTCTCGCGGCAACTGAGGGCAAAGCTGATTTGTGGAGGGCTCGCGCCACCCGCGCCCCGTGGTTGTTTGAGCATGTAGAATCCAAGTCTGTAAATTTGATCCGAGCAATACGACAACCAGTACGAACTTCGTGAAACCCAGGTGATTCATTTGGCTTGTTCCTCCACTAACCAGTTTGAGCAGCGTTTCACGAGCCTATCCAGCTGAGACTTCTGCTACCGCGGAGTAGCGGCAGCAAAGCACGAGGCTCCAATCCAAGTGATCGCTATGGGGTTAGCTATCGGAGCCCTGACTTTTAGCACATTAGGCAATTAGGGAAAGCTGGGAATTCATTTCGTTACTTTGAGGGATTCGCACGACCAGTCAATTCTGGGAAGGATTATTGAACACGACAGCAACAAGAATCGCAGGGAAGACACGCATGAGAACGAGTAAATCACTCTGTTTAGTTCTGGGGAAACTATCATATCGGCCGATTTTGACAGTCATGAAGCTCACCGCTGTTACAAGAGATCCTTGTACAGCCCCCTATACATAAGTATCATAGTCAACATAATGATAATTTGGCGTTAAAAGCACTCGTCGACAGACCAAACTGCTGCGAACTCGTAGGGAAGTCATCACTCCAACCCCCCAGGGCGACCACAAAGCTTGCTGCTCAGGTTGCCATCGGACCGTGATACAAACATGCATTGGCTTGAACCATTACATCCTTGGATTGCGATGGGCGTCGTGGTGGGTGTCTTCGTGGGCTTACAAATACGCCGTGGCATTTCCACCGATGTGCTTTTCCTCATGGCCTTGGTGATCGTTACCATCACAGGCGTCATCAATCCGCACGAAGCACTCGCTGGCTTCTCTAATCCAGCAGTTTTGACGATCGCCGGGCTATTGGCAGTCGCGGCCGGATTGCGCACGACAGGCGTCTTAGATTGGGTCGGGCAGCACCTGCTCGGTAGCGCGAGAACCGAACGGGCCGCTCTCTTGCGGCTCGCACCCACTTTAATCGTAGCCTCGGCCTTTATGCTCAACACGGCTTTGGTCGCCATGATGATGCCCGTGGTCATCGATTGGTGCCGGAGACGCAATCTTTCTCCATCTCGTCTTTTGATGCCGCTAAGTTATCTCGTGATTCTTGGCGGCGTTTGCACATTGATCGGCACAAGTACAACTTTGGTTGTCAACGGTATTCTTCGAGACCAACATGCCAATTACATGCAGGGTGAACAAACCGCTGACATCGTCGCTCCTGAAAGAACGTCGGACACAGAAACAGCAGACACATTCGCCGTCGGCATCGCTCCGATGTCACTCTTCGAACTCGGAAAAGTGGGCCTACCGTGTGCTGTCGTCGGCGGCTTGTTCTTGCTCACCTTTGGTCCAAGCTTGTTACCTAATCGAACAGACATTGTTGAACAAGTTGGTGAAAAACGTCGTGAATATCTCGTAGAACTTTTCGTTCAAGATCATTGCTCCCTAATTGGGAAAAGCATTGAAGAGGCAGGCCTACGTCACCTTCCCGGCTTATTCTTGATTGAAATCGACCGTGCCGGTGAAGTCATTACACCGGTGTCCCCCGAAAATAAAATTCAAAGCGCTGACCGCCTAGTATTTACCGGTATCGTCAGTACCATCGTCGACCTCGAAAAGATCCCAGGGCTGGTCCCTGTGGCGGAAAGCACAAGCGACGAAACGCCCGTGGTCCAACGTCGTCGTCATTTAACAGAAGTCGTGCTGTCTCGCACATCACCACTCATTGGGACCACCGTCCGCGACGCCAATTTTCGACAACGCTACAACGCCGCCGTGGTCGCCGTCCACCGCAATGGGGTACGTCTGACCAACAAAATTGGGAATATCGAATTGGAACCAGGCGATACGTTATTATTGCAGACCCGAGGCGGATTTGTCCGCAATTATCGCAATAGCCGCGACTTTTATCTGGTCAGCGCCATTGAAGGATCGGAACCACGACGACACGAAAAGATGGCCATTGCTGCAGTCCTGCTCGGGGTACTGATTGTCTGGCTTTCCCTGACAAGTTGGTTAGGCACAGGGGGCGTCACTGCAGGGATCTCCTCCACGGCAATCGCCTCCCTGGCAGTCGCCTGCATGATGATTCTGATGCGCTGTATGCGAGTCTCCGATGCTCGCGCCGCCATCGACCTGCAAATGTTGATCACCATTGCCGCCGCACTCGGCCTAGGCAAAGCACTCACTGCCAGCGGCGCAGCAAATTTGGTGGCAGACACCTTAGTCGGACTCGCCGGTCAACAACCCTGGCTCCTACTCGTAATCATTTATTTACTTGCTGTTTGCTTTACGGAAACGATCTCCAACAACGCCGTGGCTGCAATGCTGATCCCCATTGCGATTGCCTTAGCATTCCAAGGAGGCCTCAACCCAAGACCTTTCATCATGGCAGTTTCCTTAGCGGCCTCGCTATCCTTCATTACCCCCATTGGATATCAAACGAACTTAATGGTGATGGGCCCGGGTGGGTATCGCCCTCGGGACTATCTCAAATGCGGATTACCGCTGGCCATTGTCGTGGCCATCACGGCGATGCTCCTCATCCCCCCATTCTATGGACCACTCTTGCCGTAACGAACCGCAGAATCCNNACCAAAGGCCCCCACGATCCCTCNGCGAGCTNGCTCANAAAAACCTTTTATTTTGTAGAATNCTTGGATCGGCGGCCTGCATCCAGCAAGATTTTTTATCGCTTGTCGAATNCTCTCCATTTACTAAGGTGCANTTCATCCTGATACTTGGTTTTTCTTAGATTTCCTGNAATCCTTTGCCCACCAACTTCTCAGGCCCCAAAGGTGCTGAAATGGAGGTTTGTCTCATGCTTCGGTCCATTTTTTCAATCTCTACCTTGGCCGCGATGCTCGTGGTCAGTTCACCTGCTTGGCTGACGATCGTCCTGCCANGCAAAGTCCATACCTCAACGACATCGCAACCACCCGTTTCTCTGGAAGACAACTTTGCGTTCACCGTGCGAGGACAAAATGACACCGCGGACCTTTCCCGATTTACCCCTGAAGAACAGACGAATATTGCCGTCTATGAAAGTGGCAATCGCGGCGTCGTTCACATTACGACCCGGTCCGTCCGAGCGGACGCCTTCTTCCTGTTCGAAACTCCCACGGAAGGTTCAGGATCGGGCAGTGTGCTCGACAAAGCAGGCCGTATCCTGACAAATTATCATGTTGTCGAAGGTGCTCGAGAATCGCGTGTGACGCTCTATAACGGCAAATCTTATCTGGCCAGTGTCGTCGGACAAGACGCGGACAATGACATTGCCGTACTGCAAATCGAAGCCCCCGCAGAAATGCTCCACCCAATCAAACTGGGAGACTCGTCGGATCTGCGGGTAGGACAAAAAGCCTACGCCATCGGAAATCCGTTCGGTCTGGAAAGAAGCATGACCGTTGGAATCATTTCCAGTCTAAATCGCCACCTGCCCTCACGCACAAATCGCATGATGAAATCGATTATTCAACTGGATGCTGCCTTGAACAGCGGTAACTCCGGAGGCCCGTTGTTGGATTCCCAGGGCGAAGTCATCGGCATGAACACGGCCATCCTTAACCCAAGTCGCAGTGGTGAAAATACCGGTATTGGCTTTGCTGTGCCGGTCAACACCGTGAAACGCGTGGTGCCGCAACTCATCCAACATGGTCGTGTGATCCGCCCGACCACAGGCATCACGCGTGTCTACGAGACGGACAATGGCCTGACCGTTGTCTCCGTAGTTCCGGGGGGCCCTGCAGACCTGGCTGGTATCCAGGGCTTTCGCGTCGTTCGCGAAAGATCGACGCGGGGAGGTTTTGTCTACGAACGGACGCGCCTCGACCAAAGCCAAGCGGATTTGATCATTGCGGTGGACAACCAACCGGTCGCTACCGTAGATGACCTGCTGTCCCTGATCGAAGAAAAAAAACCGGGCGATCGAGTGACGCTTTCAGTCCTGCGAGCGGACCGTCCGGTCGATGTCTTGGTAACTTTAGGGAATGAAGACGAAGCACGCTGATGACGCCCTGCCAGCGCCCTGCCCACTTTTGGACGGAAGTTGCAGCGCAGGTTGCCTCAGGCAATACTGTCTGCCTGATTGAATACTGGGTTCCCGACTGCTTGGGTTCCCGACTGCTTGGGTTCCCGACTGCCTCACGACATCGAAAGGGAACCAATGACTGTCAAAAGATTTCAGCTGATGTTTTGGATAGGTTTGATTCTTACCTTCCTGGGGGTTGGTTATGAAATGCTTTCCGAAATGGAAGGCTGGTGGGGGGAAAATAAAAGTTTCGGCGGTCTCGTCTCCGCCTCACTGGCCCTAGCAGCAAGTGGTGCCCAAGGTGCCATCAAGGCACTCAAGCAAGAACTCGAATCGCTGCAATCGAGCGGTTCTGGAAACTGATTCTGCAGCTGCTCCAGAGAGCAGAGACCAGAGAGTCGCTTTGCCAATGCCGGATGGACAATTTTTGTGGAGACGCCGACGTGCACACCGAACACCTGTTCAGGACACCGCTTGGATAACATACTTCATTTACTCTCTCAGGTAGCAACAACCGATCATGACGGACTTCCTGCCAGCTTCCAAAGGATAAATCGATGGACAGAACAAAATGGCTTTGCGCAATCGTCACTGGCTGCTTTTGTTTCCCAAGTGGCCTCGAGGCAAAGGAAACACTCGAGTACACGGTCCGATTCCCACAAGCGCAAAATCATCTTGTCGAAATCGACATCGCAATTCCAACCGGCAACCAACCTCACCTTGAATTGATGATGGCTGTCTGGACGCCAGGTTCGTATTTTGTGCGCGAATATGCGCGACACGTGGAAGACATTTCTGCCTTCGATGGGGAAAAGAACCCGCTACCCATTGAAAAAATAAAGAAAAACCGCTGGCAGGTCACAACCAATGCAGCGGCCGTGATTCACATTCGCTACCACCTTTATTGCCGCGAAATGAGCGTCCGGACAAACTGGGTGGACCATGAGTTTGCCATACTTAATGGAGCACCAACCTTCATTACCGTACCTGAATATCTCAGCCATCCGCACCACGTCCAACTCGAATTGCCCGACCATTGGCAGCAATCGATCACCACGCTGAACCGGCCGGATGAAGCAAGTGCGCACGCTTACCGAGCAACCAACTTCGACGAACTGGTCGATTCACCCATTCTCTGTGGTAATCCAACCGTCTATCCATTTGAAGTCGGCGGCAAGGAACATTTGTTGGTCAATCAGGGCGAACAGGGATTGTGGGATGGCGTCGCAGCGGCAAACGATGTTGCGCAGATCGTCGCCACGGAACAGCGTCTCTGGGGCAATGTGCCGTACGAGCGTTATATTTTCTTTAACTTGCTAGTCGAAACGCGTGGTGGTTTGGAGCACGACAATTCGACACTCATGATGACAAGTCGCTGGAATTTCAGATCCCGAAAAGATTACCTCGGCTGGCTAGGTTTGGTCAGTCATGAATTCTTTCATACCTGGAACATTCGTCGCCTCCGCCCGCAGGCACTACTGCAATACGACTACGAAAATGAAAACTACACGACCAGTCTCTGGATCGCAGAAGGAATCACTTCTTATTACGACGACCTCGTTCTGGCCCGCAGCGGCATCTGCTCGGAAAAAGAGTATTTTGGATTATTGTCGAAGTCGATTGAATCTCTGCAAACCAAGCCAGGCCGCTTGGTCCAGAGTCTCCGGGATTCGTCCCAGGACGCCTGGATCAAATTTTATCGACCGGACGAAAATTCCCACAATGCACGTACCAGTTATTACGTGAAAGGGGCGGTGGTGGCATTTTTGCTGGATGCCAAAATTCGCCAAGTCACGGACGGAGCCAAGTCGCTCGATGATGCCATTCGCCTGCTCTACCAACGACATTCAGGGGATCGTGGTTATCTACCCGGAGATTTTCAGATCATCGCCTCCGAAGTTGCCAACCAGGATCTTTCTGCATGGTTTCAACATGCGATTGACTCCACCCAAGAACTCGATTTTCGTGAGGCCTTCGAGTGGTATGGATTGGAGTTCAAAACGGATGGCCAAAAAGAGCAAGAAAAACTGGCGCAGGACACACTCGACAAGCAGGCAATCAAGCGTAAAGTGTGGTTGGGTCTGACCACCAAGAATGATAGTGGCATCCTCAAAGTCGAACGTGTGCTGCGCAACTCTCCCGGCTACCGCGCAGGCTGCAACCCGGGTGATGAAATCATTGCCATCGACAATCTGAGAGTTTCGCCCCCCACATGGCAATCACGACTCGAGCAGTTTGAAGTCGGTGAACGCAAAGAATTGCTCATTTCCCGCCGCGGCAGGTTGCTGCGGCTGACCATCGAATTCGCAAAAGAACCCCGCAGCAAATGGACAATTCAAGCCCTTCCAGAGGCGACGGACGACCAGAAAAAAAGAGTCTCGGGCTGGATTGGCTCGTCCAACCCAATGGAATAGCTATCCTGACAATCAATTCCTTCTCGACATCTCACACATCTTCACCGTCTCCAGTTCAGCCCATCCAGTTCACCGCGTCCCGTTAAGCGCGCGTCCAGTTCAGTGCGTCCAGAAATTGGATTCGTCGCGCCACTCACGTTGGGCGCTGGCTTCGTGCACAAAATAAAATCCAGAGTGAGCGACTTTTGAACGCCGACCGACAAACAAGCAAGAGTCGATTTCGCAACATTACTGGGGCCGCAACTTGTCAGGCATACCAACAAAAAACGCCATCAGACTCGGACCGGGTGCTGGCAACGAGTTTTCATTGGTTTGCGGCGGTGCATACTGGCGGACCACAATCCCACAGGACGGACGCGGCAGGGAGGACCAATGCTGCGGTACGAAAAATTCAGTGGCAAGCATTGCCGCCAAGATCGGACATCAGCCCTTGCAATGTCTGGCGTGATCTCACTTTCCAGCGGGTCTAAAACAAGCCGTCGACATGTCGGTTCTCCGTCGCACACGATCGGTCTCTGTCACACGTGATGGAGGGAAGCACTCCTCTAAACGAAACGTGTCGATGCGTTCATCCTCTGATGGTCAATTCCGACGTCGCGTCGAAGTTACCTTCTCATGAACGCGTACATCCTGCCGTCCGTGGAAACTGACCATAAAAGCTCCCACAGGAGCAAAGGTCTCAAAGAGTTCGTTGACAAACCTTGTTTCACCTGGCCAAGGATAGACAAAGATCGCATCAAACTCATCGGGATCAATTCCTAGTGCGCCGTAGGCTGGCCTTCGATCGAGATCAAGACAAGTGATCTGGTCGATTACATCAACGAATTCGGGACCTCCGGTAGGAACAAAACTGCCTTCTACAAATTGAGTGTTCAAATTGAATTCGTCTGCCAGGCGGATCGATTCTTGGACAAGAATGGATTCGACTTCGATGCCATAAGCTTGAAATCCCAACATGGTTGCCAACCCCGCAACCACACCGAACCCACTACCCCACTCACAAAACCGCCGCCCGCGGGTCAAATCGAGCAGACAATCCAAAGTGCGATAGACCAGCTGATAATCACTCGGCACAAATCCGATCATCGCATCGGACACGGGAGAATGCGTGAATTCTCGTATGCGAGCACTCGCAACTTCGATATATCTCGCCGGCCTTACCGGCAGCGGGTGGTCCGTAATACTGAGGGCATGCTGAATCAGCGGCACAGGAATCCTCGTCTCTGATGTGGGAGACGGAAATCTTGGAATCTCGTCGTCAGGTCGTAAGATACTGAATCCGTCGCGTCACCCCTAGACACAAACCAGCACGCAAAAATAGAAATCCTTAAGGCCCCCTAATCATCCGAAACCGAAAAAACCCACTGAAAACTCCTAAACTATTGCTTCACGAGAAACCGGTGATTAGCATGGTAGGAACCGAAGAGTGGATTGTGGGCTAACCTATCCATAGTGGTCCCCAAGCAGGATATGCTGTTGAACTTCTCATGAGGGAGGTATCCCCAACGTTACTGTGGGATCTTCTCTGTGAAAAACAATCTCCAAATTCTGCTTTAAAGCTTGCAAATTTAACAAATTAACATCTTTGTCTTTTTCTTTTAGGAGTCTTGGTGCCATGCAGTGGATCAATCGTCCTTGGTTGAAACTCATCGTCGTTATGGCGATTGTCCTGATGCTTTCGTTTGACACGGCAAGTGCCGGTCGCTGGTTTAAACGCCGCAGGGCCAGACGCCGTTGCCGACCCTGTGCACGGGTCTGCAATCCGGCACAGCAAGCAAAAAGTCCAAACGCAGCCGACGCCGAAATGGAGGCACCCGAAGCCCCAGTAGCTCCACCAGCACCGGAGCCAGCCGCTGAAGCGCCAGCCGAAGAACCAGCCGCTGAAGCGCCAGCCGAAGAACCAGCCGAAGAACCAGCCGAAGAACCAGCCGAAGAACCAGCCGCTGAAGAAGCCGCTGAAGAAGCCGCTGAAGAAGCCGCTGAAGAAGCCGCCGAAGAAGCCGCTGAAGAAGCCGCCGAAGAGCCAGCAGACGAACCAGCCGAAGAGCCAGCTGAAGATGATCTCGACGATCTATTCGACGAAGCACCAGCCGAAGAACCGGCTGAAGAGCCAGCAGACGAACCAGCCGAAGAGCCAGCCGAAGATGATCTCGACGATCTATTCGACGAAGCACCAGCGGACGAACCGGCTGAAGAGCCAGCGGAAGAACCAGCCGAAGAACCGGCCGAAGATGACTTTGACGACCTGTTCGGCGAAGAGCCAGCCGATGATGAGGCCGCCGCCGACTCGGCGGATGATGCTGCCGAAGACGATGATTTTGACGATCTCTTTGGTGAAGAGTCTGAAGAAGACGCCGAACCAAGTGAGGAAAGTGACGATGATCCGTTTGGTCAAATTACCCCGCAAATTGAAAACGAGTTGGGGATGCGGCAATGGGTGGACAACACAGGCAACTACAAAAGCTTGGGTCGCTTGGTTGTGACCACACCAGAATTTGTCCGCCTCTTAAAGACCAATGGAAAATATGCCACCGTGCCTGTGCGTCGCCTGAGCAATGCGGATCGTGATTACGTAAACACGATCGTTGCCAAATATGGGCATGGCGTGATCGGACAACTGGCAAGTCGTTAAGACCTAGAAACTTTTGAATGAAAACGAGATATTGCCCGGCTTCCTTAGGAAGCCGGGTTTTTTTATGTCATTTCATCGCCTCTAGAAATAGCTCATAATGGTGCGATGGTCATTTCCTGCAGTTTTCGACAACGGCAAGCATACCTACGACACCTGGACATCAGGTTTGCTTTCCATGTTTTCATCCTACTGGTGGTGATCTTTGCTAACCAGGATCCCCAGAGCTCAACCGCGCACCCGATTTCGATGAGCACGGTGGTCGTCAATGTTCAGGAAACGAGTGCGACTGCCGAGCTGACAATCATGCTCGAAGATCTTGTCTTATATCATGAACTGAAAGCCAACAAAAAATTCCTCTATCCTGCGAAAGAGCTCGAGGCTGCGGCAGAAAAACATCAAGCAAATCTATTGAATTGGTTTGTTTTACGCGGGACAAACGGGCAGCGCATCCCAGGACATATAGTGCTGACAAATACGGAAGGCATTCCCGCTGCAGGAACACCGCAAGCAGAGTTAATGGCACGTTCGATTCACTATGAGATCGATTTTCCCTTTGAGTCCTCCCACGATTTCCTGACCTTCACCCAAGAGTTTGGTGGCGCAGGCGCGGACTTGCCTGCCATCATGGATTTCCAAATACAACAAGCCGGTATTCTTGTGGAAGCCCCCACTCAATTACTTCCCTCCCGTCCCCATACCGTTCGCTTTGATTGGAAGAATCCACCAAAAACACCGCCAAAATCTTGGCGCGAACTGGCCCAAAAGAAGGCACGTCAATTTCACGAGCGTCTAGGAATCACCAGCTACAGTGGCCTCTATTCGTTCATTTATGTAACACGTTTCGAAGTGCGCCATGAAATCCTTGTCCCCCTGCTGACGCTGGAAAGCTGGCTCACAGTAGCACGTGAGGACCCAGACTTTCTCTCTGTGGAAGAGCAGCAAATGGCCCGCGAGAGCATTTCTCGTTTTTTCTGTGACATGGCTCCTTTGTCGATTAATGGAGTTGCCGTCCAGCCTCGATTATCTCGTTTAAATTTCTTCGGTCTCGACATCAATGATTTTGCCCGTAACGCAAAGCCACGACGTGTGAGTGCCTATCAGGCACGCGTGGGCATCATTCTGAGCTATGAGGTTAATGAACCGCCCCGCAAAGTCGACATGCGGTGGGACACTTTTAACCAACATGCTGCATTCTTACGTTCCATTATTTACGTTTATGATGAAAAGCCGTTTCCACACTTTTTTGTCAAAGGGCAAGAAGAGCTACACTGGCAAGGAAAACCACCAGCAACAAAATCCCTCATCTCGGTCAGTCCATCTTTGCTATCAAACACGGCTACGATCGATGACCGATCTGCCGATGACTGCGGAAAAATCGTGATTGCCCTGCTACAAAATGTCTACCAAGCTTTTGCAGAGCGAGAGGATAGCCAGGTGTATGATGTGTTGGCGGTAAGTGTCGATGGAGAACTATTAAACACCCTCTATCTACAATTCAAACGCTCCCTCTTAATGTCGGAACAAGGTGGCTCCCTTTCCCACGTCGGAAAAGTCAGCTTTGTCGATGGCGAAGTGCTGCTCTCTGCTGCTGATCGGGAATTCTCTTATCGTTGTCGCTGGAATGTACATGGCCGTGTAGAACACTGGGGGCATATTCACTCTCGCACGAATCAAAACGAAGCTCGATTCGTCATTGGCTTCAAAGCAGGCCGTTGGAAAATCGTGTCTTTTCAAGTCACGGATCAGAAACGCCTAGCATTCGAAACAAAATTACGTATGGTGACACCTTAGAACACGTTCGTCGTTGGGGCGCATCTCCGCTTGCCGTTTCCCACAAACATTTGCTTCAGTCAAAGATTGAGTACCCCATTCATAACTTTACGACCTTCGGGAGTTTTTCTCTTATGTTTCGCCCCTTACTCCGTTCCTACACCTACGGTTGTCTCTTTTTGATCATTGCCTTTGCCGCCTGTAAAGCAGAGCCGGGAACAACGCTGTCAGAAGCGCAAAAACGTGGCGGTTGGCAGCTAATTTTCGATGGTAAGACAACCCAAGGATGGCGAAACTTCAAAGAAAAAGAACTGCGCGACGGCTGGAAGGTCCAAGGAGAGGCGTTGGTAAGAGCTGATGCGGGCGCGGGTAGCATCGTCACCGAGTCCCAGTATCAATATTTTGAACTATCGTTGGAATACAAGATTTCAGCCGGTGGCAATAGCGGCATCATGTTTCACGTGACAGAAGAATATGACACACCCTGGAAAACTGGTCCGGAAATTCAGGTTCAAGACAATGTGGCAGGCCATGACCCACAAAAATCGGGATGGCTTTATGGATTGTACAAGCCGCAAAAGCCGGAATGGGCCAAAAGGTTCGAAGCACAAGTTGGCTTCAAAGGAACTGAGGTCGACGACGCCACCCGACCAGCAGGAGAATGGAATCACGTTTACCTGCGCATCTCGCCGCTGCAAAGCGAAGTCGCCATAAACGGAGTGAGTTATTTTTATTTTCAAAAAGGAAGTGAAGATTGGGATCAGCGAGTCGCGAAGAGTAAATTCGCTGCTTTCGCCAATTTCGGCAAGGCAACTCGAGGTCACATTTGCTTACAAGATCACGGTAACCAGGTCGCCTATCGCAACATCATGCTGCGCGAGTTAGCAGACGATGGATCCGTGCCCAATCCGATTGATGGTCACCTTCCTCTAAAAGCAGTGGAAGCCTTCCCTAATCTTGAATGGGAAGACTGGGAAGGCATCAACGAGGAAGGAAAAATCAAGGCACAGCGTCCCTTAGTTCTCACCCATGCGGCAGACGGTAGCAATCGTGTTTTCGTCGCATCACAAATCGGCATGATCCATGTCTTCGACAACAACCCGGATGCGACCCTGGCAACCATGTTCCTTGATCTGCGTGACAAAGTCCACGACTGGGAAAAGGACGACGAAGAAGGACTTCTTGGCCTCGCCTTTCACCCCCAGTACCAGAAAAACGGCTACCTGTATCTCTATTACTCTCCAGAAGCAGAGCCTCGTCTGGCTTACGTCTCACGTTTCCAAGTCTCCAGCAACAATCCAAATCGGGTAGATCCCGACAGCGAAGAAATTGTCTTGAAGATCGAACAGCCTTTTTCCAATCACAACGGCGGTTCGATCGTTTTTGGTCACGACGGATATTTGTACATCGCCTTAGGAGACGGCGGGGGCCGGAATGACCCGTTGGCAATGGGACAGGACCCTCAAACATGGATGGGAAGCATCTTACGGATCGATGTTGATTCCAAAATAGCGGGCAAGAATTACGGGATCCCCAACGACAATCCCTTTCTCGACCACGCATCGATTCAACCCGAAGTATTTGCTTATGGCTTCCGAAACATCTGGCGACTCTCCGTCGATCGGACCACGGGCCACTTGTGGTGTGCCGATGTCGGCCAAGACCTTTGGGAAGAAATCGACATTATCCAAGCGGGCGGCAACTATGGATGGAGTGTGCGCGAAGGCACTCAGAGCTTCAACAATGGTCAACCTGGCCCGCATGCATGGATTGAGCCCGTCTGGGAATACGACCACCAAGTCGGTAAATCCATTACGGGCGGATTTGTTTATCGTGGCAAAAAGTTGCCTGTCCTGAATGGAGCCTATTTGTATGCCGACTATGTCTCCGGCAAAGTGTGGGCCTTAAAATATGACGAAAAGAAGGGCAAAGTCATCAACAACATGGGAATCAAAACAAACGGTGTACCCGTTTTTTCCTTTGGCGAAGATGAGATGGGAGAAGTTTATTATCTCATTTCCGCCCCCACAGGACGTACGATTTACAAGTTTGTGGGGTCGGAATAGCCTCTTCAGAAGCCCTGCGTTCGTTGCAGGAGCTCACCGCTTAGCGAAAAGATTTTGCGATTCCGCTACCTCTTGGAGGTTTCATGTTTACCTCGCCTCATTTGCCTGTTTCACATAAAATCCTCCAGCATATCCCCAACCCTATTACCTTGTTTCCCTCCCCCTGTGAGAGGTGACTCCAAATTGATCAACATGCATCCCGTTCTCAAATCGGCCTACCGTCCTTCGCGTCGCAATTTTTTAGGGCTAAGTGTTTGTGGCTTGTCATCCTTGTATGCAGGCAGTGCCCCGCGCGCTGCTGTCTCTTCCCCTCAAGCCAAAAATGTTTTAGTCATTTTCGAACAAGGTGGTGTATCGCACATCGATACATGGGACCCCAAACCAGAATTACCCGCCGAACACCGTAGTCCTTTCGCAAATATTGCGACAAATGTCCCCGGCATACATTTTACCGAGTTGCTCAAGCAAACTTCGGTCTTCGCTGACCGTCTGACACTCGTGCGCTGTATGACGCAACCAACCCCTGGTATTGGCAATTCACATCCACAAGGTTCGCAATATGTTTTTTCTGGCGAAGCTCCTGGTGGACCGGTGGACATGCCCGACATTAGCAGCATCGTTTCCTTAGTGCTCGGTAACCCCACAACGCACTTACCATCCAACATCATGGTACCCGGTACCAATGAACAAGCGGCTACGTCACAAATTGGTTTTCTACCTCCCGCGCACAAGGTGTTCAAAACGGGTGGAAATCTTTCCGATCCGAATTGGACCGTACCCAATCTCGGCTTGCTCGGAATCGATCAAGCGCAGTTCAAGGATCGCACGGACTTACTCAGCAATTTGGATATCGGCGTCCTCGGCGCCGCCCAAGCCACAGATGCCCAAGCCATGAAAGCCCTGCTAAATCAAGCTGCCGACATGCTTACCAATGAAGCAACGCGCAAAGCCTTTGACCTCCAAAGCGAATCTGCAGCCGTCCGCGAGCGTTATGGATCGGGGCATCGTGGACAATCATATTTGCTTGGTCGCAAGTTAATCGAAGCCGGAGTTCGGTTTGTCACCGTCGATTGCCGCGAACCAATGACTTCATGGCGTAATGGGGAAAAGGTCACCTATGACGGTGGCAGCAACATGAA
This sequence comes from Pirellulaceae bacterium, assembly GCA_022446825.1. Classification (GTDB taxonomy): domain Bacteria; phylum Planctomycetota; class Planctomycetia; order Pirellulales; family Pirellulaceae; genus JAKVBY01. Next base: position 58,126 of record JAKVBY010000042.1, read on the forward strand.
TTGGGATCATCACGACGCGATTTATTCGGACCACCACACAAACATTAAGAATGGGGGTCCCGGAGCCGGTCGGTACGGAATTCACACTTGGCCCATGATGGGGTCCCTCGATCAGGCTCTTTCGGCCTTACTGGAAGATCTAGAACAACGTGGTTTGCTTGAGGAGACACTGCTGTGCTTTGTGAGCGAGTTTGGCCGCACTCCAAAAATTAACAATCGGCAAGGCCGAGATCACTGGACGCACGCATTCACCTTCACTTTTGCCGGGGCTGGAGTACCAGGCGGGCAAATCGTTGGCAAGACTGACAAGGATGGAGGATATATCACAAGTTCGATGGCCTATCGCATTGAAGACTACGCCGCCACCATCTACGAGAAACTTGCCATCGATCGCACCGAGCCCATTTACACTCCTGCCGATCGGCCGATCTTTCTTGCTAAGGATGGACAACCCATTCCGGAACTGTTTTAAGACTCACCGGAAGCTGGGACAATTTGGACTTTTTAACGAATACACATCACACGTAATTACGCAGGAACATCAATCATGTTTTGCCAGATTACATTTCTCTCGTTCCTCCTTTCTGTGATGGTTTTTCCGGCATCACTTTTTGCTGATTCTTTAGCACGGATCGAAGTGCACCCACAGCAAATATCGCTGCAATCGGCGCGCGATCGCGTGCAATTAGTCATTACGGCAATTAGCAAAAATGGGGCAACTCAAGACATCACGCACGACGTCAGCTTCCGTCTGCTGAATCCCGCAATTGCCAAAATTGAAAACAGTGTCGTACTCCCGCGAAGCAACGGAAAAACGGACATTTCGATCCAATTTGGCCAACTCGAAGCGATTCTCCCGGTGACCGTCTCAGATCAAAGCGAGCCCGATCCGGTCCGCTTTCAAAATGAAACCTTGGCAATTTTGACGAAACAAGGTTGCAATGCCGGTTCCTGCCATGGCTCACCTCAAGGTAAAGGCGGATTCTCACTTTCTTTATTTGCGTATGATTCACAGATCGACAAAAAAGCTCTGGTGCGCGAGGGTTTCAATCGGCGCACCAACATCTATGACCCTGACGAAAGTCTGATGTTGAAAAAACCCCTGCTTCGTATTCCGCATGTCGGTGGAAAACGCTTGCGCAAAGCGGACATTACCTATCAGATTCTTCATCAATGGATTTATGAGGGCGCTGGCGACGACCCGGAAAACGCGCCGCGTTGTACTTCAATCGCAGTCTATCCTCAACCAGAACGCATTTTGCGTATGCCTCACGTACAACAGCAAATGAGGGTATTGGCAAACTTCGATGATGGCAGCCAACGTGACATTACACACCTAGCAACGTTTGACACATCTCACGATGAAATCGCCACCGTCGATGCTATGGGGCAAGTCACGGGAACGGCGCAGGGTCAATCGGCAATCACCGTGCGGTATCTGGAGTTTCTCGAATCGGTCTACTTCACGGTAGTCGACGCTCGCAAAGATTCAGCTTGGCCAGACATTCCTGAAAACAATTATGTCGATCAATTTGTCAACCAACGTCTACAACTGCTCAAGATACTTCCCGCAACCACCTGCGCTGACACCATATTTTTAAGGCGAACATTTCTCGACCTCACCGGCCTCTTGCCTACCGCAGAGCGGGCGCGTGAATTTCTCAAAAATACCGAAAAGGACAAACGCGAGGTATTAATTGATCAGTTACTTGCAAGTGACGAGTTCGCACATTTTCAAGCGTTGCGTTTGGCTGATCTCTTGAGAATCAATGCCGAAGTAATGACGGATGGGCGCGCCAAGCTGTTTGCCGATTGGATCGCCCTGGCAGTCAAGTCAAATATGCCATTTGACGATTTTGCGCGAAAAATCATTACGGCCCGCGGGGATTCTCACACGGTTCCTGCCACAAATTACTTCATGGCTTTGCCCCAAACTACAGATATTGCCGAGGCGACTTCACAGATTTTTATGGGTTCAAGAATTCAATGTGCTAAATGCCATAACCATCCGTTTGAAAATTGGACTCAGAATGACTACTACAGCATCAGCGCCGTGTTTAGTCGCATTCAACGCTCTGAAACAAAAATCACCATCTCCCCTGAAGGTGATTTACAGCACCCTCACACAGGTCAGGTCATGAAGCCCTGGGGAAGTGAAACATCCGCCTCGACGACGGACAAAGAACCTGCTGAAGTTGACCCTCGCGCGGATTTTGCTTCCTGGCTGACAGCCCATGACAATCCCTATTTTGCTCGTGTCGAAGTCAATCGCATTTGGAAATCTCTGTTCGGCCAAGGCATTGTCGAACCCGTCGATGATTTTCGTTCCTCGAATCCGCCATCCAATGTCGCTTTACTGGACGCATTGGCAGACGATTTTGTTCAGAATGACTACGACCGCAAGCACATCTTTCGAGTTGTCTGCAACAGTCAGACCTATCAACGCTCGACAATATCAGCACGAGAAATCACTGCGGTCAATACGTTATTCTCTCATGCCAATGTACGTTTATTGACCGCCGAACAATTAAGTGACGCCATCGGCTATGTTACCGAGACGCTCCGTCCGGCGTCCGAGATCCCACAGTGGGTCGATCAGATGCAGGGCGAATTAGCAGCGGTGAAGGCAGAATTACAGGACCAACAATTAACCTGGGAAGAAACTCTGCACACGCGCATGCAGCAGGCCGCTTATTGGCACGGCGGTTGGTGGTCGACTCGGCCCTTTATCGCAACCGATCAATCTGCTGCGCATCACGACATCTTCCCGCCTGAAGAGCAGCTGGACGGTCAGCCGGCTGATCTCCCCTGGGACGACGGAGAAATGTGGAGCTTCGAGAAAGACTGGGAGCCCGGTCAGACACATACCTATGAGGAAAAACGACCTGCTGCTGTTTACGCCTACCATCCGATATTTGCCAATCGCAAAGCCACCCTCCGGCTGAGCTTTGTTGCTGACGATGGGATGAAATTCTGGCATGATGGCCAAGTCGTCTATGACCGCATGCAAATCACAGACGACGGCCAAAACTCTCGAGATATTGAATTACATCCAGGCCTGAATCACTTGTTTTTCAAGGCCAGCAATGGCGGCGGAGCTTTCCATTTCACGGTGAAGATGGACTATGTCAAAGCTACCGAAGCCGCTGCTCCACAGCTTGTCGACATTGCGGGGCACGCCGCAGCGATCTTGCACACTCCGCGTCCACAACGTTCAGAAATTCAATTCCAGCTACTGAAAGAATATCATTTTGCAGTAGATGGTCGCATTCCCGCTTTGCGGAAACGTCTCAACCTCGGTGGGAGGTTCGATTATGCAACCCAACGTCCCTACCCTGAACAAACTGATTTTTTGAAAGCCTTTGGGCAACCCAAACGCGCAAGCGCTTGCGTTTGCGAACGTGTTGGGGACCCCACATTAGAACAGGCTCTGCAAATGCTGAACGGGACTGTGATGACCGATAAAGTCAATCGTTCCGTCAAACGTTATTTGAAATTAGACGACCAAGAAGTCGTCGAAGAGCTTTACTTAGCTGCCTTCTCCCGCTTTCCCCAGCCGGTCGAACGAAATTCCGCAACGGCTCATTTGTCTCGCTCCGGTAAACCGCGCGAAGCGTCCATTCGGGACCTCGTCTGGGCCATTATGAATACTCAAGAATTTATGTTTCAACACTAGGTTGCTTACACATTCGACAAGGAAATTACTCACGCGCACCGAGAACATCATGAACACGAAGGCTCCACTCTTTTTTACCTTAATCCTCAGTTGGATGGTCCCTCCGATCCAGGCGAATGAAGTCAGTTTTTCTCGCCATGTCGCTCCCATTCTGCTACAGCGGTGCGCGGGATGTCATGGTCCCAAAAAAGCAGAAGGTGGATTCCGCCTGCACACGTTTCAATTCCTTACGACGTTAGCGGACTCGGGAAACCCGTTAATCGTGTCCGGCCAACCCGAGAGATCAGAGCTATTTCGCCGCTTGGTTGAATCGTCTGTTGACCTGCGGATGCCACAAGAAGACGACGCGTTAGGCTCAGCAGAAATCGATGTGATTCGACAGTGGATTCTGTCTGGTGCCAAATTCGACGGTGAGGATGAAGCAGTTGCCTATCGCTCACAATTACCACCGCGCAATCATCCGACGGCTCCTGAGTTCTATCGGACCACCATCCCCATTTATGCGTTGGCTTTCTCCCCAAACGGCACGCAATTGGCAGTCGGTGGCTATCATGAGATCAATGTTTGGGACAGCGCATCTGGACAACTGACAAAGCGAATCGGTAACCTGCCTCAGCGTATTCAAGAGATCGCCTGGCTGGATGAGCAACAACTCGTCGTCAGCGGGGGCACACCAGGCGAGTATGGTGAAGTTTGTGTGGCAGATATTTCTAGTCAGTCTCGCATTCGAGTCATTGGTACCTTTACCGATATCGTGATGTCCATCGGCTTGAATTCCACGAAAGATCAGGTAGTCGCGGGCTGCGCCGATCAACGATCGCGCGTTTATTCGGTAACCGATGGGAAACTCCTGTGGGAAGCACAGGTCCATTCAGATTGGGTTACTGGTGCCAAATTCAGTAGCGATGACCGTTTTGTGGCAACCTCCAGTCGCGATCAAACGGTCAAAGTTCACGAAGCCAAGGAAGGCACACTCTATACAACTTACAACGGTCACCGAAAACAACTCGGTGAATTTACAGGACGCTTTGCGGTTTACGACGTCTGCTTCCATCCCGAAACGGGCGAGGCACTCTCACTGGGCGAAGGCGAAGCCATCCGCATCTGGAATCCAGAAAAAGCCCATGTCGAAAACGGGGATGCCTCGGATATGGAAGGTCGGTTCTTTAAAAAGGGTCACACCCGTTTTGTTCGTTTTGGTGCTGAGTCACCGATGTTCCATATTGCCGTAGTGTTGAGCGACATCCTCATAAGCGGCCGATCAGGCGTCGTCAAATCCTTCGATTTTTCCACGGGTGAGCCAAAACAAACGTTTCAGGGACACGACGATTGGATTTTTTGCGTGGACGGAAATATGGATGCAACTCGGATTGCCGCTGGATCATTCAACGGAACCGTGATTATTTGGGACGCTTTAACAGGCGAAACTTGCTCCCAATTCAAGGCCGCACCTGGTCTAGAAAAATAGCCGCGGTCCACACGCTTTCTTTCCTGGCCGCCTTTTACACATCACCTCTTGGTCGCTTAGGTTGAGGCTTTGCACCTTGGGTGCGTTTCCCTCAACTAGCTGAGCGGCCGCGTTTGTGTTCTCACACAAAAACACCCGTTCTCTCACAAAAAACACCACTTAAAGCCTGCGCACGCTTTCAAGCACTAGATTCCCCCCAATCTACCTTCTCAGTGGATTGACTTTCCCTTAGACACCCCCCTAATATTGAATATCGCATACCCCATTGGTGGCATAAACTGTAATCACTGTTGTTCCTGCTCTGGCTAGACATCAGGCAGTGTTTGTCAGAGCAGGGTCGCAAGACCACTTTGGGCACCGGTTTCAAACCCTTTTTTGAAGGAGAAACGAAAATGACAGAAACGAAAATGACACAGCTCGGATCTCTAAAATCATTCTTGCTCGCAGGTTTTACCACCACAGCCCTCGTTCTCAGTCTCGTAACCTTTGGAACTACCGCAGACGATCAAAAGTCTGCAAAAAGTTCGCTCCCTAAGGACACCTGCCAAACAAAGTCGAAAACGAAATCCAGTACGAAGTCAGACGCAAAGCAGACCAAAAAACGGACCCCACAAAAAGGCCGTTTGCCAGCCTTTTTTGCCGACTTTGTCTCCGCAGCACAACGGGCAGAAATTTACGCCATCCAAGCAGATTACGATCCACAGATCGAAGAACTTCAAAAAGCTTTAGCGGAGTTGCGTACGCAACGCGATCAAGAGATTGATCACGTGTTAACGCGCACTCAATTAAGCAAAATCAATCGAAAAAGAGCGGCGAGATCTGCCCGGCTCCAAAACGCAAAAACGCCTGCCCAAAAAACCGGCGCAAAAAAAGCTGCAGCGAAAAAAACTAGCTCCGACAAACGTTAATGCTCCGGCGTCTCCCAACTCCAAAGACGCAGGGAGGCGTCTTGATTAGGAATCACTCCGACCTGCACCTTAATCCGTAAAATCCCCTACCACACCGACAGCCATTCCCAAAAGAAAAATGAACACAATTCCCAGCACGATCGCCCACATCGGAAGCAATACTTTCGCCTGAATAAGTCGAAGAATTCGATGATTCATCCGCACAAACATACTACTGTGAGTTCGAGACAAATTAACGTATTGCACCTGCAGCGCACCATCCGATGTCGGCAGGGCGTCTTGCGGTTCGACATCGAACTCTTGCAATAACGTCGAGAACAAATCTTGCTGTACTTGTCCGGGAAGCCACAGCGCAAATGCGCTTGCTGCGTCACCAGGCGTAGGAAAACGATCCTTTGGATGCTTCGACATCAGGTCATGATGGATCAGATTAGCAAAGTGCTCTGGCACCATTGGATTGAGGTCATCTATTCTCTCCGGTTCTTTGTTTCGATGAGCCATGATCCGCTGAATCTCTGTTCCTTCATTAAAAGGCGAGCGGCCCGTAAGGCAATAGTAAAGCGAGCAACCCAAAGAATAGAGGTCACTACTAGCATCCGCTTGACGAGGATCTTCCGCTTGCTCGGGTGCACAATAATCGATGGAGCCCATAAAAAAACCGGTCTTCGTGATTCCGACGGGATCCTCTGTTTCTTGGCCAAAAAACTTGACGAGACCAAGGTCGGTAACCTTCGCCTTTCCAGCACTCGTAATCATGATGTTGGAAGGCTTGATATCGCGATGGGTAATTCCTCGCTCGCTCGCATGGCTCAGTGCTTCAGCAACTTGCTGTCCAATCTGAGCAGCTTGTTGAACGGAAAGACGTCCATGCTTTTTGACATAGCGATTGAGATCGATCCCATCGACATACTCCATCACCATGAAATGAATTGGGCCCGCCTTGTCGAGCGCATAGGTATGGACAATGCTCGGATGCTGTAGTTGAAAAGAGGCGGTGGCTTCACGGCGAAAGCGTTCAACCGCATCCGTGATCTTTGCTCCCCGGGACAAAACCTTAATCGCCACAAAACGATCATGCGACGTGTCATGAGCTTTNAATACCTGTCCCGTACCACCCACGCCCAGTGGTAGCAGGAGCTTGTATTGCCCCAAATAGAACCCTTTCGTCTTGCCGAGCAAAAGCTGTCTAGCGTGCCAAGGGGTCAGATGCCCGCTCGTAACGAGTCGTGACAGAAATTCTTCGTCACTTTCCGATGCCTGCGGGCCATAACCAACCTCGGCCAGTTGGTCCGGAGTCATGAGCCTACTGAAGACAATCGCTTCACTCACAGACAGTTTTTTGTCATCGCGACTTGTGGGCGCGCCCATTTTCATTTTTCCAGATCAGATTCAATTTCACATCATAGGAGGAAAATCAGAAATTCGTTTTGATTCGCCAGAATACCGGATAAATTGCCTCGGGCTTCCCGAGACGGTATTTAATCGTTTTAGCACACTTGCTCGATAAGTCGTCAAAACCTTGCTTTTGATTGAAAGCACACCACACGGTTTCCTTCTTCCCAAACACACTAGGAACGGTTCTCGCGCCCTCCACTTGAACAAGTTAGGGATTCAATGACTATTGACCACTGGCTCGTTTGTCAAGAATCACATTCTAACAAACTTGACTCGACAGATTCATTTAGGCATTTGTTTCAACCTACCAATTCATTGAAAGTGCAACTCTTCTGAGGCGACAACCAATCCGCAACCATCCGAAGGCCGGCTTGAAAGATTGCTTGATCACGTCGTGGTAGCGGAGCCAGCAAATAAAGCGGTTACTTCCTCATGTTTGATCATGGATTGCCGTACCGACTTCTCTGCCCCGTGTTACGCCAATGAGCATGTCAGATCAAATTTCCCACGGCAAAAGCGATAGCTACCCCCAAGAGGTAGACTCCTATTCTTCTTGCGAAGGCATTCGTTCTTTTTTTCACTGTCGTCCCCCGTGCTAAATAAACTAACTTAATATCGCCCTACTACTGATCAGTCCCCTTAATCTTGCACAAAAAAACTCATCTGACAAATCAATGGGAACCCTATTACTCGTCGAGCAAAGTAACGCTGGACATACTCGTTCTGGCAAGGGTCTAGCATTGTGTTTCCCTCGAGCCCTATAAAATTGGACGCCCGAAGCTACTTTCGTTGACGCGATTCCTCGGCATTTCCCAGCGGTAATGACCGTAGGCACTCCGCCATCGGAGACCAACGACAAAACCTCTCCGTAAAACTAGCTACCCTTGCGCCTCGTTGGGGACGAGGGATGGGTAAAATCGGCTCGTTCCACCATCTAGGTCCTAACGAAGTCGCCTCACAAGCTATCTAAAAGTTGGGCTCACATATACGCGCAAGAGTTCGATGATTGACAATAGCGATCGTCAGGCGAGAATAGAGGGTCGCGGTACACGTCATAACAGCCCGATCACAATTTGAGACAGATTAATGCAGCAAGTTAAGATCTTTAAGAGTATCGAAAGCGAGTTGTGGACATTGGAAGCAGAAATAAACTCCTGGGTTAAGGAAAACCGTGTCAAGTTACTTAGTGTCACAGGAAACATCGCCCCGCAAAGCAATCCGGCCACGACTCAAGGAGCGTTCTCTGCATCCGACGTCTTGGTGATTGTGATGTACGATGACGGCAGCCGGTAAGTTCAGAGAAGTAGGCTGCCAATGGCGGTTATCCCCCTTGAACTTGAAAGTCCTTTCACTTTTACAGACCATGGACGCCGGCTCAGGTGTGCTGCCTAAGGAATGTTTCCTTATGACTTTTTTGTTAATCTCACGAACACGGTTCGCGGGAAATCAAATTCACTGAGCAGGCAAACAGTGCGTGTGCGCCAGGCAAAGCAAACAGTTTGTAGTGGTGGTGATCCATCCGATCGATCGTTCTACACCTTGTCAGAGTGCCGGCACCGTCGCAGATCCTCCGAACAACATTTGCCTGCACACTACCCTCGTAAAGCACATGTGGATTGGCGACTGATCGTGCTTTCGTTTTGTCTGCTGTGCGGCGGCATCAGTTTTTGGTGGTTTTCTACACCGCCTTCAGCGCCGTCAGAAGAATTGCTCCAAGCTGCAAAACGTGCCTTGGATGCCGGAGACATGATCCTGGCCGACAAATTGACGCAACAAATTCTTGCCAGCCAGGAGAACCATGCACCCGCCTTGCTCATCGCCAGCCAGATTGCTCAACGCAATCAGGATCCCCGCAAAACCTTGTCCCTGCTAGAGAAGATTACCGATTCTTCAACTCCGCATGCGCTCACCGCTCGACTCACAGCCGGTCGCATTTTTGCCGAACAAACGTTTCAACTGTCGGCCGCGATCGATCAATTTCGTAGAGCAGTTCAACTGGACCCCAACAATGAAGTTGCCCACCGGGCGTTAGCTGACCTTTTAGGACTCACTGCACAAAGCTGGGAGGCAATTCCTCATCGCGTCGCCAAAATACGTCTTGGTCAAATCGACAATATCGGTTTAGTTCTACTCAGCCAAGCCGGCGACAAACGCGAGAATCCAACGCGATTGCAAACATTCCATCGTTCCGATATCGACGACCCTGCACCACGTGTTGGCCTAGCGCGACAACTGGTTGATGAACAAAAATATGCTGAGGCAGAAACCATGTTGCGTGCTGCCATTAACCGCAATGCTGAATTCTTGCCGGCTTTTGTCATGCTCGGCGAACTACTCATCGCAACATCCCAATCCCAGGCGTTAATCGATTGGCACCTCGCCCTCCCTCCTACTGCTGACAGTCACCCACGGATTTGGCGGATCCGTGGAACTGTGGCTGAAACACTGCAGGAAACCGATGTGGCCATCCGCTGCTACTGGGAAGCGCTGCAAAGCGACCCCAATGACCAACTCTCGAACTATCGACTTGGCCGATTATTGTTGCCCAGCGGTGCTACGGAAAAAGCCCAAACCTATTTGGCGCGTTCAGATGCCTTGCAGCGATACCGCGACACGGTGGAAACGGCAGCCACGAAAGACATGAGCGCAATTGAAGCAACGGTCACTCAAGCAGAATCACTGGGATTATGGTGGGAAGCCAAAGGATGGTTGGAATTGGCATTATCCTTAGATTCTAACCTTCCCTGGGCCAAGAACAAACTTTCCCAACTGAACCCTCTACTAACACAAAACAGTCCCGGAAGGACCGCCAACGCTTCACTTTCCGTCCAGGCCTTCGACTTTTCGGCCAAACCATTACCCCATTGGGACCATTCTAGCTCAGGCCTCAAACGAGAAACTGAAACCGGTTCCATCCCTGCGCACATCGCATTTCGAGATATGGCACGAGAAACCAGTCTGCGATTTCAGTATTTCAACGGTGGCAACCCACAAACAACCCAGCGACGCATGTTTGAATTCTCCGGAGGAGGCGTCACCATTTTGGATTTCGACGGTGACGGTCATCCTGACATCTATTTAACTCAAGGCAATCAATGGCCACCAGATCAAGGTCGAGCATCGCTTACTGATCAGTTGTTTCGCAATCAGGGATCCCGAGGGTTCGTCAATCAAACCAGCGAGTCCAAGATTGTCGAGAGCGCTTATAGCCAGGGTGCGACAGTCGGTGACTTCGACAACGATGGATTTCCGGATCTGTACGTCGCTAATATCGGAGGCAATCGGCTCTGGAGAAACAATGGTGATGGAACGTTTACCGACTGGACAGACCAAGCTGAAATCGGCGGCGAGCGTTGGACAACCAGTTGCATGATGGCCGATCTCAACGGCGACAGTTTTCCCGACATTTATGCGGTGGGGTATCTTGGAGGCCCCGATGTTTTTAAAAGAGTTTGCGGTTCGCAGGGAACTGAAAGCCCTTGCCGTGTTCATTTATTTTCGAGCGAGCAAGACCAACTTTACCTGAATCTCGGCGATGGAACGTTTCGTGAGATTACGGAAACATCTGGCATTGTCCTGGAAGATGGCAACGGCCTAGGAATTCTGGGAGCTGATTTTCGAGGCGTAGGTCAATTGGATGTTTTTATTGCCAACGATGCGGTCGCCAACTTCTACTTTCGCAATTTGGGAAAGCAAACAAAGAGTGACGACCTTTTCTCTAATCATGCTTTGCTTGCCGGCATCGGTTTAAATGGTAGTGGCAAAGCAGAAGCCTGTATGGGTGTGGCTTGCGGAGATGTAAACGGTGACGGTCGTTTAGATATTTACGCTACCAATTTCTATATGGAATCTAACACGCTTTTTGTTCAACAACCCGATGGCAGTTTCCAGGACGAAACTCTGGAACGCGGATTATATGACTCAACCCTTCCCTTGCTGGGGTTTGGGACACAATTCATCGACGCGGATTTAGATGGAGATCTTGATCTCGTCACGACCAATGGGGATGTGGGAAGATTTCCAAACCCTCATCGTCCCTATCGAATGCGTCCCTGTGTCCATGAAAATCGCGGGCAAGGTCATTTTGTGGAGTTGGACTCCGACCAACTTGGGGATTTTTTCCGCGGGAAATACCTCGGACGTGGGCTCGCAAAACTTGACTGGAATCGGGATGGACGTCCAGATGTCGTCGTTTCCCATTTAGACGCACCCGTGGCTCTGCTCACCAATGTTTCACAGCAAAAGAATCATTTTCTGTCGATCCGGCTGGTCGGGGTAACCGCTTCGCGGGACGCGATTGGCACCAACGTCCTACTCACCAATGGCGACGTAACCACCTTGCGTCAACAGACTGCCGGAGACGGTTATCAGGCAAGTAACGAACGGGTCCTAATTTTCGGTTTGGGGACGCGGAAAAGAGTTGATCGGCTTGAAATACGCTGGCTTTCTGGGAACGTACAAGAATTTGATGATATTCTGGCGGATCAGGAAATCACCATCATCGAGGGCCATGATCAGATATTTTGAGAAGCTCGATTAATGTCCCTGTTCAGATGTTGATTCAGTGCTTCAATCGTACAGCAACTTCACCTCCCTCCACGATGACGACTTCACTATCGATGCTCGGACCTTCCAATAATTGGGTTTCGCCCGAAGGCCATTGTATCTGGACTTGATCAATTGCGGCCTGATCACCCAATCCAAATCGAATGACACGATAGTTACTCGACAAATATCCGTTACCGGCAATTAATTGTTGCGTCCAAGTCCGACCGTCGGATACCAGTGTGACCATCACTCCAAAGGCATCACGTGCTGAACGAACGCCGCGGAGGTGAACGATGAGGAAATGCCCTACGTTCTCTGTCTCATTCGACAGCAATGCAGCTGGTGAATCTAAATGCGAGACGACGACATCTGGACGTCCATCACGGTTCCAGTCGGTTAGCGTCAACCCACGTCCTAGTACTTTCCTTTCAAAATAACCGCCGAGAAGATTGTTCGGAACTTCCTCAAACGTTGCTTTTCCCGTGTTATGAAATAGCTGTGGTTGCATGTGATACGGCTCACCTTGAAAACGGTGATCATCAAGATGGCCGTTAGCCGTCATTAAATCGGTCCAACCATCTAGATCCACATCCAAAAATTGGGTGCCCCAACCAAGTCGATGAAAACTCGCTTCGCGCAGTTGATATTGTCTTGTCGCATCTCGGAAAAGTTGCCCTTCCTCTTGCAAATAAAGCGTATTCGACTCGTTGTAGAGATTGGTGACAAAGAGGTCGATCCGTCCATCCGCGTTGACATCACCAGCCGCAATCCCCATGCAAGCCTGGGCTGTGCCACTTTGGTCAACCGCGAGGCCCGTCAGCTTTGCTTGTTCTTGAAAATTTGGCAGTGCGTGTGAATCTTCAGTCCTGTTCGAATAAAAATGATTGTCCACCGAGTCGTTCGAGACAAACAGGTCCAGTTTGCCCCGATTGAAGAAATCCGCAGCAATAACCCCCATGCCTGAACCCTGCTCCGCATCAAGCCCCACAAGCTGTGACATTGGCTGAAAGCCGCCTGCGCCGTCGCTCAAATAAAACTGATCGGCAGCACTCGGAAACAAACTCGGATGACAGGCGGCGGCACCCTGAGGGCGTCGACAGATCTTCGAAAAAACATCCTCGCCCTCCAAATAATTGACGTCGTACAGATCGGCATAGCCATCACCATTTAAATCCGCCAACAAGCAGCTCAAAGTCCATTTATTTCCTTGAATGCCCGCTCTGCGTGAGATGTCCGAAAAGGTCCCATCTCCATTATTTCGGTAAAGACGATTATCACCAATATTGGCCACATAAAGATCTGGAAAACCATCGTTGTTGAAGTCACCCACAGCCGCACCCTGACTGAACTGATCTTCATTCAAATTTGCTGATCGCGTGACATCGATATGTCGTTGGCCGCTCGCATTGCGAAAAAGTTGATCTTTCTTCTCACTCGCTTCAACCTTAGGCGGCCAACTGCAACCTTGGCAGAAATAAATATCTGGCCAGTGGTCTCCATCAAAATCTAAAATCGCGACGCCACCCCCTGTAATTTCAAACATTCGAGCCCCTTCGGTTGTCAAATCAGGGCTGTTAAAAAATTGGAAGTCGATCCCCGTCGAATTGGCAACGTCGTTAAAGTGAATCTGCCTGCCCGGATTTGATTGCCGTGGAGACTGCGCAAACTGCTCACGCCGAAAGAGACCGTTGGGGATTTTATAAGTAATAAGATCGAGAGCCTGAGTTGGGTCAACATCGGGATCTGTCTGGCCTAATTGCGCATGCAATCGTGGTTGGACACGACGCAAAAGTGGCTCGGCCCAATGCTCCCCTCCTTGACTCATCCCTAAACCGGCCCAAGCGTTGGCTTCCCAAAACCTGCCTAAAGATTCTGAGAGTTCTGCCGCTTGCCGGGGCAATTCCAGTCCCTCACTCGACAACTTTCCCTGGGCAACCTGAGCGATGTCCTGAGTGACGCGAGAAAGTTGCTGCAAAGCTTCTGCGCGCTGCAGAAAAACGGTAGCTTCCTCATCTCGCTCTAGCCCAAGCAGACAATGTCCAAGCTGATAACAGGCCGAGCGATGGTTTGGTTCCCGCCGTAAAGCTTCCCAAAAACAACGAGCTGCAGCCTCGCGTTCGTTGCATCCCAAAGCCCACTGCCCTCGAATGACCCACGTTTCAGGGTGATCGTCTGCTCGGCTTGGCAATTGCTTATGCCAAGAAATGAAACCTTTCTCGTTTTGCAGAAATAACTGACCAAGAAAGACGTGTGCTGACAACAAATCTTCCTCTAACGCCAAAGCCTGACGCAATACTGTTAAGGCTTCCTGAGGATTCTCTTGTCGAATCAAATCTCTGGCGATCCCTAACAACGGAAGCGGATCATCCGGATTGGCACGGTGCATCGGTAGCAGATCATTTTGAGTTGCCACGGGACGTTCAACGTCCCCCAACCAAATTAAATGCCAGAGGGTAAAACGTCGTGCTTTAACAAGTTGGATCAAATGTCGGGTACTCTCCCATCCGCGTCCCGAAACACTTAAAACGAAGGCCAATCGATCGTGGCTGAAAACATGATCCGGCTCGCGTCGCAAGGCTTCTCGTAAAGAACGTTCGGCAGCCGCCAAACGACGCAGCTCATTCGATGGCGCTCCCGCTCCATAAAGGCCATTTAGCTCGTGTGGCTTGGAGGCGTTGGGAAGTTGTGAGAAATGCTGCAACGCGGTGTCGTGTAAACCGAGTTGTGTAGCAGCCTGTCCGGCGATCACCCGGGCTTCAATCGCTTGTGGATTTTCTAACAAAATCGCTTCGGCAACCTCCTGAGCCTGTTCCCACTGAATTCCTTCCATGAAATCCTGAGCACTCTGTACCCTTTCCTGCAGTGTCGGCCGAGATTTCCAATAAACAAAACCAATCGTGAATATCACGATCAATAGCACGAAAATAGAAAATCCTCTAGAGATTGGCATCAGTATGGATCAATCGGCCGTTAAATGGTTTGCAGCGTCAAGGTTCTATTTCAGTGTAGAAGTCGAGTTCTTTGCATTCAAGCGCATCTGCTAGACCTATTTGCGTAGAATTTCAGGCACAAGTTTTTTTATACTTTGTCTTTGGCTGGTGAGCGCCAATCGTTAAGCAGGTTCCGTGATATGATGCATTCTGACAAATCGCACATTTCAACTTAACCTATCTCGTCGATATGGGGACTGGAACAACTCTGGTAAAAATGGCTAATGCAGGAAACAGAACTCAAGGATCACGACACCCCATCTCAGAGCTCCCCTGACAAGACACCCACCAATCGCCGTTGGCGATGGCGTCTGACTGCCATGGGCTTATCCAGCGTTCTTGGTGTCGCCCTTCTCACAACGTTCTTAGCTTACCGCGAAATGCTCGTTTGGGATCCGGAAGATTTCTGGTTTCGGTTTCAAGCAGCACCACTATATTTGCAGGAACCTGGTTACGAACGTACCGGTTACAGGTACCTTTACGATCATCGCCTCGGATGGCGAAATATTCCCCATTGGTCGTCCCGAACTGGAGGGGCCTTCTTGACGATCAATTCAAAGGGGTTGCGAGATCAAGAGTCTTCCTATGACAAACCAAGCCATGTGACACGAATCTTAGTCTTAGGCGACTCCTACGCCTGGGGATATGGTGTTTCGAATGACGAGATTTTCACAGAAGTAATGGAACGCGAATATCTCGCTGACGGACAAAACATCGAAGTAATTAATGCGGGGGTCTCCGGATGGGGAACCGATCAGGAGTATCTGTTCTGGATCGATGAGGGACACAAATACGATCCCGACGTCGTTGTGCTGGCATTCTTCTTAAACAACGATCCTGTCAACAACATTCACGCTCGCCAGTACGGTCTGAACAAACCCCTATTCCTCAACACCAAGCTCAACCTGGCCAATGTTCCTGTCCCGAAACCCGAGATCACTCAGTCTCAGGTGCAGAGTGAAATCCACCCTGACGATATTCTAGGGGCCCTCGATCTCACAGCGGCGATCCTGCGGAAATTGGCTCGCGATTGTGAGTCTCGGGGATGTGACTTCGTCTTGATGAAATTTGGTGCATTTCTGGCAGACGATCCCACCGATGTGCAACATTTCGAAACCCGCCTGCAGACGGGATTGGCCAACACCGAGATCAAATACTTTGACCTGGACCAAGCCTTTGCTAACGAATCGATTTCAACACTACAGTTGATCGAAGGTAACGATGATGGGCACTGGAACGCCTACGGACATCGTCTTTGTGCAGATTTTTTGCGTGACTTCCTCTTCCGTGAGCAAATGATCCGCGCGACTTTTAAGCCTCCAAATCCTTGATGCTTTGCCGTTAAGACTTTTGACAAAATCAGCCACGGAACAATCGGAACAGCCAACATCCTACACAGTGCATCCGCGCGCGCCTCGTCTGCCTCTACAAGGCCACCCGGACCTCCGCAAAATGGCCGGTCTAAGGGCTCAACATGGCCGCTTCGACAACAGTACCATCGCGACGGTCACCCAGTGCCTGCCAAACTGCATAATCGATTTCATCGGCAATTACCTGCACTGATGCGTCCGCCATGACAACTTGAATGACACCGGGGTGGTCGGAACGAAAACCCTGAGCACAAACAGCAATCTCCCGATCATTACAAGGGCCAAAGGGGCCGTACTTTTCTGTGTCCCAGATGAGGTCAATACCTCGCATCGGATGATTCACTGGGCAGTTAGTCGTGTTCCAACCAGTGTCGAAATTCATCCAACCCCGCAAGGCATCGCCACCAATCGTTCCGATCGTCGAATCGCCGGCATTGAACGCAGAATCATCGGGCAGGTACTCACCAATCAGAATAGTATGGGCTGCACCATCGACATTCTGAATGTCGTCCAAGCTGGCTGCCCAAATGCCACGCGCGGCAACTCCCGAACTGTTAAACCCGGCATCGGTAAGACCCTGAGGAGCCATCCCTGGATGATTTGTGAACTTGAAATAACCGCCTGCATTGGCGTATTGCGCACAAGCACCGCTTGCATTTACCATGTCAGCTGCACCCAGGTTGTAAGCGTACGTCGTCAATGCGGCAGCCTCGCGCACATTTTCACCAGCATGCTGTCCTGACCCCACCATGATCGAAGCGGAGGGACATAAAAGACCCGAAATGACATAAGATCGCAACCGCTTTCCCCGCCCATCACATACCGTTTCAAAGCGGATACCGTTCCCCGGCAAAGCATCGCCGGGCTGTGCCATCGAAATGGCACACAAATCGGGTGCCCCATGGTCCGTGGGTCCAGAAAGGTCGAAGTTCAACATGTCGTAGAGCGACTGTTCTTCCATAAACGGCAATAGCCTCGCCATGAAACTACCACGACTTGCATTGTAGTTTTTGTATGGACTATTGGAGGTAATATCACTGGAAAAAGTTCCCATGAGGGGAAATCTCTGCCAGTGATCATGATATGCATGCGCTGCCACACCAATTTGATGCAACTTATTCCCACACGACATACGACGGGCCGATTCGCGAGCTGCTTGAATTGCAGGCATCAGCAGGGAAACCAGCACCCCAATGATCGCAATCACCACTAACATTTCGACAAGTGTGAATCCACGCCTGGACACGCGCCGCATCTCTTTTCCGAACATCGAATCACCCTCCTCTGGTCCGAACCAAACCGAAGACAGGACTGAAAGCCAAGGGCAGCGTCTCGAGTTGCTGACATCCCCAAGACGCTGCACAGTGCTTTCTAGACGCTTTCTAGACAAGCTTAAACCTACGGTTTTCAACGGAGTATCAAAAAACACTCACGCGATTTTCATTTAAACCATTTCGGCCAGAACGATCTCATTTCGAATACTTCAACATCAAGAACCCGGAAATTAATAATCCGAAGATCCACTTTTCCCGCAACCACCAGCGAGTTCAGAACGGTGTACAAAACAGCTCGCTCGACGTCGCTGTCGTCACAGATGATGCGTCCATCCAATGAGAATCGCAAAACTAGCCTTCACTGGTTAATTCGATCGTGAAATTATTTTCTCCCTCCATTTTGACTTCAACCTCTAGTCCACTTGTACGGAACTGATTGTACTTGGCGGGGATCAAACTTTCCGCTTCAACAACTTCCTCACCTAAGGTTTCATTACCTTCCGCTCGCTGTTCGTCAGCACGTTCCCCTCCAGACTGGCTGGCAACGGAGGCACCATAATCCTGGCCAGCGGATGGATTTGCATTGACTGTACCCTTAACACCAACCTCCATCGGGTCAGCGTCTTGAGCTTGGGTTGCTGCAACCATTACTTTTGCTTTACCGGGACGACATCCTTTGAAGATTTCGAATTTTCCCGTCTCGTCAGTTTGGCCGGTGAAGACTCTCGGAGCACCCTCAACTTGCATTGTCACCGTCGCATTATCCAAAGGCTCGCCATCCAACGTGAGGGTTCCCGTTACAGGAACAAGATCACCTGCCTCGCCACCACCACAGCCTGCAACCATGATTAATCCAATTCCAACCAACAGCAATAAGATCTTTTGTTGTTTCATCGTATTCCTCATCAACACAAAAAAGGAAAGGTCGATCGGTAGAACCCGACCGACCCGTAAAAACATTCCCTGCAGATTATCAATCGCATTGTTAATACCGCAGGCGATTCCAATCAAATTAACTACTCACCATTGCGAGCACACAGCTGCGAGCACCACAGCGTCGACTGAACAACCATCGCGACGATCCCCGAGGGCTTGCCAAACATCGCAGTCGACATATTCGAAAATAAACGGAACCGACGCGTCGCACATCACGACTTGCGTTCCACCCGTACAGACGACGCAGGGACGGCTACACGAACCGCGCATACGGCACCACACCGTAACCATAACGAATGGCCCAGAACGAGTCAAGGAATGCCGAAACGTCGCAGATAGGGCTTTCAATGGCAACCTCCAGCAGAAGATGGCTCGACCCGGAATCAGGCTGTGCAGGCACCCTTCAATCTCGCTTTACACTAATCTTGCAGCTCGATAAAACCTGGAAAAAAAGACGCCTTACAAAGACAGGCACAACTAATGTTACGCTGTGGCAAAAAAGGGGTTAAAGGCACAAGGTTCACTCTCTGTAGACTAAACCTTCAAGACGACGTGATTGGGGCAAGTAAAGGCCTCTCCCGACAGACGCGAGTTCGCCTTGAATTCGCCAACTCTACCGAACAGATCACGACCATTCTCCAGGGCCCATAAATGCTTTCCCGTATATTGCCACCATTTGCCCACCCCAAAAAAACAGCGGATTCAACCGAAAGGTGGCTGAACCCGCTGCGATTTCT
>JAKVBY010000043.1 GCA_022446825.1 Pirellulaceae bacterium
ATCTCCTTAATCCATTGCTGTAGCGCCGCATCGAACTCCTCCAGAGGCTGATCAAATCGAGCCAACTCAACTTCGAGCTGCTTTTTCAGTGCTTTGGTTTGCTCCGGAAACGCGTCCAAAATATCGCGCTGCTCCTGCGTTGCAACGGGTAACAGAGGCGGCAACTCTTTGCCGTGGTAGCCACCCGGACCACCAGCTCCCACCTCTCCCTCGACACTGTTGAAAAAGGCAAATAACTGGTAATAGTCTTTCTGCGTAATGGGATCGTATTTATGGTCATGGCACTGCGCGCAACCAACTGTCAACCCAAGAAATACTTGCCCTATCGTGTTCGCGCGATCCACTGCATAAGCAACATAAAATTCATCGGGGTCCGCGCCGCCCTCCTCATTGAACGTATTGCACCGATTGAATCCAGAGGCAATACGGGTCTCGTCCGTGACATCCGGCATTAAATCGCCAGCCACGTTTTCGAGCATAAATTGGCTATAAGGTTTGTTTTCGTTGAAGGCGTTAATAACATAATCTCGGTACAACCACATGGTTCGATCACTGTCGGCGTGATAACCGTTCGTATCACCAAAGCGGGCAAGATCAAGCCACGCTTGCGCCATGCGTTCGCCGAAATGCTCTGAGGCAAGCAGGCCATCTACCAAGCGTTCATAAGCATGCGGAGATTGATCATGGAGGAACGCATCCACTTCAGCGACCGTCGGGGGCAATCCCCGCAGATCGAGCGAAAGGCGACGAATGAGGGTGATTCGATCTGCTACTGCAGACGGTCTCATCTGCGCTTCTTCAAGGCCTGCCAATACAAAAGCATCAATCTCATTTTTGACCCAATCCACTGTTTTTACTGCGGGAAGCGCCGGCCTCTGGGGCGCCACGAAGGCCCAGTGTTGATTGAACTTCGCACCCGCAGCGACCCACTCTTCCAACAACGTTTTCTCTTCGGCGGTCAACGGTTTCTTTGTTTCCTCAGGTGGCATGACCAGGTCCGAATCCTGACTGAGAATCCGCCGAACGAGTTCGCTATTTGCTGTGTCGCCGGGAACAATTGCTCGTTCACCAGACGCCAGCAGATCGACAGCCTGCTCGGCAACATCGAGTCTCAGTCCGGCTTTACGTTGCTCGGCGTCCGGGCCGTGGCAGGCAAAACACTTGTCGGCCAGAATAGGCCGAATGTCGCGGCTGAAATCAGGATTTGCAGAAACCGTTATGAGCAGCAAAGTTGTCAACGACATCATGGCAAGATCTTTGGCTAACCTAGACTAAAAATGTGAAAACTTAGATAGTTTGATTGTAGCCGGAAAACATACAAACAGCACGGCCTGACAGGCATTTCCAGCGTTTTAAGAGCCCCGGACGGGATAAGGCCAAGCGGGACAAAACCAAGATCATGAATCCGGTCCAGCCACAATTTGCAGACTCTTGTGTGCACCATCGAGCCCAAATGCAGCCGAAGCATAGGCAAAGTCTTCTCGCAACTGCTGGAGCGTCCTCACCGCGCCGCCTCCATCGACCCCTCCTGTAATCAACAAAGGCCGAGGCGAAACCAAGGAAGCGATATGTGGGATGTCTCCGACATCCCGGAGTATTCCGGGAACCATAATTCCCAACCGCTGTTTTTCATAGGCGATGTCACTGATGTAACTGGTGAGGCTGCCGATCATTTGACAACGCGTAATCCGCACATCCAGTGCTGCGGCGCACAAAGCAACAATTCCTGCAACCGACCGGCCCACTACCATAATTTCTTCAGGGAGTTGACCATCCTCTTGCTCCACTGCATCGAGAATTCGGCGCACGTCCTCTACCCACTGTCCCAAAAGGGGGCGTCCGATCCACATCGACCACTCCGCTGAGTTATGGTCCACAGCACGGCCAACACCATCATTTGAATTGGCCAATGCTCCCGTCCCCCTCAAATCTGCCTGTACGATGCGCCACTCGTCGACCTCTGCTTCCTCGAACGGAACACTCGCTTCAAAATCGAGCATTAGCTTGAGTTTACCTACCTTCCTGCCCTTGGAAAATCGGCTCACCCGCAAGCTAACCCCCGGTTCAGATGTCACCTCGAACGAACTCCAATCTCCATTCTGGCGACGCTCGGAAATCGTACTAGATTCAAGTCGATTCTTACGAATCCCCAGACTTTTTGGCAAAGCTGAGACCATCAACAACCGATCTGATTCCCAATGCTGTCGGTGATTCGGTATCGGCCTGGCCTGCAGCAGGCGACGCGCTTCGGCAGCAGCAAACCGCGGGACAGTCACAAATGTTGTGGGACGCTTGCCGCCTGCAAAGCAACGCAAGGTCTCGGCAGCTTCCGTGGTCATCTCACCTTCTTCGATCGGCGCACCATCTCCCTGACCTTTTAAATGACGCACCACCCAACCGTACATGGCTTCACGCATGGCTCGATTGTAACCATGATCAGCCTCGATGCTGACGTGACGGGCTGCTTCTTGTCGTCCGTAAAAACGAAAGATGTGCTGCAATTGCTCAAATGTTTTTCTGGCCTCACCGACAGAAAACTGAAAAGCGTCTTGCGTCGCATTGATCAACATCAAGGCCCTTGGCGCTACTAACCCCAGCACACCTGACTCTTCGGTGTAGGTTAATGCAGAAGGCGTCACTTCACACATACAACAGGCCGCACCTAGGTACGCTTGGTAGGTGCCAACCGAACAGACCGGAACCACACATTTCAAACGCTCGTCGATCGCTCCGACATACATCGTTTGATTGCCGCCCCCACTACAACCAGTAACACCAATTCGCTCCGCATCCACCTCGGTTCGACTGGTCAGATAATCGACCGCTCGCATATTCTCATAAACTTGCAGGCCTGCCAGTGCCAAGCCGGTGGGCCAAAGTGTGCCCGCAACCATTTCTCCATGATATTCGCCCAATTCCGGCTGGATCCCACGCTCACCAGCACCAAAAGCATCCACCATGAGAACTACAAACCCCAAACGCGCCAAACCGATACAACGTTTTTGCACCGTCGGTTCGTGCTTCGCAAGCGGCCAGTGTCCGTGCACGCAAAGCATTGCGGGATGGGGACCATCTCCGTCGGGAAGGTAAATATTGGCGGTCATCTGGATCCCCGGTCGAGTCTCCAGCAAAACGTTTTCAACGCAATACCCATCCCTTTGAAATTGCCCCACAACACGTGGCTTTAACGGGCTAGGCGTCTGCGGAAAGCCTCCCCAGGAGGCGAGCAAGCGTGCACGCAATTGCGTACGTTGCTCGTCCCATGCTTGTCGGGACTGAGGCAATGTCGCTGAAGAACGCAACTGAAACGCATATTTCTGAACAAACTCCAAAAATTGGCTCTGATTTTCTGCGGATGTGGGGGGCATGATAGAGACTTTTGACCGGTTTCAGTTGGCAATTTTATTCAAGATGTTCGCCACGGCTTTCGTGCGCACTTCAACTTTCGATTCCTCACTGTACCACGCAGTATGGCTAGTGAGAAAAGCGTTCGGGAGTCGTCTCAACGGGGAATCTGCAGACGGCACTTCAGGGTCGAAGACATCCAAAGCCGCAGCCGCCAAGCGTCCGCCAAACAAAGCATCCGCAAGAGCCGCTGCATCGATCAAACCACCGCGCGCCGTGTTGGCGAGAATGGCAGTCGGTTTGACGAGACGCAAGGCAGGTTCGTCGATGATATTGCGAGTTTCTGAGGTCAAAGGGCAGTGGAGTGAAATTAAATCTGCTTCACGCAGTAACTCATCGCGACTAACGCTTTGGCAATCACTCGGTACCGATTCAAGATACGGGTCATAAAACAAGATGCGTCCCACCATAGGCCCCATCCACTCAGCCACCTGTTTTCCAATTCTCCCCAGGCCAATGAGCCCCAGTGTGAGATCGCTGAGCCGCGTAATGGGCTGCGGTGGCCGATCCAACCAAGGCCCTTTCAACAACGCCTGGTGCGTCTGCGACAATTGGCGATGCATCGACAAAAGCTTTGCCATCGCTTGCACCGAAACTTCTTGCGTACAATAGTCGGGAACATTCCGAACCTCGATCCCACGTTGCGCGGCATACTCCAAATCTACATTATCCAGCCCGATCCCAACACGCTGCATGATTTTGCAATTGCCCGACAATGCATCAATAACTTCAGCATTGAGCGGAGCAAGTTGAAAAAGTACCGCATCAATCTGTTCCGAACTGCGGATTCGCTCCAGCAACTGCTGATGGAGTTCGTCTGCAGGCGGAGCCGGTGGACTCCAAGTCGGCATGGACCACGTACACCCCGCAGTCTCAAAAGCGTTTCTTTCAATATCGAAATCTGGGATTAACCAATCGGTGACCAAGACATGTGGTTTCGTCATTGCAAACTCCTTTACCCCTCGCACCATAACGAAGGTGACATGCTCGCAGAAGGGACCTGCCGAGCAATTTTACTTTCCACCCACTAACTGTGCTTTGGCCGAAGAGCCGACAACATCCGTCAGTTCGACCCGCCGAACCGTAGCTCGAGCAATTTCCTCATCAGAAACCAGAAAGCCTACTTGATGCCGACCTCGCGTCAAAGTCAGCGTGAGAGGACTCTGACGTTCCCCTAGGTCTTCCCAACGCCAAGTGCCGTTAAATTCAAATTGCACCGTCCCAGGCGTTGTCACATCGATTTCGAAACGAACTTGAAATTCCTTTGGCGAAAACATATCAGAAAATCGTTCGCCTATTTCCACCAGCGGCAACTCACCAGACACGGTGCTGTAAAATGATGTCCAGGCAACCTCTTTATTGACATCCGCGACAACAGGACGCACCTTCCAGCTTCTGACAACATTTGCGTTTCCGATCGCCAAAGGCCCTGGTTTACCTAGTTCGGAAAGAAAACAGACAAGGTCAATCAATTCACGGCGAGTCAGTTCATCGACCAATCCCACCGGCATCAACGACCCTCCTGTCCTTTGTTGTTCAATCGATTCAGTTGCAATGGACAGTTCTGTGTCTTCCGAAGTGCGCAAGGTTAACACAGTATCTGTCTGATTGACTCGAATACCAGAAAAAACCTGACCTTCATCCGTCGCCACCACGATCGAAGTGTAATTCTCTTTTATTTTCTTCCCAGGTTTGAGTAGCGAATCAAGAAGATAGTCAACCGGCGCGCTAGCCCCGACGCTAACCAAGTCAGGTCCGACTCTGCCACCGGCACCAGCCACTGCATGACATTTCAGGCAAGCCAAATTGTGCCGTCGAAAAATTTGCTCTCCGCGTACTGCATCTCCACTATGAACGACTTCTTCCAAGAATTCCTGCCGTTGCATATCAGTAAAGTTCCAAGTCTTGCTTTGGATCTTTCCCGCCTTCTTGATCGTGTCAACGATTGACGAAAAGTCCAATGCCGAACTACGAAAAACACGCACACCGATCTTTGCAAAGTCAGGAGGGATAGCCTTTCCTGTCAACACCCGCTGTAATTTATCAGGACCGTCTTGATGTTCGAGAAATGCATGAAAAATGCTCGAGACATCGATCTCGGCAGGCCAGCGATTGAGTAACTGAATCGCATGGGAAGCACCCGCGCTGACGTCCGCCCGAATCATTGCCACTAATGCGAGTTGCTGTGTAGCAATCGGGAACTTATCGGTGGTGAGGTCGAGAAGTGTTAAAAGATCTTCAGTTTCTCCTAGGTCGGCCAGCGACTCGATCGCCGCTTCGCGTAACGGCGGTACTCCCTGCTGAGCGTGCAACACAAGCTGATCACGAAATTCGCCTAAATGCCAAAGTCCGACAAGTCGCAGCACACTTGGGGCGATTGCCTGACGGCCTTCAATCATGGTGCGAATGTCCGTTGGAGTCGTGGGCTGAAGCTGTCGGTCGGCAGCGGCCGCAACTAAAACATCGAGCAAAGCCAATAAAGCTGGTTGATCGTTTTTTTCTTTCTGCAGAGCTAAGTTGAGAACCGCATCTAACTCGGAGGCATTGCCAAGTGCCGCGATGATTTTTCCGGTCTTACGGATTTGCTCCAGTGACACTTCAGCCGCAGACAACAACTCGACCAAACGGCTAACGATCTGTGGTGTTTCAGCAGCCTGCAATGCAAACGACAAATGATGAGAGTGGCCCCCAAAGTCCAATTCTCCCGATTCTAATTCCGGCAACCAGTGATCGCTGAGGTCCCGACACGTACGCCAAATCGCAAAGTCCAGAAATCGGTCCATCGGATGATCCAGGGCTTGTAACGCAATAACTGCTGACTGCGGTGAGGGAATTTTCCGCAATGCATGCACCGCTTCCAAACGAACGCGTGGATGATCGTCATGAACTGCTGGTTGCAACAAGGCAAGAACATTGGGCAAGTCGTTTTGCCAAGCGCCGAGAACGCGAATTGCTGCGGCCCGAACGCGATGATCTGGTGAGTTCATGAGCTGTCGTAAGAGTTGCACACGACGTGTGCGGATGGTCTGAAAAACCCATAGTGCCTCCAACCGGAGAGGGTCGTCGGACGGCTCCCGCCTTAAACTAGCAACCCATTCATCAAGTGCATTCAACACGACGTTTTTGTGACTGCGGGCAAGTTCGTACATTTCTCGACGAGCATGCTCACGTGTCCACGCATCCGACGAAGCAAGGAAAGCAACCAACTCTCGAGGCTTGGCTCCTTCGATACGGGGTCGCGGTACCGGTTTTGCGTTCTTGGCAGAGAATCGCCAAATGCGACCATGAATCCGGTCTCGTCGGGAATCTTTAAAATCGACCTCGCCATGCTGAATTATAGGGCTGTACCAATCGGCAATATAGATCGCCCCATCTGGTCCGATCGTCATGTCAACGGGTCGAAATGAAACGTGCGACGAATGCACGAGGTCTTCAGATTTTTCGGAAACATATCCACTGGCCTCCTCCGTAACAACAAAGCTATTGACTCGGTTCGCTCGAAAATCAGCAGCAATTAACCGTCCTCGCCAAACCGGCGGGATAGCTGGACCGCTGAGAATCTCCAAACCTGCATGTTTCGGACTTCCGGGATTTAAGCCATGCAGCACGCGCGACGAATGGGGAGTCGCGACCATGGTCGCGGCGGGAAATACGTAGTTGATGCCCTCCCCCCCTGCACCGTCCGTCGCGAACGACTGCCCAAATCGATCAAACCTCAGGCCCCAGGAATTGACAAGTCCATGCACATACGGCTCAAGACGCCCAGTTTGGGTGTCCAATTGCCAGATACCACCACCATTCATGCGCCGAACCCCAAACGGCGTCTCGACGTGGCTGGAGATATAGTACGACTGATGAAAATAAAGGAGGCCATCAGGTCCCCACCGTAGAGAGTGAATTACGTGATGGGTATCTTCCGTTCCAAAGCCATCGATGACGATTTGTCGCCGGTCGGCTCGGCCATCGCCATCTGTGTCTGCTAGATGGATAATTTCATTTCCATGAGCTACATAGACACCCCCGTCTCCCGGTAATATGCCAGTCGGCATCATCAGCCCCTCGGCAAATACCCGCACGTGGTCACTTTGACCATCTCCATCGCGATCTTCAATCACCACAATTCGATCGTTCTCTTTATCACCTGGGCGAATTTGCGGATACATCGTCGGGCTGGCAACCCACAAACGCCCCGCCCCATCAAAAGAGATTTGCACCGGTTTGCGGACCAACGGATCCGCAGCAAACAAATTTACGTCGAAATCTTTAGCTACGACAAAAGACCTACGCTCGACCTCAGGATCAAGCGATGGAATGTCCCTAAGATCTCCTTGACCGCATGCCGATTCAACGACAACAGAGA
This sequence comes from Pirellulaceae bacterium, assembly GCA_022446825.1. Classification (GTDB taxonomy): domain Bacteria; phylum Planctomycetota; class Planctomycetia; order Pirellulales; family Pirellulaceae; genus JAKVBY01. The sequence continues at coordinate 7,766 of JAKVBY010000043.1, forward strand.
CCGCAAAGAAAAAGACGGCAATTGTTTTCATGGGAGTATTTCCATGCTGGCAGGTCATCGCGTTGACATACATCATGCCGGCCAACAATGAGCGCGGGTTATTGCTTTTGTTTGATTTCAATGGTGTAGGGGCGGGGACGTTTTAACTTTGCAACAATCGCTTCTTGCTCAACAACCAAGGGAACGAAATCAGGGACATCTCCGTGACTAGGCGACTGTTCATCCTTCCGTTCCCCGCTAATGAAAGCCGTATTTCGAGGTCGCCAGGAATGAAAAAACAAACGGTTCTTGTGGATAATGGTCTGCCGTAAAGTCCTTGCCTGTTCGTAGGGTGCTCCCTGCATCCACTTAATGCCGGTGTCCAGTCGGCTATGGTCTCCGGCAGCAACTTCAACTCCATTTATCTGGACCACATAATTTCCCCTGGGAACACCTACCAATTGCAGAGTTCTAGCTTCTCCGCCGACTGGCAAATGATGGTCGACAACGGTCATCCGTGTCACTGTAGGATCCGTGAAAAAATCGGTGACACGTACAGCATCTGCACGAAGCACCTCGTTATCTTGAATGACAAGATTCCATGACTTCGCCCCGGGAGCTAACGCCGACTCGATCGTTGTAGCAATCTGCTGATAACCGAGTTCCGTAAGATGGATCCCAAACTTCGTTGCCAGTTTGCTGTTAGACTCGTCCAAGGCGGTGAAGATGTCGACAAATGAGGCCTGCAAGTCAACAGCTTCCAGTGCCAGCGAGTTCGAATACGTCGATAATTGACGATTCCTGATTAAGGCGGATTCGGCGTCGCCAGACGTCTCAAATTGTGGTGTCGTTGACAAAACGAGTACGCGTGGCGTGATCCCGGTTAACGCGGTTAGGAGTCGTCGCAGACCAACGCGAAAATCTTCGATTCCTTCCTTACCTGCAAAGGACTCGTTAAAACCGTAACCCACTACGATGAGTGTGGGAGCGGTATCCCGCACCTGCTGCACAAGATTTTCAAATCCTTGTGCAGCAGTGCCAAAAACCGCACCCGTTCGCCCTGGAGCGCGCGAGTCTCCAAAAACGGTGTCTCCACTCCAACCTATATTGCGAAATTCAATCCGACTGTCTGGAAAACGACTCGTTAAAGCCGTTTCAATGAAACCAAAACGTTGAGCACGTTCAATGAGACTATTTCCCAAAAAAACAACTCGATCGCCATCCCTTAATTCTATCGGTCCCTGCTCCACAATCGTCTCATCAGTGAGCTCTTCCGGAACGCGTACACCTTGATTCACGAGAAGATAAGTGCCAGATTTTCCGGCCACCACGAGGTCCGTACGACCATCTTGATTCATATCGCCGGCGCGAATCTGCAGTCCCGTACCAACGCCATTGGACGCTATTGTGTAACGCGTGAAAATTTGGCGATCTCGGTCCCATCGATAAAAATAGACTTCCGCATTTTCTCTTGCCCCCGGGTCGCTACCCGAATGCGCACGTACTCTTTTTCCCGTTATCAATTCATCCTGCCCGTCATCATCCAGATCGACCCAATGCAAGACATGCGCTTGGGAAAAGGAACTGTCAATGACATGTTTTTTCCAATATGTCGTGCCGTCATCGCCTGGAGTGCCTTGCTCCATCCAATACAAACCGTAACCATGGCCATTCCCATAGACGACATCGTTGTACCCATCCGCATTAACATCACGAATTAAAATGGGGCAACTGGCCTCACTTAAGTGCCAGTCAGGATGTAATTTCCAATGCGAGTCCAAAGCGTCGTTTGCTGGTTGCTCGTACCAACCGTTGAGAAACAGGACATCTGTCAAGCCATCGCCATTGACGTCGCCAAAACCTTGTCCGTGTCCATTTCCTCTGGGACTAATTTCTATTTTTGCCAGCCCAACTTCGTCTTCACCACGTGATACAAGTTTCCAGGCCAACATGGGGTTCGCCACATTCCAACTATTAACCCACAATTCAGGCCTGCCATCGCCATCAATGTCATAGAGCGAAGTCATCTCGTTATCTTTGACTTCGGTATCAACCAATAAATGAGCTTGCCATTGCTTACCAAATGTCAAACCTTCTTTACCCGGATTCTGATACCAATGAATCTGCGTCTCATTAAAAGACCCCGCAACCACATCGACCCAACCATCACCATTGACATCGAGCGCATGATCACCATTGTTTGCCGTATAATCACGACCAAATTCACTGATCGAGCGCAATGGCCTGGGAACAAACTCCGGCGCCGCAAACCAAGAGCGACCAGCGATCACATCAAGCCGACCATCGCGATTCACGTCGGCAATGTCACAACACTCATTCGTATCCAGCGCCAGTAATTGAGTAGAAAAATGCAGTGGCCGGAGCCGCACTTGCCAGGCTGCGTTTGCTGAATGCTTGCCGTTGTTGGCAACAATCGCAAAGTTGATGGTGCCTTGCTGCTGGTGGGGTACTTGATATGTCAAGCGGTGCCGTTCGGGCGTGAGGCGTTCAATCACAGCCTTGACGGGCGATACCATCGTGAGCTTAGGAAGTGGTAAACCTCTCACATCGATCAAGGCCGAATACTCAAGGCCATTTTTGGTTTCTCTGAATGCCTCACTGGCTGGCGTTTTGATAAAACGCAACTCACCGGGATTCTCAATCAAACCTAAACTGGCAGACTCCAGATAAAAATTATGAAAGACCTGATCCGGAGTGAGGACACCGTCATGGATGCGAACTTTCGCAATTGCCAGGGTCGAACGTAGATCACCAAACTCCGGCTCATTGTCTGGACGAATTCCAGTACCGATCACAATGCGTGATCCGCCATGCGATCGAATACCATTTCGTCCTACCGGTTCCCGATTGGTTTCACGGCCATCTACAAAAACACGGATCATTTGACCGTCAAAAGTCATCGCAAGGTGATGCCAACGTCCCGCTGCAGGAAGTTCTCCCCAGCCGATGTCCGAAGTTCCCCAATGGGTCACTGCCCCGTGACCNGCNCTGCCGTAATTAAAGTTAAAACAGCTTCCAAACGGTCCGCCACGTCGAGCAATGGCGACCAACGGTTCCTCAGCTGCAATCGCAGGATTNAAAGCCCAGACTTCGACGCTGCGNGTGGGAGAAAGNCCAACCAAANTCTCAGGTACGACATCCAAACAACGCCAGGCGTCNTTCGATTCNCCCCAATTGAATTCAACAGCGGTGATCCCTGCAATNCGACGAACTCTCGGATCACCAATCCGTTCAAAATCACCAATCGTACCGGCGTTATTCCACGTATCTTCGGCAGCCGTTTCATCAGCTGCATCTAGATCGACAAACAGTTCACCTGCAACTTCAATATGCACTGACTCCGACGCGTTCGCTCCGCCAAGCAACAAACACACCAGGGAAGTAAATTGTATAATCGCGTTGGAACCCATTGCCGCATGAACCTCTGCTTGGTGGCGAATGAGAAATTCGTTTAGTGAAAACACCTGATGCGTCAGCCAATGACACATCGAAGTATGATAGTTGAAACTCAGACGAACTTGGGGACCGTCGCAAAATTTTCCTTGACTAATCGACTCAAAGCGGGAATCTTTGCAGCTGTAGAGTCACGCATGAATTGCCTAGCCTGCGTATTTGGAGGCATCTGCACCAACTCAAAACCAAATCGCTCAGCAAGGCGAATACGGGAAGCAGCTTGGCACGAATCGGTAGCCCAATGAAAACTTTCACCAGACCTAGCGAGTCGTTGACGTTTGCTTGAAAGGAGTTGGCTCCCCGGATTCAGAAAGCTCTGGAGCAGCAAGAACGGGGATGCGAATTGCTCGAATCTCTTTTTTTCTAGCCAATTTACTTTGACGAGAAAATGACGTTTCTGCCAGCGACACATTGGCGTATTCCAAAAAAGTTCCCCGCGCCAGATGAACATTTGTCAGGGCAAGATTGTAATCGACTACAGATTGAAAAAAGGCAACATCCGCTTCCACACTGCGCCGTTCCGCATCCAGCACAATATTCAAGCTGACTTCACCGATATCATACTTGGCACGGACTGCCTCGGTACGTTCGGCCGCAGCAACGCGCCGATCAACATTCGATCGCGATATCATAAATGCACGATCCAATTCAGCAAACGCCGCAGTCAGTTCATGGGTCACACGAAGTTTTTGCTCCTTCATCAGGCTCTGCTGCCGCGCAAGGCCCAGCTTGGCATGATGAACTGCGACGTGGCCGATGCGGTTCCCAATCGGCATGCTGAATTCGAATCCCATGTGCCAATCATCAAGCCCATCCCCAAAAAGATCGGTAAACCTATTGGGGCGTGCCTGGCGAGTTCCTGCCAAAAGCTCGTCACCATAACCACTCAAACCGTAGCGTCCCACCAAGTCTAATTGAGGACGCACGAAGTTGCGCGCGGCAATGAGTTCAAGCTCTCGGCGTCGGACCTGGGTCTTCTGCCGTCGCACTTCAATACGTCGCTCCTGGGCCATTGCTTCTGATTCCTGGCGATCGAAGACGACATCAATCCGTGTCAGTTTGTCGGCCGGAAAAATCAAACGTCCGTCACTTACTGGAATCCCCATCAAATAACGCAGTTTTCGTTCCGACGCGAGTAACCCACCCGCAAAGCCGGCCACCGCGATTTCGGTGGGCCGCGCTGTTGCCATAACGCGCGGCATCCCACTAATCGCATTCTGCAAGGCGATCTGTGCTGCAAAATATCGTTCCCGTGCCAAAGCTTCTTGCTCTCGGTCTGCCTCTCCCATTTCGTACTGCGTTTTGACAACTCGCCATACCTCTAAGGCAATGTCGCGTCCTTTCGTCTCCGCATCAACAATCCGATAGGCCAGATGTAACCGCCAATAGGCATTTTCCACTTGCCAAAGTAGATTGCGCACCGCTGTTTCAAATTCAGCTAATTCAATATCAGTATTTAAGCGTGCTAAAAGAAGTCCGCGATATCGTCCCGGAATCGCATTCGGTCCTGCAATCCGATTGAACTGGATCCCGGCACCGCGCAAGAGCGGGTGCCTGACTTCTGCGGCAACGGCCGTATCCCAAATGTGACTCTGAAAATTTCCTATCCCCCGCGGTCGCTGATACTCGGTAACGTTGCCGAGCGAAAAACGAGTCCCGGTAGCGGCAGTCTTACTGATCGCGAGATTAAGAATACCAAAGCGGCTACCTGCGTTGCTCGGATTCAAAACTCCATTGGTTCGTGACCTTGATTCGACGTTTCCGAGAAAAAGGCTCGTCGTAAATTGCGCGTCAAATTCGCTCAGTGCAGCGTGGGTACCGCGAATGGCGTTGGCGTCCTGCAAGGCAACGTCATACTTTGAGGCAAGCCCCTCTGGAGTCTCTAACAGCGTACCGCCAAGCTCTCGAATGACGCGGCTGTTTGCCAGTGTCAGTTCGATAGTTTCCTGTAGCGTGAGTGGCCAGGGAACACGTTCACTGGGATGCCGTATTGTGTCGGGAGGTGTCCATTCTGACGGACTCTGATTGTATTTTTCGACAACCGGGTAGGCTATTTCTGCAGCGCACAATTTTAGATCGTAGGAAGCAGTTTCAAGCTGAGGTTCTTTCTCAAACTGTGCCGTTGCCAAGTCCATGTTTGCGGTCGAGCGACAACCAGCAACCAGTAGAAGCGCAATAACCAAAGGGAACGCGACAGGGAGAGCCAGTGGCAATATGCGGCAGGACATCATGAGCAAATAGCCGCGCAAAGACAGTAATTGTCGATGACCTCAAACAAGCATGGCAGGCAGAATTCAGCTGCGTACCGATTTATTTTATCGGGTCGAAAATGACGTTATCGTGAGAATTACCGGAAGAAAAGAAATAATCGCAACAACCGGAACACCTTGCCCTCGTGGGAGTTAAAGGATTTTGGACAGTGCTATCAGTATATGCCAAACAACCACCTGCCAAGTTCACCCACATTACCAGAGGCCTTCTCAAGACGCGTTATTGAAGAAAAATCCCGGGCCAAAAAAACAGCACTGACCAGACTCAATCAGAATGCCATCGAGTTTTTTCAAGAACTTCGCTCACCTGGCCGGCTCACTCGGCACTGGTTTACCGCGTGCTGGCTCACAGAGCGAAGGACAACCGGACATTTCCAAGAGGCGAAATGGCAGGGCAATGATGTTCAATCCGAACCGTGTTGCGGAGACGACCGGTTGCAGCGACGGGGCTGCCGTGACCCCGTAACGTTCCAAGCTAGCTTCTTCAAAATAGAGTGGTGGGTGGCAAAATCGGGCTGTTTTCCAATCGTAAGATATCGCTGGCAAGGCTCGGTCCTGGAATAATTCCTGCTCAGAATTCGGTAATCTCACGAACAAATTGTCCGCTTTGGACTGTGGCAAGGCACCTAGTGATGGTGATCCGCCGATCCGAATTTTTGCTAGTGGTTCGATGCCGACCGTTTCGCTCAGACCCTCGCTCAAACTTTGCCCGTTGAGCACCTTTGCTTGTGCGATCCTCACTTCACCCAAACTCTGCTGGACCGATAGAGTCGTAACGGTGAGAACAGTGAGGACCGCACACAACGTGAGTCGCTTTTGTGTCATGGCGCGCCCTCCGTATGACACTAAAAGCTTTCCTGCTAAGTCCATCTAATTTGCCTACTTGCCTACGGATCAAAGACACGATTTCCCTGATCAATAAAGTCGATAGCTGTTTGCCAAGTTTGACATCGACACGTTTAACGCAAGCAACCGCAAAAACTGGTGACGCCGTCAAAATCAAGCGGACCCCTGCAACCTCACCATCCTGCGCATTCATCGCAAACGCACCAAAGCATTCCTCGCGCGATCTATGGACCGTTCTGCGACTGCTTCCGAATCCCATTTACGGTATCTGACCCGAATGAACGACAACCTCTCAGTGGACCGTTGGCAAGGGAGGAGTTGCGAACGTCCTTCATGGCCCCGTGGCTTGATTATCGGCTCGTTAAAGTTCTCTGACTTGATGCAACGTTAGGCCGACAATAAGGCTGACGACGGGTTGCCCAACGGATTTAACAAAGCGGTGATGCGGTACGTTTCAGCACAAAGAACTCCCGAACCACACCTCGCTGAATTTAGCTACACCTGACATGCACGGTTGGCAAGTCCTTCTCATTAGCAAAAAGCCCGCTGCGCTAGCATCTGCACTTGGTGAAAACTCGGCAGCACCGCGTGTTTTTACACCATCAGAAAAACAGGTCTTCCTGGTCGTGCTGGCAACTTTGGCCTTCTCACCAACTCGCCTCCAGGCAAAACAACCTTACGGCCCACCAATGCTGTCCTGGCCTCACCTCGCAGTAACATCGCCGGTAAGGCGCGGCCCCGATTCGTCAAATTCATCTCAACACATCACTCGCTTTACTAGGCCTTCTTTTGAAAACTCGAGTAAGGAAGAGACACTACGGCAACCAAGCACGACACAAACGCAGCTGTGGCGGTGGAAACAAAACCAAGTCTCTCGTCTTGTCTGAATGAGGCTGCGTGATGGATGACTTAACAGAGAGCCAGGTCACACTTGCACTACTGAAAGAATTACTGTGCAAATCGGGAGACATCACTTGTCCGGTTTGTCAGTCTTCTCTCTTGTTTGATCTAGTACAGGTCGAGCAAGTAGGCTGTCGATCACTGCCTCCATACGATTCATCGTGATGCTGCCACGCGACTGCGTGAAGTACAGGACCATCAACTCTTGCGCAGGCCAAACCCAGGCATAAGTACCATCCGACCCGCTGTGACCGAAGGCGACGACCTCACCATCTTTGTCATAGAGATGCATCAGCTGACCGTACGACGATCCGAGACCAGCAAACCCGGTTGGCATCGTTGACTTCGACACCGGCGTGAGCATTCGTGTGATCGCGGCGCCGGATAATAGCCGTTGTTCATTTACGACACCGCCGTCCATCACCATACCGAGAAAACGCGCGTAATCGATGGGCGTCGAGTAGAAACTCTGCGCGAACATCGGAAATGAGAAGTACGGCTTACCCTGCCAACGCCAAAATTGATACCAACGACCTCGGCCGCCGGCATGTTTTCCCGCAACACGGTCAACTCGCAAATCGCCTTCGCGCAACAACGCCATCGTGTCTCGCATGCCAAGCTTCTCAAACAGCCGTTGCTCGATAAGGGCCTCAGTGGGCTTACCGTTGGCAAGCTCGATGACTGCGCCGAGCGTGTCGACGTTGGCATCAGCATAGTGGTATCGTTCTCCCGGCGTGAAAAGTTGGGGACCGTGATCGCCCCAGTAGTCCGCAATCTGCCGGACGTTGCTGTAGCTCGAATAGTCCGACCAGAGTGTACCAGCCGACTTCATCGGGAAACCGCTTCGGTGCGTCAAAAGGTGTTCGATGGTCACCCCTCGCGACCGTTCGTTATCGAAAGAATCGAGATACTTCGCAACCGAGTCCGTGAGCTTCAAAACACCCTCGTCGATCAACATTTGTGCTACAGCACCCGTCAGCGGCTTCGTCATCGAGCGGATACTGAAGATTGTGTTCTTCACCAACGCCTGCTGACTGCGACGATCATCGTAACCGAATACCTCATGCATCACGGTGCGCCGGTTCTTAATGACCAACAGTTCCGCACCGACAATCTCTTCCGCCTCTACAAATCCGGTGACAAGTTCGGCCAGACGCTCAGTCACACCATTAGGAATCCCCTGGCTCTCCGCTGTCGCTGCGGGGAATGGGTCCTCACTCAAATCGAGCTGAACCGCGCTGCCACTTTCGGCTACCAAAGCATGTTGCCGCTGGCCTCCAGGCATTTTTTCTGCAGCACATACGTCTTGGTAGTGTGCCACGAGCGGGATGGCATTTAGCAAGATGCATAAATAGTCGAGTTTCATTTTGTTCCTTAAGTTTGATTTAAAGTATCACCATTCTCTCATGCACGATAAAAACACTGCAGGTCAAAAGATCTGGGTTATCTCATTGCCTCAAATTCTGCATCGCCAAAGGCAGCATTGACGTTCAGTTAAGACTGGAAGGTTTTCCGTAAATTCGGTTGCCTGCTGGTGAGTCTTCGCTCTTATTCGCTTAATCACACCGACTATCCACGCCACTCTCCACGGTTTCGGGGAATTGCTAAGGGTCGTGTTTTAATCCTCAGGCTGCCGAAATCCTGCCATCGTCACAACACAGGGTATGTTGATTATTTCCCTTTTACTCGCTACTGAAAGATTTGCATTACCTCGTCATCTGACTGGCGAATGAACACGTCGAATTTTTTATAGAAATCAGCAAGCGGCAAACCCATATGTTTCTTAAAGGCTACGGATTTGCCGAGGCGAGCAATGTCGTGATACCACTCTTTCAGGACCGTAACTTCATCCACGCCCTGCACATGAATCAAGTATGCAGTCGCCCAGGCTCCAAGCATGTAGTAGACCTGTGCGGAGCCACCTTGGTCCCAATAACTTTCATTATCCAATTGCCACTCTTCCGTTTGAGCCAAGAACTCGTTGATGCTAGGCCGGCCAATGTTAGCTCCTGATTTTCGCAGTTCTAACATGTAGCCCTTGAAGTCAACTAGTCCCAGGTTTTCCATGAACTTTGCGGAACTATAGCTCGCCATTCCTTCAGCCATCCACGAGTTAATGTGCCTGTCGGAAGCTCGTTCTTGTTTGGTGTCACAATGGGCCATCTGAAAAACGTGGTGATACTCGTGAAGCGCTCCCCATGTGTTTTCAATCGGATTCTGTTCTCTCTCCTTGGCGTTCGTCGTGACGTCCTCATAAAGAACTGGCGAGTCCTGAGTCCAGGTTAATCCACCTTCAGCCTTACCCGATAACACGGCCTTTATCTCGGTAACGACATTCGATCGCTTGAGAAACTCATTTATCTGCTGTTGCGCGGAAGCAGCGGAATTCGGATCGACTCGGCTGAGAGCCCGCTGACGATAGATTTCACGGACGCTTTGCTCGCTGTCCGGTCCCAGTAAATAGACATAATACGGACCATAGTTCCCGAAGTACTCGATGGCATAGCGCAGCCCACGTTGATAATGTTCAACGAGAGAACCATCGTCATTCAGTCCAGCAGCGACAAGCAAAACCGGCGCGACATTTGACGTTGGCTTGTCTTTTTTTACTGCTTCTTCGCCATTCGCCAGCACGGCAATTGAACACGACAGTAAAAAAGTTAGCAATAAAGAAAGTCGCATCGGGTAACTCCTAGAGTGCAAGATCTTTGCCGTATTGTATTGAACATCGCCGCCGAGAATTATCCAATGTTTTGACATCGATTCCAACCAAGAACAGAAAGAAACCTAAAGTGATCCAAAACGCTTACCACGAATTCAACATTAGAACGTCTTCAGGCAACTAAAGTCTTTTCGCCGCTTCGGTCTATTTTGGCGGATATCGAAATTGCCTTGACAAAACGGGCCCTTCACAACAATTCATTTTAAGCCTATTTTACTAGGGTCAAATTACACATGCGGATGTGGCGGAACTGGCAGACGCGCTAGATTCAGGTTCTAGTGTCCGTTAAGGACGTGGAGGTTCGAATCCTCTCATCCGCACTGATAAAACAAGGGTTTCTGGTCAATCGACTGGGAACCTTTTTTTGTAGGCAGAAACCATTGTGGGCAGAAACCTAGTTCCCAAAAAACTCCCGATCTCAAGGCATTTAGGAAAGGACAACCATAACAAAATATGAATATAAAAGTTTGCAGTTGCCCCCTGCAGGATTCTCCTCCCGAATAGATGAAACGGACATGCAAGCCAAATTGTCTGATTTGGGGGAACAGGGCTAGGAGCTCGTTAGTACATTTGCCACAGCCATGGGTGGTGGAGGTACAACATCGGTTGTCTTTCTGTTCAAGCGGTCGCAATAATCATTTAGAGCATGACCAAACACGGGCATCGAATCGGCAAGGCTAATCTTTCTATACGGTACGCTGAGAAAGGCGCCAGCCAGCTGTACATAGTACGGTACCAAGCCAGACCATTCCGTTCCGGTCTTGCCCATTTTTTTCCGGCGAAGGCCGAGCGTTGGAATTCACCATCGAGTTGATTCGCCCAAAAAGCAAAGAAGATTAGTTCGCGGGTTTGTTTTGCTGAAAGTGCCGGGCCAGTTCAAGAACTGTTTTCCACACCGTGGCCAGGTCCCCCATGACGATATAGTTGTCAAAATAATAATCGCCAGGTGGGACGCCTGCAGAGTCCCGAATTCTAAATACACTGTTCCATTTAGTAACCTGGGCAGCAGGAAAACGAAATCTTCCGTAACCTGCATTCTCGTAGCCTTTGCTAGGTTGCTGCGGGGAGAATACTCCCATCGCTAGAGACTTATCTGATCGTGCCAGAATCACCGGCAGTGCTTGTTCACCAGGACCATCGTTAAGACCCACGAGTCTTTGGTTCTCGACATCGACGCCCCAAAAAGTGTCGAAACTAGCGGGCATATAACCTGTGACCGCTTCAAATTGAGCGTAGCGATGAAATTCTCCCACGGGTGTTGAAAACGTGGCCTCATAGCGAATGACGTTAGGCCATTGTTTAAATCCAAGGGTGATTCGTTTTGTCAAAAGGTGGTTTGACAACAGAGTGCGGTTTTTCGCAGGATTGCCGCCAGAGAATTGTTCTGGGGTTAACCAGAAAGCCATTTGAGAGGTGGTTTGCAATTGAGTTTTGGTGTGCGTCAAATGCAACAACTTGCTGGTACTTGTTGAACCGGCTCCATCTGCTCGAGAACCCGCTTCGGTTGGATTGAAAGTCTCGCCGCTGAAACGTGAGCCAAAATCAAAATTACTGGCAGACTGTAGTTGCCTGCCGTGATCCTGGCTGTTGATGAATTCATGTCCACGCCATTGGATGCTATGAACAGCACCTGCCAGTCGAGGAGTAATCATTAGCCGCAATTCACTCCCCAGAACATCTGCCGAAATCTGCAGAGGGGATCTGAAATCAGCCGGCTTCACCGCTGTCTGGCCTAAAAGAGGACCGGCCGGAAAGATCAATAAAATTAAAAACGGGATGCGCATGATGAATCAAGAACGAAAAATAGCTGCCCTTTATTATGCAGCAGGGTTACCAAGAAAATGATCTGTGACTAAGAGAAAATCGAAACCAGAATTAAAGTGCTTTGGTTTTGATATTCTTCCAAGGAACTTCCAACGAGACAGCTGAAACTCGCCACGATAATCAGAGCAGAGATTCGATTTTGCGATCATGGTCCCACAGACGAAAACATGCACTGCCTGGACAGGCCTGATCACGTCTGGCGCTGGCCCACTGGTTACCCAAGCTTGTCGAAGTCAAACTTCTGTGCCTTGATTGCTTCATCAATGAAGCGTTGATCTGCTTCGGAAAGAAACTCCGTATAACCTCCAATTTCACCTCTACGTGTCTTATAGGATTCCGGATCCTCGGGGTTTCTGGTCCGCAACGAGCTTTCCTTAAATCTGCCTTGCGCTTCTAACTTTCTCAGCTTGTCAAAAGCACAGTATTCCACACTTTGCTCCAGAGTGTTATCGTCAATGTCATTTTCACCAATAAAGTTAAGGACTCGGGCAAGGGTGGCCTGCGGATTCTGATGCAACTGCTCATAGCGAATAAAGAGAAATGAGTCTGTCAAATGTCGAGTCCGCAACCAGATGTCATAAAATTCCAGTATTCTTAACACACCAAACCGGCGTGTTGCAATAAATTCTGAAATGGTACCCGTAAAAAGAAACGACCTTTTCGTCGCCTGAAAATATGAGGATACCAGGATATCTTTGACATCACGTCCTAACAATATCACATGATTGTAGGACCGCTTGTGCCTGACACGCGAAAGGTCTTTGGGAGGTCCCACTGAATCACTACCCATTTCTGTTCCGGCATGAGTGAATGACACTTTTGGCAAACCACTTTTTGTCGTGATGCTCTCCGTTGACAAGATGAGATCCTCAGGAATTTCATATTTCAGTGACAGGTATTTCCCTATCAAGGCTCGCAACCAGGTTCTTCCACTTTTCGGATATGAAACAATGTACACGTCCGACTCCGCAGAAGTCTTCGGCCTGCCCGATAGGGTGCGCAACAACATCCTGATCGCTTGTTTCATCAAGTCTCCATCACAAAAATCTAGTTCAAAGCTGAGCGGCAACGAGCAAAAAACGGCCAGCACAACGCCCTAGCTCGCTAAGCTTTATGCCAGGCAGTTTCATATACTTCAAAATCCTGTGGGTAGATCTGCTCTATTTTCTGTATTTGAGATCGGCTCGGCGCGTACCTCTGTCTATTCAATTTCTTCTTCCTAAATGGCTCATCACTAGATTCCAATCGCTGATCAATCCCGCACTCACAAAAAGCTCGATTAATCCCCTCAATTAACGCCTCCAAACGGAACACTTCCTTAAGCAGGACATTTCCGTCCAAGTCTGTAATGTCCTCCCACATAGGTGCTGTATGGGTTGTAAAATGATTTCCAAGCGGTTGATATATAGAGTCACTTTGGCGCGCGCCATGTGCATAGTCCAAGAAGACGTCAAATGCATAGGATGTACTAGATACTCGTTTTCGAGTCATCAGTGAGTTCTTAACGGAATGCAACATGGTTCTCAGGTGACCAACATCTTTACCGCGACTAAACAGATAATGGAACATACTAACGCATCTATCGATTGGCTCGCGGGAAAACGCAAACGAGTACATATCGTTCCACTGGTCAGGATAGAGATGGGTCTTAGCAAACAGGCTCCGCTTGAATTGGTAATCACCCAGGACAACTCGGTAGTTATTGAGAATGTCGTTGTATTCGTCGGGCGTTGCTTGAATAAAGTTTTTCGGTTTATTTTTCCGATCGACCTCTACATAATGTTGCTGCAATAAGGCACGCGTGCTGGTTCCTGCAGCTTTTTTGATGTGCAGCCAAAATAGTTTTTTGTTGTGCATTATTTTACCTTGTCGATATTCGATCAAGCAACAACAAGTATATACCAGGAGCTGATGTGCTAATTCGATGTAGAGGTGCAGTGGTTAAATCAGCACACGCAACACAACCTGCTGCTCGTCAGGGAGGAGCCAAATTCCGCCACGTTTTCCTGCTAGAGCCACCGGCCAAGATAAGCCACAGCAGCCATTCACAAGACTTCTGTCGGCGAACAAAAACACTCTGCAAACAATCCGAAAGCGACATCATCGCGAATGGCATCAACCGTCGCACGCACGCTTAATTACGATACTGCGATTATGCTTGCTGCTGCAACCTGTTTTTCGGTCGGTGGAAAATCCAGGACAACAGGACGCGAAAAATGAACCGTCAGAAAAAACAGACGGCTGTCGCCAACAGAAGAAAGTCGGCCTTCAAAAAGGAAAGCCAAAACTACAAAAACGTCCCGTTAACGGAAAGAAAAGAAACCGCATAGAAAACACGCCAAACGCTTTGCCTACCCAACGCGGGAAACGATATTCCTTATCCGCTCGGTAAGACGTGGTCTCCATGAAAGGAGAGGCCTGACGGGATGAATGCCCAAAAGTAAAGGCCGACAAAACCAAAGCAACAACCGACAAAGAAGTCTGTGGCATTTTTTCTTAGACTGAAAAAGTCTTTGCCATTTCCATGGCACCCAGCAGTTAGAAAGGATCACTCGATACCTGCGGGGAATGCGGTGAGGTAAAAACCACTAAAAAAGATGAGCGAAACATCGCAGGTCGCCTTTTGATTAAACAAGCAATTCGCTGCAGACGCGTGCCCCGGTGACTTCGGGATCGGTCAGCCGCTCGTTTCGACCTTTATGCCGAAAAGCGAGTTTCGTGTGGTCTATGCCAAGCTGATTGAAAATGGTTGCGTGTAAATCCGGCACACTAACACGGTCTTCCACAGAGGCATAACCAAAGTCGTCTGTTTCGCCGTGTGTGTATCCAGATTTAAATCCACCACCGGCAATGAGTGTCGTAAAGGCATTTCGGTTGTGGTCTCGGCCATCGGCACCTTCAGTGATTGGCAATCTGCCAAACTCACCGCTCCAAATCACTACTGTTTCGTCTAGTAATCCCCTGTTCTTTAAGTCTTGAATTAACGCGGCGGATGGCTTGTCCACGTGACTGGCGATTGTCTCAATTCCGGACTTAAGCGCGCCATGCGAATCCCAGGGCTGAAAATTAGGTTTGAGCGGTGGAAACACCTGGACATATCGAACCCCCGACTCAATGAGGCGACGCGCCATCAGACAGCGTGTTCCGTAACTTGCGGTTGTCGGATTATCGATACCGTATCGCCGACGAGTCTCCTCTGTTTCTTGTGTGATATCAAGTAGATTTTCTGCGGCCAATTGCATCCGCGCGGCCAATTCAAAATTCCGAATTCGAGCTTCTAATTCAAATTCTCGTGGATGTTCGCCAAGATGTTTCTGATTCAGCGCGGCAAGTAGATCCAGGGACCTCTTTTCTGACTTTGTTGATCGCTTCACCGACGGTCGTAAATGATGTACCACATTTCCCTTGCTGCTGAACTCTGTTCCCTGATAGAGCGCGGGCATCCAACCGCTCGACCAAACCGCCTTACCGGAAGTGTTGTAGCCTTCCGGGTCACGAAGGACGATATACCCAGGGAGGTCCTGATTTTCACTACCAAGTCCATAGGTGATCCATGAACCGAGTGCCGGATAACCAAAGAACGGCTTACCAGACTGGAACATGCTGATGGCAAATGGGTGGTTATTGTTTACCGTGTACATGGAGCGAATCATGCACCAGTCATCCGCGGTACTTGCCATGTGTGGCAAGGGAGAACCAAAATGCATACCGCTTTCGCCATACTGGCTGATTTCAAACTGTGGTGGCAGAACGATATTCTTATTGCCCAGTTGAAAAGTCTCTACCTCCCCTGGATGTGGCTTACCGGCAAATTTTTGCAAAGTAGGCTTCGGATCAAACAAGTCCATTTGCGATGGGCCGCCATTCTGAAAAAGCTGTATGACGGCTTTTGCCTTTGCCGGTTGATGCGGCGCACGCGGCTTCATATCAAACGATGTACGCTGTTCGGAGACAGCTTCCGCATGCAGGAGGCCATGCAACGCAAGGCCTCCTAAGCTCATACTGCATGCGGTGAGAGCTTGGCGTCGCGAAATCGGCATGTCGTTTAAAGCATTATTCAAAAACATGGCTTGCTGATTACTCAATGTAAAGGAACTCGTTCATGCAGAGCAGCATGTGGCAAAGATCCGCCACTGCAAGTTGATATCCTTCACCTTCGTTCTCCGATTCAAAGGCGGTGAACTGTTCTGTGAGGTGTTGGATACAAAGAGCAGCTTCGTCAAGGGCTGGCTTGCGCCCCAGAATCATGTTGAACGCATCACTTACCAGTGTTGGTGAATCTTGTTCTGGGACTCTCACTAGTAGTTGGCTTGCAGATGCCTTCGCAGCATTAATGACAAAATCACTGTTAAGCTGAGCAAACGACTGAAGGACCGTTGTTGAATTACTGCGTCGATTACAATTGATGGCCATGATGGGAGCATCGAAGATCTCCATGAACTTGAGTGGGTAGACTCTGCGTGCAAAGACGTACACGCTGCGTCGCTGATGTTCGTGGCCCGATGCGCCAGGTTCAACCATGGACAGCCCAGATACTGGCTTTGTGATTCCCACGGGTGGGCCGAAGGAACGATAGTCGACTTGACCTGAAACAGCGAGCATGGAGTCACGTATGATCTCTGATTCAAGTCGTTGTAGGTTTTGTCGCCACAGCAGTATATTGTCGGGATCGAGGGATTCCGCTTGGCTCTCGGAGGCCGAGCGACGGGAAGACTGTTTGTAGGCTCGCGAGTTGAGCAGAATGCGGTGCATGTGCTTTAGATCCCAACCGGAATCTTGAAACTCCACAGCAAGCCAATCAAGCAACTCAGGGTGCGAGGGAAGAGCACCGCTGCGGCCCAGATTTTCAGGCGTCAAGACGATTGCTTCACCAAAGTGATGTAGCCAAAGTCGATTCATGACGACGCGCGAAGTCATCGGGTTTTGACGTGATGTAATCCAACGGGCCAATTGAAGTCGGCGTCCCGAAGTGTACTTGGGTAGAGTAGGATCATCAGCAACTGGTTCGGCTCGGGCCGTCAGGTTGCGCCGGAACACTTCCGGGATCTCAGGTTTGACGGGTATACCCCGTTTGAAGTAATCACCTCGCCTGAATACGTTCGTGACTGGAGGATCATTCACGTCAAACAGTGCTTGGATCTTGCCGTGGGATTGTTTTTGGCCACTGAGCGCCTGAATCTGTGCTTGAAGCTCTGCGATCTTTTCGTCATGACCGTTGTTGCCATTGTCGGCGTTCTCTTTTGTAAGTACCTCCACTTGTTGATTAAGTGGAGTAAGCTGCGCATCGATCTCTGCGTTATGGGCGTTTTGTCGCTCGACAGCCAGCGGGCCAATGTCCGGGATCCATCTATCTTGCGGCTTCAACCAGTTTCGCGGGTTATAGGACGACTCGAAATATGCGAGCAGGCTGTAATAATCGCGTTGCGTGATGGGGTCGAACTTGTGGTTGTGGCATCGCGAGCATTCAAACGTCATTCCGAGTAGGCTTGTAGATACCATCGACATCAAGTCGTACATCACCTCGTAGCGTTTACCAATGCCATACTGTGCTTCCGATGTAGGATCTTCAATATTTCGCAGGTAGCCTGTCGCAACAACCTTGTCCATCACTGCGGAGGACCAGTCGTCGGTTTGCTTCCAGTCTACGAGTTCGTCACCTGCCAATTGCTCATGGATGAATTGGTCGTATGGCTTTCCAGAGTTAAATGACCGGATGATGTAATCACGGTATCTCCACATGCCTTCGTTGACATATACGGTTGTGCCGTCGCCATCATAAAGACGGACGTCGACGTACCCAACCGTGTCCATCCAATGGCGTCCCCACCGTTCTCCATAACGCGGTGAGGCAAGTAGGCGATCTACTAAGCGAGAATAAGCGTTCGGTGCCGCATCCGTTAGAAAATCCCGTACTTCATCTGGTGTAGGAGGTAAACCGATAAGATCAAAGTACAGTCGGCGGACAAGCGTTTCGTTGGGGGCAACATCCGAATAGGACAGTGATTTTTCTTCCAGTGGTTGTAGAAGAAAATAATCAACAGGGGACTCACCCAACTCAGTGGCAGCAACAATTGGGAGGGAGTGTTTTTGAGGAAGCTTATATGACCAGAATTGTCGGTCCTCATCATTAATGTAGGTGCGAGGTTTCATGCCTGACAGATCTTCGGAGGTGGCTGCACCCGACTTAATCCATCTAAAGATGATGGATTTCTCTCGGGCACTTAATGGTTCAGCATCCTCCGGTGGCATTTCCCCTTGCTGTATCATGGTCCAGAAATAACTTGAATCGGGGTTACCTGGCTCGAGTGCTGGTCCGTTTTCACCGCCGTAAATGATCTTGCTCACGGTGTCGAGTGCGAGATCGGCCTCCTGTGTGTCCGGGCCATGGCAGTCGAGGCAGCGAGATGACAATATTGGCAGGACATCTTTCTCAAAGGTTGATGGCGCTGGGGGAGTGTATTTTTCTGAGGTAATGTCCAACTGGATAGTCGTGGCGTCGCCGTGATGCGGTGCTTCCGAGCCATTAGGTCTGCAATCGACGATCAGGTAAATAAACATCCCTGCTTCAATATCGATGTCACGGATGTCGAATTCAGCAGGTCCGCCATTCTGGGCGTCCGAGATGCCATTAGCCAAAGTGACGGATGCTGAGGGTTTCTCAAGATTTGGCGCCGGGCCAAGCTCAAGATACCAATTGACTTGGGAGTTCTCACCACAGCAGAGTTGTCGATTATCTACGACGCCAGTGATGGTGAGTGTTGCATCGGAAGGGCAACGCCATCCCAGAACAACGGCATGTTCTGCTCCCGGAGCAACCAGGATTTCACCTTTATTCCAGACGACATCTGCCGTATAGGTTTGCAAGACCGATGCAATGAAAGGTGCCTTGTCATGTGGCGTTGTTTCAAAAATCGCACCGGAAAGTGGTTGGCCGAAGAGATTCTGCTTGATGTAATCAAGCGGCGCGTACATGCCGTCATGTTTCCATGTACGAGTTCCAACGGGCCCGGCAAAGTTGGTGGTTCGCAGAAGATGCCAAGTGGGCTGACCGAAAACGTCCGTAGCGACCACCGCATCACCGCGAATCACATCGGCATTCAGCGACCAAGTATGTGACTTAGTCTCCTGCGCAAACGTGCTCTCAGCACATACCAGCAAAACAGTAAAAGATACAAAAAATCTCACCATCCTCGAATTATAACAGATTAATGCCCCACCGGTCCGGCAGGTTCAAGCATGATCATGACAAAAAACATACTTCTCCAGAGGTGGTTCCAGATGTAAATCAACAGTCACGGAATCAGCAGTACAAGGAACATGCTGGGGAGGAACAATGTTGAGCGAAATTTCACCTTAACTTCGACATTCCTCAAGCTCAGACATGGTCATGTCCGCGGGGACTTGGGTTTTCCTTTGACCGGATACGGATCATGAAATCTGTAAAAACCCTGTACTGGCGGTGATTTTATCCGCTTTGGCTCGCTATGGGCCTCTGATGAAACAACGGTAACTCTCATCGCAGCAATCTTATGATAGAAATGGTCGGCGTCTCAGAATGACATTTCAAAACCAAGTCCACTTCTTTTTTCTTTTTCCACGCATGCGAGTTTTGTGAGATCAATGGAAAGGAAAAGCCTGGCGTGGGACCGCCGCAGATAGGCGTTAGGTGCATGGTTCTCTGAAACTAACAACCCATTGCAACGTGTTGCGCGCATCCCAACCCTGGCGCTCTTAATGAGGAAGTCAAGGATGGGGGATTCAAGACAACGAAATTTCCGCGAGTAGGAATTACCCTTGACGTCAAAACACGAAATACTTTTGTGCCAGAGGTAATCTTTCAGCCGGGTCGCATGTTAACGCTTGCCCATCCGCAGTCACCTCGTAGGTCTCTGGATCGACGTGAATTTCGGGCGTGGCGTTATTCCAAACCATGTCTGCTTTGGTCACCGAACGACAACCGGCAACGGGCACGATCTGTTTCCGCAGTTCGTAGTCGCCAAGGTCCCCTTCCTGAACACTGATTTGACTAACAAAGGCCGCCGAAATCGGACTTGTCGCCTTGCCAAACGACCCAAACATGGGACGCATGAAGACGGGCTGGGGCGTGGGGATGGAGGCATTCGGATCTCCCATTTGAGACCAGGCAATGACACCGCCTTTAATCACCATTTCGGGCTTACTCCCAAAGAATGCTGGCTTCCAAAGGACCAAATCTGCAAGTTTCCCCACTTCTACAGAACCAACGATATGCGCGACGCCATGGGCCAGCGCCGGATTGATGGTGTATTTCGAGACATAGCGTTTAATGCGGAGGTTGTCGTGATCAGCGGAATCTTCGCAAAGCGATCCACGCTGTTGTTTCATTTTGTCAGCGGTCTGCCAGGTACGCGTGATGACTTCCCCCACACGGCCCATGGCTTGCGCATCCGAACCCATGATGCTGATCGCTCCGAGGTCGTGCAGGATATCTTCTGCAGCAATGGTTTCACCACGAATCCTACTTTCGGCAAAGGCCACATCCTCGGGTAGATTTTTGTCCAGGTGATGGCAGACCATCAACATGTCCAGGTGCTCGTCGATGGTGTTAATGGTGTAGGGCCGCGTCGGGTTGGTAGAACTTGGTAAGACATTGCGTTCACCACAGACTTTGATAATATCAGGCGCGTGCCCACCACCAGCACCTTCGCTGTGATAAGTATGAATTGTGCGATTCTTGAAAGCCGCAATCGACGTTTCCACAAATCCTGATTCATTCAACGTATCGGTGTGAATGGCGACCTGAACATCATACTTTTCTGCAATGTCGAGACAGCAATCAATGGCGGCCGGCGTGGTTCCCCAATCTTCGTGGAGTTTTAGACCCAAGGCACCCGCCACAATCTGCTCATCTAGACCTGCCGGTTTGGCCGAATTGCCCTTCGCAAGAAAACCAAAGTTAAGCGGCAAATCATCGGTTGCCTGCAGCATCATACGAATGTTATTTTTGCCCGGGGTACAAGTCGTCGCGCAGGTACCGGTGGCGGGACCGGTCCCTCCTCCAATCATCGTCGTCAACCCACTGGCAATGGCTTCATGAGCTTGCTGGGGGCAAATATAATGCACGTGGCTATCGAGCCCACCCGCGGTCAAAATCAATCCCTCGCCCGCAGTCACTTCGGTCGTTGGGCCCACAATCATCTTGGCATCAACACCTGCCATCACGTCTGGATTTCCAGCTTTGCCGATGCCGACGATCCTACCATCCTTAATCCCCACGTCGGCCTTAACAATCCCCGTGTAATCCACAATCAAGGCATTGGTGATCAAGAGATCAAGTGCTTCCTGGTTAGAAACTCCCGTTGCCTGCCCCATGCCTTCCCGGAGGACCTTACCACCACCAAACTTGCATTCATCGCCGTAAACGGTGTGATCTTTTTCCACTTGCAGAAAAAGGGAAGTATCGCCGAGACGTACGCGATCACCCGTTGTTGGTCCATAAATTTCTGCATATTCGTTACGTTTAATTTTGAATGGCATAAGGTATTATCCCGTAAAACTCAGCCTGCTTCATGTTGATTGTTGGAGTTCTATAACGCCGTCTTGCATCACATTTTCTTGTGGGCAAAACCACCTGCTTGAACCTTCTCCAGCGTCGCCTGTCGGCCATCCTCATCGGCCACGCAGTCCGCAAGATTGTTTCCTCCCCGCATGACGCGATTTCCAGCAATCTCAACAAGCGAAACAGATTTTGATTCGCCTGGCTCGAAACGTACCGCCGTTCCTGCCGGAATGTCGAGCCGTCTTCCAAAAGCTAAGGCCCGATCGAACTCTAATTCGGCATTGGTCTCAACAAAGTGGTAGTGGCTCCCGACCTGAATGGGGCGATCGCCAAGGTTCGTCACCTTTACCTGAATGCTGTCGCGACCGTCATTAAGGACAAGTTCTTCCACTCCGGTAACGAATTCACCAGGAATTGGCGCCGCATCCGCTGCAGCAAAAACATCCAGTTCCGGAACAGGGAGAAAGCTTCCATAAAGCGCCAGAGTCAAATCACCATTCTCGGCAACGATTGGGTGGTGAACAGTGACCAGTTTGGTTCCGTCAGGAAAGGTACCTTCGACTTGGACTTCTGCAATCATCTCTGGCACCCCCGGCATAGCCTGCCTACGGCCTAGGAATTGCCGTCCCAAGTCCATCAGCTCTGCAACGGATCTGCCGTCACGAATGAATTCAAGTAATTGCGTCGCAATCAACGCCATCGATTCGGGATAGTTTAACCGGACACCCCGCGCCAAACGCTTTTGCGCGATAAACCCTACGTTGTGTAGGGTGAGCTTTTCTATTTCACGGGGCGTCAAGTGCATGCTGCCAACCTTGCTTCGCTGGAAAATGAAATCACCAAATCAACATCTTACCATTTTCTAGACCAGGGACCCTCACCAATCCAAGACAAGAGAAAATCGAGCCGCTCTTGCAGGACGTAGCTAACTTGTTCGGTTTCGCAACCCATGATCCTCAACACAATTCCTCCGGGAATTTCACTAACCGCCTGAATGAGGGGAATACCAGGTTCAATTGGTTGGTTGGAGATCTCACTCAAGATGGCCTCCGCTGCCTGCTGCACTATGGGACCGACAAGAACCAACAAGGCCATGCAATGAAACTTACCTAGTCGATAGGGTGAATTCAAAGGTCCGTCTATGGGATCCAGCAAGAGCGATTCAAAGAAAATGCGTTGGTCCGCGCGTCGCAGGTCGATTTGGCTGGAATAACGCGAGAATTTCCAACATTCGTCGCGGGCTCGCCGTCCGCTCGTCAGCCAATCAACCAATACTAAACTTGCCGTCTTCGCCAAGTCCAACCGCTGCTCCTGTTGATAACGAGAGCCGGCAAAACAGGTCATCGGATCTGGGGCAATGACCAGGAGCGCCTCCTCTCCAATTGCCACTTGAGTCGTCTGTCGCGTAGTCTGTCCTTGAGGGCACTTATAGACCTTGGTCGAAGATTGGGAAGTCAGGACACATGAAGTGCCGTCACCAATCTCGAGGTTTAAGTCAATGTGGTCACCCGCAACCAAGCCCCCGCCAAAAGTGGTGGTATAGACCCAGGCCGTTTGCGAACGCCGGGGGCAGAGGAGCTTGAGTGGATTAGACGCCTGGGCACGGATTATCTCCGTTCGGTCTGTGACCCATGCAGTTTTTAAGAAACCTTTTCCGACTACCACGCCCCATCAGACCGACAAATGGGCTTGGACTAGATCCTCGCTCAATTGGCGTGTCTCCCCGCTTTCCACGACTTTCCCTCGGTCCATGATGTAGAAGTCATGACCAAAATCCCGAACAAAATCGAGATATTGTTCTACCAGAACCACGGTCATCTCGCGAGACTCGACTAGGTCACGCAAGACATGTCCGATTTGTTGAATAATGTTTGGCTGAATGCCCTCGGTCGGTTCGTCCAAGACTAACACGCTTGGGTTACCGACCAACGCCCTACCGATAGCCAGTTGCTGTTGCTGACCACCAGATAAATCACCACCTCGACGTCTGCCCATTTCTTTCAACACCGGAAACAAATCATAGACTTCGTCGGGGATCGTCTTTTGATGATCATTTCTGGCCTGCAAACCGACACGCAAATTTTCTTCCACCGTTAATTTCGAAAAGATCTGCCGACCTTGGGGTACAAATCCCAACCCCGCCACAGCCCGTTTATTCGCGGAAAGCGAGCTAATGTCCTGTTCATCGATGTGGACAACTCCCGTCGTGGGCCGTAACAATCCCATGATGTTCTTGAGTAATGTTGTCTTCCCAACACCATTCCTACCAACCAGGCAGGTCACGCGAGCGGTCTCCATTCTCATGTCGATACCGTGCAAGATACCAACCGCACCATAGGCAAAGGAAAGATTTTCGACGGTCAACACAATAAGGCTCCAACTGTGTGTTCTCAACAGCTACCGACCGAGGTAAGCCTCGACGACTTCCGGATTCGCTTGAATATCTTCCATAAAACCCTCCGCCATGATCTTGCCTTCGTTCAGGACGGTAACCCCGGCATCGAGACGGCGGACAAAATCCATGTCATGCTCGATGACAATGATCGAGTGCTGCCCCCGTAGCTCGAGAAGTAACTCCGCCATCAACCCAGTCTCTTCATCGGAAAGCCCGGCAGCTGGCTCATCCACCAGCAGTAAATCTGGCTCTGCGAGTACAAGCATGCTGATTTCCAGACACTGTCTCTGACCATGGCTGAGAAATTTTGCCGGCGTCCCCGCATCACTTGTGAGGTGGACCCGCGTCATCAATTGGTGAATTTTCTCCTCTTCCTCGTGACTTGTTTTTCCCCACAGGTTCCGAAACAAATCTCGCTGACGATTGGGTAGCGCGAGTTCGAGATTCTCAAACACGGTCAAACTGTCGAATACTGAGGGAGTTTGAAATTTCCGCCCCACGCCCAAACGCGACATGGCAATGTCGTGGACATTGGAGATTTCGTCTCCCTGCCAAAACATGTGCCCGCTGTTAATACTTGTTTTGCCACTAATGGCATCACACATCGTCGTTTTGCCAGCTCCGTTGGGCCCAATGACCACACGCAACTCATTGTGAAAAATCCCAAACTGTTCGATATCGAGAGCTTTGAACCCATCGAAGACCACCTGCACATCCTCGAGATAAACGAGAAAGGATGACAGCCTCCCATCACGGGAAAGTTCCTCCGGGCGCACGAACTGTTTTCTCTCCACACTCAACCTGTCACCTCAGTCCGAGGATTAGACCAGCGACTCCAGAGACTGGCGATCCCGTCAGGTAAATAAAGCACAACAATAATAAACAGGCCACCCAGCACAAACGGCCAGTAGTCAGGGGTCCACACCAGTTTCTCATACGTTGCCGGCGCTAAGTAATCTTCTAAAAACCAGAAGAACTCCTGTCGTGACGTCAAAAAGCTGTAAAACAAATTGACCAGCAAGGTCCCAGCAATCGCTCCGCCAAGCGTGCCTCGGCCACCTACTGCAACCCAAATCACCACTAAAATCGACTCCCGCACTTCCATGTTTGTGGGGGTGAAGATTCCCATCTGGGGAGCATAAAGCATCCCTCCCAAGCCAGCGATCATCGCCGAAACCGAAAAAATAAAGATCTTGAAAAGATGTGGCTTGTAGCCTGCGAAGCGGAGACGTGTTTCGTTATCTCGAATCGCCACCAACACACGTCCAAGCCGCGAGCGGATAATGAACGAACACATCCCATAGACAAGGGCCAATAATACAAGCGTGATGACATACAGCCCCAGTCGAGTCTTCGAATCGCTCAATTGAAATCCCGCCATTCGGTCAAAACGCGTCAAACCATTCGTCCCACAAAGTTTCATGTCGTTCATACAAAAGACCAACCAAGCGGCCAGTGTGACAGCCTGGGTTAATACGGCAAAAAAGACGCCGCGCACACGACTTCGAAAGACGAAAAATCCGATAACAAAGGCCACAAATCCCGGAATTGCTAATCCTAAAAATAACGTTCCGGGAAGGGAAAAAAATGGTTTCCAAAACCAAGGTGTCAGGGCGTCTCCCGGCGCCTCCCCCACACCATAGGGATAAACCACGTACAGGCAGGCAGGAATCTTCCACCCGCTGCTATCGACAATGCCCTCAGGCCCACCGTGGTGCGCAAGGTACATGCCCATCGCGTATCCGCCCAAGGCAAAGAAAAAGGACTGGCAAAGACAGAGCATACCGGTATAGCCCCACACCAAATCGAGGCTGATGGCGACCAGCGCCAAGGCTAAGTAGCGGCCCATCATATTGACCGTATCGATGCTGACAAAACCGCCGAGATAGAGCAAGGGAATGGCAATCCCACACGCCAGCGCAATCCAGATTCCGTAATCCCTGCTGAGAAGCCGTGTTGAGATGAGAGCTCGATTTGCTTGACTAAACATCTGCAAGCCTCCCCTTCGGCGGAAAGAGCCCTGCAGGTCGATACTGAATGAAAATGACGACGAAGGAGAGAATGAGAACCTTCCCCCAGATCGTGGAGAAAACGGGTTCCAACGTCTTGGTGAACACTCCCAGGCCCAGTCCAGCACAGACGACACCAACAATTTCTCCCACACCGCCCGTGACGACAACTAAAAATGAGTCGACGATATAATTTTGTCCCATGTCCGGTGTGACTCCACCAATTAAGGTCAATGCACAGCCCGCCACACCGGCCAGTCCTGCTCCGAAAGCGAAGGTAAAACCGTCCTCATAGCGGGTATTCACACCAAGTGCGGAGGCCATTTCACGATTCTGCACCGTGGCGCGCACCAGCAAACCCCGTTTAGTATGGTTCATCAACCAATAAACAAAAACAACACACCCAGCCGTCAGCCCAATGATAAACAGCCGATTGTACGGCACCTGAAAATCTGGAATGACTTCCGAACCTCCGACGAGCCAGGTGGGACTGCTCACTCCAATGTTGTCGCCGTAACAAATGCGGACCGCTTGAATCAGTATTAGCCCCACGCCCCAGGTGGCTAACAACGTCTCAAGTGGGCGCCCATAGAGCCGACGAACGATGAGCCTTTCCATAACCAACCCGACGAATGAGGCAGCCAGAAAGGAAACGGGGAGAGCTACCAGAAAAAATGCGTTGGCCGGATGATCCGGCATCGAATGGCCAAAGGCCTCTTGAATTTCATAGGTTGCATAAGCGCCAATCATCATCAACTCGCCGTGCGCCATGTTGATGACACCCATTTGACCAAAGATGATCGATAAACCGAGTGCCATCAGGATCAGCACCGAACCGAGTGACAAACCACTGAAGATATAACCAAGAATGCGCACTCGCCGTTGGTAAGAATTGATACTATCTAAGGCCGTTTGGCATACCGCACGGGTTTGTTCATCAAGTGGAGTTGCCTCCGCTGCCAACAACGCCTTAATGGGAGCCGTTGCGCGAGCACTCCCCATTTCACCCAGTTCCGTCACCACAGCTCGGCGGTCTTCCACCGAGACAGCACCGTCCATCAAGCGTATCAAAGCGATACTTTCCTGGGCTCGATATTGGATTTGAGAGTCTTGTTCGCTGGTAAGCAATTCTTCGAGTTCGTCAAGGTATTCCGTGTTCCGCAGGTCCCCCAGTTTTTTCACTGCGGAGAGCCGCTCGAACTGGTCAAGTGAATAAAGCTGCAGCACGCGGATGGCGTTGACCACATCTCGGCGTTCTTTGCGCGAGGCAACCAAGCTGCGCAGATCGGCTTTGGCCGCGCGGACCGCAAGGCCATCCTGCATAATTAGCTCGCCCGTCAGCGCATCTCGAAGCTGCAACAAATCGGGGCTATCAGCCACCGTTTCTGACATTACCGCGCGCTCTTGCCAGAGCTGGAGACTACCCAAGCGGTACGCTTCTAACGTCTCTGCCACGCGGCCATCTTTGCTGGTCGCCAGCGAACTAATCGCCGCCATGCGAACGTCGCTCTGGGCATCGGCGAGTTTTAGAATTCGGGCACGAATGGCTGCTTCTTCAGGTGGGGCCGCAGTCTGACCCACCGCTTCAAACCACAATAGAAACACCAACACCCAACACGCCAACGCGAACTCACGGAACCCTGCACGCATGAAATCCGCCGCCTTCTGGTTCGCTTCGCCCTTATCACTTTAACGAGCAAGCTATCCCTATCCTGACCGAAACAGAATCAAAGTAGATCTTCTTAACGGCACAGAAACCGCCGCACAAAAACCGAAATCATAGCCGCTTTGCCGCCCACCGACTACCGCCGCAGCAGTAGTCGTGCAAGGCGGCAAGCAACAACAAATCCAACCTGAAAAAGGTAAGCGTTTAGGGACCCCCGGTGGGCGCAGGAAAATCACCATCCGGGTGCAGATAACTGCTGTAGGAGTCTGGAGAAACCAAACCTTCCGTTTGGTTGATGATCGAAAACTGACCGTCCGCTAAGATCTCGCCGATATAGACGGGCTTCAGCGTGTGCTGGTTATCGGCATGCATTTCTTTGGGGCCACCAGGAGCATCAAATTTTAATCCGTACACCGCTTGGCGAACCTGATCGACATCAAAACTACCCGCCTTTTCCACTGCGGCTTTCCAAACATAAACTCCAAAATAAGCCGCTTCGATCGGATCATCAGTCACGCGTTCACTACCACCTGGCAAACCTTCTTCGGCGCAATAGGCTTTGAAATCAGCAACAAACTTCTGGTTTTCAGGAGTGTCGATGCTTTGGAAATAATTCCAGGCTGCCAAGTGGCCAACAAGTGGCGGAACGTCCATGGCACGCAGTTCATCTTCAGCAACGGAAAATGCCATGATCGGACAATCGGTGGAAGTCAGGCCTTGGTTGGCAAATTCCTTGTAGAAAGGAACATTGCTATCGCCGTTGATCGTCGACAAAATACAGGCGTCGCCACTGCTGGCAAATTCCTTCACCTTACCCACAATGGTCTGATAGTCCTGGTGATGGAAGGGCGTGTACTCTTCCATAATGTTCTCTTCAGGAACCCCATTTGCCAGCAAAAATGCTTTGAGCACTTTGTTGGCCGTGCGGGGGAAAACATAGTCGGTGCCCAGCAAGTAGAACTTTTTGCACGCCCCACCCTCTTCACTCATCAAATATTCTGCGGCCGGAATGAGCTGTTGGTTCGGACTCGCACCGGTATAGAAAACATTCAGTGACTGTTCCTCTCCCTCATACTGAACAGGGTAGAAGAGCAAAGCGTTGTTCTCTTCGTAAACCGGCAAGACCGATTTGCGACTGACCGACGTCCAGCAACCAAAGGTGACGGCAACCTCTTCCGTTTTGATTAAATCCTTGGCTTTTTCCGCAAACAGATCCCAATCACTCGCTGGATCGACCACCACCGGCTCAATTGGCTGTCCCAGAACCCCGCCTGCCGCGTTGATTTCGTCTACGGCCATCAGTACGACGTCCCGCAGCGACGTTTCGGAAATGGCCATCGTGCCGGAAAGAGAATGCAGGACACCAATCTTCACCGTTTCTGCAGAACCACTGCCAGTATCGGAGGCTGGCGCAGCTCCCTCATCGGCAGATGGCGTTGCAACTGCGTCGCTCGAAGCTGAAGAAGCCCCTGCCGGTGCTGCACCGGACCCACCATCCGCTCCCCCCGAGCATCCAATCATCGTCAGTGGCAGCACCGCCATACAGAGCAGAGAAAAAAGTCGTTTCATCACACCCGCCTTTATTCTTGAGGACTACAAAAAGTGAAAGCACGCAAGTGCATGCAAATTCAATGCCAGAGGCCCAAAGATGTGCTAGCAAGGGAGCTTTTACCGTAGAGCGCCCCCTAGATGCCCAAAAAAGTTGCACGCCCTGCCCAGAGGAGATGCGATCTCCACCAACAAACCGTGTGCCGGGAAGCAGCAGGCAACCACCTGTTGCCGAGCGGCGCTGACGAATCGCTTTCGAGCCTGGATTTCTTGCCCACAGGGTCACTGAAGCGAATCTTTAAACCCGATTGTCGCGCACAGGGCTGCTCAAGAGGGTCCGGTCATGACCGCTGGTTGATTTTGAATTTCTCCCCCGGCCTTCCCGGCCTTCCCGGCGCACTCACCGGCCAAGAAAGGCCTCTCTGCCAGGGGTACTACTCGGGGACGCTTTTCTGGGCCCCTCGAATGGTTACCTCGGATGGTTCCCGCGGGGATCAACCAAAACGCTGCCGTTTTTTGATCCGTCCGAGTGTTTCCAGCAGTCCATAAAAAAACTGGCGGGGCTCCAGGCCCCGCCAGTCAAGGAAAACTCAAAACTGTTCTCAGTCCGTCTTAGATCAATCCGTCTTAGAATTGGACCTGAGCACCGAGTGTGAAGGCATTCACATCGCTTGCACCCGGCGTGTCGAGGTGTGACCAAACGCCAGAAAGCCGAGCATTGTGACCGAACATGATATAGTTCAACTGCATGTCGAACTGATCATCCGTGCCACCCGCAGCTGCCACGTGGTCGCGATTGTAGTTCTGATAGCGTCCCATGACCTGGAACTTGCCAGGCATGTTGAAAATGCAGAACTCGCGAGGAAACAGATAACTCGACAGCAGGAAGTAGCTATGTCCCTGACGGGGACCACCGGACGGTGGCAATATGACGACGGATCCAGAACCATCCACACCATCATTGTCGTCAAAGTTGTAGTACGCACCTTCCAGGGTAACCACACCACAATTGGAAAGTTTACGTTCGAAAAGGGCATCAATGCTCCACCCGGTATAATCTGCTTGGCCCGGGCCAGCTACAGCATCTAGTGCATCGTGACGATGCATCAGCGTCGCACCAATTGCCAAAATGTCTTTTTCGCCGTAATAGGTACTTGCATTATAGTAACCGGGTTCTGGATCAAGCAGGTTGACCACCACGCGGCCACTGAACATCAAGTTGTCCGCACCGTTGCTGGGTGGAAGGTTACCAGGACCGCCAGAGCTTTCACCTTCGAAAGCACCAACTTGCCACTTGAAAACACCCCCCCCATATTCACCCCAAAGTGCCGCACCATCATCACGACCTTGGAAGATGTTCGGATAGCCGAATTGAGCAAAGGGAAAATTCCAGGCGTTGAGGTAAAAGGGACCATCAAGGTTCGAGCGGTCACTCGGTGGCAAAAACCGACCCATCCACAGATGGAGTGTATCGGTTAATTGAAATTTCAGGATCGCATCCAAGACCATCATTTGATGGTCGTCAAAATCGTTGAAACCCCAATTTTGAGCATTGGTGATGTCGGTGTTGAATTCAAACCCAATGCGTTTGTGCCCTTGGCCGTTAAAATAGAGCCGTGCGTTGTTGACACTGAAATCTTGGCGAGTGCCACCGTTGCCATTGGCATTGGCGCCTTCCATGGCCGTATAGCTGGTACGAATTCCCGCGCCAACGCTCAACCAAGTATCTTTTCCCCAAGAAAAACACTTGCCACAGCTTCCCGCCTTGCTTGTACCAACATGGTGCCGGCCCGAAGCATTCGAAAATTCGAAGGAGACTGGTTGTACAATCTCAGCCAATTCTTGATCATGAAGGGAAACATTCGTATTTGTGTCAATACCTTGCCCATGTGCGAATATCGCCTGAGCAAAAATGGCCACGCTAAGAAATAAGGCTTGTCGCAGTTTCATTGAATCCTCCTTTAGAACTCGACCGTCGCGCGAATGATCTAGCACCGCCCATGCTAAATACTGCATGCGGTTGCCGGAGAGCTTGCGGGCTATTGCGGATCGCCTCACGAACTAGAATCCTTCTAGTCGTTCACAACAGCACATGTCCTATTTTTCGGTTGCTCTACCGCCCCACATCGCTTTGAATCAATCCAGCTGCCAAGACGCCTCACATTACCTACATTAACGTCCTTTTCTCCCACGGAAGATTACCCCAGCTGGAAGCTTACAGAGGGCATTAGCGCTTATGCCGATTTTGACGCCGCCACTTCAAGTCGCTCCGCCGTTACAACAACAATCCAAGCCGTTGTTGATTCTCCAAATCGCAGACTCTGCCTTTCCGATTGGCGGCTTCGCCCACAGCAATGGTCTGGAAGCAGCCATGAAATGGGGCCACGTGACTAACCCTTACGACTTGAAACGCTTTGCCCAAGATAGCCTCATGCAAATAGCACGCGGGAGCCTACCTTTCGTGAGAGACGCGCATCGCGGCCAAGCTTTTGAGGAACTGGATGCACTTTGCAACGCGTTCCTGAATAGTCACATCGCGAATCAGGCCAGCCGCCGCCAAGGACGAACGCTCTTGAATACGGCAGCCACCGTTTTTGAACTACCGGATCTCGCGTCGTTGCTAGACCTCGTGCAAGACCGGAAGCTCGCCTGCCATCTAGCTCCCGTATTTGGTCACTTCACACACTGCCTGGATCTGCAGGAACAGGAATCCCTCCAGTTGTTTCTCTTCATGACATTACGTAGCTTGGTGTCTAGTGCCGTTCGACTCAGCTTGGTCGGTCCCCTCCGAGGGCAAACCATCCAACATGAGTTGAGTAACTATGTAGAAGAGCTTGTGACAAATTTTTCAGCTGGGAAAATGGCCTCTGTATTTCAAACCGCACCGTTGATTGATTTAATGCAGGCCACACACGACCGCGCCTACTCCCGGCTTTTTCAGAGTTAAGAAGGACATCGCATGCACAACCCCACCGATCATAGCCACGATCACGACCACAGTCACGATCACGACCACGGCCACACGCACGAGCATCTTGAGCATCCTGGCCGCTTCGCCGAGCGACAACCGATGCTCCCCACCCGAGACTTCGGACAACGCGCTTTTACCGTGGGAATCGGGGGTCCGGTCGGGACTGGTAAAACGGCCTTGATGCTTTCGCTTTGTCGAGCCCTACGCGACACCTACAACATTGCCGTCGTGACGAATGATATTTTTACGAATGAGGACGCTGAATTTTTGACCACCCATGAAGCACTACCCCAAGAACGCATTTCTGCCGTTGAAACCGGCGGGTGCCCGCATGCCGCCATTCGAGAAGATATCTCTGCCAATCTTTTGGCGTTGACAGAATTGACCGACACCTTTCAGCCACAATTGCTGCTGCTTGAATCGGGCGGTGATAACCTAGCTGCCGACTTTAGTCGTGAATTAGCGGATTATACGATCTATGTCATTGACGTCGCCGGTGGTGATAAGATTCCGCGCAAAGGGGGTCCTGGCATCACGCAGTCAGACTTGCTCTTGATCAACAAAATTGATCTAGCCGAAGCGGTCGGCGCCGATTTGTCGGTCATGGACCGGGATAGCAAAAAAATGCGCGGCGACGGGCCCACTATTTTTGCCCAAATTAAAGCGGACCAAGGGACCGAGGACGTGGTGAAGCATGTTCTGAAAGCTTGGCAAAAGTCCACGACAGGAGTCGCCGATCCTTCAGCGCTTTGACACCTGCCCCAGCAACAGCGGCAGAGCACCGGAGACAAAACGTGGTGAAGCCACAAGCGCACCCATGTGAAACTGTCCAATGCGAAATGTCTTTTCCTATCTTCTGGAAAACTCGCTGGTCTTCGGGTAAACCCACTGGCAAACCCAAGCTTCCGTCAGAATCAATCATTATCTCCACCGTAGCACTGCACTCATGGAGAGATCAGCGATATCATAGTGGGATGTTGGTCACACGCTTCTCCCCATTGATTCGTCACTGTTTTAAAAATCGATTTAGTGAGCTGACCGAGCCACAACGACGTGGTTGGCCATCCATCGCTACGAGCCGTGACAAACTGATTGTTATTCTTTCCAGATTGGAAAAAACACGGGCAGTATTTCTCGCCTGCCTGGAGCAGCTTTGTCGAAATTGTCTGAAGGATGAGTTGAAGCGTGAGAGTCAAATCATCTATATGCCGCCACTGCAGGCGCTGAGTACCGGCATTGAAGACAATCTGCAAACACCGCTTCATGGATGACCACCATGACCGCATTACTGGCCAATGATTTTGTATGACATTCAATCCAACTGATGAATGTGGCGAAGTCCGTAAGGAACAAAACCATGTCGAACATCTTCGTTTCGATCGTTTTTTGTACCCTGTTGCTCGATCAAACAGATGCCAATCAGAAGACCGATCGCCCCATCACTGTGGCAGCCGAACAACAGAAGCAGATCGACGACGCTATCAAACAGTTAGGCAGCCGCCGATTTGCCGAACGACAAAAAGCGTTTCGCTTTCTACAAAACGCGGGTATCTCCGCTGAGCCATCCCTTAAGAACGCTGCTCAGAGCAACGACCCCGAAATTCGCGCGCGTGTGAAACAACTACTGTCTGACCTGCGTTATGGGATTAGCCCTAAAACTAAACCAGAGATCGCTGCCCTCATCCGACGTTACCGCGACGGCACTCCGAAAGAACGCGACGTAGCATTCGATCGCCTCTTGAAAAAACAAGAGTTCAAAATTTTGCAGCGCATTATCCAACTGGAAGAGCAACCAGAGATTCGCCGTCAATTGGTAGAGCGACTCTTTAAAGACGAGCTTGTCGTTGACCGATTCATTGAACTCAATGCAATTCGCAGCTTAGTCGACACCATTGGACGGGATGCCGATCCTCGCTGGCGGCGGGAAATGATCGCTCGGGTATTATTTTCACCTCGCATGTTGAAGGCTCTCATCGACAAAGAACAACTTGGCACGATCGAACAATTTTTACTCAACGAAGAATCAGAAACAACACGCGCAGAACTGCTGTCATTACTTTTTCAGAATCAGGCCGCCTTGGGTACGATCATAACAAGTGGCCAAGTTGATTTTGCGATTCAATTAGTAACTTCCTTTGAGGCCGATAAAAGCCGCGAGCGTTTTGCGCAACAGCTCTTGGGAGTTGCCGTCTTTCCCGCCACGATGGTTAAAGCAAAGCGTCTCGATGACTTATTCCACTTTGTGGAACGCAACCTAACCAAGGAAACAAGGCCAATCGTACTCGAGACCTTGTTCACGCAGTCCGAATTCACCAAGGCAATTTTAGAAACCCATGGTTTGGAAAAACTAATTGCCTTAATCCAACGAGAAAAAGATCCTACAACTCGCGGGAAGCTATTCGGTCGCATTGCGGTTGGCACCACCGTTCGAACGCATCTTTCAAAGCAAGGAAATACCTCTGCGCCCATTGAGTGGGCTCGTGCTGAAAAAGACCTTGTTGCCCGTCGGGCGTTCCTGGATGTACTGTTTCAACAACGTTTCTTTATGCGCATGCGCCACGACGCCGGTGTTCTACAAGCCATGTGGAAAATCATCGAAGAGGACGAAAACATTAAATGGCAAGCCTCTGCATTAGCGCAGGTTCTGCCACACGTCCGCACCGCAAATCTGTTTCAGGACGAGAATTCGATTCAATGGATTCTACGTTTAATTCGCGATGTCAATCCCCAAGATCGCAGCTCGCTCCTGAGTCAGATCGTGGCAAATCAATATCTAAGAAGCCAGCTGTTGGTGCTCGGGAAATTCGAAGACATCTTAACCCTCGCTCGCAAAGAACCGGTCGGAACACGTGGGACAACGCTACGGTCCTTGATGTCGGACCCGCGCATTGCCCAGTTACTTCAGGCAAAAGGCAACCTCCAACAGTTACTTACAATCGCCCGTGAAGAAACAGATGCCAAATCGCGTCAAGACTACTTGATGGGTATATTCCAGAACCCATCGATCATGAGAGCGTTGGTCGCAGCCAAACACTTTGATGCCATCAAGGAACTGATCAGTGAGACCACAGACACGGGGGACCATGCGTTGCTGTACGCAACCTTCCTGTCGACTCAAGCCATTGCGGACGAAATGCACAATCGAGGCCAACTCGATTCACTCATTAGCTATGCTCAAATGCTCGATGACTTAGACGCTCGTCGAACCTACCTACAACAACTGTTTCGCAATTATCACGCCGTCCGTCTTTTAGTCGACCGGGAACACTTTGACACCCTGTTGAAAATGTCGAACAGTGATCCGGAGGCTGCACAACGATTACAGCTCAAAAACTCACTCTTGGTAAACCCTCGAGTGCTAGACCATCTAACCACGGAAAAACAAATTGCAACGTTGATTACCTTTGTCACCCAAGAAGCTACCAACAACATGCGTTCGACATTCCTGCAACGCATCATGAATCACCCCGGTGTGATGGAGGCCATTGTCAAGGAAAACTATTTTGACGACTTGGTCGAAATCGTAGCCGGAGAGGTGCAATCGTATCGACGTGCAGCGCTCGTTGCTGCGCTGATCCGCAATGTGACTTTAACAAAGCACCTCTCCCAACAAAAACAACTTTCCCGACTCATTCAACTGACCACTTCGGAGCTCGATCAAAACGCGCGTCGGCAAATGCTAAACGCCTTTGTCTCCAACCCAGAAACCCTGGCGATTTGGATTAAAACAGGCAAGCTTGACGTGTTATGGGAATTATTTGCCTCACAAAAACCATTGTCGGCACGCGCACAGTTGCTCGGACAATTACTTACTCGAGTCGAGGTTCTGCAAAAACTATCGGAAGAAAATCGCCTCGAGGTGGTTCTCACATCCTTTTCAAATCCAGCCAACAAAACCGCTCGTGACCTCTTTGCCCAACAACTCTTCGGAAATCCCCAGGCCGTCTCCTACTTAATTGAAAAAGGACACTTTGCGGCCCTGTTAGAAAGCGCCGAATCGGCCTCCACCTCTCAAATGCGTGCACATTTAACCGCACGCCTGCTAAGTGTTCCCCAAGCGATTGACTTACTGGTAGAACGCGGCGTCTTAGTCGAATTTATGAATCGAATCGGCCAAGACAGTGAGCTCAAAGCCCGTCGCCAGTTCGTGTCATCGTTAATGGGCAACCAGCATCTACTCAAGGTTTTGGCGGATCACCAACAATTACAGCGAGTCTTCGACTTAATCGCTGCTGACAAAGATATCTCCTGGCGACGGCAACAGTTGATGCAATTGATGGTGCGACCCAGCGGCCTGCGATACTTGCTTAAAAACAACCAGTTTGAAAGCACACTCGACTTGGCAATTTCTGAACCGGACACCAATCGACAGCAGCAATTTTTTCGACAACTCTTTAATGACTCGCAAATTGTCAACGTATTGGCACAGCAAGGGCTCATCGACACATTACTCAGGCGATTAAAAAAAGAGCCTAACCAAAAATACTTTCGCGATTTTTTAATGGCGATTGCCACATCGTCAGAGGCTTCTCATTGGCTCCTGAAGCAGAACCGTTTCGCCTTGTTAATGGATACTCTAGAAAGCAATTCCAACCAAGCACAACGCACGCAGTACCTGCGGCGCATCATTTATCAACGCAATGTCATTTCCGAGGCGGTCTCTGCGGGGCATCTTGATCGCTTACTAACACTCGTCCAAAACGTCGCCGATCCTCAGCAACGTGTTCAGATCCTGACTTATTTCATCGCCATCCCTGAGGTGCTACGGTTACTGGAAACAAACCATGGTAAGGAGGACGCTCTCCAACGGCTTCTCGGTAAGGAAAGTGAGCAGTTACGCAGTTTTCTCGTCCAGCAACTCGCTCAAAACTCAATTGCGACACGGGAACTTATGAATCGAGGGTTATTCGAAATTCTTGTTAAAAAGTTACTCGAAGAGCAGGAGGTGGTCGTGCGATCACGGAATCTCGGCCAGCTCTTTGCATCATCAATGATTGCCCACGGTCGTGCGCGTGCGCAACAGCTCGATTGGTATGTGGAGTTTGCCAAAGTCGAAAATCAAATTGCCCGCCGAGAGTACCTCAAATTGGCGCTACAAAACTCGACAGCTTTGAATGCTCTCAGCAAAAACAAACGCCTCCATGAAATCATTGCACTCTGGCATAGTGAAACAGATCCTCTGGCTTGGCGACTTCAATTATCTCATTTGTTGCTTGCACCTGCAGTCATCGAAGCGTTCTCCGAGAACGGCGTACTTCAAATGCACACCGACCGCCTCTTTCGAGAGGCAACGCTGACCGAAAAACGCGATTTCATAAACCGTTTACTCAGTCACACAGAACCCCTAAATGCATTAATTCAAAAAGGCTACTACCTGCAAATTTGCAGGGTGATCGAGGCAGAAACGAATGTGCGATCGCGACAATATCTGTGGACACGGTTTCTAAGTTCTGAGTCTGCAATTCGACATACCCTAGAGCACAAAGATGGCGATATTCTGGACCAATTAGTGGGAAGTGATTCGGATCTAAGCATGCGATCCCAACAAATTCGCAACCTCCTCTATCAGCCAGTTACCATTCAAACCATTGCTCAGTACGGGAAAATTGAGGTGGTCATTAAAGCAATCCTGGATTTACCTAGAAAAAAAGACCAAGTCGACCTAATGGTGCGCACTCTCGCAACTCCCGAAGTGCTCACTCATTTAGAACAAGATGAAAATCCAGCAGGATTGCTTCCACGACTGGTAGACTTTTTTGATGATGGCGTGGCTGCTTTGTTTGTTGAGCAACTTACGGAGAACACACAAACGAGACAATTCTTAACCAAACACGATCACTTAGTCGCGTTGCTAACTATATCCGCTGCCATCAACTCGTCGAGGACGCGCTCGCAAGCTGTCGGGAACCTGCTGGCCGATCCAACCGTCACACAAACGCTCGACGAGAATCAAGTTCTGGACCTCTTTCGACAATTTGCCAAGCAGGACGACGGTAGCGCACGCCGAGCTTTTCTTCAACGTGCATTGAGCAATCACCATATGCTCATGGTGCTAAAACAAAACGCAGAGCTCACCGATGTTCTTGCCTTTAGCCTGCGGGAATCTCAGGCTGGCTGGCGAGCTAGTCTCTTACGTGAGTTGCTCATTTCCCCAACGGTGGTTGAACATTTCGGTCAAAAACAAGTGCTTCAAACGCAATTTGAGTCGGCCATCGAAAAAAGCCTGGCCGCGGACCAAGCAAGTTTTTTAGAGAATCTCATCAGCCAACCCACAACCATTCGCGCCTACCTGAAATATGGAATGTTCGAGTCACTTGTGACGACTATCAAGGCATTCCCTGATGCCTCTCGAGGTCGCCCACTTTTGGCGCAAATCATTTCTCTGCCCGAAAGCACCGACTATCTTCCGATTCCACGCATGGCAGCCATTTTCACTGCTTTACTGACCGAAGAACCAAACCCGTCCCAACGCATGCTGATCATTCGCGCCGTACTTATGAACTCCGAGATACTGGAAATGTTGCTACAGCAAGGTGCCTGCGATCGCTTTCTCGACACGTTCCAAAAGGTTGATGGGACTTCAGATATTTCTGAAATGGCAACTTTCTTAGTCCACCCCGTCACACTCAGACATCTCGCAAGCGAGCAAAAAGTAGACGTTGTTTATCAGTTGGCGATCGAGACTTCGAACTCCTCCACTCGAGCACGCCTTGTCGGAGAACTTTTGGGGAATCCACGTGTCGTTACCTTTTGCGCCAACCATGGATTAGCCCATCAAATACCGCGTTTGATTCAAAGTGGTCTGGATGAGAGGGAACGCGAGAACTTTGCTCGGAGAGCACTGCTCAATCCAACCTTGCATCAAGAACTCGCGACCCGAAACGAAAGTAATGCCTTACTGAAACTTTTGGAAATTCCTGGGAACGAGGATATTCGCCAACACGCACGGCAACAAATTCTGTACGCTTCAACCGGAATCATTCCATCCTTGCTGAGCGAGGATGGTGGAATCGAACGCGCGAAAAATCTGCTTGACAAATATGCTACCGATGATCTCGGACGTGCACGGTTGGCTGCCTTTCTTCTACTCACTGGCGAGATTGACGCACGCATTCAAGCAATTCAGCAGCAGCTAAAGACAGAGGAGAATGCAGACCAATTTAGACTCTTAACCTACCTGTTACGTGCCAAATCAGATCATCCGGGAACACTTGCAGCTGCGCGCAAATCACTGGATACCATCCTCCTAAGAGCGGTTTTAACCGAGCAGGGCGGTTGGTCCGAAGCGGCGGCAACAGGGCTGGACGACTTTAGTCAGTTGCCTGTTAAAATCCCGCGATTTTCGTCATCATCCCAAGCTTATCCCCAAATTGAACGATTGGGTTACAACGCCTCTTTTTGCCGACTCGCCAAACAGAACGATCCGTTCGCTGCAAGCATCGCACAAATCAGCGCCCTGGCCGATTCAAATCCCACAGACAAACAGCTTGTCTTCCATTGTGCCGAAGCGTTATTGATCAATGGAGAAGTCGACAAAGCGATCCAAATACTTGATCACAACGACCCCTGTCGTGCATTCGCGATCTGGCGTGATCAACTAAAATTCGAGCAGGCGTTGGCATTAATCGACTGGCAAGACGCGTCCACTATTTCTCGAACGTGGTACAACAAGCTACCTGTGCTATCAGAAAAAACTAACGGCCCGGTAGTGGGTAAATTCCGATTTGCCTTACAGGTCACAGCGTTGCTGCGCCAGATGGGCCAGGAAGAGGATGCCGAAAAACTGTTAGACTTCCTTGAACTTCACCTACCTAATTTGCCTCTGGACACACACAACCGAGATGTCCGTACCATCTGCTGGGGACATCTCTGCAAACACCTAGTCGGTCGGGGCGAATTTGAACGAGCTTTTAAGGCAGCTTCCCGTAGTATCACCAACAGGAAGGTCATCCCATCGGTACTCTTCAATCTCTATGGAAATCGTGGCTGGGAAAACGCATCAACTCAATATCGTGAAGCCTCTGCATGGTGGCTTTTCTTTCAACAACATACGCCGGAAATTTCGCTCGACACAACTTTGCGCAAAATTCACGATATTTTGACCCCGCAGATCGTGAAAAAGGACGCCCCTGATTGGTTGAATTTTCATGACCTCGCGGCACAAGCAGTCCAGCTTGCCGATACCTTAAAGGAATCTCAACACGACTCCTATCTCTTCGGCATCGGCGCCACCTGTGCCAAGCGAAATGAGAACGAATTGGCGGAACAGGCTTTGCGGGCTGCCACGGCAACAATTCCGGACGCTTACTATCTACTCGGAGACTTGCTTGGCCAGAACGGTCGCTGGTTAGCAGCGGCAGAAATCTACGGTCGTTTATGGAAGATCTCACATGCTGAGCTGCCTGCCCTATATCTACAAGGGCACGCTTTAGAGAAGGCGGAACAAAACAAAACCGGAAAACGCTTAAAACAAAAGGCTAGTCTTTGGGCGATTCATTCCATGTCGCGACATCAGTTGGCGCTCAAACTTTGGCAACTCGGGATGGTCGAAGATGCCACAGCACAATGGGAACTGCTCCTAAAAACATCACCCTTTGAGCACCGAGAGTTGAATCTGGCAACACGTTTTTGGGCACTCGCGAATGAAGCAACGGCGGACAATTCCACCCTCGCTCAACACTGGGATTTATATCTATTGGGAATTCATCGAACAACCTTCAATTTCAGGGAAGAAAGCAGCTATCTCCAAATACCGGCGTTTCCCCATCGATTCCGTGCAGCCTCCGCAATCCAGCGCGGTGACATGGAGACCGCCACAGGAGAAATCAGACGGTGTCTGAATTTC
Organism: Pirellulaceae bacterium; assembly: GCA_022446825.1. Lineage (GTDB taxonomy): Bacteria > Planctomycetota > Planctomycetia > Pirellulales > Pirellulaceae > JAKVBY01. Next base: position 48,753 of record JAKVBY010000043.1, read on the forward strand.
ACACCCCTGAATTCTGATTTAGGCGTCTTTTTTGTTACCACACTCGAGGCAGCTGGCCAGTCAGATGTCGCCACACAAATCTATCAAAGTATGTGGCAGGCCTTAACTCAACAATGCGACAAATATCCCCGATCCGCAATCCTTCATAACCACGCTGCTTGGCTAGCAGCACGTTGCCGTCGCGATCTGGACATGGCACTCCACCACGCCCAGCGTGCAACCGCTTTAACACCGGAAAGACCCGCCTTTCTCGATACGCTTGCAGAGGTACACTTTCAACGCGGTGACCGTGGAACGGCAGTGCAGGTAGCCAAAGCAGTCTTAAAAATTGTGCCTCAAAACAAAAAGTTCAAGCAGCGATTGCAACACTTCGAGCATGACGAGTTACCTCCGAGCATCGATCCCGAGTCTGCCACACCATCTCCACTAAATAATTAAAAGGCGATGCGAGAAGCGATTGCTCTGCCAAAGCGCAGAAGGCGTTAACAGAGCGTTTTATGCATTTCTGACAACTTGGCCTGTCCCTCACGGACACGCTTCATCCCATAAAGCATAGTGACATGGCGACCATCGAAATCGAGGAGTTGCCTAGATAGACGAAAAAGCAGCCGTTCATGAGTCTATCCTGCAAATTCCGCAGGCCAATCCACTTGCCGACTTCTGATAGCCGACTCGGTTAACCAATGTCTGGGCGAATCACGCGCCAGTGGACGTTTTTTTTCATCATCGCCTCGCAGAGTTGCCTGTACATCTCATCGTCTTGAATAGTACCCACGATGGCGCCACCCGACCCCGCAAACTTGGCAGATGCACCCACACTACGCGCAGTCGTTACCATCTCGCGATAGGCCGGTTTGATGTCATACAATTTAGCTCGCAAATCAAAATTCTTGTCTAATAATGCATGTAATGCTGCAGCATCTTGCTCTTCCAACGCAACGAGCGCTTGCGGGACTAACGCAGCGATCTCATCCATCGTTTCGCGTAAATCGTCGCGATCGGCAACACGCGTTCTCAGCGGCCCATGCACCGACGCGGATGTTTTTGAAGCTTCTTCGTCGTAGGCGATGTAGATCGGTGGAAGATTTTTCGAATCCAGCTTTGCATAGTCACCAAATTCATAACCATGGCTAGGCTGCATCGTTCCAAAATCCATGTACACCAAACCACCATAGACCTGAACGACGCGATCTTGATAGCCACACGCGATGTCTAATTCATCGTTTTCCACTGATCTCACAATAGACGGCTGGATCTCCAGTGGAATCGACACATCATAAAATCTCATCAATCCTTTGAGAGTTGCAGTTATAATCGCACTCGATCCAGAGAGTCCAACACCTCGCGGAATATTGGTTTCATAACGAATCGAAAATGGGGTCGAGTGAAGTTCAATAGCTTGGCTACGGCAAAAATCGGCAAAGCGGCGAATCGTCGCTTTGACCAATCGTACACCTCCGTAATATCCGTGCTGATTCACGTCATTGACTAAATCATCAATACTATCGAAACGATTTTTATCTTCCTGAGACCACAGGATCTCGAGCCTCTCCCAAGGGTACATAACGATATTGGCAGCGCAGTTACGCAGCGTGAAGGAAATGGTTTTTCCGCCATATCCATCGGATGGATTACCAATCAAACCGGCCCGCGCATATGCCGACTGTCGGATAACTTTCATTCGTGCGTGTCCATCTCGTGTAATCGCTCGCGAGCGAACTTGGAAAACATTTGTCCGTACTGAGGATCTTGAATTGCAAACTCAAAGAATGCCCGAAAATAGCTAGGGAAGTTTCCAATATCGAATCGCCGCTCACCGGTCGCTAGAGGAATTCCCAGTACGCGCCCACCGTCCCGGATCATAGCACTTATGGCATCGGTTAACTGGATTTCGTTTCCCTTACCGGCATCTGTCTTACTTAAATAGTCGAAGATCGACGCTCGGAAAACATATCTTGCCGCGACTGCTAATCGGCTCGGAGACTCTGCGACCGACGGCTTTTCGATCAAATCAGCTAACTCAAACCAATCCTCATGATTGGTACGGACATCAGCAATTCCATAACGCACGACTTCTTCTCGAGGCACCGTTTCAAAAGCGATCACACCATCAGCCTTTTCCGAGTCAAAAAGCTGAATCAAGTCTTTTACAATTTGTGATTGCGCGTGGACTCCAATGATGGAGTCACCCAAAGCAACCACAAACGACTGCTCACCGACCACCGGTCGTGCACAAAGGATTGCGTGCCCCAGACCTAACTGCCGGCCTTGCCGGGTATAGATGTAGTCGACATCCATCCGTTCAAAATCAAGTGACTCCAGCAAATCTTCCTGGCCATACTCGCGCAGCGCCGTAATCAGTTCGGTATCCGGGTCGAAATGATTTTCGATCGCCTGTTTGCCAGGCCCCGTCACAAAAACCATCCGATTAATACCCGATTGTTCGAGCTCTTCCGCAACGTACTGGGTCACCGGTTTTGCACCGACCGCCAACATTTCTTTCGGCTGACTTTTCGTCAGTGGCAACAAACGCGTCCCACGACCAGCCACTGGAACAACAGCAAGATCAACAGACATTGACAACTCCGCAACTCTCCAAAAGCACTATTATGTTGTTAACAGCGGACTGTTTCTAGGTAGATGTTTCGAAAAGCAGTCACCAAAACTCTCAAGGCGACGACAACCTTACCAAGCATTCTTCTAGTAAACATACAACTTTTAGCCCGTCACATGTCGCACGACCGCTGAAATAGCAGGCCCGCATCAAGTCTGCCATTGAACGTCTGGTGATAATACCAACTCGTCTGAAATTTGATGATTCGTGTTGGCACCAAGGCCTGCGCTGTTCACAAGATGCGTTCGTGGGGCCATTGGCTGTGAACCAAACCTGAGATCACGAGAGACAATGACAAAAGTAAAACTTACGTCAGCTAGTGAATGCTTAGGAAACACATCCTCGATCGTTCACACAAAAAACCCACACGCCTCTCATTTTACCTACCCAGGACGATGTTTACCGTCAAACTGGAAAACGCAGCTTGCTTCACAACACCAGATCATCTCACCCCGCCTGACGCCAACGACGATCCTTCATCCAATGTTGCATGAAACAACTCTTTTAAGACCATTCATCGAGATCACTCTTTTCTCTGTTATCAGACCCCCTGATCTACAAATAGACTCACTGGTTTCATAAACTCATTGGCTTTTTAGCTACCAGTGTTCAATACGCGATCTATTTCGCTATCGAAAGCTTGACCTCCTACACCTACCCGGCCATACCAGTGTATCCTCTGAGGTAAATTGCACTTAGTGGAGAGAGACCATGACGCATGCCAACACCTCCCGTGTGGACGCTACTTGGGAGCGACTGCAAAGCTGGCACTCCAACGGCCATTGCCACGCATTAGCTGCAGAAACTGGCTCCGTTACCGGAGAAACATACTCGTTTTCCGCCGGACAACTGGCACCAGAGAATGCCACAGCAGTAACCAGCGAGAGCATTTTTCTCATCGCATCCCCAACAAAACCGTTTGTTGCAATCGCGGCGATGATGTTACTCGAACAAGGCAAACTACAATTAGACCAGCTGGTGCAGCGTTATTTGCCGGAGTTTCGCAGCGGAGGAAAGGAGACCATCCGGCTGATTCATTTGTTAACCCATACTTCGGGCCTGCCAGACATGCTGCCGAACAATGAGCAATTGCGCCAGGCACACGCACCCTTGTCCGAATTCATGAAACATGTCTACAAAGTTGACCTTATAGCTGCCCCCGGGACTTGTGTCCACTATCAAAGCAAGGGCATTTTGGCCTTAGCTGTGATTATCGAAAAGATTACGGGAATGCCTCTCTCCGAATATCTCGAAACCCAAATTTTCGCGCCGCTGAATATGGCGAACACTGCGTTAGGGATACCGGATTCCTGGCATTCCACAGGGCAGTTGGACAAAATGACTTGGTCTCAAGTTGATGAGCATTCCGCCGCAACCGATTGGGGGTGGAATAGTCTCTATTGGCGTCGCTTAGGTGCCCCTTGGGGAGGCCTCCTGTCATCAGCTCACGATCTTGGTAGCTTCTGTCAACATCTCTTGGAGATTAATCAAGGACGTCAGGGCATTATCTCTCCACAGTCCTTGTCGGCTATGACCTCCAATCAACTCACCAACTTTCCAGCCTTAACGGAATCAGTCGTGCGGACGACACCTTGGGGCTTGGGCTGGCAACTCAATTGGCCTGGACACCCACGCGGTTTTGGAAGCTTGCTACCCAGGGAGGTTTTTGGACATTGGGGAGCAACGGGGACCATGCTTTGGCTCGATCCAACGCGGAATGTTTATGGCGTTGTCCTCACGACAGAACCGATTAAGCAAGAAGACCGACGACAAATTCTTTTTGGAAATCTTTCCTCATTGGTTTGGCAACCACATTAAACACGGGTTGTCATTGACATCAAATTCTTCGGGAAAATACAATTGAAGGTAACCATCCAAGCGATGTTTTTGCCATTGTCTTCCCCAAACAAGTGCTCAGATGCTCGGGTTTAATTTCCCCACTGAATCTATTGGTCTTGATGTCGTGTCACGACGAGGTTTCTTACGCGCTGGAGCAATGGCATTTGGGGGCCTTGGGCTCAGTTCGGTGATGCAGTTGCAAGCCGAGTCCTTGAAACGCAAGACAGGCAAATCTGTCATCATGTTTTTTTTATCGGGCGGCCCCTCGCACATTGACATGTATGACTTGAAGCCGAAAGCTCCGTCAGAATATCGCGGCGAATTCCAACCTATCCGCACCAATGTGCCCGGAATTGAGATCTGCGAACTCATGCCAATGCAGGCAAAGATCGCCGACAAGTTCACAATTATTCGTGGTTACCAGGGAAATAATCTCCACTCCGGTCATGAGTTCTTTTGTGGACGACCGTGGCAGGAATCCCCACGTGTCCCCGCTCCCAATGAAGCGCAACGGCCCTGCGTCGGTTCCGTAGCGAGCGCCTTTGATGATTCTGAAAATCCTGTCCCACCGTTTGTGTCGATTCGTGGACAACATCAGTGGGAACGATCCTATTACTTGGGGCAAGAACATGAACCGCTGCGCATTGCAGAAAACAGCGGTGCCATTGGGGCGGAAGCACTCAAGAACATGAGCCGCACCGAGACAGTTTCGAAACATCGTATTTCTTCACGCAGAGATTTACTAAACGCACTCGAGAAGACACAGAGGCGGATAGATCGCTTCACTGAATCGCAGGCGTTGGACAAATTTCAAGAACGTGCGTTCAATATTATTTCATCAACCGCTGTGCGCAACGCCTTTGACATCACACTTGAGCCTGCGTCCATACGAGATCGATACGGTCTCCACGTTTCCAGTAACTTTCAGGAACCCGGTAAATGGCTATTGATGGCGCGTCGGTTGGTAGAGGCAGGTGTTTCTGTTGTCAGCGTCTGCAGTTATTCGTGGGATACACATAGGACAAATTTTGCTTCCCTGCGGGAGTTGCTTCCGGGGCATGACGTTGCCATCCACGCGCTGATCACTGATCTCGACGAACGTGGCTTATTAAACGACACCATCGTCTTAGTCGGTGGCGAATTTGGTCGCACACCACGCATCGGCGACCAGACACCGGATGGTCGTGGTCACTGGCCACCCGCCGGCTTCATGTGGATTGCTGGAGGCAACATTAAAACCGGTCAGGTCATTGGTGAAACAGACTCCAAAGCAGAAGCTCCAACAAATCGGCCCTATTTCATGTCCAACATTTTGACTTCGGTTTACGATCACTTAGGCATTGATCCCGCTGCCACCTTCCTGGATCATAACGGGCGACCACAGTATTTGCTTGATGACCGAGAGTCGATCGCCGGCCTCTCTTAAGCAACATAGCAGTGTTCCGCGACAACGCTTCCCCTTTCCTCCTAACATGCTAGTGGCTTATTTCACGGATCCCCGCAAACCGACCTTATGACGAGCTATCCAAAAATCGCGCAGCTAAAAACTGTCGAGGCTTTGCGCGCGCGATTAAGTGAACTTGACTTAAAAGTTGTCGTCGATGATCACGTTTTATCTGCCGCCGCTGGCTCACCTTTAGCCAAGCCGCTCGAGGTTGGTAGCTTCCAAATCGGAAATCGCTGGTGTATCCATCCGATGGAAGGCTGGGACGCTAATCAAGATGGCTCCCCTTCCGAATTAACACTGCGCCGGTGGCACAACTTTGGCCGGAGCGGCGCAAAATTGATTTGGGGAGGCGAAGCAGCCGCCGTACAACGCGACGGGCGTGCAAATCCACACCAAACCTTGGCTATCCCTGAAAACCGAGACGGCTTGCGAACCTTGTTGACAACGCTGCGTTCCGCTCATCTCGATTGTTTTGGCACGACGGACGACTTATTGGTTGGGTTACAACTAACGCATTCTGGGAGGTTCTGTCGCCCCAATTCAAAGTCATTAGAGCCTCGAATTGCATATCACCATCCATTACTAGATGAAAAATTTGGGATTGAGCCAACTGACGAAGGCCTTGTTTGGACCGACGATGACCTGCACCGGCTGATCGACAATTATGTTTTGGGGGCACGACTAGCCCAAGAAGTTGGTTTTCAATTCGTTGACATCAAAGCATGCCATGGTTATCTACTGCACGAATTTCTTAGCTCTCGCATCCGTCCAGGTGAGTTTGGTGGCGATTTTGATGGACGCACAAAATTATTACGAACCATTGTAGCTCGTATCCGTGATGAGATTCCTGCTCTAATGATTGGTGTTCGCCTGAGCGTGTTTGATACCCCACCCTATCAAACGGGCCACGCCATTGGTCAACCCATGAACTTTCAAGATCTATTGCCCTACAAGTTCGGGTTCGGTGTCGATGAAAACAATCCTCTCTGTATGGATTTGACAGAACCGCTGCTGTTAATTCGACAACTCGTCCAGTTAGGTGTTGTCGCCATCAACGTTTCCTGTGGCAGTCCTTACTACAATCCACACGCACAACGCCCCGCTATTTTTCCACCGAGTGATGGCTACTTGCCGCCCGAAGACCCTCTCGTCGGAGTGGTCAGACAATTGCAGGCAACGCAGCAATGTAAAGAAGCGTTTCCTGCGCTTCCAATCATTGGTTCCGGTTATTCCTACTTACAAGACTTTTTGCCACATGTCGCACAAAGTGCCGTTCGCCAAGGCTGGGTGGATGCCGTAGGAATCGGGCGGATGGTCTTATCGTATCCAGAACTTCCAGACGATTGCCTCAAGGGACGCAAGTTACAACGAAAACAGATCTGTCGAACATTTAGTGAGTGTACGACTGCACCACGTCATGGACTCGTTTCGGGTTGTTTTCCATTAGATACCCACTACAAACAACTTCCCCAGGCCAACGAACTAAAAGTTATCAAGCGGCACACAAAAGACACCCCGTCCTAAAGAAACGGCTCGACGAGCGTGTTTATGGATACCGCTGTGAGAATGTTTCTCGGGAACCGTATTTTGAGCCCCGAAAATAGGGGCTTCTCTTCAGTGGCCAAGGTTAGCGTCTCGTAAACTCCGAAAGCAAACGTATTTCCCAGCTCTTTCCCACGCAAAAGCATATTGCTGTTCATCGACCACTCCACAGGGCGTTTCGTAAATACGAGATCACCAGCGGCCAGACTCGAAGAACGTCATAGTAGTTACCACATCGGCCAGCTGCGTCACAAGTATTCTGAAGCCCAGCAGCGCACAAGGTTTTGAGAAAACCTTGTGGAAAGGATGTTTCCACAAAGTAAAGCGGGCATTGCCTGAGGTCTTCTAAACGCAAAACCCAGCTTCGCTTTGCTTACTTTTGAAGCCTCCACAGCGCTTTGATTCATTTACCAATGGCCTGTGACGAAATCAAATCGGTCGATCTGTTCCTGTGCGGACGGGTCCACTAGAATCCTGTCTCCTCTATCACTGGCATCGGGCTTAATGCATGTAATGGCAATAGGACCATTCCGGGAAATGCCTCGTGGCCTTGAATCGGCGCCCGGCTTCGCCGAAATCGTCACAGCCCTGCGGGATCAGCAGGCAGCGACGGTCGACGGAGCCTGGGGTGCTTTGTGCGCATTGTTAACTGCAGCGGTGCGAAACCAAATCTCCTCTCCAATCGTCCTGGTTTGTCCTAAACCGGATGACATCGACCTCCTTTGCGGCGACTTAGAGATCTTTTCGTCCGGTCCCGCAACACGGTTTCCAGCTTGGGAATCCAATTTTGGCGAACAAGCCATTCACGACGAGATTTTTGGAGAACGATTACGCGCTTTGAAACAACTGGCAATCAATGAACTTCAAGAGGCTGCTGTACCCCATGAATCGCCTTTACTGGTAACAAGCATCCAAAGTCTACTTCAGCCAGTTCCTGGCCCAAAAACCGTACGCCAAAGTACCCGCACACTACGGGTAGGAGAATCGCTTGAGATCGATGCCTGTCTACGTTGGCTCGTCGAACATGATTTCCACAACACGAGCGCTGTGGAACTTCCTGGCGAATTCTCCCAGCGGGGCGGAATAATCGACCTTTTTGCCCCAGATTGGACCACACCGGTTCGCATTGAACTGTTTGATGATGAAATTGAATCAATCCGGCGATTTGATCTTACATCACAAAGAAGTACAGAACATTTATCAGAAATCGAGATCACAGCCCTACCCCCATCCACACGAAATGATGGTCAATTCGCGGACTTTTTACCAGCTGACAGCTGCTTCATTTTCCTAGAACCAGAGCAGATTGAAACGCAAGGCCAACAATTTCTAGCGCGACTCGAACGACCGCAAGATTTTTTTTCGGTCGCCGATGTCAAGAAAGCGACCGTCTCTTTTGCCAACCTGAGCGTCTATGGAATTTCCCCTGGAAGCTTCGGGCCAGCATGCCATTTGTCATTCGAATCCGTGGAGCGATTTAGCGGCGAGATTGGGCGAGTTCGGGACGAACTTGATCGAATTGGTGAAGGTCATGACGTTTATGTTGTCTCGCCCACGGAAGCCGAAATAGAACGGCTGGGCGAACTTTTGGCAAACACCAACCTAGCGGGTCGCGGGAACTTACACTTCGGCATCGGTAACTTGAGCGCGGGGTTCCGTTTTCCTGCAACAAAAACGGTTGTCGTTACGAGCCATGAATTGTTTCACCGCGGAGAGCTTCGTCGCATCCCACGACGGCGACTCGGTAAGGCGATCGATAGTTTCCTTGACCTCCAAGAGGGTAATCTTGTGGTCCATTTGGCCCACGGAATCGGTAGATACCGTGGCTTGGAATTACTGAACAAAGACGGGGTTGTCGAAGAACATTTGGTGATTGAATTCCACGGTGGCACCTGCATCTATGTTCCGGCAACTCGCATTGATTTAGTGCAAAAATATGTCGGGGGTGCCAAAAGTCGCCCTGCGTTAGCTCGCATCGGAGGCAAAGCCTGGCTGAAGCAAAAGAAAGCTGCGGAAGCGGCGGTAGCAGACTTGGCAGCAGAAATGCTGGAACTACAAGCAGCGAGGGTCGCGCGACCCGGCATTAGCTTTGCCGTTGAGTCTGATTGGCAACAAGAATTTGACTCTTCCTTTCCTTACCAAGAAACCACCGATCAGTTGACCGCCATCGATGCAATTCGCAATGACATGTTAGCCTCTCGCCCAATGGATCGCTTACTCTGTGGAGATGTCGGCTTTGGAAAAACGGAGCTTGCCATGCGAGCATCTTTTAAAGCCGTCGACAACGGTTATCAAGTGGCCGTACTTGTACCTACAACGATCCTAGCGGAACAGCATTTCCGCACGTTTCGCGACCGCATGGCCGAGTTCCCCTTTGACATCGCAAAACTAAGTCGATTTTGCTCGACAAAGGAACAGAAGGACGTCGCCGAAGGCCTTGCTCTGGGGCGCATTGACATTGTCGTCGGAACCCATCGCTTAGCATCAAAAGACATCGAATTCTTCAACCTTGGCCTTGTCATCATTGATGAAGAACAAAGATTCGGCGTAGAAGTCAAGGAACGACTTAAATCTTTGCGATCCACTGTGGATATCCTCACGATGAGTGCAACGCCGATTCCACGCACACTCCACATGTCACTCGTCGGCGTTCGGGACATCTCAAACTTAGAAACACCACCCGAAGATCGCATTGCCGTCGAGACGCGTGTTACGCGTTGGGACAACGAGTTGATACGTCGAGCGGTATTACGAGAATTGAATCGTGGCGGGCAGATCTACTTCGTACACAATCGAGTCAACGATCTCCACGTAGTGGAACAGAAGCTAAAACAGATTGTCCCCGAAGCTCGCATTCAAATAGGTCACGGGCAAATGCCGGAGTCGCAACTTGAGCAAGTCATGGTCGATTTTGTCTCGCATCGATTTGATCTACTCCTAGCTACAACCATCGTCGAAAGTGGTCTCGACATTCCCAACGCAAACACCATCTTCATCGATGAAGCGGATCGCTACGGCCTTGCAGACCTGCACCAACTTCGCGGACGCGTCGGTCGTTATAAGCATCGTGCTTTTTGCTATCTCATGATCGACCCAAACCGACATATATCGCCAACTGCAAGCAAACGATTACGCGCTATTGAGGAATTCAGTGATATGGGAGCCGGCTTTGCGATTGCCATGCGCGACCTAGAAATTCGTGGCGCCGGTAATCTTCTGGGAACACAACAAAGCGGACACATTTCTGCAGTCGGCTACGAGTTGTATTGCCAACTCCTGGAATCCTCGGTTCGGTCGCTGCAGCAATTACCCGCCCATATCCGTCTTGAAATCGACATTGACCTGCCCGGTGAGGCATTTTTAACCGATGGCTATGTACCGGACATGCGAACCAAAATTGATATCTACCGGCGACTCAGTCGCGTAGATGATTACGATAAACTGAGCCACTTACGTATGGAACTCGTGGATCGTTTCGGCGCACTTCCCGCTGCGACAGAACGGCTCTTCGAACTAACCGAATTAAAGTTGGACGCAGCTGTCTGGCAAATTGCGGCAATCTACCTGGAAGATAACTTTCTAGCCTTCCACTACACAAACCGCCCCCGAATTGAACAACTGGCTCGACAAAGAAAGAAGTCGTTACGAATTGTCGATGACCGAATGGCGTATCTCAAGTTAACCAAAGAGGTTAAAGCAAATGAAGACTTATTGAAGACCGTCAAATCGCTGTTGCAGCCTAACTGAATTCATCGATATACTTCTGCCCCGCACAAGCAGGTCACAAGCGGATTTGTTCTGAATTTGTTTGCAACTCATCACGGGTTAACACCTCTTGGCGGTATTGCCTCCGAGGTATTTGCAGCTTTGATTTTAAGGTTCTGACCACTTTTCCGAAGGACGGTTAGCCGAACTAACGCCAATCCTTACTTTTTGTTTGCTTCGGTCCACTCGAAAACATTTTCATGTTACGCCGTTCCCCTCAAATAGTATTTCCCCTGGTCGTTTTCGCCAGTAGCTTGTTTCCCATTGAGGATTTGAGCGCGCAATTTGATTCTGCGGATCCTTATTTCCAGCCGCCCCTCAAGTCCTCCATGATCTCAACGTCTCCTCAAAGCACGCCCGACTGGCGCAGTGCTTACCAATTTCAGGTGGATCCCAAACGCCAACAGAACGGCGGTTTATTAGAACTTCAGATGCCCGGCAACTTGGCAGCTCAAGCACAGGCTCCGACTCGCGTGGCTAGGAACCCGCAAGCGCCGCCCGCCCGAGTGCCACTATCCCGCCTACCTGGCCAAACGATCTCCGAGGAATCAAATCCTCTCACACAACGTGGGAGGCAATTCAACAATTCCTTCCCACAGCAAGGCGCTACAGGTTTTGTAAATCCGAGACAACGCCCAACAGCATTTCACCAGGGTACGCCAAACCAAACCGTTAACTGGTCAACAACAAATCTGTTCCAACCGGCCCAAATTTTGGCAAAGGTAGGAGAAGAAACCATCTTCTACGGCGACATCTCGCCACAAGTCGAACAGGCAATCCATGGCTACCTCAAGGATCTCTCCGAGGAAGAAAAGGCCAAATTCACAGAAGATGAACTTAACCGCCAGCGGGAAATGCTCATTAAGCAACTGTTGCCTAATGCTGTGGAAACAAAAATGCTCTATGTCGCATTCTTGAATGACGCCAAGCGATCTGCTCCAGCTGACAAACTTGAAGAAGCCCTTAGTAACGTCCATGATCGCGCCAAAGAGTCCTTCGACGAAACCGAGCTACCGCAAGCACTGGAACGCGCCAAGGTCACCACATCTCGGGAACTCGACACACACCTACGTCAGTTCGGTTCCTCGCTGGAAAAACAGCGTGAAATGTATGCAGAGCAAATGCTCGGACGCTCCATCGTCGGACAAAATATCGATCGCGACAAGGAAGTTACCTTTGATGAACTCTTGTCCTATTACCATCAAAACGCTGAGAAATACGCAATCGAACCAAGGGCCCGTTGGGAACAACTAACAGTACTCCATGATCGCTTTGAATCAAAAGCGGCCGCCTGGCGAGCAATTGCATTCATGGGCAACGAAGTCCTCCGAGGCGCGCCGTTTGGAGCGGTCGCAAGTCGTAGTTCTCAAGCCTCCAATGCCGATGAAGGGGGCCTTCGTGAAGCCACACAAGGAAGTCTCGTCTCAGAACCAATTGACAGAGCAGTTTTCCATCTACCCACAGGACAACTCAGCCGCATCATCGAAGATAATCGAGGATTCCATATTGTTCGAGTCCTGGAACGTAATCGAGCAGGTCGAGTTCCCTTCGAGGAAGTGCAGCCCGAAATAAAAAAAGACATTCAAAAAGTAAGAATGCGCGATCAAATTTCCGCATTTCTTACCAAGCTGAGAGAAGAGATTCCAATCTCGACCATTTTCGAACAGACGCATCACGCCGATGAGAGCAGCCGCAACGACTTCACGATTCCACGCTGAACTTCAGGTGCTCCCAGCATTTCCATTTTCGACTGAGAAAATAGATAAGGAATCCGCGCATGCGGCCGCGCTCCAACATCGAACTCAAAGCACGCATTGATTCCGTCTCCGTTGTGCAGAAGTTAGTCAGCAAGATGACCACGACTCGATTAGATGATGAGCATCAGGTCGATACTTATTTTCACTGCCCTCATGGGCGTTTAAAGCTGCGTGAAATCAATGGCAACCAAGCTACCCTGATTTCCTATGAGCGTCCCGATACGGTCACTGCCAAGCAATCCACCTATCAACTTGTTCCGATCGACAAACCAGTCCTACTCAAGTCTGCCTTAGCCCAGACGTTGGGAATACGCGCCGTAGTCGATAAAGTGCGGCAGATCTTCCTTTTCAAGAATGTGCGCATCCATTTGGACAAAGTACGTGAACTGGGCGAGTTTCTCGAATTTGAGGCCGTCCTCGATGAAAACCACACCGCAGAAGAAGGCCAAAAACATGTGCGTTATTTAATGAAAGCGCTCGCTGTCACAAAAATGGACCTCTTGACAGGATCCTATGGTGAGATGATCGCGGCAAAAACGCAGCGGTAAGCCGTGTTTCAAGCTACCGCAGACGTGCAGCTACACGTGTAACGGTTGAAATCCAAGATCTACAGCCATTTTGGCGGGCGATTGGGTCGGTTTTAGCGTCTAGAGGCAACGACTCTAGAATCACAAATGGTGACAGAGTGGACAAATCGCTTTTTTTTCAGAACTTTTGTTTCGATGAATTCCGGCACTATTGCGTCGGGTGAATTGTGAAACGTCACCCAGGTCGTTAAACTGCTGAGGAAATTTCTATCGTGTCAATTCTTAAGTAGTCTCACACTGCACCCGGGAGCAGCCGTCAGATGAGTTCGGTTGTGGAGAAGGAACTGATGTCGCAAGTTGCCAAACTGAGTATCGATAATCAAGAACTCGACCTAAACATTGTTGAAGGATCTGAGGGGGAACGCGCACTCGATATCTCAAAACTACGTGCACAGACCGGCTGTGTGACGCTAGATGAGGGATACGTTAACACCGGATCAACGCCAAGTTCAATTACTTTTCTCAATGGGGAAGAGGGTATTCTGCGTTATCGTGGTTATCCGATCGAGCAGCTTTGCGAAAATTGTGATTTTGTCGAAGTCAGCTACTTATTGATTTATGGGGAATTGCCATCCGAACAACAGCTACATGATTTTCGCATGTCCATTCGCCGACACACGATGCTTCATGAAGACGTGCGGTCTTTTTACAACGGTTTTCCCCGCGACGCCCATCCGATGGCGATCTTGTCATCCGTGGTCAGTGCGTTGTCCACTTTTTACCAGGATGCTTTGGACCCGAACGACGAAGAACAAATCCAATTGTCTGTATTGCGATTGATGGCAAAACTACCAACAATTGCGGCCTATAGTTACAAAAAATCATTCGGACAACCTTTCATCTACCCTAAAAACGACCTTACTTATTGTGAGAATTTTTTACGGATGATGTTTGCTGTTCCGAGTGAACCTTACGAGGCAGATCCTGATTTCATTAGTGCTCTCAATCTCTTGCTGATCGTACACGCTGACCACGAACAGAATTGCAGCACCTCAACCGTGCGCATGGTAGGCTCTTCCAATGCCAATCTCTTTGCCTCAATCGCTGCTGGTATTTGCGCCTTGTGGGGGCCATCTCACGGAGGAGCGAACGAAGCGGTTGTGAATATGCTCAACCAAATTCTTCTCGATGGTGGCGGTGTTAAGAACTTTGTTACCAAAGTTAAAGATAAAACAAGTGGCATCCGGTTAATGGGATTCGGTCACCGTGTTTATAAAAATTACGATCCACGGGCCCGTATCATCAAAATTGCCTGCGATAAGCTGTTAGCAAAACTGGACATCGACGACCCATTATTCGAAATAGCCCAAGAGTTGGAAGAAGTTGCTCTGAAAGATGAATACTTTGTGTCACGCAAACTCTATCCCAATGTCGATTTCTACTCCGGTGTGGTCTATCGCGCACTCGGAATTCCAGTGCAAATGTTTACCGTCCTGTTCGCCATTGGACGCCTGCCTGGCTGGGTCGCTCATTGGATGGAAATGCACAAGTCACCGAACTTCCGTATCTGCCGACCACGGCAAGTCTATACGGGAGAAAATGCTCGTGATTTTGTGCCGCTCGAAGAGCGAAGCTAATCGCTAATTGAAAACACTCGTCTGAGAGACCAATCCTTTCTTTTCCCAACGACTGGTATGTGGTTCATTCCATTTTAAAATGGGTGTTGTCAAGTCACGAACTTCCCTGCAACAGGGCTCTAGCCGAATGCTCTTGGTCCACTACTCTTGGCCGTTGGATCGACTAGAATACGAGCAGTTTACGTCGGTACGGCGCATGCTTGTCACACAAGACTTTTTAGGATCGTCATCATGAATCGATGTCACCAATTTCGATTTTTTGTCACGGCAACCTTTCTGGCTGGTTTTGTCACAACGGCAGCAGCACAGAAAAGCTCACCAGACAACGCAGTCGCATCGCATCTGCAGGCCCTGCAGGCGGTTGGAAAAAAAGGTGAGGGTCACCGAGCAGCTACAGCAGCCTGGAAACACCTCTCCCAGACCGATGCTACCCAAATCACCGAAGTACTCGCCGGCATGGATGGCGCCAATGAATTGGCAACAAATTGGATTCGTGCAGCAGTCGATGCCATCGCTGAACGTCAGTTACGAAGTGGTGGAAAGTTGCCCACAGACTCCTTAGAAGAATTTCTCATCGACACGAAACATGCACCCCGGGCACGCCGGGCGGCTTACGAATGGCTGCGGCGTGTTGATGCTTCAGCCGAAGGGCGATTGATACCTGAGCTGATGAATGACCCCAGTGCCGAACTCCGGCGCGACGCCGTCGAAATGACCACAAACAACGCTGCGGAACTACTCCAAACGGAAAAAAAAGAAGATGCGATCCTTGCCTACCGCAGCGCTTTTCGCGCCGCACGGGATATTGACCAAATTCAAGACATTGCCGACACGTTAAAAGATTTAGAGCAAACGGTTAACTTACCTCGTCATTTCGGGTTCCTGTTGAACTGGCACTTAATCGCTCCCTTCGACAACAGCGGAATGAGCGGCTTTGATTCAGTTTACCCACCAGAAGAAAAAGTTGACCTTCAAGCTGAATATCAGGGTAAGGGTGAAGTCACAACGTGGGCACCGCATACGACCGACGATGAATTTGGAACCGTTGACCTGAATGCGACACTTGGAAAAATTAAAGGCGCTATCGCTTATGCCTATACAGAATTTTCCTCAGCTGAGTCGCGCAATGTCGACCTACGCTTAGGTTGCATCAACGGTAATAAAATTTGGCTGAATGGTGAATTGGTAATGTCAAATCACGTCTACCATGCCAGCACAGCGATCGATCAATACAAAGTGAAAGTAAAACTCAAGAAAGGATCCAATGCGATCCTGGTCAAGATTGCGCAAAACGAACAAGAAGAAGGTTGGGCGCAACGTTGGCAATTTCAATTGCGTGTTTGCGACCAATATGGCACAGCCGTCTTATCGACGGATCGCGAGAAAAACAAGACAGCCCTTCTTGACTAATAAAAACAACTGAAATTTCTGACAGGTCATATCATGAAAAATCTGCTCCCTTTCTTTGCTATTGTTTTTTTGGTTACGGTTTCGACGGGTGCCGACTGGCGGCAGTTTCGTGGTACTTTGGGGAATAGTGTGGCCGCAGATGCCAACTTGCCCATCGAATGGAACGAAGACAAAAATATCGCCTGGACTGCCGATCTTGTTGGCAGGGGGCCATCGAGTCCCATCGTTGTGGATGGCCGCGTCATCGTCACAGCAAGTGGCGGCGTGAGACAAGATCGTCTTTACGTCTTGGCATTCGATGCAGATTCTGGAGAATCCCTTTGGCGGCGAGAATTCTGGGCGACTGGTCGCACTCTCACCCATCCCGAAAGCGCCGTTGCTGCCCCAACCCCAGCCAGTGATGGAAAACGTATTTTTGCTTTCTATTCCTCGAATGACTTAATCTGTCTCGATTTGGATGGAAATCTCCTCTGGTATCGTGGTTTGGCACACGACTATCCCAAGGCGGGCAACGATGTGGGGATGTCAGCATCTCCGGTTGTGGTCGACGAAACTGTCATCGTCCAACTCGAAAATCAAGGAGATTCTTTCGCTACTGGGATTGATGTCGTGACAGGAGAAGAACGCTGGCGAATCGACCGTGATGCCCGGGCAAACTGGACCTCACCCGTCGGTCTCGAAATCAATGGCCAAAACGTTGTCTTGCTCCAATCGCCTGCAACCGGCATCTCTGCACACAATCCGCTCACCGGCGAAACAATCTGGACCTTTAAAGCCAATTCGGGTGGCATTGCTTCACCCATCGCAAATGACGGACGCGTCTTTTTTGCCTCGAAGGGCATCACAGCGTTAAACGTGGCAACTGGTTCGGTCGAGCCGAGCGTCGAATGGGATTCCAATCAATTAAATCCCAGCTCGGCGAGCCCCCTTTTGTTCGCTGGGCGGATCTACACCATGAATCGCGGTGGCATTCTCACTTGTGGGAGCGCAGACGATGGAAAAAAACTTTGGCAACTCCGCTTGGGAGGAACGCATTGGGCAACTCCTGTCATCGCAGGTGAACACATTTACTGCGTCAGCTTTGAAGGCGAAGTAAAAGTAGTTTCCCTGGGTGAAAAAGGGGAGGTTGTTGCTACCAATCAATTTCCAGAAAAAATTCAAGGAACGCCCGCAGTC
Source organism: Pirellulaceae bacterium (assembly GCA_022446825.1). GTDB lineage: Bacteria > Planctomycetota > Planctomycetia > Pirellulales > Pirellulaceae > JAKVBY01. The sequence goes on from JAKVBY010000043.1 coordinate 66,467, forward strand.
GTGGGCGATGCAATGTATATCAAAAGCGATCAACATCTCTGGAAGATTGCTTCCGAGAAATGATCTAATTATCTCTCGCAAGCATCAAGCCAGCGTCACAAGCTCATCACTTGCCTGGCGAGATGGCTCTACCAGGAGCGAATCTCATTCGTGGACAACTGGATTGAAATTCAACCTTGCGGACCACTAGAGGCTGAGATTCAGCCACCGGGTTCGAAGAGTATCACTAATCGAGTGCTCGTGTGTGCGGCGTTTGCCAATGGCACTTCCGTTCTGACCGGTGCGCTCGATAGCGAAGACACCCGCGTGATGATCTCGTCTTTACGGCAATTAGGAATTGAGATTGCGATCGATCAAGGTGGAACACGTTTACGAGTTAAGGGATGTAATGGCATTCCACCGACCAAGCAAGCCTCGCTCTTTGTAGCCAACAGTGGCACTACGATGCGTTTTCTAACAGCGATGCTAGGAACTATTGACGGTACTTTTCGCATTGACGGCATTGAGCGGATGCGTGTACGACCGATTGCCGATTTATTGGAATCACTTGTATTACTTGGTGCGTCCACGCACTCTGAAAACAACGATGGTTGTCCACCGATCTGTATCAACGGTGGCGGGATGCGTGGGGGGACAGCAAACATTCGTGGGGACATTTCGAGTCAATTTCTAAGCGGCTTGCTACTGGCGGCTCCCAACTCAAAAGCCGCAATTAAGCTACTGGTTGATGGCTCCCTGGTCTCAACACCTTACATCGACATGACGATCCGAGTCATGGAAGCTTTCGGCGTACAAATCGATCAAAACCAACACGACACCTTTCAAATCACACCGCAGCAGTATGCGAGCACAGATTTTTTAATAGAACCCGATGCCTCAGCGGCCAGCTATTTTTGGGCAGCTGCAGCGATTGCCGGTGGAGCAGTTACGGTAAGAGGACTGCGGCGCGATGCCTTGCAAGGGGACGTTGCCTTCTGTGATTGCTTACAGCGCATGGGTTGTCGAGTCGAAAATAATCAAAATGGGATCACCGTTTTGAGCGGAACCTTGCGTGGCATTGAAGTCGATATGAATAATATTAGCGACACGGTCCAAACGCTCGCAGCCGTCGCTTTGTTTGCGGATGGCCCAACAACCATCACAGGTGTAGCTCATATCCGCCACAAGGAAACCGACCGCATTACGGATCTCGCGCGCGAGTTGCGAAAGTTTGGTGCCGACGTCGAGGAAAACACTGATGGCCTGCGGATTACACCGCAAAAACTTCGACCGGCTGAAATAGAAACCTATAACGACCACCGCATGGCTATGAGTCTTGCATTAGTCGGACTCAAAATCCCCAAGGTCGTGATCCAAAACCCGGACTGCACTCAGAAGACCTATCCAGCCTTCTTTGATGACCTGAATTCTGTCTGCAACACAAACCGTGATTCTTAAGTCCTATCGCGGTCTTTTCGGCGTTTCCACCGACGCCGCAAGCAATTCGTCGGCTCGCGACAAAATGGTATTATCGCAACTGGGCACTGCAGCCTCGTTGGATAAATCGGTTGCTGCAAACTTACCATGACAGTGTTGGCACTTCACGAGTTTCCCTAGGAACTCCACGCGAACTTCCAACCTGCGCCCACAAGTGGGGCATTCTTGTACAAAATAGGTGGCGCCAGACATGTCGGCATCTCCTGCTACCGTGAGCCACGAAACAGAAATGATCTCAAGACGACTATCTTAGGTTGAATGTGCCTGTTTGTGCAATTCTCAATTGCTCGCGAAACCCTCGCGGACGGAAAACTCGACGTGCGTATTAAAGTTCTAAGTTTCCCCAGTCCAAACTAACGAAAACGCCACGTAAACTACTGCAAATAAATACCTTACGACCATATCGGATGATTTTACACCAACGTTTCTCCTGAAAACACTTTGACGTAAGTCCAATAAATTTGTGCAGACGTTTGGTTTAGGAAAACACCGATTCCCTTACTTTTTTCACCTCGCTGGAAGTGAATCGCGGCGCTTAAAATCAACTGAAACGACTTCACGACACAAATCACCGCTCGACGTTACGGATTGACTCGATGATCACTGGCACTGCCGGTGTACTCTGAAAGTCACCGTCATCCACAACAGGAACAGCGGCAATCTGTTCCACGATCTCGATACCTTCGACCACTTCACCAAAGACACAGTATCCGGTGACAAGACCGTCTTCGTTCTCTTGATGGTCCAGGTGAGAATTATCAGAAAGGTTGATAAAGAATTGCGACTTCGCGCTGTCGGAAAACTCTGCATCTCGCGCCATGGCAATTGTTCCGCGTCGATTGGACAAACCATTGTGCGCTTCGTTGCGAATCGAAGTTAACGTTGGCTTTGACTCGCGAGTGACAGAAAATCCTCCGCCGGCAATCATATGTTTAGTATCTACATAATGAAAAATCGTTTGCGAATAGAACCCTCGATTGACATAATTTTCCAGAAAGTTTTCGACGGTTTTGGGGGATTTTTCACCGTTAAGTCGCAGGCGAAATTCTCCCATCGAAGTCTGCACAAGAACTTCTGGAAACAGATCTAAACCTACTTGAGCTGGTGAATCCGTCGCCGGTTCACTCGCCGAAAGTTGCACCGGTTCCACGTAACCTTTGCTGGTGATCTTGGCTTCTGATTGGTCGGAGCCATCACTACTGATACTGGCAGTCGGTGCGTCGATTTCCGCTCCACACCCCGCCAAAGTTAACGCCACAAAACAAAAGAAAATCAGATTAAACATTCGTCTCTGATTGCAACAGAACATGCCCATGCCTCCTTGCACGGCGGATGATGCGACCATTGCATGATCGATTTTGCAAAAGTTCGCTTCGGCAGAAAACGCCATAATGGGCTGCGCAGCCGGTTTCTGCAATGGCGGTTTCTCGAAATGTCGGTCGCCAGCCAATTGCCTGCTGAATTCGCGTCATGTCAGCTTGGCAAAGGTGAACGCTCCTAGAGTATTCGGAGGCAAGAATCTGCACTCGTTGTCGGCCGAAGTGCTAGCAAGTGTTTGTTTAGAAACTACTCTTTCACCCACCGTTTTATTTGCTCCATGGCCCACCAAATTGTCATTTTCTTTTTTTCAATAACCCTTAGGAGAGGAGCTGAAGATAACGCAAATAGTCATACAACCAAGGGTGTGACCAAGGGTTGCCAGCAGCATACATGGCGGAGGCGCTACTAAGGCACAATACGACCAAACCAACACCTCGTAAAACACGGTTCGAGGCGAGCCAATCAGCAACCGGAAGGAGACAAATCAACCACAACGGTGTGAACCAAAACATCCAGCGAAACGCACAACTAACGCCGCCATAGTTTCGATCTTCGATATCTCGGAAAAAAATGTAGAAAACCAGGCAAACAACGGTCAACGTCGTAACCATAGCGGCAAAGCCACGAAGTTTTCGCTCGCGAGCAACGAGCAATATCATCATCCCAATCAGACTGAAACCCCACAATGGAGTGAGCGAGAGAATCCCGTGGTGGCCGATGAGCACATGGAAGGCATAGTCGGCTCGCAACGACTCACCTTGATCAATGCCTACCTTTTTTCCGCTTGTCCAATAACTTCCATCATAACGATACCAATTGTCCCAGCGGCGAATTTCTAGCTGTGAACCACTTTCGACCACGGCAAAACGCTTGCCAGTCTCGGGGTCATCAATCACCCAGCGACCAGCCTCATGCTCTGCTTTTAGTGTCGCATTCGACGACAAGGTTTCATTATGATCTGCCAAGTCAGGCCGAATCTTGTTGAGAATCGCAAGACCACCGTTCGCCTTGGACATATTCTTTTCGACCTGGGTCAGGATGCTGCCGTCTTGACGGTGAGCGTATGGCGGCCACCAATCGTTGTGGGCCAGATGATTTGTATAAAAGAAACCGGCAACAACCAGTGCCGCGCCAGGGAAAAATCCAAGTAAGGCGCGGAGGGGTGACCGGATCAACATCGCTCCCGTCAAAACGATCAGAAAAGAGAGAGCCGGCAGTTCGTTGGCTGCCGCGAAGGCAGAAAACACACCGGCTACGATGAATCGTGGCAGACTGCGGGCTCCATCTTGCCAAATGGGCAATGCTGCATGGATTGCGATGAGCACGCTGATCGCTGCAGGCAAATGGTTATTTAAGGTCACGGCGAAGGTCGTCAGAAATGTCCCCCACGTTGCAGCGGCCACGGCAAACATCCGTCCCCAGTCAGAACTACCCAGTCTTTCCACTAAACGCACCAGCAAAATAAAGTAGATCGCCAGCGGGATGACGTTGGTAACTCCGATCATCAGACGTTGGACATAAAATGTGTCCTGGTCAAGATCAACGCCGACATACGTCTTCAGTGCCCAATATTCCCAGGCCAGTAGTGTCGGGAACAAGGCTGGCTTACTCGAGTAATAGTGCTGCCGGTCGTCCTTACCTTGATGGCGTACCATATCAATCGTGTACCAATGACGCCGCTTGGTTTCTGGATGACGGAGTTGCACCACGTTATCGATTTCATAAGTGCCTTCGTCACCCAACGCTCGAATCGTACACCAGCGACTACGATCATTTGCGCTGAGCATGGCGGTCTCACCAGTACTCGCCGTAATAGAAGCAATGCGGCCGATCATCACGCCAATCGACGAGGCAATCAGCACAAAATACACCGTGTTGCGCATTTGTTTGCGAGTCAAAAGAGTGTTCGTTGCGACCATTAGCTTGCCGGGGGTTTGTCAAAATTTTCTTTAGCCATGGATGACTCAAGACGGGAACTTATAGGCACAATCGTTTCGCCAGTTTGGCCCTCCACTGCCCCTAAGTCAATCGAATCTTGGATCGAGTAAGCCGGTTTTTGAGTTGCCTGAAACGCCGTGATTAACTCTGCCAGAAAACCAATCGACATGAATTGACCGCCAAGTAGTACCGCGACGATAGAGTAATAAAACACCGCTCTTTCGTGCAGGTGCAAGTCATCCACTGGATTTTCATTCCAGCGTGTCAATCCCCAAGCGACCGTTAAAATCGTCAGCCCTGCTCCACCAATCGTGAACGCGAATAGTCCCAAGGTCCCCAACAAATGTTGGGGGCGATGGCCAAATCCAGTCAGAAAATAAACCGTTAACAGATCAAGGAAGCCTTTGACGAGACGACGGATGCCATATTTCGAATGGCCAAATTTTCGGGCCCGGTGATTGACCACCATCTCACCAACACGAAAACCACGCGCAGCAGCCAAGACTGGCACGAAACGATGCAATTCGCCATAGACCTGCACTTCCTCAAAGACGGCGCGGCGATAGCATTTGAATCCGCAATTGTGATCATGCAGCTTGACCCCTGTCAGCCGACCAACCAACCAATTGAACATTTTTGAGGGAAGAACTTTGTGCCAAGGATCGTGACGCACCTGTTTCCAACCGCTGACAACATCCAACTCCTCTGCGATTACCTCGAGAAACCGTGGAATCTCGTGGGGATCATCTTGAAGGTCCGCGTCAAGGGTGAAGATAAAATCACCTTTGGCAACTTGAAAACCAGCGTCCAAAGCAGCGGCTTTACCAAAATTTCTCCGAAAGCGAATTGCTCGGACGCGTGAATCCGTCTCAGCAAGCGCTTGAATTACCTGCCATGAGCCGTCATTGGAACCATCGTCCACGAATACCATCTCGATTTCATAGCCATTGTCTTGCGCGACACGGGCAATTTCACCGTGTAACTCCGGGAGACTCTGCTCCTCGTTGAAAACCGGAATGATGGTTGAGAGTTTCAAAAGCGAACCAACATGCGACTGGGTTGGACGGTGGCACCAAGCGGTATCTAAGTTAATCAGAAGCCGCGTCTGGTTTGGCAGCGGCCAAAGTCGGCCGTCGGCGAAACCCCAAGTATAGAATAATCGAAATGATCGCTTCTGACACTATCCAAGAGATGCGCAGCAGCGCAGCAGCGGTCACCGCTACAGTCAACCCAAACTGTGGTTGCAAGAGAGGAACGACAACTAACTCACGTGCGCCCACTCCTCCCGGCAAAAGTGAAAGAAATCCAGCTACCATACTCAAAGAAACGGCTGCGACGAGTAGAGGAAAATGCGCCGTAAACCCTAAATCTAACGGTTCCGCAATCGCAGGTGACACTGCCTCCAAAGTCGCCCAAAGGCTCATTCCCATCAAACACCATCCGATGGTAATCGTCGACCAACCATAGACCATCAATTTCCAGTCAACTCGCTGTAAGCATTGCTCAATTTCGGGATTAAATCGCTTCACGCCCACGATCCGAACGATCTGACGAAAAATGGGCGGGACTGTTGGTATGCCAGAACAAAGCATGAGGCCTAAGGCCAAGCCTATGAGCCACCACTGACGATCAAAACAAAATGGCAGGAGTCCAGCTGCTAAACACCCACCAACAGCCATCATCGTCAGCGTTTCGATGAAAACACCAAGCGCCGCGACAGAAGCATCAACCCTTTCATTCTTTACCAACCCCGTGCGGAGAACGACAACAAGAACTTTTCCCGGCACATATTTCCCCAGATTTCCAACAAAGAAAGCACGGAATGAATCTAACAATCTTGGCTGCTGCCGCATCGCTTGCATGACACGATGCCAAAATAGCCAAGACGGTAAGAGTGCGGACAAATAAAGCACACCTCCAATCGCCAACCAGACACAGTCAACCTCTGCAAAAGATAAAGACTGTTCTTTCAATTCATCAGTAACCTGACCGACAACACGCCAGCCTCCCCAGAACACTATAGACAGCATGAAGATCTGTAGTGTGATCTTGAGGCGAGGCAAGCTCCGTACGCGCTGTTCCGTGGTATTACCAAGCACTTGCAGAAATTCTCAGAGGTCAACAGAAATCACAGATGTGATTTAACGAAAGTAATTTCTTTTGTCGAGCCGGTTCACCACAAGCATCCCTCAAATCCAGCATAACTGCCCACCGAAATACTCGGACTGCTGCCACCAGCAGGCAAAGGTCTGTTACAATGCCCGCCTGCTACAATGTCTCGCCGGCGATGACGATAATAACGAACTCGCGAATTCACTGGAACTCTTGTCATGTCGCGAATTGTTTCTTTTTTGGTGTTGATTGGCGTAATCGCTGTCATCAGTGTGCTGTTCTACCATGTGATGGCTGGGTTTCTTTTGCCCCTCTTTTTAGCCCTCACCATGGTTGTAGTGTTTCGACCACTCCACCTGTGGTTTATCGCGAAGTGCCACGGCCGAGATCGTTTAGCTGCAGGCCTTACAACGGCCACTGCCATGTCCATTGTATTTTTCCCCGCGGTTCTCACCATCACCTTGGCAATCGATGAAGCGCGCGATGTGACGGTCACCTACTTTCGCGACACCAAAATAACCACTCAAGCCAAGCAAACAAATGAGAACAACAAGGGATCGACTAGTCGTCTTGACGGGTTACGAAGACGATTAGGACTCACCATACCCCAACGGCAGCAAATCCAAACGATCGAGCTGACTCTGGGAACTTGGCTAGAAAAGACAAATCTGACAGCCAGCAAAAAACGCATTCACTTTCAAAAGGCATCTATCAAGGCGTTTCAAAACAGTGCACAAGAACTAGGAAAGTACGTCCAAGACCAATCTCCAAATAATACAAATGTCGCAGCGGAAGCATCAGACAACAAAGTCCAGACCAAATGGCACCATTGTGAGCTTCGCTTTGAAAAGATCTTTACCCAATTGAGAAAACTCCAAACCAAGTATCATCCCAACGACACGAACAGGGCAAATGACGATCCGGATCGACATCAAGAAAGAGATGTAATTTTTTTCCTGAGTGACCTCGATGATATCAATCTGACTCTCGGGGATGACATTCATCTTGCTCTTGAGGAGATGCGCAGTTTCAAAACGGAGCTATTTGGCGGCACAATGCTGGCGCGCTTCAAAGAATTTGCTAATCCAGACCCACAACAATTGTGGGCTTTCGGTCGGAGAGTTTTCGAAGAGATTCGTCCCAAACTGGTCTCGGTGGGTGGTGAGGCCGTCGTATTTGCCTGGCGACTGATCATGGGGACGATCATCATGACTGTCAGCATGTATTTCTTTTTGGCTGACGGACGTGGCATGGTAAACACGGTCATGCGATTGTCACCGCTCTCCGATGCCTACGAAGAGGAACTGATCGGAGAATTTGACCGGATCAGCCGCGCCGTCGTGGTAGCCACCCTATTGTCAGCTATCGCACAAGGCATACTCGCTGGGATTGGCTATTTCTTTGCCGGTGTCGAGTCTCTCTTCTTGTGGACACTGATCACCATGGTCATGGCAATGGTGCCTTTCCTCGGCGCCGCCTCGGTGTGGCTACCCATCAGCTTGTGGCTCTGTTTCGTAAACGACCAATGGTTTGCTGGCGTACTTCTGGCGGTCTACGGTAGTCTCGTGGTGTCAATGGCCGACAATCTGATTAAACCATGGGTATTGCATGGGCAGTCCAACCTGCACCCACTCTTAGCTCTGCTGAGTGTCTTGGGCGGTGTCTCCGCAATGGGGCCGATTGGCATTTTAGTAGGCCCTATGGTGGTTACATTTCTGCAAACCCTGCTAGGAATTTTACAGCGGGAACTTTCTTCGTTAGATGACAAGCACGGAGAAACGACTGAGGG
>JAKVBY010000044.1:0-11691 GCA_022446825.1 Pirellulaceae bacterium
AAATTGGCAGCGCCCAATTCTTGCCGAATCTTCGGGTCATCTCCCAGTAGTTGCAGTGTCTCTCGGTGGAGCTTACGGGCCGTCCCTAGCAACTCAGCCCGTACCTCTTCAAAACCCGGCTCATTCAATAACTTCACATCTCCCCAGGAAGTATACAGGTCGTTAATCGCCGCCAATAATTGATCTCGACTCGTTTCGGCCTTGCCTAATGCGATTGCAGTTTGCGCGCGAGCCGCTTCCGCGCGCACATACAAAAACGTCGTCGCCACGAGCGCGAGCAAGATCGAGGCCACTGTCATGCTGATCGAAGCAGCAATTTTCGGATTACGACGGCACCAGCGCCACACACGTTCCACCACTCCAATCGGACGTGCCAGAATAGGCTCGCCTTGAATAAAACGCTCCAACTCATCGGCCAATTCTTGGCCGCTGGCATAACGACGCTCCTGCTCCTTTTGTAGGCATTTTAAACAGATGGTTTCCAAGTCCACCGGCACACTCGAGTTCTGCAACCTGGGCAAAACAGGTTCTACCTCGATGACTTGTTGCAACGTCTCAAAAGGATGAGCTGCACCGAAAGGAGGTCTGCCGGTCAACAGTTCATACAGAATGGCCCCCAATGAATAAATATCGCTACGTACCGACAGTTCGTCGATTTTCCCCGATGCTTGTTCGGGTGGCATATAACTGGGTGTCCCCAAAATCGACCCCGCTACAGTTAATTTCAGTTCGTCCTCCATCCGCTTGGCAAGACCAAAATCGGTGATCAAAGGGACCTCATCTTGGTCGATCATTACATTCGATGGCTTGAGATCCCGATGCAGGACACCGTGCGTATGAGCATAGGCCATGGCGCCCGAAATTGCCTTCACAAAGCGTGCTGCAACAAGCGGAGACAAGGGCCGCTCTCGGACGCGTTCCGCCAGGCTCTCGCCGTCGATGTAGTTCATTGAAAAATAGTGCTGTCCATCACACTCACCAACTTCGTGAATGCCCACAATATTAGGATGACGAAGTTGCGCGGCAGACTCGGCTTCAAGGTAAAACCGTTCGACATCATCCTGATTTGCGAACTGCCCGGCCAGGATCATTTTCAAAGCTACCACTCGATTAAGGCGACGTTGACGTGCCTTGTAAACGACGCCCATTCCACCCCGCGCAATCGTCTGCAAAATGTCATACTCACCAAATTTTTTAATTGGCATGTCACCTGCAACGGGCGACTTTGGCGGTCCAGCTACCGTGGCATGAGGATCGACACTGCCGTAGCTCAAGGTTTCGTTGCTATGCTTATCCTGAGCCGATCCTGCTTTACGATCGGCTAGATCAGTGGAATCTTCTGCGGGCCCCACGTCCTGTTCAGGTTTGAAGGAATTCCTCTGAACCAGCGTCTCCGCGTCCTCAGAACTTTGTTGCCGATCAAGTCGAATGCGCTCGAGAAGAATTCCTGAAAGCCACGTCTGCAATTCCTCAGCAGTAGAACCTTCGAAAGTCGCAAATATTTTCCAACCTTCTTTCCGTGTCCAATGAACAACCTCATCCGGATCGGTAAGGGCGGCCAATTCGGCGAGTTCGCTTGCTGCTGAGTGCCGCAAAAACGGAGACACTTCCTGAAACAATTGACCAAACGCTGTTTCATCACCGGAACGTCCACGCGCAATGAGCGCGGCTGCAGCATGCTTGGTCATTTTGAATCACTTGCTGTCAAGTTGCCAAACTGAATCGAATGCCTCTGGATTAATCATTCCGTTCACCGCTCGTGAAAGCAACAACTGTGTTGGACCATCATCTGGGAAATCGGCAATTAAATTTCCCAGATGCTTTGTCGCCGTAAAAAATTCTTTTGCTTCCAACGCCTCTAAGGCCTTGCCATAACGTTCCGAGAATTGCAACCAATCCTCATTCGGCTCATCAGCAAGCTCATACAAGGCCACCACCTCTTCAATATTGGCAACTCGAACTCGTGACAACAACCGTCGCGGCAACTCGGATTCTAAATGAGACTCCGTATGACCGGTAATCATCACCCGAGCTCTTAGCCGCTTGGTGGCTTCTTGAACTCGACTCGCAAGATTTACCGTATTACCTAAGGGACCGTATTTAAACTTACTTTTGGAGCCAATATTTCCCACACGTGCAATTCCTGTATTAATACCAATTCCCACATCCATCGCTGCGCCAAGTTCTTCGCTCCAACGTGTGTTCAGAGTCTGAAGGCATTGCACCATCTCCATGGCAGCCTTACATGCAAGTGCCGCGTGATTTTTTTGTTCGACCGGCGCACCCCACATAGCAATCAGTTCATCCCCAACGTAATCAACCAATACTCCCTCACATCTCAAAACCGACTGCGATAACTCCTCCATCACATCACGAATCCATGTCACGGTTCGTTTTGGTCCAAGCTTCTCACTGAATCGACTAAATTCTCGAATATCACAGAAGAGAACTGAAATCGTCACATCCTTGCCTTGCAATAGATCCGGCTCCAATTCCAGTTGACGAGCAAGTTCCGGGGTAAAAAATTGCTCGAAGAGCACGCGGGCTGCGAGTGCTGCCTTCTCCTGCTCTAACCGCGCCAGGCCAGCTGCCACCCCAGTAGCAATTAACTCGACGAGCATCGCATCCACTTCGCTCATATCAAGCGAAGTGGCCTTTCCGTCGAGATTACGACGGTCTCCGTAAATCGCACCGATGACTTTTCCCTCCGCATCCAAGATAGGAGCAGCCACCAAAGCCTCCACACCTAGAAGACTGCCTGCTTGCTCTCGCAGAGGGGCGTTGCGAAAAGTGCACTTCTTTGCGCGCGCCTTATCAAGGATCGTCGTACTCGCTCTCCAATACTTGGAAACTTTTGCTTCTCCTTTGGCGTGAACTGTCGCTGTTTTCCATTCGTCATCCATCCACAACATAATCGCCACCGTATCGAGCTGCACCAGATTAATTACGGCGCGCGCTGCCCGTTGCAAAAAGTCCGGAGAACTCGCAGCGCCTTCAAATACAGACATCGCGGTTTTCAACCACCGCACCAACTTGTCTGCTTCCGAACCTTGCTGGCAGCGCGAAATCGTGTCAATCATCTGTGGGGCGACAAATGATTGTCCCGGGGAAATGGTGGCATTCTCCAAGCCAATGTAGTCTGATTCCAGCGGCTTCTCTGCCACAGACGCAACACACAATTGAAAATTTCCTAGAGACAAGCTAAACGGAGCTCGAAAAACACTTTCCCCATCACTGGCAATAACTCCCCTGTCTTCAGACACAATCTCAACCGAATTACTTAGATTGCGAACAAGCACCTCGCCATCATTTTGAGGCACAAGCCTCGCTTGACGACGAGACAAAGAGTATTCCGCGAGGGGGGCAATGATCACGCGATCGATCTCGTCCCCTGGCAGACGTCCACAGGGCGCATCCTCCCCCTTTTGCTGACGGCCAATTTCCAAAGGCGCATCGAGAGGAGTCGCAAAGACCTGCTTTCCCTTATGAATAACCGACAAAGCAAGCGACATACATCGGCCTTGAAGTTGAATGCGCGTCGAGTAATACGTGTTTCCTATTAAACACCGCTACCGCCGTTCAATTATAAGTCATTGTGAAACAAATCAGAACCAGCAGCCTACCTGACAACTAACAGTATAGCCCGCAATAAACAGACATCTCTAACAACACCAACTGCTGGCCGTTCCATGCACAAATATCTGCGCAAATAATGTCGCAAACGCCCTCGGTTACCTCCATACAACGCGACGGCTGGAACTCAACTGCTCGTCTCTTTGCTGGTCCTGCGGCACAGACACCGCGCATTTTGGATTCCCAGCAAGGCAAACAAGCTATTTACCCACGATTACCACACCCGCGGATAGGGAAACCAGCGGGATAACCCATTTAAAGCCATGGATGCATGGTGGCCATCAACAACCCATGGTCCATGCGTCTTTAACGTAATGACAACAGCGTCTGCACAAGAATGCGGGGGTCATCAGCCGAAAGGGAGTCCGGATAAAACTCCAACAACCCGACCACTTCTTTCAAAGTGCCCGTGCTCCCGTTTAAATGCAACTCCACATTTCTGTCCCTCAACTGTTGAACCAAATTGACTCCGTCTCCGTCCAACCAATCAACCCACAATCGAATCATCTCCACTTGAGCATCCGCAAAGGCATCGAGATCCTGCGGCTTTGAAAGCAAGCCTATTTGCCTTGCCTGAGGCAAAAGTTTTCGAAACAAACGCGCCTGGGCGACGCTACGGACTCCAATGATTGTTCGACTTGGCATTCCATGAAGCTGCACCTCTCGTGCAATTGCCTGAGCGTATTCATGCCCCATCTCTTTCAGGTCCAGTAAAACGTCGATCTTTCCCTGACAGACCTGTAACGCTGCCTGCAATGTGGGAATCCGTTCGTTACGAAAGGCTTGATCAAACCACGCTCCCGCGTCGAGTTGCCTTAATTCCTTCCAGTCAAGTACGGTAGCAACTCCCTCTCCATTGGTTGTACGGTTTAGCGTTTGATCATGGAGCAAAAACAAAACCCCATCTTGAGATCTACGCACATCCATTTCGACCGCGGTCGCTTTCACTTCAATCGCCCGCCGAATTGCGGCCAGTGTGCATTCCGGTGCCTCACTACTCGCCCCACGATGGGCGACAACCTGCTTGACTCGCCCAGCAGCTTTTGACAAACCGACTGCCGGTTCTTCAGCCCAAGTCACGCTCGGCACTCGCGCCATTCCAAAACAACACAACAACGCCAAAGTAACACGCAACTTTTGCATCAGAACGTGCCTCCACTCAAGTCAACCACCGGTAAGTAGACGAAAGATATTTTCCCTCGTCAAAACATAGATCCATTCGTTATCTATTCCTGATCATCCGCGGCAACCACCAAGGTACGCGTACAATTCAAACACAACCAAAGGAATGCGGCAACCACATAGACTACGGCCACAAATCCAAAGAGGGTCGGAAATCCGTAAGTCATTTTCACCAATCCCATCGCCGGCCCTGCGACAGTCGCACCCAACGCGCCACACATATTAAGGACGCCAAACACGCGACCGGAGGCAGGTCCACCAATGTCCGTAACCGTTCCCCACCACGTCGGCTGTCCCCAATCAAAAAAGAACTTGCAGAAAAAAAGTACTAGCATTACGTAGCGGCCATTCTCGAAATAGAGACTCGCCAACATAAATACTGCAGCGAGTCCCATTCCCGTCGAAGCCACCAAACTCCGTGCCCAACGTCGATTGCCGAGTAAACGAATCATCAGATCGTTCAAAACACCGCCACACATTCCACCCAGCGCACCTCCCCACAGAGGCAAACTCGCGAACAACCCCATTTCGTAAGGGCCCAAGCCTTTTTCTTCAACAAGGTATTGCGGCATCCAAAACACAAACAAATTGTCCGCAAACGTAGCACAGAACGACGTCACCATGAAAATGGCGAAATTGACGACATTCGCTCGGCTCCAATGGAATCGAGTCTTCGACGTTGCTTCATTAATTTCACTGCCCTGCACCAATCGTTGTTCCGCTTCATTCGCCAGTGGATGTTCTGCTGGACGATTTCGAAAGCCAAACCAAAAGACAACGGCAAACAGCAGGCCCGCGCTCGCCAGAATACAGATCGCCGTCTGCCAACTCACGCCACAGACACCGATCAGCACCGTGGCCATTAAAATAGGTGCTAATCCTGCACCCGCGCGTCCAGCAAAACCTGCGACCATTCCTTGAACCGAGGTCCGAATACTGAGCGGAAACCAACTCCGCGTCACCTTGCCTAAATTCGGATAGGACGGTGCTTGCACCAGACCAAAAATCAAACGACCCGCGAGCAGATTCTTCACGCCACCAAAGAATGCAGGGCTGGCAGCTGCTAACGACCAGGCGACCACGGCGAAAGTAATCACTAGGCGCGGTCCATAACGGTCCCCAAGCCAGCCCCCGGGAAATTGCCCCAACGCATACGTCAAGCTAAAAGCAGCGTCGAGCCAGCCGAGATCGGTATCCGACAACCCGCTCTCTTCTTTGAGATAGGGCCGCGCCACTCCCCAAGAATAACGGTGGATATAAGTGAGAAAACTCGTGCCGCAGGCGAGCAGAAAAACGATCCACCGGATACGGGTCGGTGAATTCCCAGGTGGGGCCAATTTACCGGCCGGATCGGTTAACACACTCACTGTATATGGAACCTTTCAGCGACCTCTGGATCGCCTCGTGATGTACCCTATAAATTCCGTCGAGGGCAGCACCGCATTCTTCCACAGTATCTCAAGAGCCGAACACCACCGACGTCGCCAGGCGACCACAGACGATCAGCACAGCTTCCTTGAAACCAAGAGCACCGCAAATCCTCGCAGCACGCCCCGCAGACGTCTCTAAAAAGAGACCTTAAGTGGAGCAAACCTTTACCAGTGATTCAAATCTCGGTTCACTGGGCTTGGCCACCGTCTCCAGTTAAATCGCCATACATCACTTCGATATTGCCGACACGTTCCTTGACATCGACACCGGTCCACTCCTTAAAGAACGGAATGTCGATTTTCTCTTTGATGCGTTCCAGAGATGCTCCGTTGTCAATCATTTTTTTGACGGTCGCGCGCAATTCCGAAAAATAACGCCGTTGATTTTCCACCACCTCACGTCCACCGAGTTCCCCATGCCCGGGTGCCACCACCTTCGGGTCAAGCTCATGCATGGCATTGAGCACCGCAATCCAACTTTGCGGATTGCTTTCGCCCATATAATTAAAGGGCCCATTCACACACGCGTCTCCGGTAAAAAGAATTCGCTGCTTTGGCAACCAAGCCACCGCGTCTCCGACAGTGTGGCCGTGTCCAAAGTAAATCAATTCGACCCGTTGCCCGCCCTCGCCAGCGTCCTCGAAAACAATCTTCTGAGGAAACCAGACCGATGGATACTCGAAATCAAGCTCCCCATATTCTTCCGGTTTATCTGTCTTCATTTTCTCGAAGCCTTCAAAGGCGATGGTTTCAAAACCAATACGACTTCGTTCCGATGCAATTGCGGCAGCCCCCAGTTTCGTGAAAATCCCATTTCCATCGGCATGATCCCCATGATGGTGGGTATCGAAAACATAGCGAATGGGCTTGTCCGTGTGCTTGCGAATTAGCTTGATCACCTCTTCCGCCTGATTGGGAAAATTCGCATCGATGACAAGCACATAATCCCGAAACACCACCCAACCTTGATTGCATCCGATAAACTCGGGTTCTGTCTGTGTCTTGCGAAAAAAAACACCCGGCGCCAGTTCCGTCACCGTCGTTTTTTCTGGATCGGCTACGGCGCATTCGACCACGACGGTAACAAACAAACACATGGCGACGAAAATTCGTCTGCTAAAGAGTTGATTCATTTTATTGACTCCAACAATTTTGAGGCACACTCAGCTTGCCTCCACATGATATTCGGTAAGCTGGGCCGTGGCGAGCAGGAGCGGGCTGTTCCGGTGAATTTTCATGCCACACAGGTGACGCTGTGAGTCCCCCACACGGCAGGCAGCCCGACAGGCGCAAGTTCTGAAATTTGTTCCAATTGCCGATCAATCTCTGCTTCGGTACAGACCCCCATAGCCGTGATCTTTTCCCGTACCTCCTCGTAAAACAACAACATATTTTGCAGCACAACCTTATCAAGAGGAGTCGGCTGCCAGCGGTGCCGAAGGTTCTGAAAACCGGCGTCACGCAGAGCCTGTGGCATTGTCACTCCGATGTCTAATGAAATCCCACAACGAGAATAGTAGTCGATGATATGTCGGTTCCAAGTTAACAAGGGACGCAAATCGTGACGTCCGCGCTCGATCTGAACCACCAGATTCACCACTGGAATTCGAAATTCCGGTTCGATGAATCCAATCCGGGTCTGCGGCTGAAGACGCTGCCGCAACTCCCCGAGGAACACTTCTGCAAATGGCAAATGATGCAAGACCGTACGAGCCAAGATTACACTGGCCGGATGAAGCCAACGGTCGAAATCGCAAATATCGCTCAGTACGGGCTCAAAACGCGTGTCACCATCCCTGGTCAAACGCGTCGTCGCTTGCTCCAGCAACGTCGGCGTGTAGTCCACGCCCATGAGCCTGCCCGTCGGGCCCAACCGATTCAGCACACGGCGTCCAAAAGTTCCCGGTCCGATCCCGAGTTCGATCACCTGATCGGCCAAACCGATGTCCAAGTCATCAAGCAGTTGCTCAGAAACAGTCGCAAATTGCTTATCCTGAAGTTCCAATCGTTGGGCGGCCGATACAGAATTTCCCAGGGCATAATCTAAGGACATCCAAGCATCTTACCAAAATGAAGCGGGGACATGAAATCGGGCGACACAGAAAACTCTTGCAGCACTGTCTTTTGCAACCCCACACTTGCAATTTGACTTAGCCACGTGTCACCAAGAATCCGGCCCGTCTGCGAGGCCTTTACAAATTAACTTTAAAGCAGCTCGTGGATGGGTGTACCTGAACTTAGCAACGGAATAGGCCGCCCTGAATTATCAAAAAACGATTTCGCCGTTTCGATTCCAAAACGAGAATAAATCGTCGCAAGCAGACAATTGCTATCCATGATACGTTCGATGGGTTCTTCGGCTTTGCGACTCGTCTTGCCGATAACTTGGCCCATTTGAAGTCCGCCGCCTGCGAGTAAAACACTCATGGCTCGAGACCAGTGATCCCGACCAGGCCGACCACTGGCATGCTGATTCCGAATCAACGGCGTGCGACCAAATTCGCCACAGAAGACAAACAACACATGCTGGTTCATCCCTCGTGCGTAGAGATCTTCGATTAAGGCGGTGACAGACTGATCGAAATACGGCAATTTCTCTTGATAGGCCTTGAAAATATCCGAGTTCACCGAATGATCGTCCCAATTGCTGGTTCGTCCCGTTACGGGCTTCAATCGAAATGTCGCCTGGCACTGCACAAAACGCACTCCTGCCTGAACCAACCTGCGACAAGTCAACAGACTCTTCCCCCAATGCGTGTCGCCATAACGAGCTCGCACTTTTGGATCTTCTTGCGTCAGATCAAATGCTTTCCGCGTCCGCTGGCTTGTCAACATCTCGACAGCGCGCTGCTGCAATTCGTCAATCCCGGAAATCGCACCCGCATCATCAATTTGGCGTGAAATTTCGTCAATCGCTGTCAATAATTTTTGACGCCTTTGCAGATTCAACACACCGCTGGAGTCAATGAACAGCGGATCATCGTCAGCCCCACTCGTAAAAATCGGCACCGGATCGTAGCGATTCGCGCCGCTGGCTGTGAGTGGATTTGGCTTGGGCATATAAGGAGCATGGGCCGGTCCGAGATACGCTGGTCCGCCACCGTAGAAGGGCGTGTTCGCGACGAAGGTCGGAACGTCGAAGGCGGATTGGCCCACCTTTTTGGCCACCACCGAGCCGATCATCGGAAATTCGGACCTCGCCAAGTTGGCAGCGCGCGACGCATATCCCGTCAAAAACCGATTGGTCCCTCCGGAATGTTCATTTCGTTCGTGATGAAGGCTCCGCACGATCGAGAACTTGTCCGCCATTTTTGCCAGTCGTGGCAGTTGTTCCGTAATTTCGATACCAGAAACATTCGTTGCGGTCGGCTTGAAGGGACCACGGTATTCCCGTGGAGCCGCTGGTTTCATATCAAATAAATCAATGTGACTGGGACCGCCATTGGCCCAAAAAAGTATTACGGAGAAATCTCGGTCGACAGCTGGCGACGCCGGTTCAGCAGCAAGCAATTGGCACAAGTTCGGTGCGGCCCCAACTGCTAAGGCCCCTAAGCTAAGCCCACCGATCTTTAACCACTCACGACGGCCCAGCGGGCCTGGGCAACGGCGTGGATTCTTGCGACGGGGCATTCTCGTCTTCCACGAGAGGAACAAAAACAACTCCTACATCAAAAGTAACCTGCATTTTATCAAACTGTGTTCCAACTTGCATCATGAAACGTCAGACGATCAAATATCTGATTCATGACTTCCGCATCGTCGCTCAACACCTACTTTGCCGCTAGCGCCTCCAAAAATCGGGAAACACGTCATGCAACTCGCCACTTCCTGTAAAATACTTCTACTTCACCTCAGCTGTTTAATGACAAGCATTACCGCCTTGTCAAATGCGGCAGAAATCAACAAATCGATCACCATTACCAAAACCGAGAATGGTTTTGTTTTCTTCGAGCAGGATTGCCATATTCTCTCCTACCAACAGCAGGTCAAATCGCTGGAAGGTGAATTCCCGCGATCCAACTACGTGCATCCTCTCTCTGACCTCGAGGGGCAGGAATTAACGGAAGACTTTCCCCAGGACCACCTCCATCATCGCGGCATTTTCTGGGCCTGGCCCCAAGTCTGGGTCGGTAATCAAAAAGTCGGTGACTCGTGGCTGGCGCAGAACTTCCACTGGGAAATCACCGCAGCAAAAATCGTTGAGACGATTGGGGAGCCACCCGCCTTACAGATCGCTCTTTTATGGAAATCCGATCAGTGGCTTGATGGATCGGGCACACCACTCCCTATCGTGCGAGAATCGGTCACACTACAAGCCTTTCCTCGCGCGACGGACCATCGTTGCGTCGACTTCTCCATTCGCCTGCAAGCACTGACCGAACAAGTCCGCATTGGTGGCTCTGAAAACGACAAAGGCTACGGTGGTTTTTCACCGCGGATTCGTACTCCCGACGATCTCATCTTTACCAGCGCAAAGGGGGTCGCCACGCCCCAACGAGTCGCTGTCGCCAACAGCCCTTGGATGGACATGTCAGGCACCTTTGGAGACAATCAACAAATCAGCGGAATCACCGTCTTATGCCACCCGAGTTCCCCTGGAAATCCGCCCCCCTGGATCCTCCGCCAAATGGGCTCCATGCAAAACGCCGTGTATCCAGGGCGTCATCCTGTGACGTTACCGACCGATGCAACGTTAAATTTGAACTATCGGCTGGTGATTCACCGTGATCGCGTTACTGCTGCACAAATCCAGCAGTGGTACAACGATTACAGCAGAAGTAATGTACACAAAGCACTCCAAGAGGAGATACCATAATAGACGACTGCTCTGCTCAGCTCCCTGTTGGCTTGGTGAACCCGTGGACATTGGTGTAAACTAGCATTCATCACACTTCTGGTTAGATAGAACAAGCGGTTAGATAGGACAAGCGGATGTTGCGAGTTCTTGGGTCTGCAAAAAATCTTTGCCAGGGGATCAACCGTCGCGACATGCTCCGCGTCGGGGGACTCGGCACTGCCGGCATAGGGTTGCCTGACTTCCTCCGCTTAACCGCTGCCTCAGCAACCACTGCAAATCGACAACCGGCTAGTTTCGGCAGGGCCAAATCGGTCATTCTAATCCATTTGTACGGATCTCCTAGTCAATTGGAGTGGGCGGATCTGAAACTCGACGCTCCCAGCGAGATACGGGGCGAGTTGGGTGGCATTTCGTCAACGCTACCGAGTGTGCCGGTCTGTGAATTATTGCCCAACATGGCCAAAGTCATGGACCGCACGACGGTCATTCGCTCCATGAACCACCCCCATCCCATCCATGGTGTTGCCTACGCCTGGACCGGGACTCCCGACATTGATGTGGCCATGGAACTGAGTCCCTACGATGCGCGACACTGGCCGTTTTTTTCTTCCGTAGTGGATTACGTAGAGACCCAGCGCAACGAGACCC
>JAKVBY010000044.1:11791-31735 GCA_022446825.1 Pirellulaceae bacterium
GCGCAACGCGTCTTCCAGACAGGTCCCCCAGAATATCGCTTTACCCTTTCCATTCAGCACGAAACGTATCGGTGAAGTACCCCGTGCCGGACCCTATGCAGCATTTCTCGGCAATCACTACAATCCGGTCTGGACCGAATTCGTTGGTCAGGCCACCAAGGGACGCCGAAAAACACTCACGGACAAAGTCTATTCAGGGAACGACCCTTACATGGGTACTGCAGAAGACTCCTATTTTCGCGTCCCCTCCGCAACCAAGTTGCTCGACGAATTGACAATCGATCGACTCGAAGGGCGGCGTTCGCTCGTTGCTCAATTGGATGACGCGCAAGATCAACTCAAGCAGCTCTCCGGAAGCCACAGCATCGACAAATATCGCCAGATGGCCATGTCGTTGCTTTCCTCGCATAAACTGCGTACAGCCCTTGATTTGCGACTCGAATCTTCAGCGGTCCGCGCAACCTATGGGCACACCTTGCTCGGCCAAAGTTGCCTGGCTGCACGGCGTTTGATCGAGGCGGGGAGCCGGGTGGTTTCGGTTTTTTGGGACGAATATGGGCTTGCCGGCAGTGGCTGGGATACACACTGGAATCACTTCCCGCGCATGAAGCAAGAGTTGTGTCCGGGATTCGATCGCGCGTGGTATGGACTGATTACGGACCTTGAACAGCGTGGCTTGCTCGACGATGTACTCGTAGTCTGTGGTAGTGAACATGGCCGCACCCCCAAGATCAATGCCTCAGAAGGTGGCGGTCGCGACCATTGGTCCCGAGCCTATTCCACCTTTGTCGCTGGCGCGGGTGTCACCCGTGGCAATGTGGTCGGAGCGACGGATCGGATCGGAGGGGATGTCATTGATCGACCCGTCAGCCCCAAAGATTTGCTGGCCACCATGTATCACTTACTGGGCATCGATCATCAAATGATGATTTCCAATACGGAGGGTCGACCGCTACCGTTAGTCGAGGGCGAAATCATCCAGGAGCTATTGGCGTGAACCGACGACGGCGACCAGCGCCAGCGTCCAAGCACTCTAGAGAAACGTGTTTTATTACGACGACGGCCTCTGGATCGATCGCCCACGATTCGCGATCGATGTCTGTCGCGGCCAACGCGCCGCCTTTATCTCCCATGCGCATGGGGATCACATTGCCCGACATGGTCTCACCTACGCCACCCCCATCACCATCAACTTACTGCAACATCGCTTGGGTGTCCGCAATTGCATCGCCTTGCCCTGCGGAGTCCCTCACGACTTACCCGGCGCGCAACTGACAACCTATCCGGCTGGACACATTCTAGGGTCGGCTATGCTGCTGGTAAGTGGCGCAGAACGTTTACTCTATACGGGAGATTTCAAACTTAGCCCCTCTGCCACCGCAGAGCCGGCAGAGGTTCCCCGCGCCGACATCCTTATTATGGAGTCTTCTTTTGGGGACCCTCGCTTCCGCTGGCCCCCCCGAGAAACCGTCGTAGATCAGTTAATCAACACGGTTGGTGAAGCGATTGCGAAAGGTGTTTTCCCTGTAATTCGAGCCTATGCACTGGGCAAAGCCCAGGAGGTGACCCGCATCCTGACCGCTGCCGGGTTCGCAGTCACACAACACCCCGTCATCGCTGCCATGAGCGCAATCTACGAGGCCAGTGGCTGCTCCCTGGGAAACTACGATGTCTACCGAACCGCACCTGAGACTCCCAGCGCACTTATCTTTCCTCCCCGAACCCAAAAAGCCGGCTACTACGAATTACCAACCCGCACCGTACGCATCGCCGTCACCGGCTGGGCCGCCACCTTTGGTTCTCGTCACCAACTCGACGTCGAGCACGCCATTCCTTTATCGGATCACGCAGATTTTGATGAACTACTTCAGTGCATCGACATGGTTGATCCAAAACAGATTTACTGCACGCATGGACCGACAACATTTGTCGATCATTTACGTAGTTTAGGACTCCCTGCCCAAGTCCTGGGCGCAAAGACTTTGGCCTAATTTCGCAGCATGAAATCCGACAAAAAGACTCCTCAAGAATCGAGTTGCCGGGCCTTACAAAAAACTCGCATCCCTCACTGAACAAGGCCTCAAAAAGTTTCGTCGTTCTCCGCAACCGGCAGGCGTGGAAGGACCCGATCCACAAAGGACAACTCTGTCCAAACCAAAACCGTGGCAAGCCAAAACCGCAGGCCATCGCCAGCCGTCTTTAATCGTAATCGATGAGCCGAAATGCTTCGTGCGGGGCTACGCGCTCGATACCGCCTAAGGCGGTCAAACAAATCAGAAAGGCACAGCCAACAACATCCGCCCCCGTTTTGAGCAGCAATTCACAACAGGCCTGCACCGTCCCTCCGGTCGCTAACAAGTCATCCACCACCAGTACACGATCTCCCGCCTGCACACCATCGACATGCATCTCAAGCGTGTCGGTGCCGTACTCTAGTTCATAGTGCAATGCATGGGTTTTAAACGGCAACTTGCCCGGCTTGCGAATCGGCACAAAGCCAGTATTTAATTCCAACGCCAACGGGGCTGCAAAAATAAAACCCCGGGCTTCGGCCGCCACAATATGGTCAATTTGTTGATGGCGATAATGATCTGCCATGCGCCGAATGCATTCACGAAATGCGCGCGGTTCGGCGAGTAAAGGGGTAATGTCCCGAAAGAGAATGCCCGGCTTGGGGAAGTCTGGTATCTCCCGTATGAAATCTTTTAAGCAGATCTCTGAATCCGTAGTCATGATTTAGGCTTCTTCATGCTGGCGCTATTGGTTCTTTCCTTGCAGACGCTGCGAGGTTGCTGCGTCGTTTTTAGTATAAGGGGTTTTGTCTTGGTGGAGGAGCAACCTCACAAAATCGCCCATCCCTCCCGCGTTGTGATAAGTGCTTGGTGATTCCAAGGTTGCGTACTTGAGTTGCCGTACTTGAAAAGGATCTAGCCAATCAGCCGTGCTGTCGTTCGCAAAATTCTCTCTGGGTGCGCTCGACACGGCACAACCGCGTCGTCTTGAATTCTCCTGGATTGCCCTCAACCGATCGCCGCACGATCGGCTGGACCGTGGCAGACTCCCGCAGTGAGGGCCACGTCGCCACGGAAATTTATCGACGCACCACTCGGTCTCTCGGCGGCCGAAACGCCGAACGTCACCCCTGGACGCGTCCTCTGACACACTCACCGGAAAACCCTACCTTTTGTTTTCCCCTAGCCTGCACAGACGCCTGAAGGTGTAAACCCCAGCCCCACCTCGGTTCTTTCCACGCGTCTTCCCGTTTCCGTTCCTCTTTCCAGGTGACACCTGGAAAGCCCGCCTGGCTACGAAAATGTGTCACTCACCTTAGCGGGAAAGTTCCACAGGCTCGGTGCCCGATTTTGTGAGGAGCGCCCCCAGAGTCTTCAAGTCGAGCACTTCGTCACTGAGAATGCGCGTCGAGCCATCCGCAAAGAGTAGATGAACTCCTTGGGGATGGACTCCATCTGCCATCTTTTTCAGGGCTTGCGCATCTGCAACAAAGTCATCCGGCTTGGTCCATTCAACCGCAAATGCATGGTTCACTTCGACCACCATGACCGTATTGCTGGTTCCGTCGGTCAAATCACGAAACTGCAAGCCGTTTACTTCCCCCGGCTCAGGCGCTGCAAACACACCGTCCTCGCTGCCGTTTCCTAAGTAGGTCGTACGACCTGCTTCAGAGGCCGGCGCCAAGGGCGACAAATAAACGTTTGGAATCAACGGCAGTAAGGTCTTGTTGTGCTCGCTGTCCCACGGTTCATCCAAATGAAATTGTTCGTACAACGCGTTTTCTTCCAGGAAGGGCAAAAGATGGACTCGCCAACTCAACAGGGGTCTTCCCGACTCGTCAGCGTTGTGGGCGGCCGGAAAATGGCGATAGGTATCGTGATAGTTATGCAAGGCAATAGCGATTTGTTTGGCGTTATTTCGAGAACTCATGGAACGCGCCGCCGTCCGGGCAGACTGCACCGCCGGCAAGAGCAAGGCCGCTAAGACAGGTGTCGAAGCCACAAGATTGCCCCCAGGAAATGTGCCATGACTGACAATCTCGACGCCCGCATCCGTTCTGCGAACTGCCGCAATACTGGGCTGCAGGTAGGGAAAAATTGATGACATTGGAGGTAGGTTCTTGGTACTCAACTCCACTCCGCTGAGTTGCGGGTTCGAAAGAACCGCTGGCAGCATCGTTTGGACTAAAGGCGACAAGGTCCGCAGCAGTGTCGGCGTGTCGAGATAGCTCACCGCTAAAAGACCCCCTTCTTCAACCCGTAATTTTGCCAGACCGGGCGCTTCGGCCAGAGAAGAAATACTTGGATCATGCGTTAACACCTGCTGTAAAACGCCGGAAGTCGCCGAGATTAGCAACTGATCTTCGGTCACACACCAAGAGGGGCTTACTGGTACAAAGCCGGGAAAAATAAGCGTGAAAATCTGAGTACCATTCATCTCCGATGTCTGGATCGCCGGAGCGTCGGGGCCTTCCTGCGCTAAGATCATCTGCGCTAATTGAATCAACTGATCGTGCACACGACGAAGCTTATCCGCATCGTTGACCGCAACAGACAAGGTCCATCCCGTGACCAAGCCTGTTGGCCCTGGCTGCGCGTACAGACGCCAGGTGTTTCCCAGTGGCTGCAGCAGATCCTGGCGGACATTGATGCCAATTTGATTCTCTGCGCCTGCCAACTCTAATACCGCTGCGGCGGTTTCTTCTGGCTGCCACTGGCGGGCTAATTCCAGACTAGCTTCCACAAGTTCTGCCGCCGCCAGCTTGAAGGTCACCGCCGCAGGTGACTCGAGCGCTACGGCCGCCAAATCGTCAGCCGTGAGAGACGCCATATCAATCCAAGACAAGAGACCTCGGCCAGGACCGTCCATAGCAAAGAGCGCGCGACTGACCGTTCCCTCCTCATCTAAACCGCTGACCATGAAGAAATTTTCGACCGCATCGAGGCCCAGCCCGGTATAGATCGTCGCTGCCTGCTCCGCGGCTCCCGGCTGTCTCATTAATTCCGTGACTCTCTGAAAGGTCTCGGCAGCGTTGAAATAGACCACATTCGAGATGCGAGGAACTTGCACCTGGCTGCGCAGCTCGGTCAACCAAGTCGGAGCCGGAGTACGCAGACGCCGGAAAAGTTGTGGCAGTGCATCGTCGCCGATCCCAAAAAGAAAATAATTTTTGACCACACCCCAGGAAATCAGCGGAGCCGCTTCGTCCTGCAATTTCCAAAACTTGTATTTCCCCAACGTCTCCTGGGTTATTCCTGCGGTCGATTCACTTTGCAGTTCTTCGAGTAATTGTTGAAATTCGCCAGCCGCATCGTCGAGTCGCAATAGCCCGCTTCCGCGCAGGTCGGGAACTTCACCACCCACGATTTGAAAATCGGTCAGGCAGATTGCTCCCGCGCGTCCTTGGATTAATCCCACCAACCTTTGTACTTTTTGCAGTTGTTGCAAAGCCTGATCATTGGGAGCGGCCTGCGGCAGCAGCATTTCATAAAAAGAGTTCATCCCCTGTCGCATAAATTTTTTGACTGCCGGTTCCGCGAGCATCCGCTCTGTCCCATTCGCACTTGCTCCATCCGGTGCGGCCGCCGCGGCCCAGGAGGTAAAGAAGAGGCATTCTTCTGCCGCCATCTTCGACATCACAACATCTTCCGGTGCGGGTGGCATCGACCCACCGAAACCACCACCTAGTAGAGCCAGCAAAAGCATTTCAAACGGATTGATACCAGTGATTGGATTCATGTTCAAATCTCCGCAAAGACCGGACTAAGAGGGACACAATTCCTTGACCTAACCATCGAAACTACCACAAGCGGCAGGCATTTTTCGCTTCCTGATTCCATCATGCGTAGCGCGTCTCCTGATACTATCAGGAAACCGAGCCAAAATCCAATCAAGCAGCGGTTTCCCACAACGACTAGTCAAGGCGTCTACTACCACGGATAATGCCAAAGAGTGAACAACCTTCCTCTGACGTGCAGGCCCCGCAAAGATTTTCCCGTGTGGACAGGACGTGCCAGGACTCGAACTGATCTGGATTAGAAAACCATGCTAAAAACAACACGACAAGTTCCTCCCACCTGGTTGGCTCGAAGCGGGTTCGCGCTCACGTTTAGCTGCTTGGTCGCAGCTCAGGCCGCGGAACTAGAAATCAACAAGAACACCTGGCTGAACCCGCAAGCGGCCCCGTTGAAGTTCGATCTCAGCGGCCCTTTTGTCCACCTCGATGAAGGGCGTATTCTGGCCTACCACCAAAACACTACACAGGTCAGCCGTGACAACGGCGTTACCTGGTCACCACCCCGCCCCGTGTTCGCCGCAGAATCTAAATTTCAGCCCGCAACCCCAACCATGATTCGGACTAC
Source organism: Pirellulaceae bacterium (assembly GCA_022446825.1). Lineage (GTDB taxonomy): Bacteria > Planctomycetota > Planctomycetia > Pirellulales > Pirellulaceae > JAKVBY01. The sequence goes on from JAKVBY010000044.1 coordinate 18,166, forward strand.
TGAGGGGACCTTGGTCTTCGCTTTTGTCAACACGGCGGAAATGGTTTGGAAATGGAACGACGAACGTCGTGATGCGGATGCGGGGACCACACTACCAACGTACGTCACCCGCAGTCATGATGGCGGTCAAACCTGGGAAGCTCCGCAAATGCTCCACTCCGAATGGACGGGCGATTTACGGAACATGATTCAAACACAAGCTGGAACCATCGTGCTTTCTTCCATGCAACTCTGGAACAATCCAGGTCGCCATGTCATGCTGACCTATTCCTCTCACGATGATGGGCTTACTTGGACCCGCAGCAATTTCATCGACTTGGGCGGTAATGGGCACCACGACGGTGCGGTCGAAGGAACCCTTGTCCCATTGAACGACGGCCGCATCTGGATGCTGATCCGTACCAACTGGGACTTTTTCTGGGAAGCCTTCTCGACTGACGAAGGCCAAAGCTGGCGGGTAATTCGCCCTTCAAAAATAGCCGCGAGTAGCTCTCCCGGACTCTTGAAACGTCTTGCCAGTGGCCGCCTGGTCTTATTCTGGAACCGCCTAATGCCAACCGGCTGGGAAGAATACCCACGGATGGGAGGTATCGGCAGTGACAACAGCCCTCAATGGTCTTTGGTACCCGCCAGTGCCAGCCGCGAAGAACTGTCCGTCGCCTTCTCGGATGACGATGGACAAACATGGTCGAAACCTCTGGTTTTGGCTGCCCGCAACGACCAGGTTTCTTATCCCCAAGCGTTTGAAGTGCGTCCAGGCACCCTCTGGGTCACGTCGGGGTACGGAAATCTCCGTGTTGAATTTCGCGAACAAGATTTCATCTCTTCCTCAGCAACGGACACCGATCCAAAGTAGCCCCCGCTCAAGTTGATGAAAAAGTCGTAGCGACTTCCTGTAGGCTGAGACGATACTCAACTTCACGTCACGTCGGCAACATGCCAAGTTCCGTGATCAACAGCTTGCTGCAGGCACAATTGCAGCAGGGCAAACAGGCGTCAATCGCTTTACCTCAAAGTGGGGATCCTAAACAGCAAACCACTGCTGGCAACGTGTGCAACCAAAAACGCTAGTTTTGCTTAAACAGGACGGATCAACATGAACAGATCAACACACGGCACGAGAAAATGACCACTCGCAGTAACTTCGAGCGGCATCGTAAAGCACCCATTCCCACTAGCGATTTGGAGAAAAACTCTGGACCACACCGCCATAAACGCGCCGAGTCCCCGCTTGCGTAGAAACGAGCAGCGCTCCTTGGGGGTCGATACCAAGACAAGATCCTCGGATCTGGTTCTTCCCTAGAGCGATGACTACTTCGCGCCCGTTTAAATAACAACGCTGGTTCATGGCGGCGACAATTTCCCCTTTGCCTTCCACAAGATCGGTAAGCTTTGCCAGCACCGATCTTGTAACCTCGGTCAAAACATCACGAATTTCCCATTGCCGTTGAGTCACGTCCGCCAAAGAAATCGCTGGAAACGACTGTTCTCCGTCGGCATGCTGGAACGAGTTGTTGACATTAATCCCAATTCCAACAACCACGCGACGACCTAAGCTAGGAGATACCTCGACGAGGATTCCGGAGATTTTACCATCGTTAACAAAAATGTCATTTGGCCATTTCAAGTGAAACGCATTGCTTTGTGCCAAGCGTTCCAACACTTCACACACCGCCACACCTGCACTGAGTGAAATGAGCGGCCAATTTTCTGAATCTAACTGCAACTGTTGAGGATCCACTACCAGAGAAAATGTGAGTGCCCCCGGCGAGGCTTGCCATTGATTCTTTCCCCGACCGCGCCCGGCAGTTTGTCGGTCCGTAAGCACAAGCAGCGGGGTCGGCAAGTCTTTGCTACAGCATTGTTCCAAAGCAAGATCATTGGTGGACGCGATCTGCTCTCGAAACTCCACGTGTGCCACACCGGTCACAGAAACAATGCTGGCAAGCTCATCGCGTAATGTCATGATCGAGGCTACAAAGCACGTGGGAGTCCAAAAAGGCAAACTCGTGACATAAATTCTGCCCAGCCAACGGAACCCCTATTCCTCGGCATCGAGAAGATCACCCTCGGTCAGAATCGTAAACCCCTTGGTGTTAAGGGTTTCCATTGCCATCTCCGGATTGTCGACCATTAAAGCCACGGCAGCTTTGCCATGAGGGCGCACAATCAGTGGATAGGCTTGCACGATATTGACTTCCGCCTGCAATAAGGCGGTGCAAACCTGCAACAGCGGTTGTGCCGTTTCCGGCAATTCAACACCGACGAGATCGCTTTCCAGCATGGGCAAACCGGCCCGTTCCAGAATTTCACGGCCCTGTTCGGGATGGCTCAGTAGAAATCGTACAAAGGCGCATTCTGTAGCGTCATTAATCGACAAAGCGACAATGCGGACCTTGCTGCCTTCAAAACGACGCACTACCTCCAGCAATTGCCCAACGCGGTTTTCTAAAAAGACGGTGAATTGACGAATGGTCGGAAAATTCCGCCCCCGCATGGTCTGATACTCGGTACTCGCGCCTTCTCCGAAACTCATGCACCCGTTCTTCTCTGAAAAGCAGCTATCCAGAACCTATTGCCAACCGCCAACTATAGATTTTTTTGCAATTGTCGTCAATGTTTACGAGTTTCAGCACCGCCTCACGGACATTACCCAAGTTCTCACCAAAAGTCCACGCGGCCCTCCTACAACGCAGGGAAGTAATTTCCCTGGCCTGACTACAGACGCGGTCCCCCAACGACGGGACGCTCGTAATCGTTCTCTAAATCCAGAGAAGATATTTATTCCTCTGACACCACGCCTACGGATACTCCGAGAACGCACAATACGTTGTCCTTAAGCCAAGGAGCGATACACGCATGCCAGCCGATCTTAACGCGTCAAAATCGCCCGTCTCAAAAATCCAAGCCTGGTCCCCACACCTAATCACTAGCCCTTTTCAGCCAGACTTCAGTGAACGTACCAAGCCGGGAACGTAGCCCATCCGGGACGCCAACCCGCGGAACACCAACCTTTGATTGGGGTCCCTGGCAAGCTGCGTCCTGTGTCATCATGTTGTTCCAAGATTTCAAGAGGCTTCTGAACCGGCTGTCCTCGCGATCTGCAACTCGTCTCCCATCTCACGCGGTCGAGACGGCGTGATAACAATTTCTTCAATTACAGTTCTCTGCGGCATCGTTGCACAGAGCAGAATTGCTGCGGCAACATCTTCTGGCTGCATCATCAGAGCGCGTGCTTCCTCTGGTGGTGGGGCAGGGCGACCCTCCAGAATAGGCGTGTCCACTTCTCCGGGAATCACGGCAGTCGCTCGAATTCCTTCGCTGCGCAATTCACTATTCAAGCCGCGCATCAGATTGTGAGAAGCTGCTTTGGCGGCCGAATATGGAGCCCCACCAAGAATTCCCGGATTTAGTGAAGCCATCGAGGAGGTCGTGATCACAGTGCCTTCGCCACGGCTCAGCATATCCGGTAAAACAGCCTGGGTGAGACGATAGACCGCCTCGATGTTAATCCGAAACACCGAATCCCACTCATCCGGCTTAACATAACGAATCGAACGCACTTTCGATGCATGTCCGGCGTTGTTCACGAGGATATCAACCTGGCCAAATGTTTCGATGGTGAAGCCTGCAATGGCTGCTGCCGCATCGCCATCCTCCAGATCCGTAGGGCGGGCAACTGCTTCACCACCCGCTGCTTGAATTTCCGCCACCACCGATTCCAGAGGCGCTGCTCGACGACCGACGACAACAACTTTTGCTCCCTCGACGGCAAACATTTTGGCTGCGTCCCGGCCGATTCCTGTTCCTGCACCGGTGACAATCGCCACCTTTCCCTCGAGTGCGCCCATGATCGTTTCCTCTATTTGTGACTCAAAAATTACCTAAGTTGAAAAGTTTAACCGACAAGCGATCATCTTCAACCGCACAACCTACAATTGCCATCGGTTCTCTCGCACCGGAGAAACCGCTCTGAGTAGCCAGTCCGAAAACCGCTTGATACCATGAAGCCGATTCGATTTTCCTCGGCCTGGCCCGCCGAGCTGAGGCACCATACGGCCAACAAACGTGAAAGCTCTCATGACACCAGGAAATATGCCAAGGCCCCCCAGGCTTCTTCCCTCCGGCCTTTACAACTTCGCTCTCGCCATGGCTCACCCTGAGGTCGTCGGCAACCTCACTCCTCAGCCCACCTTCGAGCTTGCCCCTGCGACGCAGGGATCGGCAGCAGAAAATATCCCACAAAACCGCCGGTAATTACAACAACGGACTCATGGTTTCCGGCGGAAAGGGCTACCCTATGAACCATCATCGATCAGCGAGTCAAACCGTGGGACTCACAAAGAAAATGACTTGTCCCTGAGAAAGGGGTCATCTTGAATTCCTTAGCACTTTTTCAAGCCGCGTTGCAGTCTTCTAGCCGGCCAGCGATTATCGACCGGCAAGGCGCTTATTCCTATAACGAGCTGCTGCAACAAGCTGCTGAAGTGAGACAAACGCTTTTAAATGACAAGAGCGATCTGCGCGAGGCACGGGTCGCCTTCTTAATCGAACCGGGGTTTGAGTATGCCGCCGTCCAATGGGGCATTTGGCAAGCCGGTGGTATCGCGACTCCCCTGGGTCTCAAGCATCCAACCCCAGAACTGGAGCACGTCCTCCAGGATGCAGACGTCTCGACAATCGTTGTACAGCCAAGCCTCAAAGAACGTGTCGCCTCGATTGCTTTGAAACACCGCTGCCGCCTGCTCGATACCCAAGAGATCGCTGCCCAGGCAACCAAACAGCCGGCCACCACACAGCTGACTACCAACATCACCCCAGATCGCCGCGCCATGATTCTTTATACCAGCGGCAGCACGGGGCGTCCGAAAGGTGTCGTCACAACACACGCCAATATTCTTGCCCAAATCGATGCCTTAGTCGATGCTTGGAATTGGCACTTTGACGACCACATTCTACACGTCCTCCCCATGCACCACATTCATGGGATCATCAACGTGCTCGGATGTGCCATGCGCGTCGGCGGCGTCTGTGAATTCTTACCTTCTTTTAATGCTCAGGATGTTTGGTCACGGTTCGCTCGCGGTGGACTCAGCTTATTCATGGCCGTACCCACAATTTACGCCAAACTGATCGCCGCCTGGGAGCAGGCATCTCCTGCAACTCAAAAGGAATGGTCTGCCGGAGCCCAAAAGCTGCGTCTCATGGTTTCTGGATCGGCCGCGCTGCCCATACCGACATTGGAAACCTGGGAATCGATCACCGGTCAACGATTACTAGAGCGGTATGGAATGACCGAAATTGGCATGGCCCTGTCGAATCCGCTTGATGGAGTTCGTCGCGCGGGCCATGTAGGAAAACCGCTTCCACAGGTCAAAGTGCAACGCACCAATGAGGCCGGCGAAGTGGTTGACGACAAGACACCGGGTGAGATTGAAGTCCAAGGGCCCAACGTATTCCAAGCATACTGGGGCCAGTCCGAAGTCACGACGGCTTCCTTTCGGAACGGCTGGTTCCGCACGGGGGATGTTGCAGTTGTCGATCAGGGGGACTATCGCATCCTTGGACGTAACAGTGTCGACATTATCAAAACCGGTGGCTATAAGATCTCTGCCTTGGAGATCGAAGACGTACTCCGAACGCATCCACAAATTCAAGATTGTGCGGTGGTTGGCATTCCGGATGAAGAGTGGGGAGAGCGTGTGGCGGTCAACGTCGTCTGCCCGGATGGCAAGACCCTGACCCTGGAACCGTTGCGAGCATGGTGCAAAGAGCGATTGGCCGCTTACAAAGCACCCAGCCTTCTGAAGGTCAGCGAACAACTCCCGCGAAACGCTATGGGAAAAGTGCAAAAACCTCAAATCCGCGCGTTGTTCTCTCCATCGCCTCCTCCAAACTAGAACGCACGTCGCGCCATTAGTCCGCAAACAGAGGTTGTGCACCCCGCATGTCCGCATAGCCTCCACCTTGAGAACCCTGTGGTTGCTCACCAAAATATCTCCGATCCTCAAACGACTCACTCGCCTTTTGGAAACGCAGATCGCACGACAAACGCACACGACCTACCGCTGAGTTGTTGTCCAAGGCCCCGTGCATCAGAAAACCAGAAAAAATCACCAGATCTCCCGCCTGATAATTGGTAGACAACAAACGCACCTTCCGTTCGGCACAAAGGTCGATGGGATGGGATTGATTCTGTGCCGCATAGGCAGCCGACTGCACCGTGTCATTTTCATGATTTCCAGAGAAGTCAAGGGCTCGCAGGGGATCGAGCAAGTCGTCAAATTCGTGCGACTTCTCCACCACCACCAGCGGACCTTCGCTAAGCGGAACATCCCCCAAAGGAATCCAAGCGGTGTAGATCGGTTCGACAAACCCTGCAAAAAAAGGGTAATCATAATGCAGTGACGTGGTCGCACTGGGGGGCATCGGCCGCAGATACATGAGATCGTGTGGTCTGGCTTCGCTTTGAAACACGCGCGACATCAGTTCGCGCAACACCGGCCCATGGGTCACCTGCCGTAATGCGGGCCCACGATTGACGCTTGTCCAAAACTGGCCCTGATCTTCCTCGGGCTTCGGGCGAGAGCTTTTCCCACTACCAATCCCGCGCATTACGGGTTCCCGAACCTCTCCAACGTCGCCCAACCGCATCAACACCTCGCGCCGAGCCGCCAGCACTTCATGATTTGCAAGCACTTGCCGCAACAAAACGTATCCATGCTCTTCCAGCAAGGCCGGAATCTTTTCACCGGACGCCGCTAAATCGACATCTTCCCACAGAGGGCCCCAGAGGTGAGGAGGAATCTCGCGCTGTTGAATTGTGACCCTGTCCATAAATAAATTTACCCCAGCGAAATTACGTTGAGAGCTCCGCCATCTACCGGGATCGTATGGCCAGACATATAGGATGACGCATCACTGGCCAAAAACAAAACCACTTTGGCAACGTCCTCGGCTTCACCCCATCGCCCCAGAGGAACCTGTTTCAACACGCGCGCCGCACGTTCTGTATTGTTTTGCAGGGCGCTGGTCATCGGAGTACGAATCCAACCTGGCGCCACAGCATTCACCCGCACTCCTTGACTGGCCCATTCTGCAGCCAGATCCCGCGTCAGGGCAACCACACCTCCCTTGGACATTCCGTAAGCCGATCCGGCGCGTCCCAGGCCAATCATGCCTCCCCCTAAGGCAGAAATGATGACGATGCTCCCTCGGCCTTGCTGCACCATCGACTTTCCTACCGCCCCACAGACATTCAGACAGCCTTTTAAATTCACGTTGAAAATTGCATCGACATCGGCTTCTTCAAAATCAAGCGGGTCAACACGACGATGAATTCCCGCGTTACTTATCAGCACATCAATCTTACCCACCTCACGGACGAAACGCTCAATCGCATCAAACACGCACCTTCGATCGGTCACATCGCATTCAATTGGAAAAGCGTTGTCACCGAGTCCGTTCGCCGTGTCGCGCACTGCATCCCCATGACGATCCAAAAGAGCAACCTTCGCACCACACTCGACCAGTGCGCGGGCAAACTCGGCCCCCAGACCTTGCGCAGCGCCCGTGACGACGGCTGTCTGGCCCGTAAAGTTAAGGAGCGATCGATATCCACTCACCTTAATCTCCTCCCACGACCAACGATCAGGAACTGCTTGCGGGTTGAAACATCTCAAGGATGTAATCGTCGGGGTCGTAAAAATAAACCACCCAACCACCCTGGTTTGGCCCCGCCGTGATCGCCACTGGTTCGGATCGAAATCGAACTCCCTTCTCTTTCAACTCTTCATAGGCAGCGCGCAAATCATCCACCACAAGGCACAAGTGGGTATTTCCTGGTCGATTCGACGAAGTATCCGCTACTTCCCCGGCCGCATTCAAGTACTGGACAACCTCCAAAGAATTTGGGCTTTCAGGCCGCACCCGAAACGATGCCACACTCAATTGAACTCCTTCATATCCGGTCTGCTCCATGACGTAACGTTCCTCAACCTTTTCACGTCTCCCGACTAAGGTCATCTGCAGCGTATCGCGATAGAATTCGATCGAACGCTCAATATCTGCGACTGTCATACCAAGATGATGGATGTCCGCCAAATTCCAAGAAGCCATAGTTTTCCTCACCACGTGTAGCAAATTTTGTGCAATGTACCACATAATAGGAGCTGTCGCGCGATTCCCATACCGTCGCTACCCCCGTCTCATCGCTCCTTACACTTTCGGAAACCGCTGTGGAAAAAATTGCTCTGATTGACTGGATCATCTGTGCCGCCTACCTATTTTTAATTGTTGGCCTGGGTGTCTACTTCTCCAATAAGCAAAAGGGGAACGACGACTTTTTTCTAGGCGGAAAAAACATGCACTGGATGCCTGTGGGGCTCAGTCTTTTTGCTACCACCTTCAGCTCCAACTCCTTTGTCGGCCTGCCTGCCGAAGGCGCTTATCGAGATTACCATCAGCTGTTGGCAATTTTTTTCATTCCCTTCGTGGTCATTCCCATCACTTGCTATTGGTTCATTCCCTTCTACAAAAGCCTGCCGTTTGACAGCTTATACGAATACCTCGAACGCCGTTTCAATCGCTCCGTCCGCTTGCTGGCAAGCATTATTTTCATGATTTATTCTGCCGGCTGGATGGGAACCATGCTGCTGGCGGTTTCCCGCATTCTCAACGTGGTTCTCGATACCGATGGCGAGTTGATTGAACGTCAGCTTCTCGCAGTCCAAGCCGCAGCAGGTGCCCCCGCAGCGATCGCACAAGAACTCAGCGCAATCGAAAATGAGCTGCGATCGCAAACGATTTTCATCATTGTCATCACGGGCATTCTCGCCACTGCGTATACCGCTATGGGTGGCGTCAAAGCGGTAATCTGGACCGATACCGTACAGGCGTTCGCGCTAGGCGGTGGCATGATCTTTCTTTTCACTTTGCTGCTGGGACAAATTGATGGTGGCTGGGAAACCTTCCTGAATGTCGGGACAGGGAACAATAAATTTTCCATGTCACGAACGGACGGAGGACTCGCAGAACGCAACATCTTCTCCGCCTGCGTCTATGGATTTTTTGTATATATGGGTGGACAACTTGCCTCTTACGGCGCGTTTCAACGCTATATCACCGTCGATTCGGTCCGTGACGCTCGCCGCGCGCTCGCGATTAAGGGAACCTTCACCTTTGTCGTCTGCACGCTATTTTTTCTGGTGGGAACGGCACTTTTCGTTTTTTATCAACAATCCCACGCCGACGTGTTTGCCGGTCTTTCCCACGGCAAACTGAAAGACCAACTTCTTCCCCATTTCGTGGTGAATTTTGCGGGTGGATATGGCATGGTCGGCCTCTTGCTGGCCGGACTCTTCGCTGCCGCCATGAGCAGCCTGGATAGTGGCATTAACAGCATGTCGGCCAGTCTGGTAACCGACTGGTTTCGGGGCAAAGAATTTGGCACCAAGGTCAATCGTCTGCTGACTTTTTTCTTAGGCATTCTGGTCACCGGATTTGCTTGTCTGCTTTCGCTGATTGACCATCCCGTCTTTGAAATTCTCATTTCGATCGCCGGTGCCACGTTAGGGCTCCTCCTGGGAGTCTTAATGATGGGCATGCTGCTCAAACGCGTGAACGCCACCGGTGTCATCTTCGGCATGGTCGCCGGCTTGGCCACCTTCTTCCTGATTCGCTTCTGGATCCCGGCCTTGTCCGATGAAGCATTGCTTAAAATCGGAGCCTTCGCAGGCCTGAAGAACAACACTTGGTGGGATGGGGTGTTCACCACCATGCCTGCAATTCTCGTTGCCATTACGGTCAGTGCCTTCACTGCGCCACCACGACCCGAACAACTCCAAGGCCTGCTACTCAGCTCCCAAAAATCGCGCTGACGAAGAAAAGGCGAATTGATCGTGCCTGCCAGAATGCGGCCGCTCCTACCAGTCGACAGAAATACTTTCGACAGGCGCCTCCGTAAAACGCTCCCGCCTTGCCTTTGCGGTGAACCAAGCAAAGGAACCGCCGGCGCAGAACATCACCATTAACCGCCGCTAACCTGTATACAGAGCGTTCTAAGGCTCCCCGCTCCGCTGCATACGTTCTAGACAAGTTCGCGGACAGGGGCGTGCTCGACGAGATACTGCGGGCGTCCATTGGGATCAAGGATTGTTGCCGAAGACGTATCGATCCCCAAGTTATGGTACAGCGTCGAATGTACCTCTTGAATGTGAACCGGACGATCTTGCGGCACCTCACCGAGACGATTTGTTGAACCAATCGCCTGGCCGGTTTTCATACCACCGCCAGCCAGTAAGGCACAATTCGCCTGAGGCCAGTGATCGCGACCTGCATTTTTGTTGATTCGAGGTGTCCGGCCAAACTCTCCCCAGGCGATGACGGTGACATCATCTAACAAGCCGCGTTCCTCTAGATCTTGAACCAGTGCGGTAATCCCTTGGTCCAATTTGGAACCGTGATCGCGTACGAGTCCAAAATTGTCTCCATGGCTATCCCAGCGTCCATACGTGAGCGTTACCACACGCACTCCTGCCTCAACCAATCGACGTGCCATCAAGAACTGATCGTTCGCCGTGGCGGCACCATCGTACTGGAACTTGTACGGTTTTCCATCTCCGTAACGTTCGATGACTCGCGGATCTTCTTTCGAGACATCCAAGGCTTCCACAAGTTTGCTTGACGTCAGTACATCGAAGGCACGTTCGGTAAACTGATCCAGTGAACCGGCTTGGCCCTCCGCATCCACGATGCGACGAAATTCATCAAAGCTGCTGCGCAACGTTTTACGATCATCAAGCCGATCCAACGTGACGCCGTTCAGCTTCATGTTGTCCATGCCGGGCCCCGTTGGTTTAAAGGGAGCAAACGTGGCGCCAAGAAAACCTGGCATGCCGGGATCACGCCAGACACCCGCGTTCTCAAAACCAACAAAAGGTGGGATGGCACGATCTACGTGTCCTTGCAACCGTGAGACCGACGACCCAAAGCAAGGTCTTCCTCCCAACGACTGCAAACTCTGTGGCGCCCAACCCGTGTTGCATTGGAAGGGGGAATGTGCACCCAGCGACCCATAAATCGAGCGGATCGCGGCAAACTTATCAAAGTTCTTAGCAATCAGCGGAAAGGTTTCACCGATTTTCACATCCGCAACCGAGGTCGAAATCGGATCAAACTCACCTCGAATCTCACGCGGCGCTTCGGTCTTGATGTCCCACATATCTTGATGTGGTGGCCCGCCACCGAGAAAAATGTGGATCACCGATTTGTGGCCGATGCCTGTACCCTGATTTGCTTCAGCCCGATAAACATCCGACAGGTTGAGCGAGGCCGCTCCCAAACCCAATGCACCGATTTGTAGAAAGTCTCTTCTTGAGACACCGTCGCAGAATCCCTTTTGCTTCTTTCCAAAAATCGTCAGCATCGAATTCTCCCGTGAAACGTTCGTAACGAAGTGATAGTCCTGTCGTCAGGTCGTCTATTCCCTAGTTTAACCCGCATCGAGTCATCACTGCAACAATGAAAGCCCTCTCCCACTGGAATCCCTATCTTCATAAATCGGATAATTCCCGGGGACAATTGGGTCGTTTCAGACAATTTCCCGCGAGTTTCAAGGTATTTTCCCTCAAGTAATTATCCTTTCGCCCCCGCCAGAAATCCGTCCCCTCTACCTTTCAATCGCTGACAGTCCGCAGCTGGAATCACACGGAAACGTCCAGTAACTACCACGGATCGGTCATTCAGCAGGTCCACAAACTCCCTGTTGTGTCGCGTCCTGAGTATGGTAAACAGTCGCCGCTCCTCGAGCGTGCCATCTTCGAGCAGGCAATCCATGCTACGACCACTTGGGCGGCGCGTGTGCGACCGCCCAAAGCAGGAGAAGGTCCACCCAGTTCGGAAACTCATCCCGACAAAGGAGTCTGCACCACCACCGAGCGACTGCCACTGCGTTCGTTAGCATGACTCGCGAAAACCATCGTCAGCCTGAACAGCTCAGCAACGATTCACCTCTTCACGTCCAGATGTACGAGACGCTGCCATTGAAAGGTGAGATCGGGTCCAAGCTCCATCTTCATTTAATCCACCTCACTGCAGGTCGTTTTCAACTGGATTGATCGTCAGTAACAAAAGCTTATTCAGCCAAAATTGCGGTTCCACACAACCTTCTGTAAGCCTCGGAGGTCGACCATCCGATATTGAGCAATGAAGGATAGGCGCTCAAATCACGTGTCGCTCCACCAACCACGCATGCTCCCCCCAGACTTCAACAGGCAGGCAGATAATCATGGGATGTCAAACTTTACGGATTACCTTGAGTTTATTGACCGTCGTTTGCTTGATCGGTTCCCAAGCCGACGCACAACGCCTCGTTCCTGGCACTGGCACAAAAATTGATTATGTCGGCGACGATTTTGAAAATCCGGAATGGAAGTTTGTCCATCGCCTCCCGAAAAGTTCCCGAGAGAACGATGGCCGTGCTCGCGGACCGCTCGGATCGTCGGTCAATCGCCGCTGGGCGGAAGGGCCGGAGCGTGGTCACCCCGACCACATGAAAGTCATCCCGACTCCCGAAGGTGGAGTGGTCGGCAGTGAGTATGCCTTGTTATTAATGAGCCAAAAAACCGGCATCCCGGGCCAATCTTCCTTCGATGTCCAACAAGACGATCTCATCGCCAATATTTCGTCCCGTCTGGGAACCAGTATTCGGGTTTCCGAATTACCTAGTTGTGTGGTTCGCCTCTACCTTCCCTCACCAGATCAATGGGAAAACCGTTCGGGGCCGCATTTTGGTTTTCGCACGGGCGTCTCGAGCACACCGACCCAACGTTTCAACACCGGTTTTTTCCGCGGTGGCCCAACATCCGAACCCTACTGGCCCGGAATTTGGATTCACTTCCGTAGCGAAACCAATCCTCGCTATGAGAACGATTCCGCCTTCATTAAAGTTCGTGGCAACAAAAGTGGCCGAGATTTCAAGGTAGCCGAAATCACACAGTTCGGTTGGTGGACTCTGGGCATGGGCTATACCGGTGACGGAATGGTGCATTATTACGCGAGTCCTGGCGTCGACGATTTGACCCCAGCCGATCACCTCACTTCCCAATACCCCTACAGTCTAAAAGCGAGAAGCTTTCGCTCGTTCTTCTTTAACGTCGTCAATCACAATGACGGTAGGACCTGGTCGACGCCCTTCGTAATTGACGATGCAGAATTCTTTGTGGGACACCCCGAACGCGTCCAGTCGATAGCCCAGCGCAAACAGAAGAATGACGATCAGCGGGCCCGCACTGCCAGTAAGAACAACAACCCCGAGACAAAGAAACGTTAGTTTGGACGTCGGCCACGACTCTCGATGAAGCCGCCTGGCAATCCTCGACTCCAACGCACGCGTTTTGTGGCAACCGCGCGGGGCGATAGGTCGGCAGGAGTTGGCATAAGGCTTGTTTGTAGTGGTCTGGCGGCTCTGGGGGAGACCCGCTGAAATTCGCCCGCAATGTGGCCCGGGGCACGAGTTCTCGTGCCCCGACGTGGCCCTGTTTTTCTAAGGGACGGTCTCCAAAACCCTGGC
>JAKVBY010000044.1:31835-41351 GCA_022446825.1 Pirellulaceae bacterium
TTCCACGCACTCGAAACGCTGCAATGCCTGGCGGAACGTCGCCACGGTGGTGAAACGGGAGTCAAGTCGGTCACCGTAGCGCAAGGAGACGCAATCTGGCAAGCAGCTGAAAAAGGCTACTGGTCAAAACCTTTACTCGATGCCGCCCTGGCAACTTTCGGAGAATCCGGGGAAAACCTCCGCGAACGTCTGGAGGGAAACAACGCTGCTTTTTATCTGATTGAGTACTCGGATGGCCTCCGCGGAACGGTCGCCATGTTAAATGGGATCGCGTCGGAATTTGCGGCAGCCTGCCAGATCCAGGGGCAAGCAACCCCCTTCGCCAACTGGTTTCGTCTCGAAGACACACCGCACGGGCATTTCGAGCACTTACTACGAGGCATCGAGCAGATGGTTCACACAAAAAAACCTGCTTATCCCGTCGAGCGCACGCTGTTGACCACCGGCATTCTCGACCGCGTGATGCACAGCGTGCAACAAGGGGGACAGACGCTCATGTCGCCGGAACTTGAGATTCATTACCAGCCATCGGCTTGGCCATTTGCGAACTTGCGAGAAGAAAACTATCCGAGTTAACACCAATCGCCAAGTCAATCAATTTTCGTTTGGCGTTGGTGGACAGGCCACCACGCCTCAATTCTCTGCGCGAGCCGACCTACTTGGCCTGGATGATCCCCAGCGAGATTAGTCGTTTCATGAGGATCCGCCCAGAGATCGTACAGTTGCGGACCGGGGTCGGTGCGTAAATGGACTGCCCGATAGCGGTTCACCACTCCATCGTATGTCAGCAGTAATTTCCAGCGGCCTTCGATACACCAACGATAAAGCAAAGTCGCTTCGGGATTTTCCGTATCAACGATGTCGTGTGCAAAACTTTCGCCAAAAATACGTTCTCGTTGGAGGGGTTTGCCATCCCGCACCAACGACAATAGATCGACCCCGGGCAAATGCTCCGGAACCGCCACTCCCGCCGCCTGAAGAATCGTCGGCACCAGATCAATACTACTGACCAATTCGCTACGTTGGCTGGGCTCAATGACCCCGGACCACCGCAACATGATCGGTGTTCGAGTGCCTCCCTCATTGGGTGATTGCTTGGATTTGGGGGCAAATTGTGTCCTCCAACCTGCCGGCACCTGTGTCTCCGGCGTGCGTTGGATCCAACCGTTGTCGGTAACGTAGATAATCAAAGTGTTCTGAGCCAACGCGCGACCATCAATGAAATTTACTAACTGCCCGCACGTTTCATCGAACCATTCGCACATTGCATAGTACTTAGCTAAGGCTGCGTGCCGCCCATCCCGCTGGTATTTTTTCAAAAGCCGCTCAGGAGGCGTGTGGGGCAAATGCGGTAGAAAAGGCGCGTACCACACAAAAAAGGGAGTTTCGTCCTCAACCGCTTGATCGACGAAATCAAAAATCGGCTGCAAGCCTTGGCGGCCAATCTTCAACCCGTCGTCACCATGGCGTCCACCAGGCTCTGGAAAACCTCGCGTCATGCCATGAGAAAAACCGCCCCGACGATAGCTTCCCTCCCACCACTTGCCACTTTGATGGCTGCGGTACGATTTTTCGCTTAACCAAGTCGGTAGCGTATTTAACTCGTCGACATGTGCAATCAGTTTCTCTCGCTGCCGGTCGTAGGCCGGTGTTTTCGGGTCGGTAACCGCCGGTGAGGGATCATTTCCTGTGGTGCGATGCTGATGTGCATACAACCCCGTGACCAGCGTCATCAAAGAAGGTCGGCACAGGGCTGTCGGAACGTAGCCTCGCGTGAAAAGAGCACTCTGACGAGCAAGCACGTCCAAATGGGGAGTTTGTATTTCTTCATGTCCCATAAAGCCATAATCGGTCCAAGTCTGGTCATCTGAAATGATCAAGACCACATTCGGCGGTGGTTCTGCAGCGTCTACCGCATGAGCGCTAAGCACGACATGCCACCATACGGAAACCATCACCGCAGCTCTCATCAACGCCATATCACCATCCAATCGCATCGCAAACAAGGGAACTTACCTCGATCTTAAAACTTGCCGAGCCGACAGGTCCAAACAATTCGCCACACGGCTCACCGCCTTCACCCCATTTCAAACCATTTTTTTAGTCTTCTGCTCGCCACTGCGGAGGTTGACTCGAGAGTTGGACTAGTGCTTCCTGCACACGCACCTGCTGGGAAGGCGTGGCGATCAAGAACTGATGCTGACCTGACGCATCGATGGAAAACCTTGTAAAGCCATCCGATTCGACAGTAACTCGCCCCGGTGCAGACAAGGAAAAATAGTTGCGATCTGGACGGATGGCGTACAACACACTGGTTAAATCCCACGTCGGACGGTTTTCATCTGGTTGGCAGTAGAGGCGATAGGCTTCTGGGATGAGGTGATGTTCACAATATTGAAAATCGTTTTCAATACTTTCCATCGGTGTCCGAATCGAATAACCAATCTCAAAACCACTGAACACGACGGGCGTTGGCCAACCGGCAACCAACTTCGTGGCGTTCTCAATATCTTGCACCACATTGTATTCACAAAAATGGTTATTCCCATCAATCGTCTGAAACGCACCAGCCATCAGCGAGAGCAAAGAACTTTTCTTTGCCACCAATTCCCGACCATTGAGCGGTGAATGCTTATCGGCTGGACTCTCCAACAGACGAGCAAAGTTTGTCGAAAATCCGACCTGCACCATGGCAACCGAATGATCTGGCTGGACTGCGAGTATTTCCCTGAGAAGACTGACCGCGGCAGGTGCATCTTTTGCGGTCGCCAGGTCATGAGGATATCTTAAGTCTCCTTGGTCTCGCTCTTTGGCCAGCGGCAAAAACTTTCCGTCCTCTGGGGTCTTGCCTTGCCGAACCATCCCAATCGGAATGTCACCCCGTCCATAAAATGTGTTGAGCGCGTCGACAAAAGGTGCGGCCAACTCGCTATCTTTGGTGACCGTCACCGCCAACAATTCGCATTCGCCACGCGACTGCAAAGCATGAATCACCGCCAAGGCTAACGCATCATCAATGTCATTCCCCATGTCGGTATCGTAGATCAGCCGTGTCGGCTCTGCCCACGCGCACACCGGTAAACAAAAAACGAACACAGCTCCTACGAGCGCCTGCCGCACGCTTTGACAAATGAACATTGTTTTTTTACGACCTCTCATTAAAATCCCTGAGAATGACACGTCTGTTACAGACCGAGTCACGCACCATGCTGTTCACAAATCTGCCTTGCAACTCCATATTTGCTGCTTTAATTGCCTGCCTCATGCTGCCAGATGGAGTTTAATTTCCATAGATCCACGGATCGTATAGCCACGTCTCCCCCGCGCGTATAGATTTCCGCGCGCCGGCTTGTTTCGTGGGGAAAGATCCGATCCGTGATCACGGTATGTCCGTCGTTTCCGAAAACCTCGACCGATGAGGTGTCCAAAAACACATGCAGTTTGATTCGCCCATTCTCTGCGGGTAGTGGTCCGGCATGCCGACCCGCAAACTGCTTGTGAAAATCGGCTTTTCCAGAACGCCGGCGATCCACAAACAGTTCCTGTGACTTGACGTCGTAACCAATGGTCGTCGATTCATCATCACCCACGGCCAGTCGCAACCCAAATTCCTCAGC
Source organism: Pirellulaceae bacterium (assembly GCA_022446825.1). Lineage (GTDB taxonomy): Bacteria > Planctomycetota > Planctomycetia > Pirellulales > Pirellulaceae > JAKVBY01. Next base: position 35,453 of record JAKVBY010000044.1, read on the forward strand.
CGACCTCAGATCAAATTCTGCGATGATCTCACAAGGCGCAGGACAAGCCTCCAAGTCGAACGTCCCTTCCAAGGTGGAGGGCGGAAGTTGGCGATGCCCACATCGAAGTTGCTGTAATTCCGCCACCGGATTCTGGACCAATCGCATTCCCTGCGCGGTACGACGCAACGCCAGCACTCGTGGTAGAGAGAGCGCACTACGCCATGGACTTGTCGGTAGGAGGTGCGTCTCCCAATTGTTCATCCAGCCGATCCAAATACGACGGCCGTCCTTGGACGGAATATCCGACCAGGAAATCGGTGCATAAAAATCTCGCCCGTAGTCGACCCAACTCACTTGTTCGAGCGGTGAGTCCGCATGAAATTCGGCACCATCAAAGTTGCCCACAAAATACTCGCCACCCGATCCGCCGGCGATTGCGCCCGATCCCATGTCGACCTCTAAAACCCAGCGGGTCTTTCCAGCCTCACCTTCGATCGGAAGTGGAAACAAATCGGGACACTCCCAATTGTTTTTCTTTTCGACTCCAGCAGGACCGAAATCGCTCAGATGTTCCCAATGCTTCAAATCCGCCGATCCGTAGAATTGAACTCGCTTGGCGGCTGCCAAGGATACCGTCATGACCCATTTCTTGGTCGGCGGATGCCAAAACACCTTGGGGTCACGGAAGTTCTTTCTCCCGATATCCAAAACTGGATTGTGCGCGTATTTTGTCCATGTCCTCCCACGATCGGTACTAAACGCCAACTCTTGCGTCTGCTTGCCGTGACCATGCCCCGTGTAAATCGCCACGAGTGGAGGCTCTCCAGCGAGACCAAAACCACTGGTGTTCTCCCAATCCACCACAGCGGAGCCAGAAAAGGCCATCACGCCATATTCTTCGTGCAGCGCAATCGGCAAGTGCTCCCAGTGGACTAAATCGCGGCTAACCGCATGCCCCCAACTCATATGTCCCCAGCCATTACCGTGGGGATTGTGTTGGTAGCAAAGATGGTATTCTCCTTGAAAGAATACCAAACCATTCGGGTCGTTCATCCAATTCATTTCGGGACTGAAATGAATCTGAGGTCGAAATCGCTCTCGGTAGTACTCCGGGGACTGGCGGTATTCTTCCAAACGCAGGCTACCGCTACCGATCCTTGGCGCGTTGCTCAAGAGGATCTGATCGACATTGATATGCCCCCAATTGCCAGTCGCATGATCAAAAATCCGCACCTGCACTTGTTGGCCACGAAATTCAGCAACCTTCCAGCTGTGCCAACTTAAGACCTCAGAATCCCGTCCTGTCGTGGCACGCACAACCTTGCCATCCAGGAGCAACTCCACGCCCACATCACCCGGCAATCTTCCCCCTCCTACGAGAAAGATCAAGTAATCCCGATCGATCTCAAAGCGTGGGGACAACAATGAACCGGTTGTCGAATCGCCTTGATAAAAAGAATTCACAAGGCGGTCACCACGAAAACCACGCACGTCCATCTGACCAGGAAGACGACCGCCAACGGGTCGGTCTCCAAAGGCTTCTCCCACCGTGGTCCAACCCTCATAATTACCCGCTTCAAAATCAGCAACCAAGTGATCGTCTTCTGCCGTGACGGGGCTTGAGAAAAGTGCGACCAATCCAAGCAACGTGAAACACAATCTCGCATCGTGACAGTTCATTTTGGTATCCGACAGATAAGGTCCTCAGGTAAATCAGGCGTCGCTCCCACTTGCGAGCAGACAAACGCCGCCACTTCGCAAGCGTAAGACGTCACGGCCTGCAAATCAACCTCGGCAAGCAAACCATGTACCATGGCTGCGGTAAACGCGTCCCCAGCTCCAACCGTGTCGCATACCTCCACAACCACCCCGGCCACATCGACCACCTGATCGTCCCTCACAAGTAGCGCACCTTGGGGGCCGCGGGTAAACGCAACCACGCTCAGATCAAAACGCCGTGCCAACTGCTGTAGCTGCGCCTCGACCGGACCCGCGAGCGCAAACATTCGAGCCAAAATCGGCAATTCTTCGTCATTTAGCTTGAGCACATTTGCCCATCCCAAGGAAGGGGAAACGACATCTTCATGAAAGAACGGCTGGCGCACATTGATATCAAACACACGCCAGCTGTGCTGCGAAGTTGCCTTGATAAAACGCTCAATGAACTTTCGTGATTCAGGACGTCGCTGACCAAGGCTGCCAAAACAAATCACGTCTGCGTTACCTGCCAGCGTCTCGCAATGATCAAACCACTGGAGATGATCCCAGGCATCGTCTTCACCAAATTGATAGCTCGGTTGGCCGGCTGGACTTACGGCAACCTGCACGGCTCCAGTCGGATAGTTCTCAGATCGTTGCAGCCCGACAGTTTGAACTACATGACGTTCCAGTTCCTGAAAGGCGCGGTCTCCCAGCGGATCCGATCCCACACCACTAAGCAAAGATACCTCCGCACCTAGGGCAGCCGCGTGGCAGGCAAAATTGACGGGCGCACCGCCAAAACGGGGCCCGCTAGGAAAAACATCCCATAGCAATTCTCCAATCGCAACCATCTGTGGTAACCGCGCTGAGTTCATCTGAATTATTGTCCTGTGAAATCTCGCGCGGGCAACCGGTCACACCCGCGAGGGGTCATATGGCCTCGGCAGCCAAGCAGGGAAAATCTCGATATAGTGGTGATGGAGGACCTCCGCCCCAACGCGTCTTGAACCTTGGGGCCGTATGGATTCATTCCTACCCTGACAAATTTACCTTACCAACGTCACCCCCAATAAAAACGATCCGACGCATGCCCAGTACCTCCCAAGCTGTCACAATTGTCAAACCGTATGAACTTGAGGTTCGCGAATATGAGATCCCGCCCTTGCGTGCAGGCGAATTATTAATGCGCATTGAAATGAGCGGCATCTGCGGCACTGACAAACATACCTATCGTGGAGAAACGACGCAGTATGGCGGCACCGCCAATGAGCAGACCTCCCCGTTTCCCCTGATCCCCGGTCACGAAAATGTTGGGATCGTGGAAGCGGTCACCGACGGCAAAGTGGACTTTTACGGACAACCGATCCGAGCGGGCGACCGCATCACCATGTGCCCCGATGTGGTCTGTGGTACCTGCTACAACTGCCGTCATATTTATGGGTATTCTTGGTGTGAAAACTGGCAAGGCTATGGGAATTCCTATCGCGCCACCGAGCACCCGCTGCGTGGTGGCTGGTCGGAGTACATGATCGTCATCCCCGAAGCGTTCGTCTACAAAGTTCCCAGCGGCTTGGCTCCGGAGCTGGCAGTCTATACAGAATTAATGGCGTGTGCTTTTGCGTTGGACAAGCTCAAAGATTTCAGCTCCCTGCCATCGGAAGGATTCTTAACCGGCAGTTCGGTCTTGATTCAGGGGGCGGGCCCCTTAGGAATCGTACACCTGATCATGGCCCGCATTCAGGGCGCGGGAAACATCATCGTTTTGGATGAAAACGACTATCGGTTGAGACTTGCTAAGACGTTTGGCGCCGATTACACGCTCAACGTCAATGATACCACCGCCGAAGAGCGTTATGACCTCGTCCGCGGCTGGACCCACGGGCGCGGCGTGGACGTCGCCATCGAATGCGCTGGCCATCCCAAAGCCGTCCCAGAAGCTCTCCAACTGCTGCGGCGCGGAGGCATGTACCTACTGGAGGGCGTCTTTGTCGACATGGGTAATATTTCCATGAACCCCCACTTGATTGTCAGCAAAGGGCTGCGTTTGATCGGCTTAAGCAACCATCCCTTTACTGCTTATGGGCCGTCTCTGGAACTCATGTTGCGTTTCCAAGAATCATTGCCGCTCGACCAGTTTGTCACACATCGGTTCCCGCTCGACAAGGCACAAACAGCGATCGACACAGCTCTTGGGCTGGATTGCTTGAAAGTCGTCTTTACGCCCTGACGAGACGGCAAATACCGCCTTTTGCTACCCGCTATTTTCGTGCATCTTCGAAAAACAGACTGCTCATGAAGGCCTCCAAGTCGCTAGGCGATCAGGCACCCCACTTTTGCCTGCCTTATCCAGCGAACGATCAAGGCAAGTTGCCTGTCCAATCATTTCGGACCGTGATAAAATCTTCTGCCAGAGTTGCCAGACGAGAACCCTCTGTCGATTGGACACCTTGTGCCACAAAAGACAATTCCTGCTATTGTCCTGCTCTTACTTGCAGCTGTCGCTGCTTGGTGGTTTCTCCAAAACCCGCTCAAAACTTCTACGGTTCAACCGCTGGCTGAAAAACCTGAGGGGGTTTTCTACCTGAACCCCACCGAGCGAAGGACTCCCCAGGCGCAAGCATTCATCCATGGGCAATCCCCCACACAACGGCAAGTCGGCTGGGTCAAGTTACCTAAAGTTCCCCCCCCACGAGATGCCAACTCCGACCCTACTTCTGCTGGTTACCTGGGTACCGATGCATGCGCTGAATGCCATCAAGATTATGTGAACGACTTTCAGAAAACAGCACACTTTCATACCTCTCAGGAAGCCCAAGGCGATGCTGTTCGCACGTTACTGGAAATGAACCGAGACACGCTCGTCACGGCAGGCGGAAAAATCTCCTTTCAAATGACCCCGGACAACGGCAAGTTCAGTCAACACCTTGTCGTGAAAGCAAAAGAAAACACCTTCAGTCAACACTTCACCATGGACTTGATTACCGGATCCGGAAAGCTGGGGCAATCCTATCTTTATTGGAACGATGATCACCTCTATCAGGCTCACGTCTCTTTATTTCACGACGAGAACGGTAACCGCTGGATGAATAGCCCTGGTTTTCCGGATGGCGGTGCGGACTACTCCCGTCCCATTGAACAACGTTGTCTTGATTGTCACGCCACGTTTTTCCAGTGGGTCAACGGCACGGTGAATCAGTATCGCCCCGACAATTACGTTCTCGGCGTTTCCTGTGAAAAATGCCACGGCCCGGGCAAACAGCATGTAGACTTCCATCACGCCCACCCGGAAGCGGACGAATCACACCATATTACCAACCCCGGCAATCTTCCTACGGAACGGCTGGACGACCTTTGCTCCTTGTGCCATGCCCCTGCCAAACGGCTAAAAAAGCCGCCGTTCTCTTATCGACCTGGCGACAACATCGACGACTTTTTAGAGTTTGAGCAAGATCCTCGAGCTCTCCAAGGAGGGGTGCACAGCACCAACCAACGACTACGCCTGAGTCAAAGTGCCTGTTTTCAGCAATCCGAAGCCATGACTTGTATTACCTGCCACAATCCTCACCAGCACGAACGTGGAAACTCAGCCTTATTTTCCCAGCGCTGCATGCAATGCCATGAGTCCCAAGCCTGTGGAAAATTTACCACACTCGGAAAGCAGATCGAGCAAAACTGCATCGACTGCCATCTGCCGCGGCGCGAAGACGAAGGAACCCAAATGAACGTCGCGCAGGGCGCTATCTTTCCCCTCCTGCGAGACCACCTCATACAAGTCTATCCAGAAATCAGCAGCCAGGTCGAAGCCCAACTCTTAACGAATTAGGTCCCTGTCGCCTCCGATGCCGCTACGTGTGGCACCAATGACTCTGAGTAAGAGTAACTCCTCCACATCTCTCCGCCCGGCACTTCCGCTTACCGCACGAGAGCCTGCGCTAAACGTAAGGTTCTCGCGCACCACATTCAGCGAAGTCATCACTGCGAAGTAGCATGCGCCCGTCCTGGACAGATGTCTCATCGCCAAAATCGCGGACTCGCCCCTCGCCAGCGAGTACCGCCATGAGTTTCCAGGGGTCGCCCAGGGCCACTGCGGAATTGCTCTGCAGACGAAGACACCTTCACGTCCATCGGCCTCGCCAAACACTCCCCCTGTGTCTCGAATGTCACCAACACCGACATTTCATTCCNAAGGCATGGCNGCTGAACAAGNGCCCTCCNA
>JAKVBY010000044.1:41370-54840 GCA_022446825.1 Pirellulaceae bacterium
AGCGNTTANCATNNCCTTTACAACTCTGGCGAGAAACGCAACTCAGTTCCATAACGAAGGCTGAAGCGATTCNTCGGCATCTCTCCGTTCCCATTCACGACGAACCTCGCGCAACCCATAGGCACACATCTCAAATTGCTGGCCTATTCTCTCCAAGACATCGTTTGCTGGTATGACATCTCTGCCTTCAATGCCACTTGCTATTAAATAGGCATGCTTGCCATGGGCACAATAATCTTCAAATTGGTCGATACGAACTTGCCCCTGGCGTTTCCGAAGTGACTCGGGATAAAGTCCGGCCCAAAACAACGTAAAGTCACCAATATGACGGTGCACTTCGCGCCGCGCCTCGCCAATCCGCTTGTCGGCTTCCCGCAACATCTCATAAACGTACCGCGCCGGCTTGCCACGTTTGTTGCGAATTTTGTCCTGCGTCTCACAACGGACAAACCGCATTAAGAGATCACTGAGGTAATCTGTCAGGCAGGGGTCTGCGACGCCTAACCGAGTTTGAAAGACCTGCTCGGAAATTCCGGTAAAAAAACGACTCAGCGTCGCATTTGATTGCTGTGATTTCATTTTGACTGCCTCATATGGGGTCAACGAAATCGATCCTCTTCTGCCAACTCTAATTCTTGGCCGCCGCAGGGGTCAAGGTTAATTCCCCTAAAAACCCTCAATCGACACCAGTAAGTCCTTTGCACCAAAGACTTACTGGCGAATTCCCGCGCACAGCCGAAGTCTCTCTAAGCGACATTTAAAAGCTTACGGGCCAGCACGAGCGCCCATTTAATCTCCACAGCGACCAGAAAATTCTTCAGATGCTTGCCTACTCGATCGCAATTTGGAAAAGGGGTGGATCCCGCAAATTGAGTAAACTGCGCCGACACCTTCCAGCGAATGGCAGAATTACCGTTTAGTCGGACATCGCAGACATGAGTTGCTCGGTATAAAGCCCCACTTCGCGAATGATTTCCTGACGTGATTTCTCGTGGGCCTGCGCCACCCGTTTGACAATTGCCGAGCCAACAATCAGCCCATCGGCAACCGGTGCAAGCAATTGAACGTGTTCCGTCGAATTAATTCCGAAACCGATGCAAATCGGCAAATCGGTCTGCTCTCGCAGCCAACTGACATTATCCACCAGATCACGAGGCAGCGACGTGCGTTCTCCAGTGATTCCAGTGACGGAAACATAGTAGAGAAAACCTGTCGACATTTCCGCAATTCTCAATGCGCGCTCGCGCGGAGTGGTCGGAGTCACCAGTTGAATTAAGCTAAAATCTTCCCGGCGACAAACCGCAGAAAATCGCTCTGCCTCTTCCACAAGCAAATCAGGCACAATCGCTCCAGCGATTCCTGCTGCCTTGGCGTCAGCCACGTAGCGTTCGAGACCATGACGATAGATGACCGCATAGCTGACCATCGTCACCAATGGCATCGTCACCGTCGAAGTCACTTGTCCCAGCGACTTCAAAATGTCGGCAAGCTTGATTCGACGCGCCAGCGCACGCGTATAAGATGCCTGGATCACTGGGCCATCGGCAATGGGATCGCTATAGGGAATTCCAATCTCGCAGAGGTGGCAGCCACGCCCAGCCAGTTCCGTAACGACCTGAGAGGTAAACTCAAGGTCTGGATCACCCGCCGTGACAAAAGGCATGAAGGCTTTGCGCCCTTCGCTGCGGAGCTGAGAAAAAAGGACGTCGATGGAAGACATATCATTTTAGTCAGAATTAAGGATAAGAACTTGAAAGGAGGCCTGCTCCCGGCTAAGCAATGCGCTCAACAGACTACTCCGCTTTCAACCTTGCAATTTCATTCGCGTCTTTGTCACCTCGACCCGAAAGGCACACCACCACTGCTTCACTGGCCGGTCGTTGTTTTGCCTCCTGCATAGCCTTGGCCACTGCATGAGAGCTTTCCAGTGCGGGCAGAATGCCTTCACTACCAGCCGTCACGTCAAACGCCGTCATCGCTTCGTCATCACGGCAGTGAACATAACGAACCCGACCGGTCGCCTTCCAATAGCTATGCTCGGGGCCTACACCCGGGTAATCTAACCCGGCGGACATCGAATGCACATCACAGGTTTGACCATCTTCGTCCTGCATCACATAGCTATAACTACCGTGAAGAATTCCAGGGTCACCATAACTCAGGGGAGCGGCGTGTTCGCCAGGCTGCGTACCGAGGCCGCCGGCTTCCACACCAATTAAATCAACTTTGGCATCATCAATGAACGGATGAAACATGCCGGCCGCATTGCTGCCCCCACCCACACAGGCCACGACCGCAGCGGGCAAACGCCCCCAGCGCTGCATGCTCTGTTGGCGAGTTTCTTCGCCAATCACAGACTGAAAGTCTCTCACGATCTTGGGAAACGGATGGGGCCCCACGACTGATCCAATGATGTAATGCGTATCTTCGACGCTCGACATCCAGTCCCGCATCGCTTCGTTGATCGCATCGCGTAAAGTCCTTGACCCGCTCGCGACGGGTCGGACCTCGGCTCCCAACAGTTTCATGCTAAACACATTCGGAGCTTGGCGTCGCACATCCTCTTCTCCCATATAAACAACACAAGGCAGGCCGAATCTGGCACACGCCGTCGCCGTCGCCACGCCATGTTGTCCCGCTCCCGTTTCCGCAATCACACGAGTCTTTCCCATGCGTAGCGTGAGTAATGCCTGCCCCAACGTGTTGTTAATTTTGTGCGCCCCAGTGTGATTCAAGTCTTCTCGTTTGAACCAGATCTGGGCTCCGCCGCACTCTGCGGTCAAACGTTTGGCAAAATACAAAGGCGACGGTCGCCCCACATAGTCCTTAAGCAAGCCTGCGAGCTCTTGTTGAAACTCTTCATCCTGGCGGGCTTTCTCATACTCAACCGTCAATTCATCTAACGCGCGGGTCAACGTTTCGGGAACATAACGCCCTCCGAAATCGCCGAACCGGCCTGCGTCATCCGGCACCTGTGAAGTTGCTGAGTTGTTACCCATGCGTTTGCTAATGTCGTTTGCCAATGTGCTTGTGAGCGTTCGAGAGACCGTATGTCGAGGGGAAACCCACGATTCTTTAATGAAAAACGTCGGTGGTCAAGGGCAGCGTCCGCTTTGCGGGCCAGAGGGACCACCCGCTGCACCCTCAAAACCGTTCTTCCCTGAAGTTTTATCGCGAACCAACAGTATCTCCAAGCAGAGTCCGCGACCTCCTTGAATCTGGCTGAAATCTAATCTCGCCTCTCAGGCCTGGTTCAGGCCGCCTCCCATTCACTCCCTGGAGACCGCCCAAGACAACCAGTCCTCGACTCCGCAGACGACTGTGGGGCTTCTTTGCACTGCCGCTTGCAGCAGCGCTGCCGGGCATCCTAAAATCGGCAGCCAACCACCACGTCCCTGGAATCTATCAATGCCCGAGTTACCTGAAGTCGAAACCATGCGCCGTGGGTTGCTTGAAATTTGCGGCAGCGCGATCACTGACCTGGCAGTCCCTCGTTGTGATCTCAAGCCCATTTCTATGTCACCCCGCCTGGTGACATTTCGAAAACGCGTGCTTGGAAAAAACATCCTGACAATCGAACGAGCAGGAAAACGGGTCGTATTGCGGCTTTCCAATCAAGATGCGATCGTCTTCGAGCCACGTATGACAGGTCTCGTTTTGCTTGCCGATCCTCCCACCGTCGACCATTTGCGCTGCCGCTTCGATCTGCAAGGCAAACGACGTCGGCAACTCTGGTATTGGGATCGCCGCGGCTTAGGTTCGGTACGCCTCTTTTCACCGGCGGGATTCGAGCGCCAATTCGGAGCCGACAAACTTGGTCCTGACGCGTTGGAGATTACTGCTGCCGAACTACAACAACGTCTCGAGGGAAGTCGCCGAGCAGTGAAAGTAGCGTTGCTCGATCAACGTGCAATCGCGGGTGTCGGAAATCTGTATGCCTCGGAAATCCTGCATCAGGCGTCCGTACATCCAGAAAAAGCTTGCACTCGCCTCTCCACACCAGAATGGTCTCGCATTCATCAGTCGATGCTGCAAATCCTGGAGGAGGCCATTTATTATGAAGGGTCCACGCTTTCGGATGGAACCTACCGTAATGCCTTGAATAAATCGGGCGGCTATCAAAATCATCATCGGGTGTACGACCGAGAGGGAAAAGCCTGCCTGGATTGCCAACGCGGCATCATTCGCCGCATCGTTCAAGTGCAACGATCGACATTTTTCTGCCCCAGTTGCCAACGCCAGCGGGCGCCGTCTTCGAAACGTCGGTAAGCTCACGTCTTTGTCACCGCTACCCAAGTGAAAACTCGTCGGCCGCCCGCTGTCAACGTGCCGCAAGATACCTGCATAAAAGACACCTTGCGCATAAGACTTAGATCTTCCCCGCATTTTTCGGCGCAGAAAGGTCGTCTACCGGTACGATGATCCCACCGCTGAATATTCCCAACCGCGCACATTCACTACCTCGTGCCATCCCGCGCTGCGTCATTTAACCGACATCTCCTAGATCAAGCGCGGCACCATATCGCCGCAAAACCATCGTGCGCAATCGCTCGAAGTTTGGATTACGAATCTCGGGATCCTCAGCGATCAGCAACTGAGCATCCTTCCGAGCTTCTTCTAGCAAAGTGCCATCGCGACGCAGGTCCGCGATCCGTAGAGGTGGTACCCCATGCTGCCGGGTACTAAAAAGATCGCCCGGACCACGCAACCCAAAATCAATTTCGGCTAATTCGAATCCGTCCACACTCCCAGCAAAAGCTTCTAACCTGCGTTGTGAGTCGTCGGTCTTCGGATTACCAAACGCACACAGAAAACCGGCGTGCGCACCGCGGCAAATCCGGCCCCTCAATTGGTGGAGCTGAGCCAATCCAAAACGTTCGCTACTTTCAATCGTCATCAAGGTTGCATTGGCAACATCAATACCAACTTCAATCACTGAGGTTGCCACCAGGACTTGTGTTGCTCCTGAGCGAAACTGATCCATCGCCTTCTCTTTGGCCTCAGGTTTCATCCTGCCATGAATGAGTCCCAGCCGAAAACCTTGCAGGGGGCCTTCGGACAATTCATGAAAACACTGTTCAACACTGGCAACGCTTTCGTCGGAGGCTTCTTCGACCAACGGGGTGACGACATAACCCTGCCGTCCTTCTGCAAGCTTTTTACAGAAAAACTCCCACCACTTATCCCGACGGTCATTGTCTCCTAAGTACGTATGTACCGTTTGCCGTCCCGCCGGCGTCTCATGGAGCGAGGAAACATCGAGATCTCCAAATAAGGTCATGGCAATCGTGCGTGGAATCGGCGTCGCAGTCATGACTAGATAATGCGGGTCGAGACCCGCTTGACGCAACGATGCTCGTTGTCGCACACCGAACTTGTGCTGTTCGTCGATCACCACCAAACCAAGCTTGGGAAATTGCACCTGACCTTGAATGATGGCGTGCGTCCCCACCACAATGTCAACATCGCCGGCTTCAATGGCGTGCAGTGTTTCTTTGCGTTGAGCCGCAGAAATACCGCCCGTCAACAACGCGAGACGCACACGACTTTGTGCCAAATCACGTGCCAGAGTTCGCATATGCTGGCGTGCCAACACTTCCGTTGGCGCCATAATCGCCGCCTGGTGTCCGTGAGCCACGGCCACCAGCATGGCGTACTCGGCCACCACCGTCTTGCCACTCCCTACCTCTCCCTGCAGCAGGCGATTCATCGGAAAGCTGCGGGCCATATCCGTGGAGATTTCGCGAATTGCCTGCCTTTGTCCAGTCGTCAGTTCAAAAGGAAAACGACGCCGAATCCGCGCATCAACTTTCGTCGTGGCAGGCAGCTCCGGTGACTGGCACTGATGGGTCAGATTCCATTTCCGCAGGGCGACGGCCAACTGCAAAACGAGTAACTCCTGGTAGATAAATCGCCGTCGTGCTCTCTGTAGACCTACCGAGTCGTCGGGAGTGTGGATCTGAACGACGGCCTCATGAATGGGTAACAAATCATGTTCCTGCAGAAAATCTTTCGGAAAGACTTCTTCGATCAAACCACCATAATTTTCGACCACCTCCTGAACGACTCGACGAATTTTATATTGCTTTAATCCGTCCGTAAGGGAGTAAATCGGCAGGATACAACCTGCGGGGGGCGTTTCGTCATCGTCCAGCCATTGAATTTTCGGGTGAACGACTTCCCATCGCAATCGGCGCAACTTGGGCTCTCCGGAGACGAGGAGACGTTGGCCGGCACGAAATCTAGCCTGCATGAAGGGCTGATTAAACCAAATGCAAAGCAATTCATGCCCCTCCGAGCGAAGCACCACGTGCAGTTTCGAGCGGCGCATGCCGATGGACCGTAATTCAACCTCCTCAACCGTACCACACACACTCACGGCACTACCTTCTTCCAACTCGGCAACGCTCCGCAGTTCGCTCATGTCTTGGTAGTCTCGTGGAAAAAAAAATAGAATGTCCCGCGCATTGCGCAAACCAAGTTTTTCTAACAGCAGTGCGCGATCCGGGCCCACCCCTTTCAGAAACTGAACGGGAGTTGCAAGTTGTTCGGCGGGTGACTTCTCAGCATCCTGACTCATGTAGGTCATTTTAGAGGAGGCGCTGCCGGGCGGGGAGGGAGGTCTGCCGTCCAACTCCAGTATCCTGACAAGCGAATCAAGTCCAACGAGGGTCTAGCCGGGTTGTACAAACCTCGGCAGCAAGCATTTTAGCCCCACCCGACCAAACGCTGGCGGGGGAAACGCCAGTCCAAGAGACCATCTGCTGAGATTACGACACGGGTAAGTAGGCCTGATAATTCGCTAGCAGAACGTTTTTTTAGAGATTCCTAGACTTGCCAGGACAGTGTTCACTAGCCGAAGTCGAGGCAGCCGCCCGAAAAAATAACGGTATCATCCCAGCGAACGCCCAAAACTGCAGGGAATATTTCCCTTTCCACCTCCGCACCCACACGCTACTTCCACGTTACTTCCCCTGACACCTCAAGTGCCTCTGGGAGAATCTCAGCAAACTTTGCGCGACCATGCAAGGCATTCCTTACTCAGGGTAACGACGCCATCCAGGACCGCAGGACCTTCGTCCAAACAGCATAACCTTGCGGATTCATGTGCAAGCCATCGTCGACAAACAGTTCTTGGTTCGGCTTTCCATCGCTGCCCAACATAGGCGTCGCCACATCAAAATAATCGACGTGATCCTGCTGCTCCGCAAAGCTTTGCACCAATGTATTCGCCTGCTTCATGGTAGACCACAATTGCCAACGACTCAGACTCGGCTTAATCGCAATAAAGCCAATGGAGGTATCCGGCAGTGTTGCATGAATGGTTTCTACAAACAACTTAACGTCACCAAAAACTTTCTCCGCACTTTTCCCCTTGGCGATGTCGTTGTCTCCCGCATAAAGCACCACGCGCTGCGGCGCATACTTGGTTACAATACGGTGGGCGTTGAGGACGCAATCGATAACCTCAGAGCCTCCAAATCCTCGCCCGATAACGTTCGCTTCCGGAAAATCTTGCTGCAAAGAGGTCCAACCAGCAATACTTGAACTGCCAACAAACACCACACCTCCCGATTTTGGCGGCGTGGTCTTATCGCTCTCCTCATAAGCAGAAATTGCCGACTCCCAACGTGAATAGGCCGAGGTGTGAACATGCAGGATCTTCCAGAGTTCACCGTCCCGGGCCCAGATGAGAGTTCGACGACGCGGTACAATCGACCGATCGATCGGCACATCAGCGTCAGCGCCAAGCAACTCGGTAACTACCGCAGTCTCGCCCTGGAGATCTACTTGCCGACCAACGACACGTACCGGCTCCAATTTTTTCCGCTCCGTCCTGGCCATGCGGGCGGCGCCAAACCCTAAATCATCTCGTAGCATCCGGCGTGCCCGACCGGAGAGATTCAAAATTGTGGCGTTTTCAAAACAAAGCTTACGTGCCCCCACATAATCACCTGCGAGGCGTGCCTCTTCAAACATTTGGCTCCGCCGGAGAACTTCAGCAACCTCATCGGCAACGATCGCCTCTGCAACGATCATTTTCAGGAAGAAGGTACCGACGCACAAAACAACTGACCGCTGGAAGGACATCACGGACTCGCCACTGGAAAGGAAAGAAGAAACGACCACTCTGTAAGTTACCGCTAAGCTAACTCCCCACCGCAGCCGCCGCAATCACCGCCTGCAGCGTTCCAGAAGTGATGACCGTGTGGTCGCGACGACTTTCGCGACGATGCTGAAGGACAGGAAGTCCATACAGCGCCGTCTCTGGGGAGTCCGTAGGGGCATCCCCAGGACTTCCAGCCGACAACAGGGACCTCTCAGGCGATGAAACTCGCAGGGCTTCCGCATCCTCTCCTTCCGTCGGCGCGGGAATGTCGTCAGCGAACCCGCCGGGAATCGATGCTTGAATCACCATGCTCACCGGACGATTGAAGACAGAGGTCGCCCAGCCAGGCGGAAAGTTCGGACTCAGTCGCGAAACTGAAAGGAGTACAAATCGGCATCGTGGAGGGAAAACCTCAGACGCACGGTTTTTCCAGCCACCGATGACACGTCCGTATTGCCCTGCCAGGAGACTTTTCGGTCGAGTGTGTCGCCGAACAGTTCGTCACAGTCCTTGAGTTGGAATCCAGGCAGCGGCTGGCCCTGAGCGTCTTGCAATTCGACCTTCACGGACCCTGCCGCGGATGTGGAAAAATTCAGCGACAGCATCCCACCTACAAACTCGACTGGCCTGGTAAAAAGTTCGCCCCCCTGCAACGAAGCATGCACCGAGACGAATCCGTCGAGACGCAGTGTGTAACGGCGCAGCGTTTTGCCTTTCTTCTCCAGCCAGACTCCCTCGGTTGCATACAGAGATAGTTCGTTGGGCGCACCTTCTACTGTGGAAGCGGTCTCCACACTGTGCCAGGCGACAAACTGTTGGCCGTAGTTCCACGTACCCGGTCGTTCGGGACCGGGTCGAAGAAAGCCTTCGTCCCAGCGGTGAAAGTGTACGCCGTCGCGACTGGACATGAAGAGCCCTTCGGTCAGGGCACTGCCATATCGCTCGCTTATCGCCGAGCGTGCCTGACGTTGCTCGAAGTCCGGCAGGGCTTGTAGAGAGGCTGGCCAGTTACGAACACGGTCCGCTCCGGCCTGGTCGTTGCCGTCCGGAGAAGTAGTGGATGGAGCGCCCGCTCGATCGATATAACGGACCGGCATGCCAATCAACAGATGCGGCGCACGGTGATAGGGGTGAATCCCGTTCTCGTACAATTCCATTTCGAGAGAATTCTGGTAGCTCAAATCGGCCTGACTCTCCCAGTGCAGCAGGTCTTTCGAGGCCGCCGTGCGGATCGCTCGCACGCCCGCGGGTTTCCATTCCTCCGCGTTTGTCGTGCCTCCCGTGAAGTATCGCCAGAAAGCACGATACTCACCGCGTTCGCTGTCCCAGAATCCGAGATTCATGGAGTCGAACGCGCCGTCGGTGATGACGGGCTTGTTACTCATCGGCGACCAGTGAATGCCGTCGGGCGATTTCATCGGCACCATGCCCAGCGGGCTTCGGGAAGCCATGAACGTCTTGTAGCGTGCGTCGAGTGTCGCCTCAGGATTATCGTCTCGGAAAACGGCTGGGGCTCCGAGGCGCAGGTTGTGCTGAGCGGCCGTGGCGGGGTCCATTATGATGTTATTGGCTTTCGAGCCTTGATACTCGCACAGTCCGAGATTTGGTTTTTCCCAGTGGATGCCGTCGTCACTTTCCGCGTAACAGAAGCTGGACGGCCCAATGTTCAACTGGCGTTTCTCTGTCAGCGTCGAGTGGAGCCCGACATAGAACATCCGATAGCGGTCGCCGTCCTTGAACACGCAGTGATAGACCGTGTTGTTGCCCTCCCACGGCTCGTCATGTTCCATCACGATTTCACGGGGAACGGGGTGGTGCAACCGTAATGCCACCTGGCCGTCGAGTCGATCGACAAGCGCCCTGTCAGCAAACAACTCCCGTCGCGAACCGATATGGAGAGTTTCCTGGGCAACCGAATTCGGGGTGACGCCCAACAAAATCAGTAGAAAAAGGCGGGACTTGCGCATCGCTCTGCCTTTCAGTTCCGGCAGCGACATCCGGGAACGGATCCTGACATCGCCTGTTTATGTTGCGTGCTCAAATCGGACATTTGCACCGACTTTGCCTGCTGGGTCACAAAGGCATTCTGAAAAAGTCGTCGGCAGGATCAAGGTCCCTGACGTCCTGTGGCCGAAACTCATAATCGCCAGA
The DNA here is from genome assembly GCA_022446825.1 of Pirellulaceae bacterium. GTDB lineage: Bacteria > Planctomycetota > Planctomycetia > Pirellulales > Pirellulaceae > JAKVBY01. The sequence continues at coordinate 51,632 of JAKVBY010000044.1, forward strand.
TGTGAAAGTCGTTGAAACTGCGACAGACGACACACGCCCACAAGCCTAGGCGGAAGCTCAGCAGCGGACAGCAGCTCGGCACACCAAGCCCGACGAGCTGTCTTGATTTCAAGTCGGGGTGAGAGGATTCGAACCTCCGACCTTTTGACCCCCAGTCAAACGCGCTAACCAGGCTGCGCTACACCCCGAATTCGACTTGGTCGCAACCTGAAAAACCATGCCACGCCCCAGCCGACTGGCGTTGAATATCGCAAATTCCCTTCGTTTTCGCAATGTCCGTTGCGAGCAACCGCAACCCGTCCTATCTTGAGGGCCAGCGGTTTCTCTTAATTTGGTGTTTCTCCGCAGGAGCTCCCGTGTCACACTTCACCGATCAACTCGCCGCCGGCGTGCTCAGCAAAGGCACCCCCGTTCTCGTCGGGCTGGACCCGCGACCGGATCGCCTCCCCGCGGGATTGCTATCCCCAGCTGACAGCCAGAATCCAATCCATGTGGCCAACGCCTATGAGGTTTTCTGTAAGGGCATCATCGATGTAGTGGCAACCCATGTGGCCGTGGTGAAACCGCAAGCTGCTTTCTTCGAACAGTTAGGCCCACCCGGCATGAATGCTTTAGCTACGGTAATTCGGCACGCTACCGAGCAGGGGCTGTTGGTCATTCTGGACGGCAAACGAAACGACATTGGCTCGACGGCCGAGGGGTATGCCGAGGCCTATCTGGGCCGTGACCATAGTGCCTGGGGAGCCGATGCACTCACGGTCAGCCCTTATCTGGGCTATGACACATTGGAACCGTTCTTGCATGCGGCCGCGCAGCACCAAGCCGGTGTTTTTGTCTTGGTCAAAACATCGAATCTAGCGGGAAAACTCCAAGACCTTATCACCACCGACGGACGCAAGGTTTATCAGCACGTGGCGGCTCAGGTTCAAGATCAAGCTCATGCTTCTCGCGGAGCGTGTGGTTATGGCCTGGCAGGTGCCGTGGTCGGCGCAACACACGCAGAACAAATCGCCGAGTTGCGTAGCGAGATGCCGAGCAGTTGGTTTCTCGTACCCGGTTTTGGTAGTCAAGGTGGCACCGCCGCAGACGTCGCCGCTGCCTTTGACGAGCGGGGGCTGGGAGCGATTATCAATAATTCACGCGGCATCATTTTTGCCCACGCGAGGAAAGAATACGCGTCTCAATATGGCGCTACCCAGTGGCAGCAAGCGGTAGAAGCCGCCACCCGCGACATGATCGACCAACTGCGTGCCGAGACACCGGCCGGACAGTTGGTCACTCGAAACTCCTGGTGAACCCTTATTTTCCAATCAAACTAAGCAACTTCCGCCCCGCAACCGCCTCACTCCCCATGGGACGTTTGACATGACGGGCTTACAATTGAGTCGTTGAACCCGAAACTCGGGATGCAGGAGCTGAAATTGGAAATTATCACATACCCCCACCCAACCCTTCGCCATGCGTCGAAACCGATTGTCCGTGTCGATGCAGCCTTACGAAAAATCGTCAGTGAAATGTTCGATCTAATGTACGCTGCGCGTGGCGTCGGACTGGCGGCCAATCAAGTCGATCTTCCCCTGCGTTTATTCGTGGTCAACCTGACTGCCGAAAAAGGGACTGGCGAGGAATTGGTCTTCATCAATCCAGTAGTCAGCCGACCAAAAAGTTCCGAAGAAGCCGAAGAAGGCTGTCTCAGTATTCCCGAGGTGTACGGACCAGTGGCGCGTCCCAAGCAAATTCATATTAATGCTTATTCGCTGGATGGGCAGGAGATGACAGCCACGCTTGACGGCTTGTTGGCACGTGTCATCCAACATGAATCCGATCACCTTGATGGCGTCCTGTTCCCCGATAAGATGAACGACAGCGCGCAGGCCACCATCGCCGATGATTTGACCGCACTCGAGTCTCAATTTGCCATGCGACAGCAGGCGAGCGAAATCCCGACCAACGATGCGATCGCTCAGCGGTTACAAGATTGGGAAACCAAGTATTGTTAACGTCCACCCACGTCCCCCATTCCCGATGACGCGCATCTGTTCCGTCACTGCACTCGGGCGCAGAGCCTCGGAGGCCACCAAACCATGCGTTTGCTCATGATGGGTACAGGCCCCTTCGCCATCCCAACCTTCACGGCCTTACTCGACAACGATTACGACATCTGTGGACTCGTTACTCGCCCCACACCGCAGATAAAAACTCGTGGGAAACGACCGGCAAATCCCATGCGTGAGTTTGCCGTCGCCAGGGGAATCGAGATCGCAGAGCCAGCGGACATTAATGGCCCGGAGGCATTGGAATTACTGCAGCAGTATGCCGCGGACCTATTCGTGGTTTGCGATTATGGCCAAATCCTGACTCAGCAAACGCTCGAGCTGGCAACTCTCGGCGGCATCAATCTTCACGGGTCCTTGTTACCCAAGTATCGCGGCGCCGCCCCGGTCAATTGGGCCATCCTCAAGGGGGATGCGGAAACCGGCGTTTCAGTCATTCATATGACCCCCAGGCTAGATGGCGGACCGGTGCTCACCTCATCGCGGACCCCAATCGCCCTGGAAGAAACCGCCGCAGAACTCGAGCCACGGTTGGCACAGCTGGGAGTACATCCCGTGCTGCAAGCCTTACGAATGCTGGCAGAATGGGATGGCTCGAGCAGTCTTGGCTCTCCCCAAGACAACGCGATCGCCTGCCGTGCGCCCCGTTTACGCAAGGCAGACGGGGAGGTCGATTGGAGCCAGTCCTCGTCCTCTATTTGCAATCAAGTACGTGGCCTTAAACCTTGGCCCGGAACGTTTACGATCTGGAATCGCAGTGGGAAGGAACCGATCCGTCTGATCTTGGATCAGGTCACTCCGGCCCAGGCCTGTTACGCCCAAACCGCAGCCGGCCAGGTCTTACGAGCCCAGGAGAATGATTTGTGGGTTGGTACCTGTGACGGAATTCTAGCCCTCCAGCGGATTCAGCCTGCCGGAAAACGGGTTATGGACGCTGCCGAATTTTTACGGGGTCACGCCATTCCTGTAGGCACAACACTGGGGTGCTAAAGGCTCCCAGGGATTCTCGCACCGCTTGACCACAGCATCGACAGAGCAGGAATCCCCCTCGCAGCCGACAGGTTGCCTGGGCTACAATAGGGCTTCTATGGATTGGCAGTCGTCACGAAAGGACTCGACTGGATGGATGGAAACACTGGCAATTTGCTACTTTTT
>JAKVBY010000044.1:54940-73248 GCA_022446825.1 Pirellulaceae bacterium
CTGGACCGCCAGGGCGGCTCCCTCGACCAAATCAAACGCAGCCACGAAACGTTTGATCCTTTACGTGACCCAGAAATGCGTCCCACGCCCTATCAAGCATATTTGCGAATTCAAATCGGCTGCGACAAATTTTGCACTTATTGCGTGGTTCCTAATACGCGCGGTCCCGAACAGGGTCGGCCCCCTCAGCAAATTCTTGCCGAGGCACAGATCCTGGCCGAGCAAGGCTGTAAAGAGCTCATTCTGTTGGGCCAAACGGTGAACAGCTACCGTTTTATAGAAGAGGGAAGCACCACGCGTCTGGCGGACCTGCTGGTCCAGTTGCACGACATTGAGGGCCTCGAGCGTCTCAAGTTTGTGACGAACTACCCCAAGGACATGACCGACGATTTGCTGCACGCCATCCGTGATTTGCCCAAGGCTTCCTCCTACTTACACGTCCCACTGCAAAGCGGTTCCAACCAGGTCCTCCAGCGCATGCGCCGCGGCTATACCGTCGAGCAGTACCGCGACATGATGGAACGCATTGACCGCACGTTACCAGAAGCCGCCATTTCCAGCGATTTCATCGTCGGTTTCTGTGGTGAAACCGACGCCGAGTTCCAAATGTCGATTGATGCGCTGCATGAATTTCGCTTCAAAAACAGCTTCATCTTCAAATATAGCGAGCGGCCGGGGACCAAAGGCGCCCAATTACTCGAAGACGATATCCCCATCGAGATCAAACAGCAGCGCAACAACGAATTGCTCCAACTGCAGAATCAGATCAGTGAAGAGGACAATCAACATTTCATTGGCCGCGAGGTGCAGGTTCTGGTCGAAGGCCCCAGCAAACGCGCACTCAAGTCGCAAGACCAGGGGCCTCTCCTTCAGATGACCGGTCGCACGCCTTGTGATCGCATTGTGGTTTGGGATGGCAACTTGCGACAAGCGGGGCAGACCCTCCCCATTGAGATTCTAGATGCCAATGCGCACACCCTTTTCGGAAGCGTCGTGACCCACCATGTCGGCCCCGATGTCTTCACCTTGGAACCCTATTCCGCTTAAATCAACCCGAACTTTTCTGACTCGCCACAGCCCCTGGCGGCGTCTGCTTTTGCAAGGCAACCCGGACACTCGGCGCCAGCAAATCGACCACCTGCGATTCATAATTCCTACTGAATTCAAAGGATTGCTTGATTCGCAAATCCAAGTCGAGCGGGTTGCGACGTTCCTCAGGAAACCAGCCGACACGACGCAGGTAGGGTAGGCGTGAAGGTGGCAGCGGGTAATCACTACCGTGAATGATGCGGCGACAGAATTCGTCCCCTTCACCCCGCAACCGCCTCAGGGCGTGCCAGCGAATCAAGGTCGCCATCACCGCTGTCTCGCCATACAAATTATCGTACGCTCCCATCATACGGACAAAGCTGGGATAAAAATCTTCGCGGTCAAAAACGGCACAGGTGCCACAATGCGCCGCGATGACCACTCCTCCCTGATCCAAAGCCCGCGACAGCCGAGCGGGATCTGCGAACGATTGGGAAACAACCGAGCAGGCGTGTTCGTATCCGGTGTGAAACGTCAGGGGAATCCCCAATTCAGCCGCCCGGGCATAAAAAGGTTCGAATTTTTTTAAGGACGGGTCGACCCCCTGAATCGCGGTGTGCACCTTGATCAAACAAGCTCCAGCGGCCACGCACCGTTCGAGTTCGGCCAGGGCGTCACGACGATGGGGGTTGATCGAACAGCCCGGCAAAATTTTTTCATTTTCCGCTGCCAGCTGTAAAACATAATCATTGGCCACGTAGAAATGCGTGGCCGCGTCATTGCGCGTCCCCGATTCTGTGTAAACGGCATCTTGCGCCAGCAAAATGCAATAATCGAGTCGCGATGCCGCCAGTTGCCGCAAGAGCCGATGTTTCATCTTGGCGCTGAGATTTTCTCCTGGCTCCTGGCCAATCCCGGTCAGCCAGATCAACAATTTTGTCAACCAGCGTTTTTTCGTCTGAGCGGACAAAAATCCCTGCTGTGGGTTCTCTCCCCAACAAAAAATATGGGCATGCGCATCGATCGCCAAAGTATCTGTAGAGGCTGACTTCATCGGACACCTTTCTTTAAACCAGACGCACCGCCATCATAACGATTTCTGTAACGCAATCCAGGAAGTGGTACTCCGGAATGCAGCCGCAGCTTGAGAAGGTTCGTGCTCTCGTCTCTCTTGCCCCCTGCGGACTGGCATCGTAAATTGCCTGTTCCCCGTTCCCGTATTTTCCGTTCCCGTACTTTTCTTCGTGGTCCCCCTTACCTCCTGCGACATCATGAAAATCACCCGCATTGCCGCCTATCAAGTTGACTTGCCACTGCACGAGGGTAGCTACAAATGGTCTGGTGGCAAATCGGTCGAGGTCTTCGATAGCACGGTGGTGCGCATCGAAACGGATGAGGGCCTCACTGGCTACGGCGAAGTCTGTCCGCTCGGGCCCTTTTATTTGCCGGCCTATGCTGCCGGTGCGCGCACCGGCATTGCCGAAATTGCCGGCGCTCTCATCGGTGAAGATCCCACCCAGCTCGGTCGTATTAATCAGTGTATGGATCGCGTGCTGAAGGGACATCCCTATGTAAAATCGCCTCTCGACATTGCCTGCTGGGACCTGCTGGGACAAGTTGCGGGACAGCCGGTGTGCCACCTACTAGGAGGCCGCTATGCGGACGACTTTGTGCTCTACCGCGCCATTTCCCAACAGGCTCCGGAAGCGATGGCGGCAAATGTCCAAGGGTACCGCGACGAGGGTTATCGCCGGTTTCAACTCAAAGTCGGTGGTGATCCCAATGAGGACATCGATCGCATCCGGGCCGTTGCCAACCTGATGGAACCAGGGGACAAACTGATCGCGGATGCGAATACTGGCTGGCTGATGCACGAGGCTGCGCGCGTCGTACGAGGCGTCCGCGACATCGATGTCTATATCGAACAGCCGTGCCTCGAATATGACGAATGTTTAAGCATTCGACGCCGCACCGACCATCCTTTCGTTTTGGACGAGAATGTCGATGGCATTGGCATGTTGATGCGAGGACATGCCGATCAGGCGATGGATGTCGTGAATATTAAAATAAGTAAATTTGGCGGGCTTACCAAAGCCAAGCAGGCTCGCGACTTGTGTGTTTCACTTGGCATCGCCATGACCATCGAGGACAGTTGGGGAGGAGACATCGTCACCGCCGCCATTGCTCATTTAGCCCACAGCACGCCGACCGAGCATCTGTTTACGGCAACCGATTTTAACAGTTATGTAACCGTCAGCATTGCCGCTGGGGCGCCCCAACGCAGCAATGGACGCCTGGCTGCTTCCCAGCAGCCAGGTCTGGGAATCGAACCACACCTCGAAGTACTCGGTGATCCGGTGGTCGATATCCATTAACTCATCTTAACGATGGTGTCTGGTGTTTTGTTTTCAGCTCACCGCTACAACGGCTTTGACGTTGCAGATTTCTGACGTTACAGATCCAATCCAACAAGTCGTCATGTCTGGCGAGTCGGTAATGGGCACCTGCACGAGCTCTCTTTTGACGATGTTTGGCACCATCGTGCGCGGCACGCATTGTAGAGTTCGGACACGGAGTAGCAACGCGGATTGCAACGTTCTGCGGCAAGCAAGGCAGCAACTCGATCGCCCGGCGGTTAGAGCCGTCGTTCCTCATCGGCAACGCACAGTATCAAGGCAAACCTCTTGATCTGCATTAAGCTTGCGCGGCCGCGCCTGCTGCCAAGCCGAAGCAGGGGAGATGTCGTCACCATGCTGCAAACCCAAGACCTGACGCAGTACCATCGCCCAAATCAACCATTCTACATCGTGATTCCGCATGCAAAGTTCATGCCTAAACCTCATCATCAACGCCACGTGGCGTTGATTGCCCTTTGATGAACCCTGTCAGGCGTTGATGAGTAAATCAACCAGGGTCTTACAACTACAGCGGTCCCATTATCCGGCAAGCTAGTACCAATCAGTCGCAGTCGAAGTCAGACTCCGCCGTCCGAATTTCCATTAAGTTTAAGCCCGCAATCAACGCGGCCGGAATCAGTGGCACCACGGTCGACTGCAACGGGCATCGCATGAACACCAATGTGGCCCCTTTCCATACGACTTTATACGCCTGTTTTGGTCCGCGGCTCGTCTGAGATCACACCCGGCAATGTCAAAATCAATGTCCACGTCGGCATGACAATCATTGAAATCCCTCACAAAGCCGTGGATTTGTTAGTGACGAACTTTCATGAACCTGCTGAGGGAACCGATGCCGATGTTAGCAAGATGTTCGGCATGGATCGACTCAGGATCATGCATCATCTCACCAATAATGAGTGACCGTTGAAAGAACTGCCAATCGCAAAACCGACAATCGTTGCGGCGTTTTGCTGCGAGCTCGTCGCGCAGGGCAACGCACACCATGACCACGCGGTTCAACCACTTTTTTAAGCGATTTGATGAACGAGATTTTGGCGTTTCGAGTGACTTGCTAATACCATCTGAAGGTAATAACACAACCCACTGGACCGGCCAAATACCTTCAGCACAAGCACAAGCACTAGGCCCAGCGTCAAATTGGAGCCTCGCTGACATCCAAAGGTCTGACAGGCCGGTCGCAACGCAAACTGCCCGCTGTCGAATTGCGTTTGACCGCCCAAGATCAATCTCTCGACAAACCGTTACGGGTACCAAGACTCCGAATCACCAGAGCAACTTGGTTACTTACAGATCGCGTGACCTACCTCACCCGTCACTGCGGTTCCCTTTCCAGAAACGTCCGCGGCCCAACCGCCTAACTCTACCTGCCAAGATACCTTTCGCAGTGAGCAATCCGGATTCGTCGACCTCTCCTATCGGGGAGCAACCTAGTGGACATGATCGCCTTGTCAGCCGCCGATCATTTGGCTCGTCGGCGTTTAAACCATACAAAGTCTTCTGCCAGAACATCATCGATCGCTTCGTCGATCGCCAACCGCTCGCTGCTGGCATCATCCACATCCTCGGCAATCTCCGTCAACACGTCTTCCAACACGTCCCCAGACCATTCTGTCGACTCCTGCCGAACAGGGACCGCCTCCGCCGGACTCCATTCCCTGTCCACCTTTTCCTCAGGCAAGACATCGCTCGTTACAAACGGTAAGGACAGGGCCTCAGCGTGTTTTGCAGCAGCCACTCCGTCAGGCGATGAAAGACCGACAAACTCAGATTTCGCCAAGTCGTCGCCAGACAAATCACGGACGTCCGCAGGAATGTTTTGGTTGCTCGCAGATGCCGGTGCTTCACCTGCGCCGATTCCGGAATTCATATTAATATATTCAGTCACCAGAATCGCATCGATCCCCGCCACTTGACCGTCGCCATCCACGTCCAGATAGGGGGGCACGTTCTCCGCGACCGGCGGCAACGGAATGCTGATTCCACCACTGAGATTAATCGCGTTCAAAATCAAGAGCGCGTCGATGGCCGTTACAAAACCGTCGGCGTTGACATCGAAACGTAAATCGGGATTTTGATGCGGTGATGTTCGAATCACATCAATCACCACGCGGGCGGTATTCGAAACACCACCTTGGTCGTCGGAAACGGTGTAACTGAACTCATCGGGACCAATATAGTCCTGGTCTGGAACATAGGTCGCCACACCATCCCCATTCACAATCACATTTCCGTGGCTCGCATTGGAGTAAACAATCGAGCTCGGCAGAAGCGTGCCGTCGGAATCGGTATCGTTTGCCAATAGGTCAAAGACAACTGACGTATTGAACTCAACGGCGACGTAGTCATTCTCAGCAACCGGCGGGTCATTGACCGTGACGGTTACTGTAGCGGGATTCGAACTCGCACCTTCGTTATCAGCAACAAAGTATTGGAAAGAATCGACGCCCGTGAAGGAACTGTTGGGGGTATAGGTCACCTCCCCGGTGGACAAGTCGACCGTAGCAAATCCGTTCAACGGACCGCTCCCGGTCACCATCGTCAGTGTCGCCGGATCGATGGTTCCATCGACATCCGTGTCATTAGCGATCACATCAACAACAATGGCGTCTCCTCGCTGCGTTACCTGGGCATCGTCCTCAGCCACAGGGGCGTCATTGACGGACGTCACGTGGATGTCAATGACGTCATCATCCGTCTGGACTCCACCCGCTCCGAAATTATTATTGTCGTCCGACACAATCCGCAGCGCTGCCGTACCATGGAAATTAGCATCCGGCGTGAGGGTGATCGCCGAGAGTGCCGCATTGATGTCGATCAGATTTCCTTCCATGACCAACGTTGCCGTGCCATTTCCTCCACTGGCGATATTGATGCCCGCCAGGCTCGATACCACCACGGTGCCATGCGTGGCCAGCAGAGTCACCGTCATCTCACCAGTGCCACTCAAGGCGTCGACGTCAGAAACTGCCAGTTGATTCCCCTGGGCAGCACTGAAGACAATCGGCACATCTTCGTCGGTCGTCTGAGGTGACAACACGCCTTGGTTAAGCGGTTTATCGTTGACTGCCGCAACCGCCAGGGTCATGGTCGCCACGTCAGACAAAGAGGGCGCGGGAAAATTGCCTAAATCGCTTACGGTCGCTGTTAAAGTCGCAGTCCCAAAGAAATTCGAATCCGGAGTAAAGCTACTATTCTCAAGAGCAGCGGTCACGTCATCTAAAGTTCCGGTAAACTGCATGGTTTCATCATTAGCGCCATCTCCACTGGCAAAGTCCAAACCCTCTAGTCCACTCAGGCTGAAGAGGCCGTGCGTGACCATCATCGTGACTTGGACCTGGGGACTGGGTCCTTCCGCCAAGTCGACATCTGAAATTTCAATCGCGTTATTTGTCGCAGAGCCAAAATGATGAACAACATCTTCCGTGACCGCATCTGCAGTCACCATGCTGATTACCGGCGGGTCGTTCACTGGCAATACATCGATCGCTACCGTATCGGTCACGACCTGAGGGCCGCCCGCGCCAATATTTCCGAGGTCGTTGGTTGTGATTTCAATTTGCCCATTGCCATTGAAGTCCAGACCGGGCTGGTAAACCAGACCATCCAATGCCGCATTAATTGCGACCAGATTACCTTGGAACGTCATCGTCGCATCGCCTGCACCATCGCCCGCACTAAAACTCAAACCATTGGTAGTAGCCAACGTCAGCGTACTGGTGGCGGTTAACGTTACCTCGAGCGAACTAGTATTGTCGGTGATGTCAACGTCCGAAATCCAGAGACGATTGGCCGTGGCATTTCCGAACGCGATCGGCGTATCTTCCTGAGTCACTTGTCCTGCTGGCAGGTGATGTACGGGCAGGTCATTTTGGGCAATCACATCGATTGAGATGATATCGGAATCGTTCAAAGGTCCGTCCAGACCTGTATTACCCAAATCATCACTGATCAGTTCCAGCGCTGCCAAACCGCCAAAGTCCGGGTCCGGCGTAAAATCGACATCGGCCAAAACCGTGTTCACTTCGGCTACTGATCCGCGGAAGGTAACCGTCGCGTCAGCGACACCATCACCATCAAAGAAATCGACCGTGCCGAGGGAGGAGAGGGTAATGGTTCCATGGGTGGCGTTTAACGTTACTTCCACATCCTCCGAGCCGGCGTCGATGTCCTCAATCTGAATTTCATTAACATCATGGAAGCGAAGAACGTGATCCTCATCAATAGTCTGCGGCCCAGGAACCAAACTCGTCGGAGCATCATTGACCGCCTCCACCAAAATATCGATCTGATCAACATCGGTCAAAGCCGGCAGGACCACGCCATCTGCCGAGTTCCCCAAATCGTTAGACGTCATGGTGATTGCCGTGAGCCCATTGAAGTTAGACAACGGGGTGAAGGTCAGCTCAGAAAGGGCTGCGACGACATCCGCCAGCAATCCTTCAAACGTCACGGCAGCGTCATCACTTCCTGAACCGATTGAGAACGTCAAAGCAGGAATCGCCGTCGCCAGTAGGCTGACCGTTCCATCGGTCGCTTCCAGACTCACTTGAATTCGACCGGTGGCACCTGGCTCAGCCAGATCGACGTCGGCCACGGAAATCAAGTTGCCATCAACTGAATTGAGGTCGCCATTCTCTGCCGAAAAGAGAATTGACTCGTCCTCTCGGGTGGTCTGCAAGCCCGCAGGTACGATGTTACTGGGGGCATCATTGCTCGGTGTGACTACGATCGGAATGCTGCTTGTGGTAACGAGTTCCGTCTGATCCAAGCCGCCATTGCCGAGATCGCTGGATGTAATTGTGAGTTGAGTGACGATTCCGGTGGGATCATTGTGATCGGGATCGGCTTGGAAACGCACATCTTCCAGAGCGGCCTGCACGTCGGCTGCCGTTCCCTGGAAGGTCATTTCCACGTCGGCGATTCCATCACTGTCGCCAAAGAACTCGAGATCCAAAAGTCCTAACAATCCCAGTTGAGCCAAGCCTAAGGTCACCGTACCATGCGACGCGGTGAGGGTCACCTCCATCTCATCGTTTCCACCCGCCTCGGTACCATCCGGGTCGCTGACGTGAATGGCATTTCCATTGTCGGCAGAAAAGACGAGCACGCCGTCTTCATCCATCGTCTGGATACCGGGAACGTCATGGATCGGTTGATCATTGATAGGCGTTACCTCGATGTCAAACGAGGTCAACGTCTGGCCGTTCGTCGGACCTGGCAAACCGGAACTGCCTTGATCATCTGCAGCCATCGTCAGTGTATCGGTTCCATTAAAGTCCGCGGCGGGGGCATAGCGAACCACCGCCAACGCCTCACGGACATCGGCGAGTGTCCCTTCCAAGCGAACCGTGGCAGCAGCACTCATGGGAGGATTGGTTAATCCCGCCAAATCACCTTCGATCGTCAAGGTCCCGTGCTGAACCGCCAGGTCGACAATCAACGTACCCGCGGTGCCGGTCTCGTCGATATCCACATCAGTAACGTCGATCCCATTGCCCCCCACTTGCGAGAGGATAAGCTCGGCATCTTCATCGACTGTGGCCGCTACCGGATGCGACATCAGAGGCGCATCATTCATGGCTTCCACATGAACCTCAACCGTATCCAGGTCGACAAGTGCGGCAGCTGGGAATTGGCCCAAATCATTCGTTTCTATGTGAATTTTCCCGTCCACACCGTTATAACCTGCGGCCGGTGCAAACGTCAGATGGGCCAGCGCGGTATTGATCTCGCTGAGAGAACCGGAAAATGTCATCGTCGTATCATCGGTCCCCGAACCGACCAGGAAGTTCAATTGGCTGGTATTGGCAACGCTCAGGCGACCATGTTCGGCGGTCAACTGAACTCGTAATACGCCATCGCCTTCCAACGCGTCGGGATCGGAAATGGAGAACTGATTGACAAAGGTCGTCGCCTCATCTTCCAGTGTCTGTAAGGGCGTTGCGGAAAGATGATTCACCGGTGCGTCGTTCCGCGGATCGATCGAAATGTCAATCGTACGGACGTCACTCAGCGCTGGTGCGGGATTTTGCCCTTGATCGCTCGTCTCAATCGTTACCTCGGCAGCAGGACTGCCGTTGTTGACATCGTTTAGATGTAAGGTCGGGGTGAACGTCAATCCTTCTAAGGCGTCGTTGACCGCTTGCTTGGTACCACTGAAGACAACCGTCGCCGTGCCGTCACCAATAATTGCGCTGGTAAGGCCCGCTGTGTCACCGAGCTCGAGTGTCCCGCCGTTGGCCGTCAGAGTGATCTGAAATTCGTCGCTGGCCGTAAAGTCCACATCGTCGACCTCGATGGCATTTCCATTGCTCGCAGAGAAGACCAGTTGGTGATCCTCATCGATGGTCTGCAGTCCAGGCCCCACACTCGTAGGAGCATCATTTACCGCATTCACCGCAACATCGACACCGAGCGGCACAACCGCGTTTCCAGGTGCTCCGAAATTACCCAGGTCATCCGGGGTTACCGTAATCGTATCGACGCCATGGAAGTTGGTATCCGGCGTATAAATCAGGCCGTCGATGGCGGTATTCACATCGCCGAGGCTACCCTCGATAGCAAAACTGGCCGTGCCATTTTGACCATTCGTGATTGTCACGCCAACGGTGGTACCCAGCAGCAAGGTCCCGTGGTTGGCGGCCAAGGTTACGCTGACGACATTCGTGCCTTCTTCCGCATCCGCGTCCGAAATGGCAATCGCATTTCCGACTGCTGGGGAGAAAGTTAAGGGAACTTCTTCATCGGTGGTATTGCTGGCAGACGCCGAGACTTCAGGAGCGTCATTGATCGCATTAATGTTGACCAAAAACGTATCGACATCGGCCAGATCAATGGGGCCGGGTGAACCGCCCAGATCATTCGAATTCAATGTAATGCTTCCTGCGCCCGTCCCATTCAGGTCGAGGTCGGGGGTAAAGGTCATTCCCTCCAAAGCCGCATTCACATCGTCGATATCAGCGGTAAAGACAATGTGCGAGGTACCGTCTCCTTGACCTGGCTCAAATGTCAGATCTCCTAAAACACCCGGATTCAAGGAAAGCACGCCGCCGGTTGCCGTCAAACCGATGCGCATGCGGCCGTCTCCTTCGCGTACATCTTCGTCCGCTACGGAAATTAAGTTTCCATTGATCGCGTTGAATACCAGCGGCTGATCTTCGTCAATGGTCTGATCGGCGGGTACAGAATTGTTCGGAGCATCGTTATCCGGCGTGACTTGAATGACGATCGTGGCATCGTCTGTAGCGGCCACGGTGCCAAAGTTGGCCAGGTCATCCACATGCACATCAAGCTGCGCTGGGCCTGAAATTGGAATCTGCACATCGTTAAATGAGGGATCGGGTGAGAACGTCACTTGGGCCAAGGCAGCATTCACATCGGCCAGCAAACCTTGGATCTGCAAGGTTGTTTCGTCCTGTCCATCGCCGTCCCCTGAAACACTGGTCAAGGCGCTCAAGGTGGCCGGATCGAGACTGACGACTCCATGCGTCGCGGTCAACGTTACTTCGACTTCCCCTGTCCCTTCCGCCACGTCCAAATCGGCGATCGAGATTTCCGTCAAGTCGGTCGATGAAAGCAAGACGGGGACACCCTCCAGCGTGGTCACACTGGAAACTGCCGTGATCACCGGCGCGTCGTTCACTGGCTGCACCGTAATGTCGAAGCTATCCTGATCGATCAGTTGACCACCGACTCCGCTGTTACCCAGATCCCCCACAATCATTTCCACGGTGGCTACACCGTTGAAATCTTCTGGGGGAGTGAAGGTCAGACCATCCAAAGCATGGTTGATATCATCCACGTCACCACGAATGGTCACGGTCGCATCTTCGTTGCCGTCCCCGGCACCAAAGAGGAGGTTGTCGACGGAGCCGAGCGTCAAGGTTCCGTGACTGACACTCAAGGTGACCAGCACTTCATTGGTTCCCTCGGCGCCATCAATGTCCGAGACAGACAACCGATTGCCCTCGGTGCTACTGAATACCAGAGGTGTATCTTCGTTGGTCGTTTCCCCCATTGGATAGCTGCTCTGGGGCGGATCATTAACGGGTGTCACGCTGATATCGATCGTGGTCGTGTCGGTCAGACTGGCAGGTGCCGGAGCCACTGCAGCGGGAGAGTTGCCTAAATCATCGACAAAAATATCAAGGCGGGCGGCATCTGCCGGAGGCACCCAGGAATCATTGAAGTGTTCCACCGGGCCGGGCCCGAAGACCAGGCCATCCAACGTCGCATTGACATCGGCCAAGGGGCCTTCGATTATTAACTCTTGGACGGGTGTACCGTTGGCAGTGATGCTCACCGCCGTACTAGCTGGCGTCGCCTGCAAGGAGCCGCTGATAGCGGTCAAGACCACTTGAACGTTCCCCGTACCCTCAGACACATCAACGTCCGCCACCTCGATGGCGTTGCCGTTGGCACTTGAGAAGATCAACTCGCTACCGAGCGGGGCATCTTCGAGTGTTGTCGCCGAGTTCGGCGCCACAATCGTCGGAGCATCGTTGACCGGCAAGACATCGATCTCGACAGTAGCATTTGCCGTCAGTGGACCACCAGTCCCGGAATTCCCCAAATCATCCACGGCCATGTCGATGCGGGCCTTGCCTAAGCCTAACAGGACATCGGTGTCATTGAAGTCTGGATCGGGAAGGAAGCTTAACCCGTTGAGGGCGGTATTCACGTCGCTGAGCGTGCCTTGGAAGGTCATCGCTTGGTCACCGAACCCGGTACTCCCCGAGAGGAACGTGATGCCGGTGACTCCACCAATGCTCAACGTTCCGTTCGTAGCGACCAAAGCCACTTGCACGATCCCTGTCGTCTCCTCGGCGTCGATATCGAAGACACTGATCTGATTTCCTGTTGCCGAGTCGAAGGAGATCGCCGTGTCCTCTAAAGTTGTCTGGGTAAGAGGAACAATGAGGCTGGGCCCATCATTGACTGCCTCGACGTTAATCAAGACCGACTCTTGATCGGTCAACGCTCCCAATCCCGTGACCCCGTGGTTACCCAAGTCGTCGGCGAACACTGTCAAGCTGGCCGGCCCTAAACTGGCGACATGACTGTCATTAAAATCAGCAGCCGGTGTAAAGACCAGGCCGTCCAGGGCGGCATTCACATCGGCCAATAAACCTTCGATCAGCAGGGTCGCTTCGTCCTGTCCATTGCTGGCGGCACCTGAGCCGTTCTTCACACTCGTCAAGGCAATCACGGCCAACGGATCGAGGCTAACAAGCCCGTTGGCTGCTGTCAGTGTGACCGACACCATGTCAGTCCCTTCGCCACTATCTACATCAAAGACAACAATCGGGTTACCGGCGCTAGTCGAGAAGACTAGAGGCGTATCTTCGTCGGTCGCCTGAGGACTTGCTGGCACGCTCACGACAGGCGCGTCATTCTCGGGCTGCACGGAAATCGTCAGCAACTGGCTGTCGGTCAACGGAGTGTAGAGTCCAAAATTTCCTTGATCGTCGCAATCGACCTGGATCGTAGCCGGACCGAGCGTCGGGATGTCGGTGTCGTTGTAGTTGGCGTCCGGAACAAAGTTCAAGGTATCGAGCGTGGCGTTCACGTCGCTGAAATCACCGAGCAGCGTCACATCACTTGACCCACTACCACCCGCCGTGATGGAGGCAGTCCCTTGCGTGGTCAGTTCCAAGATGCCGTTGGTGGCCTGCAACGTTACCTCGATCTGTTCGTCTCCTTCGAGCACGTCCGCATCGAACACTTGGATGGCGTTTCCGTTCAAGGAAAACGAATGCGGGACGACCAGATTGGCGGTCAGGTCGGCATCCAAATCGCCGCTCAAAACGGTGGCAAAGACCAAAGCAGAGACATCCACGTCGTTGCGCATCGTCTCGACCAATTCGATCACGGTCGTGGGATTGGACGAACCGGTAAACCCACTGAGCGCATCGGTGTTCAGCACCACATCGACCGTGCGGGCATTAAAATCGGCAGTTACCAAGGGCCCGGCACCGGCACCCAGATCCGCCGCGTTAATCGTCACGGTCACTTGCTGTGCCGCGCGAAACATCAGATCCGCTCCGCCCAGTGACGCACCGCCCGTTCCCAGATCGGTGACGATCTGGTCGGTACGCAGCGACAAGGGCTGATCTTCAATGGTCGTTTCGCCAATACCGGTCATCGAATCGGCAGGAGGAACCAGGATGAGCGGCGCGTCATTCACCGGGGTCACACTGATGTCGACCTGATCGACGTCCGTGAAAGCACCAATCATTCCGATGCCGTTCACACCCAAATCGCGTGAAGTCATCGTAATTTGGGCTTGTCCCAAATAGGTCGGAATGTCGGTGTCGTTGTAATGGGGGTTAGGCAGGAACTGCGCGGTCGCCAAGGCCGCGTTCACCTGGTCAATATCTCCGTAAATTTCGATGACGGGATCCGACGCGCCATCCCCTTGCAGGAAGGTAAAGCTGCCGGTCAAGGCCGGGTCCAAGCTCAACCGCCCATTGGAAGCTTCCAGCAGCACCTCGACCGAATTGGTCGTTTCATGGACGTCGACGTCGTCGACACGCAAGGTCGAACCGCTCAAGCCGAAGGAAACCACCTCACCAAATCCACTGGCGATCGGGTCGCTTCCCAAACCACTCACCACCGCAGCGGTCAGGTTGGCATGACCGGCCAGCGCCGCCACCAAATCGTTGGCAGTCGCTTCCTGTCCCGGCGTCGAATCGAGCAGGATACCAATCCGCCCCTCGGTAATGAACGGTGAAGGAGGTTCGAGAATCACGACTGGATCGCTGGTCCAAAAGATCGGGAGGGTACGCACTTCGATCGAAACGGGATCTGTGGCGCCAAATTCGACATGGACTCCATTGAGGTCGACCGTGTGCAGATCGGTAAGGTGGAGGGTCTCGTCTTCCAACACATAGAGCAACGACGTCGGCACGGTATTCACCGTCTCGTCATTGAGCGGCAGGAAGCTCATATTGAGGGTCAGTGTATCGAGCAGGTTCCCCAGCAACCCGGTAATGTGGTCCGGGTCGCTTTGGTCGGTACCCGTATCGTGATTGGCCAGATCGTAGACCGTCAGCGTTACATTGGCCGGTCCGATGGTGGGAATGTCGGTGTCATTAAAGTCCTGGGCAGGAGTGAAGACAACTCGTTTCAAGCTATCGTTGACTTCGCTGAGCGGTCCCTGCAAGGTCAATTGGGCGGTCCCCGTACCAGCCAGGACGACACTGCCAAGCGCCGTCGCGTCCATGAGGCCATGTTCGGCGTCGATTGTCACGCGCACCTGACCAGAAAGTGGATCGCTGGGATCTTCCGCAAGGTCCAGGTCCTCCAGGAAGAACGAACTTCCTCGGAAGCCAAACATCGTGCGTCCGGTCGGTCCGGCTGAAATGGTGGCATCGCGATTGCCAGAAGCCACGCGGGCATTGACGATATTACCAATGATGCCATTGCGATTAATCACATCGACCAGTTCCGTCGCTGAGGTGGCGTTCAATCCACCAGTCAAGGTCAACGGCGAGTAATTGATGGCCGGTGCACTCACATCGGTCGCCCCGTCGCCAGCGGCCAAGGAGGCCGACAGTAAGGCCGCAGCGGCCGGGTCGTTATTAACGGCATCGATCACGTCTTGGGCGGTCGTATGCCGGTTGAGCTCCGTGTTCAAATCGATCGTCAGGGCGTTGCCCACAACCGTCAGAATCGGATCGCTGACACCACTTTGGTGGTCGTTTTTAACCACATCAATCGTGATTCCATCGCCTGCGGTCCCCAGAGCGACGGCCGCAAATTGAATCTGGACCGCTCCCGCCGTATTGAAATCAGAAGAAGCCGTAGCCTGACCGGTGGAGCTATTCAGGAACACCGTTACGATGGGCGGATCCCCGGGGATGGGCGGATTTGGACTGAAGAGAGTCACGCGGGGCGGAGCGCCGACCCCAAGTTCGGCCATGCGCACATCCAACATCACCGGTTCCGCGCCGTTGAAGGTAATCTCCACCGCCCCATTGGAATTCAGGTCGGTGGTAAACTCGTCGGTCAAACCGACCGGAGCATCTTCCAACCCAATCGGATTCGCCGGTGCGGGTGCCACGCCGGGAGGTGTTCCCCCGATCAGGCCGTCAAATGCTGCTAACAATTCGTCAGTGGTGGAAAATGTTTCGGCCAAAGGATCAATAATGAGCAGATTCGCCAGATCGACATCACCTCCCACACCGAAGGCACGGAAATTGTCGACCCGGCTGCGAATCGCGGCGGCCTCGTCATCGTAAGCACCACCTGCCGACGGATCCCCGTCCGACAGGAAGATCACGTTGCCATCCTGTGGCAACGTGCCCATCGCATCGAGCACAAAGATTGCCTCCTGCAGAGCAGCCTCGTAGTTGGTCATAAAATCGGTTTGTAGCGACCGCAGAACATCTTCGACATCGTTGACGCCATTATTATCCGCATCGGCATTGGGCGCGGTCGAAACTTGCACACCAGGGGCGACCGGATCCATGTCTTCATGTGTCGCTTGGGTAGAAAAGGCCACCACCGAGACATCGGCCACGCTGCCAAATCCATCGGCGATCAATTGGTTATTGAGGGCGATGTAGCCGGCAATCTCGGCATCGAGAATCGTATCGGAGCGTCCATCGCCATTCAGATCACCGACAGGATCTCCAGAAAACGGCTGCCTTGCACTACCAGAAATGTCAACAGCAAAGATCGCATCAGGCACGATCTGGTTGGCAACCGCTTGCTTGCCTTGGATACTGCTGATCTCAGGAGGATCGTTCACCGGCAACACATGGATGCCAATCGTGTCGCTATCGACCAGCGGCCCCAGCACCCCAATGCCATGATTCCCCAAGTCGTGGGTACTTACGGTCAAGCTGGCGGTTGGTGGTACGGCCGGCGCGGTTTGCGTGTCGTTAAAATGTTCGGGCTGTGGTGTGAAGACGATCGTCGACAAAGCCGTTTTCAGTTCATCCCAGCCACCCGACAATGTCAGGCTGGTCGCACCGCTGGTCGTTCCTCCTGTGGGCACCGTATCCACACCGAGCGGCAAGACGACATCCAACACGCCGTTCGTCGCGTCGAGGACAATTTCCATGGTGGGATTGATGACAATCTCTTCGGCATCGACATCGATGAACGAGACAAGTTGACCTAAGAGGCTGAAGCCCAAATGATCGTGCAACTGCGTGCCGATGTCCGTAGCCGTATCAATCAGGTCGGTTCCGAAGCCACTTGTTTGCGTCGCACTCAACAGTCCGCCGGAGACGGCCAACCCGTCCAGAGCAGCGACCAATTCAGCGGCGGTCGTCAGGCCCGCGTTGTCAAGCGTAATGCCGACCACGTCGCCACCCGCCTCCGAATAAAGATCGATCGCCAGAGAAGCCGCATCCGCGCCTCCGCTCAGTGTCAGCGGCGAGTAATCGATGGCCGATGTGGCGATATCGACATCGCCTCCCTGAACCACTGTGGTGTCGAGCAACGCGGCTGCATTCGGATCGTTATCCAGAGCCAGTTTGAGGTCGTCGGCCGTCGTTTCAAAACCGACTTCGGCATTGAGTTCAACGTTGATGGTACTGCCCACGACATTAATCTGGGGCGCTGCATCTCCCGTGGCCAGATCGGCCGAGGTGACGACCAATTCAATGGCATTGCCGGCAGCACCGGCGCTGTCCGCTACAAAGTCGATGCCTACTGCTCCGGCCGTATTAAAGTCAGACGACGTGCTGGCGGTCGCCACACTCAGGTCGCGAGCGCGGACCAGGAAGGCCACTCCCTGCGTCACGGCCGCATCGACTTGCAGTTGCAGGTCGACACCACTACCCGGGAAGCTTAACGTTCCCTGGTGGCTAAAGATTAAGGGCAAGTCTTCGAGCGCCGCCCGCGGAGTTTCCGGAACGATGTTGACCGGTTCGTCATTGACGGCCAGCACGTTGATCCACAACGTGTCGGGACCCACAGCCGGGTCGGCATCGAGCAACGACGGCTCGAGGAGACCGATCCCATAATTCCCCAGGTCATCCGTACTGATCGTGATACTGGCCTGCGGGGTAGGGGGAACTTGGGTATCGTTAAAGTCCAAATCGGGCGTGAAGAGCAAGGTTGCCAAAGTGGCGTTGATGTCAGCAATCAGGCCATCCAACACGACTTGCGTATCGCTGGGATTGAAGGTGGCGACCACACTGCCGATCTCGGTCGCCGCCAGCGTACCATTGACGGAATCGAGGGTCACTTGGACATGATTCGGATCACCATCGACGCCCCCTCCACTGAGTTGCAAGAGCAGCTCTGTCCACGCGGGGATTCCAGGAGGGACAGGCGTCGTGATATCGATGTTAGTCTTTCCAAAGATGTTCGTGTTAATCAGGGCGGCGGCCGCGGCGTCCCCATCCAAGGCCAACTTCAGCGCGTCGAGCGTGGTCTCGAAACCAGCCTGCGTATTGCACTCGATGTCGATGGCGTTACCAACCACGGTGATCTGCGGTGCCGGATCATCGGTTCCCAAATCGCTCTTGGTGATCGCAATGGTGATGGCATCACCTGCTGCGCCCGGAACGGCCGCCTCAAAAATCACCGCTATGTCTGGAGCACCGCCGAAATCGTGCCGGACGGAAGCAACAGCTCCCGGATCTTCATCGGCATCCAGGTCGCCAACCGTAAAGGAACTGCCCGCCAGAGCAAAGGCCGTCCGGTCTGTGGCGCCGGCCGAGACGAGGGCATTTGGATCTCCACTGGCAATACTGGCCACCACGCCGACATCCAATCCACCGGTCAACGCAATCGTCAGTGGGGCCAAAACGGACGTTGCAACATCTTCACTGCCGCCCTGAACGACCGTGGTATCGATCAAGGCTGCCGCCGCCAAATCGGCGTCCAACGCTGCCTTCA
>JAKVBY010000045.1:0-48499 GCA_022446825.1 Pirellulaceae bacterium
ATTGTCTTGTGGGGCGAACGCCCCGCGCCGTGGCAATTCGTGGGTGTCGTGCTGGCCTGCGTTTCTCTGGTTTTGATTGGCCGTCACGATATAGATCAACACGGAAAAAAACTACCGTGGTACGCCCGTTTGTCGTTGGGCACTTTTTTCCTCATTGCTGGAATGTCGCGGCTATCGCAGGAGGCCTTTCGTTATCTTTGTGACCCGGCAGAAAAGTCAACTTACCTGTTCTCCGCCTTCATGTTTGCCTCCGCCGCCTCACTCGTTGTTTTAGTCTACCGCCGCCGCCACGTGACACTCCCTGAGTTAGGATGCGGTGTTGTCTTGGGAATGTCGAACGTACTGCAGTCCTATTTTATCTTGAAATGTTTAGAGCATTTTGACGGTTTTATTGTCTTTCCGGTAACGAGCGCGGGTGGGCTTGTCGTCACGACAGTCATTGCCACAGTCTTGCTTGGCGAACGACTAAATCGCAGAAGCTATATGGGCATCGGGGTGGCCGTGTGTGCGTTAGCTTTGCTCCACTTCAAGGTGGGGAGTCCTGATGCCAAAGCCTCGCTGAGAGAACCATGCCCCGTCATATTGCTGGCGGTGGAGCGGGAGTGAAGACAAGTAAAGTTTAGCTATTCGGCTGCTGGAGCGGCTGTGTCGTCGGCCACTTCGTCTGACTCGGAAGCAGGTTCTGCGGGTGTCTCTGCGTCCTCTGCGTCCGAACCCTGGTCGACCGGTTCGTCGGCTGCTGTGGCCAGGGCTGGCGGTTCTGCGATGAGCAACATAACCAGGGTTTGTTCCAGTTCACGCGGCATGTATCCAAAGGGGCCTCGCCCTCCTTTGTAGGCAACGCGTCCTTCTTGGTCGATGATGTAAAGTCGATCTGGAAAGGCACTATACGCTTTCTCGACACGGTTTTTCATGGTGTCGACGACCAACGGCATAGTGAATTCCAAGGACGCACAGCAACTGGAGGCTACTTCAATACGTTCGTCGAATGTTTTCGGTTGTTCGAATTCGATGCCGACGCGCGTGTTGGATGACATGACCCAACCGTCCGAAGGATGGGCTTCCCGGATGTAAACGCTAATAAAGGCCACTTGGTCGGCGAATCGTTGATGCAGTTTTTCGATGATCCCAGCCTGGGATCGGTAGGGGCCTCACGTAAAGCTGCCAAAAATCAAGACTACTGGTTTGGTTCCTTTAAACGAAGACAAAGCCACTTCGCTATCACCCTGGTACGTTGTTAGTTTGAAATCGGGTGCAGGGTCGCCGACATTTGGACCATTACTGAGCGAGCCTAATTCGCCGTTTACCAGCATGTTCAACCAATAGGTGGTGGGTGGCATTTGAGGAGGTCTTGATGGTTGATTGGTCGGATCTGGCCGGGGTGGCGCTGGTGAAAATGCAGCTTGAAAATCTTCGGGGGTTAAAAAACCGCGTTCATCGCGATCCGACCGGCTAAAGAACTTCTGCCACTCCTCTTGAGAAAGTCGGCCATTGGAATCGGTATCGAGTCGAGTGAAGGTTTGCTTGGCAAAGGGGTTAACGCTGTAGCTATTGCGTGAAAAGTCAATTCCTGTCAATTCTCCATCGCGATTAAGATC
Organism: Pirellulaceae bacterium; assembly: GCA_022446825.1. GTDB lineage: Bacteria > Planctomycetota > Planctomycetia > Pirellulales > Pirellulaceae > JAKVBY01. Next base: position 1,599 of record JAKVBY010000045.1, read on the forward strand.
CAGGCGCGTAAAGTAGAACTCACGCTGTGGGGATGCCGGAAGTTCTGCAAGTTGCACGACCCGATCTGCGTTGATGTCAAAGCGATCCAGCAACCAGAGCCAATCGTATTTCTTTTGCGCGTCTCGGAACCAGCCAGTTCCAGGCCCCATGCGCATTGTCTGTCCTTTGAGGACCATCACCAACATTTCCGCCCATTCGGGCCGCTCGTCCCAATCGCGATCAAGCAAATTGGCGAGTTTGTTGGCCACTTCGGGTGTTAATTCACCGTCACCGACAGGATTGGCGGCGTTTTGTTCGGAAGCTGGTGGATCATCCTGGGCTTGTGCGGGTATCGCAATCGTCGTCATGCAAAGAATCCAGAGAATCACTGCAGCGAATTGCCTATAATCATTCCAACTTCGGTTGCCCATTTTGAACCTCGTTAAGATAAAGATGCGCAGTGAAATACCACGACGCGGTAGAAAAAACTATTGGCGGCTGATGCACGGCTCCATTCTCTTATTCTAGTTCAGCCGTCCAGCTGCCGCACGCATCCCGACCGTAAAATTTCAGGATATTGCTCAGTCCAGACCACCCCCGTACCAAGGAATTCCGGGGCATCACGGTGATACTTAGAAAGTCCTTGACATGAGGTTGATTATGGGTGCTGCAAGCCGCTTGAAATCAGATTGTAACGCTTCGAGTGCCACAACTGCGGCTTATCCGCCTGGCTGTGTGTGCCCTTTTTAGACAGGCGAATTTTAAGTTCCGGCAGCCGTACTGAAAAATGCTTGCCTAGAGGCTGTGCCGATTTTGGCTTGGTGGACAATGGCGTTACAGCTGAGGAAATGCCTGGTGCAGATTGAGTTGGTCTCCCACGGTTTCTTGCAACTCGAGAAGCTTGGTAAAGAGGGTGCGAATGATGGGCTGCGCCGCAGGTTGATCGGCCAGATCGTTTTGTTCTTGCGGATCTTCTCCCAAATCATACAACCGCAGCTTTTGTGCTTTGGGATAAGCAATCAATTTGTAGTCTCCGACGGTGACCATGCGTTGGAGTTCGAGATAAGCACCGTAGATGGCGTCATATGGGGTTGTGTCGGCACCGTGCAATTGTCCTAAAAGACTCGTGAACTCGACATGCTGGGGCTGGTCTAGATGAGCTAGTTCCAGGGTCGTAGGCATCACATCTTGGAGATAGATCGGTGTGGCATCCCGTTGTCCGGCTGCGATTTCTGGACCGACTGCGATGAACGGAACACGAACACTGTGATCGTACATGTTTTGTTTTCCAAACAGGCCATGATGTCCGACCGCGAGTCCGTGGTCGGCAGTAAAGAAAATGTAGGTATTCTCGGCCTTACCGCTTGCTTCAAGACTGGCCAGGATACGACCAATCTGTTCGTCCATATGTGTGATGATGGCATAGTACTCTTGCCGGTGGACTTGGACGGCATGCTTTGTCCGTGGGAACGGCCCTAGTTTTTCATCACGTAGTGTGGCGCTGCAGCCGATCGCATCCTTAAAGGGATATTCGTCGAGGTAATTGACTGGTATAGGAATGCGGTCAAGTGGATATCGTTCCACGAATTCCTGCGGTGATTGTCGTGGGTCGTGGGGCGCATTGAATGCCAGGTACATGAAAAACGGCTTGTCGCGAGACTTGGCCTGTGCGATGAACTGCAGGCTATCATCACCGACAACCTCACTCCAATGTTTACCGCCTTGCCAAAAACCGCCATTTGCCGTGTCCCAGGGTTTCCAGGTATCCGGGAGGTCGGTCAGGGGGCGGTTGTAACCACGGTTGGCGTCCTTAGGCATACCACCACGAATGTGATCGCTAAAATCAAAGGCCTTTTGTGCCTTGGCACGCACGTGCCACTTGCCTGAAAAATAGGTATCGTAACCAGCGGCTTTTAAATATTCTGACCAGAACCGTCCGGCTTGCCGCTCCTGCTCCGATGTTTTGTAGATTTCATGTGCGTGCCAGAGATAGCGGCCGGTGTTCAGCATGGTGCGGCTGGCAATGCAAACGGCACCACTCCACGAGCCCATGTTGTAAGCATGGGTAAAAGTCGTTCCTCGGCGAGCCAGCCGATCCAGATTGGGTGTGTCGATGTCGACGTGGCCGAATTGTCTAATCGTTTCAAAACATTGATCGTCGGCAAAAATAAAAACGATATTGGGTTTGTCGGTGGGCACCAGCTTGACCAGCCGCACGTCCATAACCGCGTTCTGCTTTTTGAGCAGCGGTTTGATCTTCAGGGTCTGTGCCCCAGCCGCCTCGAAGGTGACAGACCCGATATGGCGTTCCTGAAAGTTTTGAAAGTGACCCGTCTCTTGGACTGTGAACTTGAGCTTTCTCCGGCCGACAGAAACCTCAACTTGACTGCCACCCTGGTCGGTGCCGCAGCCTTGCAAGATGTGGACGTCATAAGATCCCGGCTTGTCGAGTTGAAATTGCCATTCACACCAATCGCCAGGATTTGCCCAATAACCCAGGGTATTTTTGTGAGGTTGAGGCTCGAACCGCAAAAGTTCTCCATGAGTGACGGCATCCTGGGCCCTCAGTCGGATCGAATGATCCGTTTGCTGCGGTACCGTTGGTGGCAAATGTTCGGACAAAACAGGCGTGTCGAAAAGTTCTACGACGACCGTTCCCTGGCCCTGTTTGACGACCTCTGCAGGAAGTGTGATGTGCCATTCAGAGACTTCCGGCACGAACTTCAAGGCGCGCTGGTCGATGTCACCCTGAAGGTAGACAGCACCGATGCGATTGTTCAGACGCGGGATGCTGATGACACCGTCTGGCGGGGGTGAGGTAATCTTGAGTTCAAGGTAGGGTTCCACCCAACGAAGTGTGCCCCATGGCGCTTGTGATGGAAGCGGCTGGCCTTGGTCGGCCAGGGAAATAGTACTGCCAGCAAAGAGGATGAGTGTCGCTGCCCAGCGTGGTAGAAACATCAATAGTTGTGTATGGCGATAAATTTTCATGAGTTGGTTTCTGGTGAATTTACTTTTCATCAATCCAGCGATTCCGCTCTAACCATTCGGCACATCGCTGGGGCCAAGTGGTTACGGGATACTCGGTGCGAGGACGCAAGCCATAGCCGTGCCCACCCGCATCATACACGTGCAGTTCAGACGGTACGTCAGCTGATTTGTAGGCCTGTAGGACGGCCAGGCAATTCGCCAGGGGAACGCCATCATCAAAGGCATGGACTAAAAACATGGGAGGTGAATTTTTGCTGACTTGCAGGTCTTCACGCAAGGCGATCTGATCCTCTTGAGCAAGCCAGGCCGGATAAATCAACACGCTAAAGTTTGGTAGACAGGAATGTTTATCTATGGAGTCCAGTGCGTCGTAGTAACGGTGATCGGTCATGGCGACGTTGCCTGCCGTTTTGCCTCCGGCAGAGAAGCCCAGAATCCCCACTTTATTCGGATCCAGTTGCCACTTGGCCGCGTGGTGACGTACCAGGCTGACGGCGCGCTGTGCGTCTTGAACGGGAAGCAACCAAGCTGGATCCAACTCCTGAGTTGGAGTGCGGTATTTTAAAACGATGGCGGTTACACCGAGCGAATTGAGCCACTCGGCAACCTCTGTTCCCTCCAAGTCCCAGGCCAAAATACGGAAGCCACCACCGGGGCAGACAATCACGGATGCGCCGTTACGGTGTTGTTCCTCGGGATGAAACACATGCACCTCAGGTGTGGTGACATTGGTCAAACGGATGAGTGGTTGGCCGGCAACCAGCCGACTTTGCTCGTTGGTTATGTCTTGTTCCGCGCCGACAGCAAGTTTTTTCCCTGGAGGCTTGCTGGGCCAGAGGCGAATAATCTCTGCTGCCGGGCATGGCAGCGAAACGCATAGGACCGGCCAGAGGAGCAAACTAGTCCAGATAAGTCGCAAGATTTGCATGGGATAAGCCAATGATTAAAAGTTTGGAGGTATGAAAAAGTAACAAGAATAAAGCTGCCTATGACGCAATGTGATAGAAGCCCGCAGTCGTGTAAACCAGAGACGGCCCAATTTATTCTAAAACCAAAAGTAGCTGTGATTTGTGCTGCGATGTGGAGAGAAAAATGGAATTACCGATCTCGAACCTTAGGCGCTTGCTTTGAGCATATTCTCTAGGTTATTGCTGGGTCTATGCTGGTTGGTGGTTCTGCCATTGATGGTGGTTCCATGCGGGTTGGCAAAGGAATCGCATGCCCTCAGATTTGAGGAGCAAATCAAGTCGATTTTCCTGCGGCACTGTGTGCGCTGTCATGGTGGGCAGACCCAAGAGGCGGACCTCGATCTGAGCAACATGCCCGCCCTGCTGCGTGGCAGCGCGGATGGAGATGTCCTAGTGGCGGGGCAACCGGACGCAAGTCCTTTGTTTTCATTGATCACGGCTGGCGAGATGCCTGCCGATCGAGAAACAGAAGTAACGGTCGCAGAAGTCGAATAGGTTCGGCAGTGGATTGAACAGGTACCGAAAGAAGCCCTCCAGGTCTCGCGTAAGATGACGGCAGATAAGGTGATCCCCAACCTGTTAATGTGTTGTGCCACCTGTCATGGGCGAACCTTTCAAGATGGTGGACTTGATTTGCGCACCCATACTGCGATCCTCAGGGGAGGTGAATAGGGGCCTGTGGTGCTTCCGGGTGCACCGGCGCAGAGCCACGGGGAGGCAGATCTTTGTTACAGGACGACACAAGTAAAACTTGGGCGTCTGGTGGCATGTGTGGAGAGGGGTTCGGAGTCGAGTAATCGTGTATTTTCTGATTAAAAGAGAGTCTCACAGTCGCTACATGGATTAAGCGAACAACTCGTGCTTGACGTTGCCATGGACGTCGGTGAGGCGAAAGTCGCGGCCTTGGTAGCGGTAGGTTAAGGCCTTGTGGTCGAGACCGAGGGCGTGCAGGATCGTGGCCTGTAAATCATAGACGTGCCAGGAATCGGTGATGGGTACGCAGCCCAAGTCGTTGGTTGCGCCAAGGGTGGAACCGCGTTTCACGCCTCCACCGGCAAACATCATGGTAAAGGCATTGATTTGGTGGTCGCGGCCGACGGCTTCGTTGGGGTTCATGCTTTTTTGCGCTACCGGTGTGCGACCGAGCTCACCACCCCAAATGACTAACGTGTCGTCCAAAAGTCCACGTTGCGCCAGGTCCTTGATCAGCGCTGCTGAGGGCTGGTCGGTGACCCGGCACATGTTGGGAAGGCCGGTGGCGAGGGCCGTGTGATGATCCCAGTCAGTGTTAAATATCTGAATGAAACGAACTCCACGTTCCACCAGGCGGCGCGCCAGCAGGCAATTACGGGCAAAGGTGGGACGGGCAGGGTCGTCGATACCGTATTGTCTCAAGGTCTCTGGTGTTTCCTTGTTGAGTTCCAGCAATTCCGGAGCGGCTGCCTGCATGCGAAAAGCCAATTCGTAAGAAGCGATCCGCGCGGCTACTTCGTCATCGCCATTTTCTTCATAACGAATGCGATTTAAAGCATTAATCGTTTGAATCGAATTTGCTTGTCGTTGCGGCGTATAGCCTGCCGGGTTGGAAAGATTGAGGATCGCGTCGCCCGAGTTGCGCAGCTTCGTCCCTTGATATTTGGAAGGCAAAAACCCATTTCCGTAATTGGCTGCTTTGGACCGAGGAGCACCTCCCAAGACGAGAAATGCTGGTAAGTCTTGGGATTCACTGCCTAAACCATAGCTGACCCAACTGCCGATACTGGGACGGCCAAATTGCCTCCAACCAGTGTTCATCATGAGTTCCGCAAACATGTGGTTTGTATCGTCTGTCTTCATGGTGTGTACAAACGAAACCTGGTCGACAATTGTTGCCATGTGCGGTAGCAATTCTGACATCGGTGCGCCACATTCCCCATGCTGGGAAAATCGGTAGGGGGAGCCCCAAATTTGTGGCACCTTCTCTTGGATCTGAGCGAACTGGACCTTCTTTAAAAACTCGTCAGGAAAATCTTCGCCGTCACGTCGGTTCAACGCCGGTTTAGGATCAAAGAGATCCATCTGACTAGGTCCGCCCGTTTGAAACAAAAAAATGACAGATTTTGCTCGCGCTGAATAATGCGGTGTGCGGGCTTGTAGCGGTCCGCTCAGCGAGTCGATTTCGGCAGCCGAAGATTGCTGACGGAACAGCGAATTGAGCGCGATCGGAGCCAAGCTCAGGGCACTGGTCCCGAAGAAGCGACGACGCGTCGAGTGCAGGTGTCTATTCATGGGTTTTGTCAGAGGGAAACTTAGGGGCGTGTGAAAAACTCGTCGAGATTTTGAATGCTGCGTGCAATGACGACCCACGCTGCTTGTTCTGTGAGGGAGATATGTGGCAGGGAAGACTCGCCGACAATCAGTTGGCATTCTGATTCAGACAAGGCCAGTGTTTGCCTTTGTTGATTAAGCAGTTGTTCAATCAACTTGTGTTCTTGTTGGCTGGGCAAGCGGGATAAACATGTTTGAAACAAAAACTGAATGGCGTCCGAGTCGCTCGCCGAGTCGGTTCTGATCACGCGTCTTCCCAACGCCTGGGAGCATTCCACGAAGGTTGGATCGTTCAGCAATGTCAGGGCTTGGACTGGTACGTTCGATCGATCACGCCGTGTACAGGCAGTTACTCCATCGGGTGCGTCAAAGAGCGGTAAGTGGGGATGGGGGGTCAAACGCCACACCCAGGTATACATGCCGCGCCGTAAGCGATCCTCTCCGGTACTCGGCTCCCATTGCGCGGGGGTGGCACGGCCGGCCAGAATGCCGTCTGGTTGCGCGGGGTAGACCGAAGCGCCACCGATCTTTGGGGTGAGTAAATCTGCGGCATCGAGTGCGATATCTCGAATGATTTCCGCTTCCAGTCGCAGCCGATTTTGTCTTGCCCACCAGTGGTTTTGTGGATCAGACTCGAGAAGATCTCTCCGGATGTGTGACGACTGTCGGTAGGTTGCGGAAGAAACAATCAAACGATGGAGATGTTTGGTTGACCATTGATGGATAGGATGTGTTGGTTTGCCTCGCAGGTAGATTGAGAGGAAATCAAGCAAGGAGGAGTGGATGGGGAGAGGAGTTTGCACGCCAAAATCATTTTCCGTCTTCACGAGACCGAGACCAAAGAAACGCTGCCATACACGGTTTGTGGTGACACGGGCCGTGAGCGGGTTGTCGTCGGCCATGATCCAGCGAGCTAAGTCAAGTCGCTGTGATGGTTGGTCATCCCTGGTCTCCAAATCATGTAGGAAGGCAGGTACGCCTGAGGTCACTTGTTCTCCATGATTTCGTGGGTCGCCACGCACGAAGAGGTGGGTCGTGGAGGGAGAATAGGTCATGATTAGAGTTGTGGCCGGAAGTTCGGTGGTTTTGTCGACGGGGGATGGTGGCGGATCGACAAGATTCCCGGCAAAGTCCATTTGACGAACGTAGCCGGCATTGAAATAGGCGAACAGGCTGTAGAACTCACGCTGGGTCACGGGATCGGTTTTATGTGTATGGCATTGTGCGCAGCCGAGTGTCAGACCTAGAAAAATCGATCCGGTGGTGTTCACTCGATCGATGACCGCTTCCCAGCGTACGCCTCCGTCGAACATCGCATTGCAATGAAATCCGGTCGCAATTTTTTGCGACACCGTGGCGTTGGGGATTTGGTCGCCGGCAAATTGTTCGATCACAAAGTCGCTAAAGGGCAGGTCGCGGTTAAGGGCATTAATGACCCAATCACGATAGGCCCAAATTTGTCTCGGTTGGTCGCTCTCGTATCCCGTGCTGTCGGCATACCGGGCTAAATCCAACCAATGCCTGCCCCATCTTTCCCCGTAGTGTGGTGAAGCCAGCAGCTCGTCTACCAGCCGCTCGAACGCATCTGGATCGCCAGCGCGAATGAAAGTGGTGACGCGCTCTCGAGGCGGAAGCAAGCCGAGGAGATCAAGGTAAAGGCGACGAACCAACGTTTCGCGGCTTGCGGTTGCAGACGGTTCGATTGTCTCCTGACGAAGTCGGTCGAGGATAAAGCTGTCCACAGCATTATGAGGCCAGGTTGAATCTACTGGCGGTGGTGTTGGCCGTGAGATTGGTTGAAATGCCCAATGCGTTGGCTGCTCCGCAATGGAATCTGGCAGGCCGCTGGCTCCCTCCGCAATCCAGTCGGTTAAGAGAGCGATTTCGCTGGAACTGAGACGCTCTCCTTCTGGTGGCATCCATTCGGATTCGTCCGTCGAAGTGATCCGGCGGAGAAATTCGCTTTCACCAGGATTGCCCGGAATAATGGCCACGCCGCTGTCGCCACCTACGAGGGCGCGGTGGCGTGTGTCGAGGCGGAATCCGGATTCTTGCTCGGAGCCGGCATGGCATTCGTAGCATCTGGCCTGCAGGATGGGCAAGATTTGCTCTTTGTATTGCTGCTCGCGACTTGCCTTCGGAAGGTCCGCAGCTGGGATCCGTTCGACGATGAAAAGTAGCCCGAGGCCAGCCACGGCAAGAGGAATAGGAAAGCGAAAAATCATTTGCCACCAAGGAAGGACTGAGGTCTCTCTTTACCTAGATCACGAGCGCGAGAGGGAAGGATACTATCATGGAGACAGCATGTCTCCTTAATATATCCCAAACTCCGTGATTTTGATGGTAGGACTAGCCAAAAATTAAAAATCCCGATGGTATCCCGCGGTCCAACCTCCATCGACGGTCAGGATTTGTCCGTTCATGTAGGAGTTTTCAGGATCCGCCAGGAAGAGCGCTGCAACGGCAATTTCGTTCGTGCTCCCAGGGCGTCCGAGGGGAATGCTATTCAAAAGCTTTTGAACATTGTCTTTGAATTTTCCATCTTCGCCATAGAAAAGATCTTCGGTGCCGGCCGTGAGAGTCGATCCTGGCGCGATCCCGTTGACGAGGATTCCGTCTTTTCCTAATTCGATTGCCATGGCCCTGGTGAAATTTACCACACCGCCTTTGGCTGCGGTGAATGCACATTGGAGTCGTAAGGGGACGATTCCGGCGATGGAGGCAATGTTGATGACTCGACCGGCGCCTTGCTTGCGCATCACTTTGGTAACTTCGTGACTCATGTTGTAGACACCATTGAGGTCCACCGCGACAATGCGATCCCATTCGTCGTGAGGAAACTCGTCGACGGTAACTCGATGTTTTAGTGTGTTGACACCGGCATTGTTGACCAATAGATCCAGATGGCCGAAACGCTCGACAATCTCGTGTACAGTCTTTTGGACTTGTTGTCGGTTCGTAACATCCAGTTCATAACCAATCGCACCGTCGCGTTCGGCGGTTGTCTGCTGTAGTTGCTTGGTATCGATGTCAGAGTAAATCACCGTGGCACCATTGGCGGCGAAACGATCTGCAATTGCCAGGCCAATGCCTCGTGATGAACCGGTCACTAAGGCTACTTGTTCGGAGAGGTCACTTTTCATCTTGCTCCCTTTAGAAGAGTCGCCGAAATCGTTCGGAGAAAGCGTTTTCGGCAATTGGTTTTTAACGACACCGCCGTCAGCACCAGCGGATCAACGGTTGGATGTCGCAGCTTGTTGTCTGCGTTTATGTTAGCCCATTAACCAGGGGCTAGGTTGTTCAATGCAGGATCGCAGTTGATCAAGAAAACGTGCGGCAGGAGCACCATCGACAATGCGGTGGTCAAAAGTCAAACTCAGCGCCATCACTTCTTGAATCACGATTTGATTGTCGACGACAACAGGTTCTTTCGCAATCCGCCCAACTCCTAAAATAGCCGCTTGAGGCAGGTTGATGATGGGCGTGAAGGCATCGACTCCAAAGCCACCCAAATTACTGACTGTGAAGCAACCGTTTCGCATCTGCTCGGCAGTCAATGTACTTGCGTTTGCTGCTTCAATGAGTGCTTGTGCGTCGGTCGCAATTTGCCGAATTGTCTTCGCTCCGACATCTTCGATCACGGGGGCGAGAAGGCCAGCTGCGGTGTCCACGGCGAACGCGACATTGATCCGCTCGGGAACCACGATTCCGTTTTCCGTCCATTGGGCAGAAAGCAGCGGGTGTTCGGTTAAGGCAACTGCAGAGAGCTTCACGATCAGGTCCGTAAACGAAGGGGTTTGCGAACCGAGATCGGCAGCTTTGAATTGGACCCGTAAATTAACGAGATTTGTGGCATTAACTTTAGTCGTGAGGGTGACCGGTGCCGCTTGGTGAATTCCCGCCAGCATCCGTTCGGCAATTGTGCGACGAATGGGTGTGATAGGAATCGTTTTCCCGCTGAGGGAAGCGAGCGAGCTGGTCGCCGGTGCAGTTGTTTTGCCAGCCTGTGCGGCGGCAGCACGGATGTCCCTTTCTCGAACTCGACCACCACGACCGGTCCCTGTGACGGTTGTTGGATCCAGCCCGAGTTCCCTGGCGATACGCCGGGCGCGTGGCGAACTCGTACTACGTTTTCCACCCATCGGAGTAGCGGTTGCCGGAAGATTGGCAGGTGCCTTGCTGGCTGCACGCACATCCTCCTGAGTGATGCGTCCGGCCGGACCAGTGCCTTGCAAGGCGGTCAGGTCGACGTTCAAGTCGCGTGCCAGGCGGCGGATGGCGGGGCCAGCAGAGACGTTGGAATCTTTTTGTGGAGGTTTACTTTCTTGGTCTGAGCTACTTTTCGTGGTCGCTTTGCCGACAGAGATGTTTTCAAAGGGTGGTTCTTCGCCTTCCTCGACTAAATAGCCGAGCAACTGGCCGACGGCGACCGTATCGCCTGGTTGGGGACCTTGGGGAGGAATCCGTAAAATGCCGGAATCAAAGGACTCAATCTCCTGCGCGGCTTTTTCACCTTCCAGAATGAAGAGCATGTCTCCGGCGTTGACTTGGTCACCATCCTGTTTCAGCCATTCAGCAAAAGTGCCCTCGTCCATCGACCAACCAAGACGGGGAACTACGATATCGTATGCCATGATGATTTCAAAAAAAGTTTAGATTGCTTGCACAAAAGTTGCGAAAACGACAAATAAACGCCTAGGTATTTCCCGAGTTTTCTATTCGGCCAGCAAATCTTCAATAGCCTGTTGTACCGTTTCGGGATTGGGCACAATTTCCTTTTCGAGTGTCGGTGCATAGGGTGTCGGGGTAAAGACACCATTGAGGGTTTTGATCGGTGCGTCGAGATCATCGAAGCCAGCGTCCGCGACGCGGGCCGCAATTTCCGACGCGACACTACAGGGGGTAAACGCCTCATCGACGACTAGCAGCCGACCCGTTTTGCCAACGGACTGCAGAATGGTATCGGTGTCGAGTGGAGAAACCGTGCGTGGATCGATGACTTCCACCGAAATTCCACGATTTGCTAGTTTTTCTGCTGCGTCTAACGCATGGTGCAACATCAACGACAAGGCCACGACGGTAACGTCGTTTCCTTCACGTGCAATGGCTGCTTGGCCAAAAGGAATTTCATACGGTTCTGCGGGAACGGGACCTTTAATGGACATCAATTCCCGGTGTTCTAGGAACAATACCGGATCTTGGCAGCGCAGCGCGTGGGTAAAGAGCCCTTTGGCGTCGTATGGAGTTGCTGGTGTTACCACGCGCAGACCGGGGATGTGGGCGTAAACGGAGTGATAACTGCCGGAATGATGGGTTGCTGCCGAGTGCCCAATGCCGATGCAACCGCGCAAGAGGATCGGCATCTTTAACCGGCCACTGCTCATGTATTGCATCTTGGCAATTTGATTAATCATCTCACCAAAGGAGTCATTGATGAAGTCGATGAACATAAAGTCGATCAATGGCCGTGTTCCGCTCATCGCGGCTCCGCACCCCAGACCGACAAACCCACGTTCGCAGATCGGCGTATCACAGAGTCGCTCGGCACCATATTTCTCGTAGAGCCCGAGAGTGGTCGTGAAGTTGCCACCTCTTGCACCGATGCCTTCCCCCATCACAAAAATGTCGGGGTTGTTTCCCATTTCGTGGTCGAGTGCTTCCAGAGTGCCAGCCACAAAAGTTGTTTGGCGTTCGCCCTGCGGAGGAGCTGGCGGTGGTGGGTCGTGTGGTCCCTCGAAATAGACATGTTTGGCAGCGGTGGCGCCGTCCGGATATTCGCTGGCTTCTGCAAATTCATGGGACTCGGCAATCAAGGCTTTAACTTCGGCGGCGATTTCATCGAGTTCTGCAGCGGTTACTAGGTCGTCCGAAATGGCCGCGGCACGAAATCGCTTGAGAGGGCATTGTGTCTTCCATTCCTCGACATCCTCGCGGGTGCGATAGGTGAAATCACCCATTCCCTCGGCGTGCGCCCGCGTCCGATAGGTTTTGCATTCGATTAACGTCGGCCCACCGCCACCGCGTGCTCGTTCAACGGCTTCGCCTCCGACTCGAAAAATCTCGTGGACATCGTTGCCATCGACCTCAAATCCCGGAATCCCATAATTTTCAGCTCTCCGCCCCACGTCGGGAATGCCACTCGAATAGCTGAAGGCGACTTCGGTTGCGAACTGGTTGTTTTCGCAAACCAAAATGACCGGTAGGTTCCAGATAGCGGCCATGTTCATGCCTTCATGAAAGGCACCGTTATTTACGGCGCCGTCACCAAAGCAGGCTACGGCAACATTGTCTTTCTTCTGAATTTTGAAGGTGTAACCACCACCACAGGCGTGCAAGATGCATGGTCCGACAATTCCGCTGGTCCCCATCATGCCGATTTCTGGTTTAAACAAATGCATGCTTCCGCCACGCCCTTGGGAGCATCCCGTTTTGCGACCATACAATTCCGCAATTAATTCACGTGGATGCAGGCCTTTTGCTAAGGCATGTCCGTGGCCACGGTGGGTACTAAAGACCACATCTTCAGGTCGTAAGTGGGCGAAAATACTGCTGGCAATGGCTTCCTCACCCACATAGGTGTGGCAGGCACCATGGACAAGGCCGCGTTGATGCGATTTTGCTAGTTGTTCTTCGCACTGCCGAATAATTTGCATCGTGCGAAACACGGAAAGGGCAGTGTCTTTGGTGAGGTGTTTGTTGACTTCGACGGTGGCCATGCTTTTTTTCTCGCAATTTCAAAAATCGAACGTTTGATTTTGATTCAGAGTGAACACAAAGTACAGGGTCGACGGTGGTCTCGCAAAAGATATTTGTGGACAGAACCTGGATCCGCAAAGGGTGAACCGAACGAGGAGTGCCTTGTTACTCATTAAAAACTTCCGATCCCACCGATCCGCCTGCATTCATGGCTAAATTGCCGCCGTCCATCGGAATCAGGGCACCGGTAATGAACGACGCCGCGTCTGAGGCGAGAAATACGGAAAGCCCTTGAATATCGGTAGGATCTCCAAATCTACCCACGGGGAGCCCGCTTAGATAACGATCTTTCAGACGAGGATCCGAAGCCATACGGCTTTTTAAATTTGGATTTAAGGTTTGCGCCGGTAAGATGCAATTGACCCGCACGCCGCGGCCACTCCATTCGGTACTTAATTCACGGGTCATTGCCACGACTGCGCCCATGGCCATGCTATAAGCAATGTGCCCTCGTCCCAACGCGGTGACACTCGCCAAGGAGCCGATATTTACAATGGACCCTTTGCCTTGTTGGATCATGCGGCGACCTGCTTCCTGGCAAGAGCAGAAGCGACCATAGACCAAGCTCCGCCAGGCGGCTTCGACCTCTTCGAGGGGGATATCCTCCGGTTTCTGACGGATACTATGGCCGGCAACATTGCCCACGAAATCGATGCGTCCAAATTTATCGTCAATTTGCCGGTAGAGGTCACGGATCTGGTCAACGTCGGAAACATCGCACTGAACGGCCAAGGCTTGACGTCCGAGAGCCTCAATTTCAGCAGCCGTGTTTTGCGCGGCTTCGATATTTAAGTCGACCACGACTGCGTTGGCGCCCTGTTGAGCCAGAGCGAGCAACATGTGCTTGCCCATTCCTTGGGCCGAACCAGAGACCATCGCGACTTGGTCGCTCAAATCAAATAATTGTGAACTCATGATTGGTTTACTTTCGAATGCGCACGCAATATTTTAACTGCCGAAAATCAAAGGAATGACTTTCACATAGAAAACGAGCGAAGCCAGGCCGAAATAAAAGAGACCACAACAGACAATTCCAAGCTGACTGTACCATTTGGGTTGCAGGGCTTTGGGTAGCAGCGTTCGATTGATGTAGAGAATATGGAAGGAAGTTAACCCGAGGGCAATATTGTTGAAATTAGCAACAAACGTCACCATTAACTTCGGCGCGTCACCAAACGTCAGAAAAACGGTTGCGGAAGTAAACGACCAAACAACGTAAAAACCAACGATGCTGTAAAAGATATATTTGACTTGGTGGGACTTCATGTTCTCTCGAACGCGTCGGTTCCCTGACCAGATGATATCGGTCCAGCGGCGCGCAAAATCTTCGACTATCGACATTTGGCTCGGGAGGAAAACCATTAGTCCAACAAACAGGGCGACCAAAAACAAAACCTGCTGTGTTCCGGCAGCAAGATTGGGTGAGTTCCGAATGCCATCGGCCGCAATGAGTGGTTGCGCATAGGGAATTCCCTCGACTCCAAACATGGGTGAAAATTGCGAGAACTCGATGGACATCAATGCCGGTAAAGCCATCCCCATGAAGCAACCCGGTGCCCAAATAAAGGCTTGATCCGTGATGATGTATTTCCACCAAACTTTCCAGCGACGAAGATTTTCCTCATTGATCACAAAGACCTTACCAATGTGGCTTAACGTGACATCCCGGCCGCCCACCGCGCTGGCAATGGCGCCGACTTGACTACCCATTCCCCAACCTTTGTCACGAACAAAGTTGCTGTAAGTGGAATTGCTCAGCCCGCCGCCTCCCGCGTATCCAGCGAACGCACCCAGCAACGCAATATTGGTCAAGGCAATGATTGGCCATTCGCCAGTTTCGAAGAAATGAGAGAAGGCATTTACGACGGTTTCGGACCCTTGTTCATCAATCGTCGGTACATTGCCGAATTTCAAGAAACCGCTGAAGACGTTTAGCCAACCTGAGGAGCTAACAAAGAACAAACCAATAATCAAACAGAATCCGAGGACGGTGAAAACCTTGGCGGTCATGACAATCTGCAGCATATTGTAGATCTTGCCACCAATCAGAACAGGAAGCACAACCAAGCCCAACAGGATGTAGGCGGTAGTGTTGATTATGAAAGCGTTTTCTGGTCCCGGAGGATGCCCTAGATACATCGAGACGATCAAAACAGCTGCATTGGTCGAGAGGGCTGGGATAAATGCGCCCATACTGAAAAGGAGGGCTACGCTCACCCAAAATGTCGGGCCGGGGCGCGTCCGCATAAAGCCAGTGAAAACGGGTTCCCCTGTGGCCAAGGCATAGCGACCACATTCAATGTTGTAAAACACTTGGCCGAGGATTGCGATGGTTGCGATCCACATCAGACCGCCGCCATACTTGGCAGTGATCGCCGGGCCGAAGAGCCATTCGCCCCCTCCGATTTGAATGCCACACATGACGATCCCAGGTCCAATGAATCCGCTCAGATTGCGCCAGCCCAGAGGCTTGGGCTCCGGGAGCTCGGCGGTTTCCCAGGTGGGTAGGCAGGTTGCGGGGAGTTGGTTCGGATCTCGAGCTGTCATGGATGTTACCGTTGTTTGAGACAGAAAAAGGATTTTAGTTTTCGGTTCTCATCAAATCCGTTGCCGTCGCTAAATTGGCGGCACGCCCGCTGGCAACCAAAGCCAAAACGAGCAACCCGTGAAACGTTTCTTCGGTTGTTTCGCAAATCCGCTGCGTGCCTGGGAAACGTGTTAGCACAAGATCACGCAATGCTTTACTGTTTTGGGCGAGGCCACCTGAAAGCACCAGACTATTCCACTTTCGTGCTGGGGACAATCGGTTAGCACATGATTCGTAGTTGTTTGCCATGTTTTTGTAGGCGGCAAAAAATAGGTTGCTGACGTTCAAATTGTCGACCGAGATGTTTGAAATGGCGCCGCGGTCTCCCATCGGACCGGCGAAAAATGCCAGGTCGGTCTGTAGGTCGGAGTTGGCGGTTGGTACCACTTGATGGATGTACTCCCAGGGATCCGCGAGTTCGATATTTTGTGACCGAGCAATCTCGGTCAATAAATCAACCAGGACGTTTAATGATCTGCCAGCAGGCAAATGAGTGAGCGTATTGAGGAATTGACCATCGAAATAGGGACGCACTTGATAATTTCCCGGTTGATGAGAATCAGCGAGCAGGCTAATTTGCGAGCCCGTTGATGCGTTTATCGACAGCTCGTTTTGCTGTAGAAGTGTCCCCGCCAAAGCGCACTGGTGGTCTCCGACCGAGGGATAACAGGGAATTAAGCTCGTTGGTGTTGCGAGTTCACCCACGGCATGAAACGGATCGCAGAGTCGCGGCCAATCAACTTCTGCGAGGCCCAGGTCTCGAAACGCTTCGAGATGCCACTGGCGGGTCTGAAGATTGAGTGACCCGAGTGCGTTGGTGTATTCCGTGATGGCTTCAGCATGGCAGATCTTGAGCCAAACATAGTCTGCCAACATCAGCGGCATGCAGTGGGAGGGAAGTTGCTGGTTTTCAGCCAGCCAGAACAACAGACTTGCGGCGGAGCCAAGTTTGCACTCGTGCCCAAGTTCACTTAGCTTTTCACTGCCGAGACGCTCGCAGAAGACTTTGTAATAGGTTCCGGTGCCGGATGGATGTTTTTCGAGCCCGCGCTGGTCCTGCCAAGACAGGTAGTTTGATTGTGCGTTACCAGCAGGGTCGACCAGCACCATTCCCGCCATCTGGCCGCAGCTGATCAAGCCCTCAATCTGATTTTCCGCCTCGAGGAGTTCTTCTATGACGGACCTGACAGCGGCAATGATCTCATCGAGCTTTATTTCAAAATGTAGTGCCGGCCCAGGCAACCTTTTGGGTGAAGGGCGACGAGTGGTCGTACTGACCACTCTTCGGTCGAGGTCGAGTAGCGCACCTTTGATGGAAGAAGAACCAATGTCGAGGGCGAGGAAGGACATGCAGCACGTGGCCAGATAAACAAAAACAGGAAGGTGGTGATAGACGAAACGACTAGTTGGGCCGATGAAGGAAAAAAACCTATCGCTGCAGAAATCATTTGTAGTACAAGCTTTTTTCTAGCTCGTTTTTAACTCGTTAAAAAATGCGCGTAGATCGACGGCATAGTCTTCGGCACATTCAAAGATTCCAAAATGCCCACCACGTTCCATGTATTTAAAACGCCTGACGTTGTAGTACGCTTCGGCGCGTGATTTTAGCAAGGGGACGATGTCTTTGGGAAACGACAAGATTGCGGTGGGAACTTCAATGCGATTTCCCGGTTTAACTTTCCATGGCGTGTAGTGAGACTCGTAGTAGATTCGAATCGCTGTTCCAAATGTATTATTGATCCAATAGAGCATGATATTTGTCAGCAGGTCATCTTTCGTGAACACTTCCTCAAACGTTTCGTTCCAATCGCTCCATTGATGATATTTTTCGACGATCCAAGCGGCGGCTCCTACCGGGGAATCGGAGACAAGATGAGCGAAGCTCTGAGGACACGTCATGTTGACATGACTATATCCAGACTGTTCCATCCAGAAGGTTTCTGCTGCTTTCCAGAATTTTAAGCTGTCCGAGTCACGTGGTCGGATGGGCGCGTTGAAAAGACCGAATCCCCGAATGATGTTTTCATCGCACTCGTCGGGAGGACGTTCATCCCGCATCCTTTGTCCCATGTAATTCAGATGGATGCCGAGTAACTGTTCTGGGAACTGATGACCGTAGGGGAAAGTGATGATTCCTCCCCAATCACCGCCATAGAGGCCATACCGTTCATAGCCTAATTCCTGCATAATCGCATTGTAGATGGGCGGGTGGTGTTGGAAACCGAAGCCGCGGCGCGGCACTTGGTCGGAGAGGCAAAACCCGCAAAGCGATGGGATTACCAGTGAGAACGAGTCCTCCGCCGCTCCGCCGTATGATGTGGGATCGGTCAGGAGCGGAATGATCCGCAAAAATGTTGCCCAAGACCAGGGATAGCCATGGAGCATCAGTAGTGGAGTCGGATCAGGACCCTTCCCTGGAATGTGCATGAAATGGACGCCTACATCGTCCACCTGTGCTTTAAAGTGCTCGTATTGATTGATGGCCGCTTCTTGTTTGCGCCAATCGAAGTCATTGAGCCAGTAGTCGACTAACGATCGCATGAAATCCGTGTTCGTACCGTAATCCCAACCTTGCTCGGGAAACGATTGGGGCCAACGGGTGCGCCGCAGACGGTCGTGCAGGTCTGTGAGGAGTTCGTCAGGAACGTTGAGTTCGTACGGAGTAATGCGGACCGACATTCGACTATCCCTCCGGAGACGCTACGCCGTTCACAATGCTTGTCAGTGGGTTGCCACGAATGACATCGGCAACGATATTCGCAGCAGATTCTCGCAGGCTGCGAGCCGCCACGACACTGCAGGAAGCAATGTGAGATGAAGTGATTACATTGTCCATGCTTCGCAAGGGGTTATCTACTGCTAGTGGTTCGGGAGCAAACACGTCGAGAGAAGCAGCACTCAGTTGCCCCGACTGCAAAGCTTCGACCAAGGCGGCGGTGTCTACCAGATCGCCACGCCCTACGTTAATTAAGATGGCTCCTGCCTTCATCTTGCTAAGTGATTCTGAATTGATCACACCACGCGTCTGAGCATTCGAAGGGCAGTGCAATGTCAAGATATCACTTGCAGCAAACAAATCGTCGAGGCTTACTGCATCGCAACCGGCGGACGTGATCTCATCAGCGGGAACGACAGGGTCAAAAACTAAGATCTTACATTTAAAACCGCGCAGTCTGGCAACCACTTCGCGACCAATGCGGCCAAAGCCAAGAATACCAACTGTTTGATCGCGGAGGCAACGCATAGCTTCCAAAGAAACAGCTAATTTCCAGTCACCATCTTTGATTACGTTGTCGTTTTCTACTAAACGTCGGGTTGCTCCTAAGATGAATGCGGCTGTGTGATCGGCAACCTCATCGATACAATACGCTGGTACATTGCACACAGGCAGGTTCTTAGCCTTAGCCACATCGATGTCAACATTATCAAATCCGATGCCGTACCTCACGATCACACGAGCTTTTTGCAGCTTGGAAACAACGGCTGCATCCATTGGTGCGAATTGGGTAATGACGTAATCTGCGTCGGCGGTCAATTCAATCAAAGCCTCGGGTGTTTTGCATTGCCCGGCGACAACCGTACAGCCCAGTGGTTCAAGAATGCCACGTTCGACATCTAGATTTGGAAACGAATAATCGGTAATTGCTACTTTCATGGTGACGCGATCATCTGAAGCGAGGAATGACGGAGAAATTGCCACCCCTAGAGTTTTAATCCGTCGTGCGAAAAGCCGCAGACAAATTCGGCGGCGGCACCGAAGACCTCAATATACCGTGACACGCCAGAGTCGCAATGTGCTATGAAGTTCTTTGCTCAAGAGTTTCCGTAAACACGGAATCTGCCCGTGATACGACCAGCCAGTCGCCCGTGATTACTGGAAACCCAAGGTTTACGGTAAACGCGGGTGTCTGGAGGCCGGGTCTGGTTTGTAGCTTGGAGGTGTGGGCCTACTTGGTCTTTTTTCGTACGGCGTTGCGGGCTGCCGTTTTTTCGCTGGCATCCAATTGACCATCGCCGTTGACGTCGAATTGTTTTAATACGTTTTTTTGGTCTAAACGATTTCGCGGAACGTTTGGCTTGCCATTACTGGCTGGTCGCGCTCCATTTGGTCCACGCTCGGCACGGCGTTTTTCGAGGTATTCCTTCATGGCCCCACGTTCTGCTGGGCTGAGTTTTCCGTCGCCGTCCTTGTCGAAACGTTGCAGTAGTCTTTTCTGACGTTCTTGATTGGTTTGTTTGTCGCGTTCCGTTCCGGGACGCGGTGTTGGCTTTTTGATCTTCGCACGCTCTTTGGCGTCCAGTTTTCCATCACCATTGGTGTCGTATTTAGCCAGAAGTTGTTTCATGTTTGGGCGCCCTTGTCCCGGCCCTTTTTCGACCGATCCACGTTTTTTTTGCATCGCGTTACGGAGCGCAGTCTGTTCAGCTTGGTTTAATTTGCCGTCGCCATCCTTGTCGAATTTTTTCAGCAGTGCTTGGCGGTCAGGACTAGGCCTGCGGGTATCGCCAGGCTGGCCTTTGTTACCGCGTTTGGCAGCAGCTTTTTTTGCCGCAGCTCGTTCGGTTTCACTCAGTTTACCGTCGCCATCTTTATCGAATTTCTTAATGAAGGCGGCGCGTTTTGTGGGTTGATCACTTTGATCTTGAGAAAACCCCCCACCGGTGAAAAGTGCGAAAATGAGCAGGGAGGCGCAATAAGGAAAATTTTTCATGGGAATCTCCTGTGAAGTCAAAAAGCAATGGCCTGAGAACCACACCGTGATGTTCTTGAAAATGGCGCCAAGTGGCATACCAAGAGAATAAACCTTGCGGGTGGCCGAAAGTTTCGATTCCCTGAGAAAAAAAAAGAAAAAAACAAGGAAACCAGTCATTTTTTCAGTGCTTTACAAGCAATTCTAGATAACTACGAACTTCGGGGTTCGTTAGCTTGAGTTCCGTGGCTAAGGATTTGACGAGTTGGCGGGCTTTGTCGAGTTGGGGTTCCTGGCAAACGATTTCAATCTCAAGAAAGGTATCCAAGCCTTCGACTTCGTCCAATGCCAGGGTGACGTCAGTACCGCGCCAGTGGAGGTTTCCGGTGACACGATCCTTGCAAACCTGTCCCGCGTTTTGGAAGCCGAGTTCTTGTAAGAGCAAGAAGAATTGTTCCGCCCAACCAACGTTGTTCGGTAATGGTAACTCGAGTTCGCGGCGTGTTTTTGTATCGGCATCAATTTTAGGGCCTTTGTAGGTGATGTAATTGTCCGATCCGACGGTCCGGATACGAAACGCTTCATCAGTCTCTTGGAAGTTTCGCGCCGGATGCGCAAAATAACGGTCGACCTGTTGGACTCGCTCACCGAACTCTGCTCCCATTGCAAGCAATTGATGCTGGATAGCAGTGATTGAATCGACGAGAAACTTCTGCTCGACTTCGTAATTCATTGCAATGATTTTCGCAGTAGGGAACGATCCAAACGAATCAGTCAAAATGCCAGACAAAAACCAGCCAATGGCTTCCACCGACGAATATAGCCGCTTCGCCTCCGATCGTGAACGCAAGGAGCTTCCGCTGGTTCGGATGAGGACGCGCCGGCTTTGGATTTTAGGGACTGTTCTTTTGTTGCTGGTAGTTGTTTATGCGAACGTTAAGAAGCGAGTGGCACTGAATTCCGGCGAAGGGCACGTGGCGGTTGGCAAACGCCTCAGCCGGATAAAGTTAACCCCGTTGAAGGAGGACGGTTGTAGCATCTACCTGGAAAATTTGGCTGGTCGAGTTGCGCTCATCAACTTTTGGGGTACTTGGTGTTATCCCTGTCGAGTTGAATTTCCATCCATGGTGGCAATTCAGAGGGAATTTTCCACCCAAGCCGGATTTCAGTTTGTTTCGGTCTCCTGCAAGCAAGAGGACGTGATGAGTAATGCGACATTGCGAGCGACGACCACTCAGTTTTTGGACAGCCTTCATGTTTCTTTCCCTGTCTTTGCGGATCTCGAGCAGATCACCCGTAGCGCCGTAGCCGAGGCCAGCGAGGAGAATGGTTTTTCTTATCCCACCACATTAATTCTTGATCGTGACGGAGTCATTCGTGGAGTTTGGCAAGGGTACCGTGAGGGTATCGACGAAGAAATGCGTCGTACGATTAGTTCACTGCTTGATTAATCCACCGTGGCAGAGGGGCGGCATGCGCTGCCGAGGTGTTCTTGAAATATTTGAATTGCTTTGCTGGGAGAAGTTACCGCAGTAACCGCCTGGCTGACAGCAACACGAGACATTCCCGCATTGATGACTTGCTCTAGATTGGTGGGGTTGATGCCACCAATCGCAAACGCTGGTAACTGGATCTCATTCTTTACTTCGCTAAGGAAAGAAATTCCAGGGAATCCCGCGAATGTTTTTGTTTCCGAGGGAAACGTTGGACCACAACCGATATAGTTTGCTCCGTCGAGAACGGCTTCACGCGCTTGTTGGATGGAGTGTGTCGAGATTCCGATTAAAGCGTCGATGCCAACAATTTGGCGCGCGTCTTTGACAGTTAACTCTTCTTGTCCGAGGTGGACACCGTCTGCACGCGATAAGACAGCAAGATCGGGTCGATCATTCATGATGAAAAGTGTCTGCGTGTTGGCAGTCAACTGACGCAGCAGACTTGCACGCTCCAGTAATTCACGATCACTGAGGGATTTGTCTCGGAATTGCACTACATCGACTTCGCCTGAAATTAAGCACGTGGCCAAATTTTGGAACGAGTCACGATTCTGACATCCATCCATAAGGACGTAGAGGCGAGCGTCTTTTAATCGCTCACAACTGTTCCAGGTGTTGTTGATCGCACGTTCAAGGGTATAGACCTCGTAGCGAATCACTTCGAAGTCTTGAGCCAATTCGGTGTCGAACGTTTTCGAATACTCTTCTAAGCATCGCAAAGCTTCTTTAAGACGCTGCAGGCTCGCGTTGGCAACGTCTAAAACGCCCGAGCGGATTTGCTCAGATTTTGTCGAAATTTGTGTTCCCACGTCGTTGCGTGTGTCTCGCGCAGCGAAGCGAAACTGTTTGTCGATAGCAGTTAATCGATCCGTGAGACGATGCCGTAGCTGTTTACACAGAAGACTCAAATGAGAGTCGTCGAGTGTAAAGCGGACAAATTCTTCGACGACACGTAGGCCCTCTAGAGCCCGGTTGGAATTTGCGTCCAGGATGCGAAATTGGGCAAGTTGCTTCGATTGCTGAAGTCGGTCCTTAGGTTGGTGGGGGAAGGTATCATTCATGATGGAAAGGGCCGTCACCTCAGGTTATCAGAGCAAAGTTTGCTTGGTCTGCAGGGCTGCTCGTTTTGGGTGGTTAGCTCGTTCATATCAGCTAGGACAAGTTTCCAGTATTTACAGGTAAAATTTTTTTGTTCGAGTGGATCAGAGCAGAAAATGAACGATTCGCTGAAAAGGATCTGAAGAGGTATCGATTCTTACTGTCGAAACGAGCCGGTCACAGACCAAATTCTAACGCATCTTGACGGCCCTGGCCTGTCGTCTCAGATGGCTGGCATGATGGCCAAAGCGGAATCGAAAAGCAAATCTGCTGGCATGTCTGTTCTGACGCACGTTTTCGAGTGAAACAAGGGCCCAGAGAGGTGATTTGTCCAGAAGAAAGTAACCTACACGACGTTTTTTTGGAAGTTTACGGAGTAGAGAATAATCTGGTGAATTCCAGGCTCTGCTCGTGGCGAAGACCGTTTATGCATATTTTTCCTAATGAAGAGGCGATATATGCTGAGACTTGGTCTGTTTGTGTCAGTCGTTACGGTTAAAGTTATCTAGCGTTTGCGGCATGGCACGATGTCGAGTCTTAATCACGCTGCCTAACTTCAACTGTCCCTTGAAGTTGCCTTGCCGGATGTTTTTTTGCGAGTTAGAATTCCCTGGCGACTTTCGCCACAATTCGAGTTTTGGAGTGTAGGTCGGTATGGATACCAGAGCGAAGTCGGAACGCGCGTTACCGCTGATGACTTGTTGGTGGCCAGGACTATCACGGCTTTGGCTGCAAGGTCAATGGGTGTCATTGTTTGCGGCTTGTGGTTTTGCCCTGCTGTTTAATTACGCGCTCTTGGCGACCTATTTCTGGCCCGAATTGTTGCCGGCTGCCATGGCACCGTTTCTATGGTGTGCGGTGGTCGTAATTTGGGTTGCTGGAATTTGGTGCGGGCTACATGATTTTCCAGAACGGCTTGTAAGCGCATCGCCAGACAGTGAACAGGACTTGTTTCTTCGTGCTCAGGGCGAATACTTAAGTGGCCGTTGGGACAAAGCGGAAGCCTTAATTAAGGAAATGCTTGACGAGGAGCCGAACGATATAGACGCTCATTTGATGTTGGCAACACTCTGGCGTCATGTTGGGCACCTCGATGAAGCGCAGCAGAGGTTGTTACTGCTCGAAGAAATTGATGATTCGGAAAAGTGGCGTAAGGAACTGGAACAAGAACGTAGGTTATTAAGCCGCTTAAACCAAGCTGCGTAATGAACTCGTTGCGTTGTGGATCACTGCTAAGTGGCGAGAAAGCGTCGTCAGAAGACAACTTTAGAGGGTTTTTCCATGTATGAGAGATTTACTGACCGTGCTCGAAAAGTGATGCAACTTGCAAACCAAGAGGCTCAGCGGTTCAACCATGAGTACATCGGAACAGAGCACATTTTGCTCGGACTCGTAAAGGAAGGCAGCGGAGTTGCCGCCAACGTGCTCAAGAACCTAGATGTCGATCTTCGCAAGATCCGTCTCGAGGTAGAGAAACTTGTGCAAAGTGGCCCGGAAATGGTGACCATGGGAAAATTGCCCCAGACTCCACGTGCTAAAAAGGTGATCGAGTATTCGATGGAAGAAGCTCGTAATTTAAATCACAACTATGTCGGAACAGAGCACATTTTGCTGGGTTTGTTGCGAGAGCAGGAAGGTGTTGCAGCTCAGGTTTTAATGAATCTCGGGCTCAAGCTCGAAGAGGTCCGAGAAGAAGTCCTGAATCTGTTAGGGCATGGATTAGAAGGGGCTGAAACTGCGGAGCGGGGTGGACGGGAAGAATCTTCGCCGCTGGCAAAGGGCAGTAAATCCAAGACACCGGCTTTGGACAGTTTTGGCCGTGATCTAACAGAGTTGGCCCGGCAGAAGAAACTTGATCCCGTCATTGGACGCGAGCGAGAAATCGAACGCGCCCTGCAGGTACTTTGCCGACGCACGAAAAATAACCCGGTCTTACTTGGAGAAGCGGGTGTCGGAAAAACTGCTATTGTGGAAGGGTTTGCGCAACGCGTGATTGCCGGACACGTACCGGAATTGTTGTCGGATAAACGGATTGTCGTACTCGATTTAGCCATGATGGTCGCTGGAACTAAATATCGAGGGCAATTTGAGGAACGCATTAAGGCAGTAATGAACGAAGTACGGCGCGCGAAAAATACAATTCTCTTTATTGATGAATTGCATACATTAGTCGGCGCGGGAGGCGCAGAAGGCGCAATTGACGCCGCCAATGTTTTAAAACCGGCTTTGGCCCGTGGAGAGATTCAATGCATTGGTGCTACCACGCTGGATGAATACCGAAAGTACATCGAGAAAGATAGTGCCCTAGCACGGCGATTCCAGGAAATCGTCGTCGATCCGACTCCCAAAAAAGAGACTATCGAGATACTCAAGGGGTTGCGGGAGCGTTACGAAGATCACCATCGAGTTCAAATTACTGATGACGCAGTTGAGGCATCTGTCGAGATGTCTGAACGCTATATTACGGCACGTTGTTTACCAGATAAAGCGATTGATGTCATCGATGAAGCAGGTGCGCGGGTTCGTTTGCGAACGATGACCAAGCCGCCGGATTTGAATGAAATCGATGACGAAGTTACCCGGCTGAACAAGGATAAAGAGGATGCTGTCGCCAATCAGGACTTTGAAAAAGCGGCTTCCTTGCGAGATCAATCGGACAAGCTTCAGAAGAAAAAAGAATCCATCACGAAGGAATGGCGCGAAAAATCACGACAGAAGGACGGTGTTGTAGATGAGGAAGTGATTGCCGAAGTCGTTTCGAAAATGACCGGTATTCCACTTACCCGACTATCGACTGAAGACAGTATGCGATTGATGCAGATGGAAGATGGATTGCATGGACGTGTCATCAGTCAACACGAAGCGATCAAGGCGATTGCAAAGGCAGTAAGGCGTAGTCGAAGTGGTCTGAAGGACCCCAAGCGACCGACGGGTAGTTTTGTCTTCGCCGGTCCTACGGGTGTCGGTAAAACCTTGCTCGCCAAGGCGCTTGCCGAATTTATGTTTGGTGATGACGACGCTTTGATTCAGATCGATATGAGCGAATACATGGAGAAGCACAATGTAAGTCGTTTGGTCGGTGCGCCTCCAGGTTATGTTGGCTACGAAGAAGGTGGGCAGCTGACTGAAAAGATACGCCGTCGGCCTTATGCGGTTGTACTTCTCGACGAGATTGAAAAAGCGCATCCTGATGTTTTCAACATGCTGTTGCAGGTGATGGAAGAGGGGCGCCTGACCGATAGCTTTGGACGCAACGTCGATTTTCGTAATGTGATCTTGATCATGACTACCAATGCCGGCGCGGAAGCAATCAAGAATGAAGCTGCCTTTGGGTTTCAGCGTCCGGATGATGATGCATCTTATGATAGTATGAAAGAACGCGTGATGGACAGCATCGAAAAGGTGTTTCGTCCGGAATTTCTAAATCGTTTGGACGACGTAATTATCTTCCGTCACCTGACGACAAATGATCTGAAACTTGTGATCGACTTGGAACTTTCTAAGGTTCGCGAGCGGCTCTCAGAACGTGGTTTTGAATTGGAATTGACCGACGACACGAAAGAGTTCCTCATCAAGAAAGGGTCTAATCTTAACTTTGGGGCCCGGCCATTAAGGCGTGCTATTGAGAATTTTGTTGAAGACCCGCTTTCGGAAGAATTACTGCGCGGTGAGTTCCAAGGCAAAGATCTCATTCGTGTTGATATTGTGAAGGACGAAAAAGGCAAAATTAAACGGTTGGATTTCACTGGTGAAATCGTGGAAAAGCCGGAAGAGGAACAGGAACCGGTAGGTGCGGTAGCCGGTGATGGTGATAACCCGGAACCCGATGCCCCAGAAGAAACCGTATCGGAATAAAGTTTCGTTTCGCCGGCATGAAACAGTAAACGCTCATACCACCCTCGATCTTGAGGGTGGTTTTTTTTGGGGCCGCGATCGAATTTAAATGGGACAGGTGCCGCCAGGCGATTTTACCCAATCCAGAAAAGTCCCTCGATCAGTAATCTTTTCTCAAGCAACAACTTCCCAACGCCGAAGTAGATAGCGCTGAGGCGCGCCAAGAGGGCCCCTTAGCCTTGCTAAGCTAGCATGTTCAGGGGGAGAGTATTGCGCGACGGGCGTACCGGATGCAAATGGAAACATCATTACCTTCACAAAGTACGAATCCGCCACGAGCGGCCTTTAGTGACTGGGTCGCTGATTGGGGGCGTGTTGCCATTACGGCAACAGAAACCCTAGGTGATTGGGTAGTGTTCATCAGCCGCACCCTTTCATGGCTTTTGGTGCGCCGACCCTTGAAAGGCACGCTGGTTCCAAATTTCTATCAAGTCGGAGTACTTAGTTTGCCGGTCGTGGCGCTTACCGGCATGTTTATAGGGATGGTTTTGGCCGTTCAGAGTCATTTTCAATTCAGCCAACTAGGTCTGGAAACTCGGTTGGGGGCGGTGATCAATATGTCGTTGGTGCGCGAACTGGGGCCGGTGCTCGCGGCCACCATGCTCGCTGGTCGCGTCGGCAGCTCGATGGCTGCCGAACTAGGGACCATGCGCGTTACCGAGCAGATTGACGCGCTTGAAAGTATGGGAGCGAACCCGATTCAGTATCTCGTTGTGCCGCGTTTCTTGGCCTGCTTGCTTTTCATTCCCACCTTAACCGTCATGGCCGATTTGATGGGTGTGATTGGTGGTTACGTATACAGCGTACTCATTTTGGGAATTGATGCGCATCACTATTGGTACAACTCACAGCAATTTGTCGGTACGTTCGATTTCTTTACTGGGGTGTTTAAAAGCGTGTTTTTTGGTGGGGCGATCGCTTTGGTTAGTTGTTACCGAGGATTTCATTGTGCGCCTGGCGCTGAGGGGGTTGGGCGCGCGGCCACGGCTTCTTTTGTGTACTCGTTTGTTTTGATTCTTGTTCTCGACCTAGGGCTGGGAATCATGCTGGATTCCGTTTATTACGTTTTGTGGCCAGAAGGTTCAAATTTGTTCTAATGATGGAAGCGAACGACAACTTGACGTCAGGTCCGAAAATCATTGAGGCCCGAAAAGTCTCGGTCAGATTTGGCCAGCAACAAGTCCTGCGCAATATCGATCTGGGCGTCCCGCAGGGACAGACCATGGTCGTGATTGGTGAAAGTGGCTGCGGTAAGTCTGTGCTGCTGAAGACACTCATTGGATTAATTCGACCACAGCAAGGCCAGGTTGTTTTTGATGGTCATGATTTGGCGAAGCTTAACGAAAAAGATTTGACGCGACAGCGCATTCGGTTCGGCCTATTGTTTCAGAGTGCGGCATTGTTCGACAGCATGACCGTTGGCCAAAATGTGGCGTTCCCGTTACGCCAGCACACGACACAGACGGATTCTGATGTACAGCATCTCGTGTTGGCCAGACTTGCCGAAGTTGGGTTGCCAGATTCGGTCGTTGCCAAACGGCCGTCGGAATTGTCGGGCGGGATGCGGAAGCGTGTGGGACTCGCTAGGGCATTGATTCTCAATCCAGAGTTGATGCTCTATGACGAGCCGACAACCGGCCTTGATCCAATCATGTCCGATGTAATTAACGAACTTATCATGCGCTCGCGTCGCCGTTACCCAGTGACAAGCATTGTCGTTACGCATGACATGCGGACGGCGCGTAAAGTGGGCGATCGCATTGTGATGGTTTATCCCGTCAGTCGACTTAAACCGGGAATGCCACAGATCATTTTCGATGGACCACCGAGTGAATTGGACCGGATCGATGACCGGCAGGTATTGCAGTTTGTGCGTGGTGAAGCTCGCGATCGGCTGATGGAAATGCGCGAATCATATTCAGATTTTGAAGTGGACACTGACTAGGACTGGTTAATTTTTCTTTTCTCATAGTGACTGATGAACGAACGCGTTATTCAATTTCGGATTGGCATTGTGGTCGTGGCGGCCGTCATTATGACGGCGGTGTTACTGATGCTATTTCAGTCTCTGTCCCTATTTAAGGGGCGTTACACGGTAACCATTAAGTTCCCAGAAGCTTCCGGCGTGGTTCGTGAGACGCCGGTGCGCAAGAGCGGCATTCGTATCGGCTATGTCAGTCGGGTTGAATTGTTAGAAACCGGTGGTGTGAATCTGACTTTACGTATCGACAATGAACACCGCTTGAAATATCGAGAAGCCTGCCGTGTAGGAACGGGTTCTTTGGTGGCAGGTGATGCAGTCGTGGAATTTGTTCCTCCAACAAACGAGTTCCTGATCACGTCGTTCGATAGGAATGGTAACGGACAAATCGACAGTGAAGAGGAAGGGATTTTGGATGAATACTTGAGTGATGGGGACTATTTACTCAATGGTACGGTGGCTATTGATCCCATGAGCGCATTTGTGGTGATGGCCGGTGACATTCCCGCAGCAGCTCGCGCAGTTGAAGCTGCGGGAGAAGAAATTGCCAATTTGGCGAGGACCGTCAACAGTTCTATTGGCGGTAACGAAGGTGAACTAAAAACTGTGATCGGAAACCTTAATTCCTCATTACTGGAATTTCGACAAATGTCTGAGACGGTAAATGAACTTATCGGAGATCCGGCGACGCAAGCCGGAATTCGACAAGCGCTGGAGGGTATTCCTCAATTCTTTGAAGACGCTGGCAGCACGATGGACGTCGCTCGCCAAACACTTGAGAAGTTTCAAAATGTCGGTGTTCGCGCAGAAGCCAATTTAGCGAACTTGGAAGATCTAACAGCACCGCTTGCCGAACATGGGCCGGAACTAGTGGACCGCTTGGGTAGTAGTCTTGCCAATGTGGATGCCGTGCTTGAGCAGCTGGCGTTATTCAGTGAATCGTTGAATAATCAAGATGGTACGCTCGGCATGCTAATTCATGATGACGAAGTTTATGAGCGATTAAATCGCACTATTGGCAACATCGAAACATTGTCACGCCGCATCGACCCCATTTTGTTTAACGTTCGAGTTTTTACGGATAAGATTGCCCGTGATCCGCGGCAATTGGGTGTTCAAGGCGCACTGGATCAAAGGCCACCTGGAGTTGGTCTGAAGACCTTGACTCCTCGGCGATAATAATTACAGAAAACGTTAACTCAGGGTGTTGCTTGTTGCAATAAGTCGAGAAGCTAGCCATGTTTTCTGGGAGTCAAAGTCGACAAGTAGCTATCTGCTAGGAAACGCAGGAAGCTCCAGTGGAATGCCACTTCGAGGGAGTAGGTTTCTGACCGGCGGGACCGGATTGGTGTTGGGGCTCGATAGAGCTGACTGTGTAGTCGAACCAGCAGCAGGAATTGATGATTCAATTCCTGAGAAGGGCACCGGAGCCAGGGGTGTTAGATGGCCTTGCCGAACGCTCTTACGGAGAGATTCGGCGCGCTCACGAACTTGGTTGGGTGGAATGATGGGTTGTGGCACAAGTTGAAATTCAAGCACTCTTTCGTCGCGGAATTCGTGCGTGGTTAAATTTTCAGTGACAAAGTCGAGTGGTGGAATTTGATACCAAGGCGGATTAATTTTTTGCGAGACGGACTCGCTACGGTAACCATCCTTAACAATGTCGATGACGCGCGTGCCGTAGTAAGTAATATTGGTTGAAACCGGTGTTGTGCCGACAAGTTGTTTGTCGACATAAACAAGCGCTCCAGAGGGATTCGTGCGGAACGTGAGACGACGGCGCACACAACCAACGGGCATAACACAAACTGCCAGAAGGATCCAAATCGTATTGATCTGTAAGCGTCGCTGGGCCAAAAGTCAGCCTCGTTAGGGTAGTAGCAGAATTGAAACGGCTGCGTTTGAAGAGGGGCGGAGTATAGAATTACAGTCTTCTTTCGCCTAGACCGTTTAAATCTCGCTGTCGTTCACTCAAGCTGACTCGTACTGTGGGTTCAGGGCTTCCCGTTTCCTTGAGAAATATAGATTAGGGAAGAGTCTGGCGGGAACTCTTGAAAACGATTTCGTTCTGGGCTTGCAAACCGTTTATAGCTAAGCGATTATGACAATTCTACCAAGGTATAGAACAGAGGCCGAATTACAGGATTGAGGTGAGTAGAAGTAGAGATCCAAGCTCTTACTGACGATTAGGAAGCTCTTGATTTATGGTGGAAGAGACCCGAGGATGTGCAGAGTGCTTGCACTATCATGCCGTCAGCGATGTCGGTATGCGCCGCGCCAACAACCAAGATGCTTACTCCGTAGCACTTTCCGATGATCTGGATGGATGGGAATCTCGAGGGCATCTTTTTCTTGTTGCGGATGGTATGGGAGCCCATGTTGCTGGCGAGAAGGCGAGTAAGATGGCTGCAGATGGGATTCCACTTCACTATCAAAAGTTTCATGAGGAATCGGCACCCGAAGCTTTGCGTCGCGCTATTATGCAGGCGAACACCGAGATCCACCGGATGGGTCAGGAAAATGTGGAATTCCACAACATGGGAACCACTGCCAGTGCTTTGATTTTGCTACCTCAGGGGGGATTTGTCGCTCATGCGGGTGACAGCCGTGTATATCGATTACGCGATGAATCGTTAGAACAATTAACCTTTGATCATAGCTTGGTATGGGAACTACGCGCTCAAGGTCAGCTTTCCCAAGATCTCGAAGCCAGTGGTGCCATTCCCAAGAATGTAATTACCCGATCGCTTGGTCCTAGTCCGAATGTGCAGGTCGATGTCGAAGGGCCATTTCCGTTGGAAGTCGGTGATACGTTCTTACTCTGCAGTGATGGCCTAACGGCTCGGGTTGAAGATGCAGAGATTGGTCCTATTCTTGCTAATCTTCCGCCTCAGGAAGCCACACAACTCTTAGTCGATCTTGCTAATCTGCGGGGTGGTCCTGACAACATTACGGTCATTGTGACGAAGGTCGTTGATGATGCGATTACCACCCGAGCAAACGCCGCAAAACCGATTAGGGTTGGTGAAGCCAAAGTCCCGCTCAAAATCGATTTAGGAGTGGGAATTTTGTTCGTCTTGTGTTTACTCACGACTTTGGCCTTGTTTGCCCTCCAACAGTCTATCGGCGGGATGATCATGATTTCCGCTACCGTGATTGTGACGATCTTTGCAGCGATGAAAATTCTCGCGCGTCCAGAAATGGGTAAGACGTTAGGTGAACAATACCGTCTTGGAAAAGGTCCCTATTCTCGGACCGATGGAAAGATTTCGGTGGAGTTTCTCGATATGCTGGAAACAATTGTTCGTGAATTGCGTCAGGTAATTGAAGATCGCCAATGGTACATTCAATGGGAAATCTTTGACACGCACCATACAAATGCTGTGACGTTGAAACAGGAAAAGCGTTTTTCTGATTCTTTGGGTTCTTATTGGCAGGCAATTGCCATGGTGATGCAAGAATGGCGCACTTATATGCGCAAGCGAGAAAGTGTTGGCGATCACCACATCGATCTCTAGAACGCTTTGTCGGATCTAATCTCTTTCAAGTAGGTGGCGAACAGCCTCGATCACAGCTGTCGCATTATTTTCCAGCGAAACCTCTTGGGTCGATTTGGTTGGTAAGTGTTTTATTTGACAAAGGTTTGCAGAGAATTCATCACCACCCGCGATCAAGGCGATTTGAAATCCGCGTTGATCCGCATATTTGAGCTGTTGGCCTAGCTTTTTTGTGTCAGGAAATACTTCGACGCCGATGTCGGCGGCGCGAAGGCAGGCAGCGATCCGCAGATAATCTCCCAACCTTCCCGGATCAAAATATGGAATAAAAACTTCTGCGGGGGTCCGTATTTTTTCGATCATTTCTAGCTCCTCCATGGCGGCCAAGAGACGATCTAACCCGAGCGAAGCGCCGATGCCCGGTAGTGTTTGTTTGGTGTAAAGGCCTGCTAGGTTGTCATAACGGCCCCCGGAGCAGACGCTACCAATGTCGGGCATGTCGCTAAGAAATGTCTCGAAAATCGCTCCTGTGTAATAATCCAAGCCGCGCGCAATGGAAACATCCAGGCAGATGCAATCCTCTGGCACACCCGCATGGCGAATTCCACTCATCAATTCTCGCAAGCGTGCCAATCCTGTCGTACCGTTGTCACTTCCCTGTAAAAGTGGTTCTAGGTTATTGAGGATTTCGTCATTTGTGCCCGATAGCTCTGCAAATTGTAGAATCTGCTCGACTTTTTGGTGCGAAGTACCTGTCGCTTCCACAATTGCCTGACCGACTTTGTCTCGTCCGATCTTGGCGAGCTTGTCCAATGCGCGCAAGATCAAGACAGCCTGATCGGCAAGTTCGAGTTTTTCGAGCAAACCGTTCAATATCATGCGGTTGTTTATATGAATTTTAAATTCACGAAACCCGATGGCATGAAACAAGTCGTGAATTACAAGAGCTGTCTCTATATCAGAGACCACCGAAGTCGTTCCGATGGTATCAAAATCGCATTGCATAAATTCGCGGTATCGGCCTCGTTGCGTATTTTCACCGCGCCACACTGGCGCAATATGATAACGTTTAAACGGAGTACCGAGCGTGTTGACGTGTTGTGCGACGAATCGTGCCAGAGGTACCGTCAAGTCAAAACGCAAGGCGACTTCACGACCACCGTGATCGATGAATTTATAGAGTTGTTTGTTGCTTTCTTCACCAGCCTTGCCTTCAAGTATTTCACGATATTCTAGGGCAGGCGTATCGATGGGACTAAATCCATAGGATCGGTAGACTGATTTNGCTACTTCGATCAGCCGCTCCCGTGGAATCATTGTCTCGGGTAGGTAGTCNCGGAAGCCTTTAAGCGTGCGAGGTTGAAGCATCTTAGGACGTNGGCAGAGAGTNGAGAAATATGAGGCGAACCGAGCGTCTGCTATNCAGAGCCGAAATTATNGAATCGATAACGGTCATTAAAAAGGTTGCGATCTCNCGCGATACATTAACTGATTGTCGTTGCAGTGGAATGGGTCCTANCTAATTACCGGCAGCATAGGGGGCTTGCGACTACGGATACCGCGGCCATTGGATTTCTGTAATACGGCTTCAGAGTATTCTTCGACCTGCTCGGGTGTTTCGAAGTACCGTTCGTACGTCCAGTCTTCTTCGTACTCGCAATTTTCAGTTGTGTAATCACGACAGATTTGTGGACGTGTCTCGTAAATTCCACAACGATTGTCTTCTTGAAGATGCTTGCAATCGGTGTGCACGAGGATGTACCAGGATTCGTCCTCCGTAAACACTGCGGCGCGATCGTGGAGCAAATACCAACGAATGAAATCAAAATCTTTCTTTGATGTCGGCGTTTCAATCGGTAAAGCAAAGTAGCGACAGCACTTGGCTGTGCAGAAATCACAAAGTACCTCGCCAGGTTTTAAATTATTACGGCTTTTTTGCGGAATGGTTGTTAACGCCATTTTCACGACCCTTGCATGAAATCTACTTGTTTCTTCAGGTGCCAAATTATCAGAACCACCTCGAAATGGCTACGGGATCAATCCTTTAGAGAACGAGTCGACGCATTCCAAGACAAGTTGAGGGGCATTTTTAACAAAAGGTAGTAATCGGCATGAATTCAAAGGATGATAGACAACGGCCTATTTGTATATTTTTCTGCGATCGACAAGATCTGAGTTTTGACAGGACGCGATTTGATATCCGAAGGGAAAACCTCGATGAAAGCTTTAAGTGTCACCATGTTAGTTTGTCTCATGATGGTTTCGACGATTTGTGGATCTGGGCAAGAGCCTGACGACCAATCGCCGGAGGCTGATTCTAAGTCTTCAGAAACGTTTACCGTTCAATCAGCGCCGATCAAAATCGAAGTCAAAGCCTCTGGTGTATTTGAGTCGCGAACCTCGCGACCAGTCAAATCTAACACGAAACAAGTGACAACCTTAACGATTGAGAAAGCGGTGCCCCATGGATCGCAGGTTGCCAAAGGCGAGGCAATTATTTGGTTCGAAACACCCCAAGTTGACAAACAGCTGCGTGAAGCGGAAACGAACGCTCAACTGGCCGAACTCACACGACGAGATGGTCTATTCAAGAAAGAGCAGGCTGAGAAGCTCTCTAAGTTAGATCGCGAAGCCATTGAAAGAACGCGTCGTGATGCACAGCAGGAGTATGACAATTTTGTAAAAGTTGATCTCGCACGTCGTAAGCAATCCGCTCAGTTTAGTCTGCAGCTTTCGGAGGCTTCTCTTGAGAATGCAATCGAGGAGTTGGAGCAGCTTGAAAAAATGTATCAAGAAGATGAATTAACAGAAGAGTCAGAAGAGATTGTCCTCAAGCGAGCGCGTCGGAGTGTGGAAAGCGCCCAATTTAGTTTGGGATCGGCAAAGATTCGTTACGAACGCACCTTGAAACAAGAACTTCCTCGAGCGGAGGAAACCCAGAAAGATATTGTCGTGCGGCAAGAGTTGACCTACGACAAAGCCATTCATGATTTTGAAACATCGCAAAAACGTCAGCAAAATGAAGAAAAAAAACAGGAAATTCAATTTCAAAAACAGCGTAAAGATCTAGAAGAGTTGCGCCAAGATCGCCAGAATTTAGTCATGAAATCCCCGCTGGATGGAGTGGTCTATTATGGTCCAATCGTTTTTGGCCGTGTGATTGACATACGCGCGCAAGCTAAGGCAGGGTTAGTTCCAGGGACGTCTGTAACGAATCAGCAAATCTTGATGACTGTTGTCGATCCGACGAACTTGCAAATCCGGCTCGACCTATCGGAAAAAGACCTCGGTCGCGTAGCGATTGGTACGGTAGGTACACTGTCGCCCACGGCTTATGAGAATCGCAACTTATCGGTGAAAGTTGAGTCACTTTCTTTGGTACCACACGGTCCAGGAAAGTATGACTGCGTTCTTTCAGTGCAGCTCGGTGGGAACGACCCGCCCGTGATGCCAGGAATGACAGGTGCTGTTACCCTCGTAGTGTATGAAAATAATGATGCCTTATTAGTACCTCAGGCTGCCGTGTTTGAAGATGGAAAAATCGTCTACATGAAACTTGAGGAAGGCCAATCCGAAGCAAGGCCTGTTAAGACGGGAAGGAAGATAGGCGATAAAATTGAAATACGCGAGGGTCTTGCGGCTGGCGATAAGATTTGTTTGAAGAAGCCGGAATAGAATCGGGTAAAGACACGAATTAGGTGTGATCTTGATGATGCGAATTATAGTTATCTTTTTGTTCTGTTTGTTTTGGGCAGTGTCAATTCGAGCGGATGATGTCGTTTCAAATGCTCGCCAAGGCATTCTCGCTGATCCGTTTGATTTCAGCCAACCGCCGGCGTTGCCTGACATTGATGAACCGTCATTGGAAGAGGTACGTGCTTCAATCAAGCGAGCAGTGAATTTTGTTCTGAGCGCGCAGAATAAAAATGGATCGTGGGGATCACCGACACAGACGAAAGGTCTGAATGTTTATGCTCCGGTACCTGGAGCTCACCACGCATTTCGAGCTGCAACGACTTCGTTATGTATTGCGGCTTTACTGGAAACGGCGAGCCAAAATGACGAAGCACTTGCGGCCGTGGAACGAGCGGAGATTTGGCTGTACACCCATTTGAAAAATCTGCGTCGTGCGACTGGTGATGCTTTGTACAACGTCTGGGGCCACGCTTATTCGATTCAGGCATTAGCGCATTTGTGGAAACATCATCCGGATGGTGATTTACGGCGAACGCAGATTGAGAGCTTGATTCAAAAACAGTTTGAGATGTTGACTCGGTATGAATCAGTGGATGGTGGGTGGGGGTATTATGATTTTCGCTATCAAGCAAGAAAGCCCACATCGAGTTCGATTAGTTTTGTCAACGGCGCAGTTTTAGTCGCATTAGCGGAGGCAAAGCAGATTGGTCTTGTACCCCCACAACGTATTGTGGAGCGAGCAATCGCCGCCATGAATCGGCAAAAGAAGAAAGATTTCTCCTATTTGTACGGGGAGTATTTAAAGACACGTCCCATGCGTGGAATCAATCGGCCAGGTGGCAGTTTGGGACGTACGCAATGCTGTAATGTTGCCTTGAAGTTGTGGGGAGATGAATCCGTTACGGACAACGTGATCAAAAACTGGCTTTACCGACTCTATGTCCGCAACGGCTGGCTCGACATCGGACGAAAACGTCCGGTTCC
The DNA here is from genome assembly GCA_022446825.1 of Pirellulaceae bacterium. Classification (GTDB taxonomy): domain Bacteria; phylum Planctomycetota; class Planctomycetia; order Pirellulales; family Pirellulaceae; genus JAKVBY01. The sequence continues at coordinate 38,525 of JAKVBY010000045.1, forward strand.
CCACGAATCCTGGATGCAAGTGGCGGGTTATTTTTATTACTTTGGTCACTATTATGCGGCGTTAAATTTGGATTATCTAAGCCCTGAGGATCGGCCTCCTTATCAAGCGATGTTGGCTCGTCTGATGCTCGATCGACAGGAAAAAAATGGCAGTTGGTGGGACTATCCCCTCTACAATTATCACCAACAATACGGCACAGCGTTTGCTTTGATGACGATGCAGCGTTGTTTGCAGAGTGAGTAGTTGTGCAAAATAACTCGCGAAGTGCACGCCAAAAAAATGTTAAAAAGCCCAAGAAATTTAAGTCAAGGGTGCTCACCGGAGCATGGCCTGGAAGTAAAGCTAGTCATTTTGAATGCAGTAGAGGTAGCTGGTTGTACGTAGGTACAAGGCATTCCCAGCAGCCGCTGGGGATGCCATGAGACCCTCTTCTAGTTCGTTCACGGCGACTTCTTCATATTGGTCATTTGCTTGGATAACCGTCGCTTTACCATCTCGATCAAACCAATACACCAGACCACCAGCAGCCAATGGCGTGGCGCAAAAATTACCACCCAATCGTTCTTTCCAGAGCTCTTTGCCGTTGCGTGCATTGAGACACGTTAATACGCCTTTGTCCGACACAAACATCAGGCGGTTGTCGACCAGGACTGGCGATGCGGTGGATGGTCCGTTGCGGCCGTAGATCCATTCAATGTGACTATCCGTAATATCCCCGCTTCCGTCATGACGAATGGCATGAATTTCCGGTTTGGCGAAGTCATTTACGACAAACGTGATATTGCCTAGGGCAACCGGACGCGGGACAGCTGAAAATCCAGAGTACCGGACCCGCCACAACTCTTCACCATTTCGAGGGTCGTAGCAATAGCATCCTTGTGCTGCGGGGCTGATTAGTCGTGGGCCGTCGTTCGTTTCGATAACCAGAGGTGTCGTGAATGCCTTCCGTGAGAAATCTCCTACATGCGAAAGATCGAGTGACCTTTGTTGTTGCCAAGCAGTTGCGCCTGTTTCTGCATCCAAGGCGAGTAAGAATTGGACGTCGCGTCCATCGCAATGAAAAATGACACGGCCGTCGTAAAGGATGATCGAAGAACCCGGGCCTTCTTGGTGATCGAGGTTGATATCTTGTCGGGACCAAATGATGTTGCCCGAATCCGTATCTAAGCAGGCGATGCCATAGGTCCCGTAATAGATAAAAAGGCGATTTTCTGAGAGCACAGGTGAGGGGGACGCATAGCTGTTCATGTTGTTTTTCCGCTCAGGTTCTTCGACCTCGAAGATTTTGATTCGCTCTACGATTTCGCCGTTTTTTCGATCCACCGAGACAACGAACATTTCATGTCCATCGTCCGTTGCGGACGTGAGCCAAATTCGATCTTTGGAAATTACCGGAGTGCCCCAGCCCATACCGGGAAGTTTTGTTTTCCAACGTACGTTCTCCGACTCACTCCAGCGGATGGGGAGGTTGTCGTTATCGAAGTGTCCGTCGGCGGTAGGCCCTCGGAATTCAGGCCACAAGTCACCAGCCTGGCTAAGGGAGGGCAAGGAGGTGAGCATGATTGGAAACAAAACAGCGAAAAGCAGACGTTGCTGATTCAATGGAATAATTCCTTTAGGAGAAGACATTGTCGGGCTTGATGACTAGGGTAATCGCACACCACAAAATGCAATCAGGAAAGAGTTGTGTTTATTCGCAAGTATTTCCACGGTTTGTGGCCTTGCTTGCCGCATCAGGCGGGCTTAAAGTCACGGACTCTGCGGCGTGATTCTACTCAAGATGTCCTTAGAATGAAAATGATAGTCAGCAAACGCAGCGGATGTCTCAGGGGAAATGAGATCAACCGACCCGCCGGGAGATGCCGCCTGGCGCATGTTTCGACCGTAAATAACCCCTTTTCTCAAGCGGCTCTGCGACTCCCTCAAGCGTTAAAGAACGCATTGCCTTCGGCTGTATCCTGCGGCACGTATCGCCATGTTCTTGCTTGCCTAATCATTTTCGGAAGTGGTTTTCTTTACGGGTGTGGAGCCAGCGATATGCCTTTGACGGCATCCGGCGGCGTGTTGCGGCTGGCGACGACGACGAGTACCCATGATTCTGGATTATTGGATGAGATCATCCCTGAATTCGAGCACAAACATAATGTTCGAGTAGACATTGTTGCTGCTGGAACAGGCAGGGCTCTCAAACTTGGAGAAGCGGGAGACGTTGATGTGGTGTTAGTCCACGCGCGGGAGGAGGAAGAGGCATTTTTGGCCTCGGGCCATGCGACACGACGTGAAGATGTCATGTTCAATACGTTTGAAATTCTAGGGCCACCGGACGACCCTGCGCAAATTCGCAATCTTTTTGCAGGCGAATCTCTACAGAAAATTGCGAGGCAGAAAGAAAAGTTTATCTCACGTGGGGATGATAGTGGAACGCACAAACGCGAACAAAAAATCTGGCAGACTTCCGGTGGGTTCACATTGTGGTCCGAGTATCTGGAAACGGGACAGGGAATGGCGAGTACATTAATGATGGCTCACGAGAAACAAGCCTATGTGTTGGTCGATCGCGGTACGTATTTACGGTTTCAAAGAAAAATTGAGTTGGTCCCGCTGGCGGCTACCGATGACTCATTGAGAAATCCTTATGGTGTGCTCAATGTAAATCCCGCAAAATCGTCGGCAATTAAGGCAGAACTATCCCAGAAAATGTGCGATTTTTTGATTTCGCCCATAACGCAACAGCGCATCAAGCAATTTTCTATCAATGGAGAATCGCTTTTCTTTCCCTTACATTTGGATTGACTCTCGGTTGTGTTAGTTAGCGCACAAACCCTGGTTTCATCTGTTAAGTTGAGAAAAACAATTCTGGGGAGATTTGTACGGGCAAAGAAATTGGCTGGCTCGCAGTTTGGCCCTATCTAGAGTAAGGTTCGATTCCAGCTATACTGACGATCTTTCTCTTTTGTTGCTGCAGGTTTTGTTTTCCACAGCGAACTGTGGAGTTGAAAGTTAGACGTATCCGACTTTGGCATCAGCTCGATTTCAAAGTCGGTTAGCTGTTTCTTGCGCTGCGACGTCACATTGCAATGGAAATGATTTGGGAAGGTTTCGCCGAAGCGTGCCGCATTGTTTTTAGTGGTGACGCGCTCGTCTTGCGGGCGTGTTGGCGAACTTTGTGGATTTCGTCACTTGCTGTTGCTGCGGCGACGGTTCTTGGTTTGCCACTGGGAAGCTGGCTGGCGCGCACTGAGTTTCGAGGGCGATCGATCATTGTCCTCGTCGTTCGCGCTGGCATGGCCATGCCGACGGTTTTCGTTGGCGGTGTTGCCTATGCCCTGTTTTCTCGCAGAGGTCCCTTTGGTCCTTTAGATCTCCTCTATACTCCTTGGGCTATTATCATCGGGGAATTGTTGTTGGCGGTTCCGATTGTCGCCGCGATCTCGCAGGGAGCCATCAAAGCGCTGGACCCGCGTGTTTCAGAAACCGCCATGACCTTAGGAGCGGGACGATTCCGACGTTGGACAACCTACATCTCGGAAGCGAGGATCGGCATTTGCTTAGCCGTCCTCACTGCCTTTGCACGCTGCTTGACAGAGCTGGGGATTGCTATGATGGTAGGTGGAAATATTAAAGGACGCACGCGGACGCTCGCAACCGCAACGGCCTTAGAGACCAGTAAAGGCGAGTTTTCGCGAGGCATCGCCATGGGCGTGATCTTGTTGCTAATTGCCTTAAGTGTCACCGTCTTGATTGCTTGGTTTGGCCGTGAAAATAAAGACGCATAAGGTTTTTCGGTCGATGATAGAAATTAAAGAACTATCCGTTGTCAAAGCTGGTAGGGCGATTTGTAAAGTGGCGAGTTGGTCGGTCGCGGTCGGGGAATGCATAGGTGTGGTTGGTGGCAACGGAGCAGGGAAATCGACCTTGCTGCGTGTGCTTGGTGGCCTAGAGCCAAATTATCAGGGGCAATGCCGAGTGACTGCGACACAGCAGGAAATGACTTATGTCCATCAAAAACCCATGCTATTTCGCGGTACTGTCGCGACGAATGTTCAATACGGTTTGCGCGTGCGCCGCCAATCGACTGCGGAGGTTGCGCGGGTTGTGTCGCACTGGTTAGACAAGCTTGAGATGTCATCGTTTGCTAGTCGCAGTGCCCACAGTTTATCTGGTGGCGAAATGAGACGGGTTGCGTTAGCCCGGGCACTCGCATTGCGACCACGTCTTTTGCTACTGGACGAGCCGTTTGCAGATTTGGATCAGCAAGGTATCAAACAGGTTTGCGAAGTGCTTAATTCCCTTGCGGATACGACGATCATTGTAGCTTCTCCAACACAGCTTCCCGATGATCTTTGTACTACGGGAAGCCAGTTTGAGTTGAGTTCTGCTTGACCGCCATTCTCAGCTCGTTTACCGCCATAAAATTGCTGGTGGCTTGCTTGGGTCTCGCCGACGGGAAACCGGGGATGGANTCTTGAAAGGTCAGTGTTTGTACGTCCATCGCGGGATGCTCGAGGCACGATGAAAACTTCTTTGATTCCAGGGGATCAAGAAATCTTATGTCTGTCGGTTGGTTGTTGGCAATGTTCCAATCCGTTCTGTCCGTTCCGAATGGGTCGGTTAAGTTGAGTCTAAACCAACAATTTCGAGCAGCTTCAACGCATTCGTAGTGGGCGCAATTCCAGTGCGCATTTTGTAATCAAAGGACATTTCTTTTGCGGAACTTTCGCCCGTGAACGTTTCTCGAAAGTGAACAAGGACACAGGCATGCTGTAACTCGGGATTGTTTGCGAGGCCTAAGTCATGGGTTGAAACGGCTCCCAGGCTACCATGGCTCAACAATTTGCCGATGACTTTAGCGACCGCAATATGGCGTTCTACTGAATTTGTTCCTTGAAGTATTTCATCTAAGAGATAAAAGACCAGCATGTCGTTTTTTTCTTGGGTTTCTTTAGCCTGATCGATAATTTCTTTAAGCCGTTGTAATTCTGCCATGAAAAACGAAACACCACCTTCTAAGGAGTCTTGGACACGCATACTGGTTACTATATGCACTCGAGGTGTGGAAAACTCTGTAGCGCAGACTGGTCCGCCCGCTTGAGCTAAAACAAGGTTTAGCCCCAAAGATCGCAACATGGTGCTTTTACCAGACATGTTCGATCCGCTCACAAGCAAAAATGAATTCTTGGGCCCGACGACGACATCGTTTCGGATACAGACGTCGTCAGGTAGTAAAGGGTGACCAAGTGCTTTGCTTTGGACGCGATCAGCGTGAGTGTTATCTACATCAGGAAGGGTCCAGTTAGGATGGTCATGGGCGAGCGCGGCCAGCGAAGCAATTGCTTCGAGTCGACCAACTGCCTCAAACCAGCTTCGTACTTTATGCCCATGGTGACGTTGCCAAAATTCCAAGAGGGTCAGTATATGAAAATCAACCAGAAAGACGATTTGAAAAATTAGATATGGCAGGCCAATTAAGCCAGCTTTGCGGAGATTACCGAGACGCACAATGCGTGACAGGCGTTGAAGAAGGGCCAGCGGTTCGCTTGGTGTAGCACCGAGCATTGCCTGCGTCTCTTGGAAGAATGTAACATCGTCAGGCAGTTGAGCGAGCAGCTTGAAGAGTTTTGAGTAATGTAGAACGACTTGTTGACGATATAAGACCTTGGTGAAAATTTCGTGAGTGGATCCACCACAGGTAACATTAACGATGATATTTGTAACGAGATTGAGAGTTGCCGCCAAAAAGAAGAATTCGCGACTGAGTAAACCAGCAAAGAACAAAACACTTAGGAACACCAGGCTGCCGGTGAGGGCCCGAGTCAGCCATTTTAGCCAAGGACGGCTCTCGAGCCAGGGAACCCCTTCGGCCCAGGCAACAAATGCAGGTGAACCATCCGTTCCGCGGCTGACGACCCAAGCGCTTAGTGCGAGTTCTTCGCGTAACTGGGTTTCTGCTGCAAATTTTACCACTGCTTGTTGTCTTGCGACAATCTCAGCGCGCGTGGGGCTGCCAATAAACCAATCACGCAATGTGTGCTGCCCAAAAGATGTTTGTGCTGAGGATACGAATTGGAACAGAGAGGATGTTCCGAAGAGATCGAGATCATCTGATATGCACCGGTAATTGTCAGGGACCTTGATGGAGGGGACCGGTAGTTTATCCCAGGCCCGCTGCAGGCGTGCTAATTGTTGTTCATTGATGATCCGTCTCTGGCGAACGATGGTGGCTCGCAGTTCACCCGCTTCATGGAAGCTGGCAAAAACGATAAATCCGAAGCCGAAGCCTAATGCGAAGGTGTATCCCAACCACCCCGAAACATCATTGGTACCGCCTAAAAAAAAACAACCTGCAGCAAGTAGAAAGGTAATTAACCGCAATCGCGTGTAGATTTTGTTGCCGTGTTGCAAGTCCAAAAGTTGATCATGATACGTATTGATTTTATTGACGTAAAAATCAACAACGCTCGTAGACGGTGATAGAGTAGCGAGATCCGTCGTCATGAGAATGCTAACATGTGGCAAAAGAAGCTGGCCAGATAGGCCGGTAAGGGGAGTTGTTTAAGGGCTCACATCCAAACAAACAAATTCTTCGTCGTCGCGCAAGTAGAGTAATCCGTTTGCGAGTGCAGGGGCCTGACGCGTGAAACCCAAAACGGATTTCCGCCCAAGTTCTTCGTACTTATCCGGCGATGCGCGCGCTACTACTAATTCGCCTTCGATCGTGGAAATGAACAGCTTTCCATCGGCCGCGATCAGATTTCCTTTACCAAAGCGGGATTCTTGCCAACGACGCTGGCCTGTTTCAATATCGACACAGGCCAAATGCGTCACCGGCCCAGCACTTCCCACATTGTCCATGCCGAACAAGTGTCCGTTCACTAAGACCGAAGTTTGCCATTCATTCCTTAACACGCTACGTGGCCCGAGTGAGGCCCATGATTCATGAACTGTGAAGCCACCCTCCTTTTCGACGAAACCCAGTAACGCACAGCCATGGTTTTCGCCTGCTGAAAGGAAGACTTGGTTTTGGTAGGCAATCGGTGTGGCAATATTGCACTCATAATCGGTAACGAATTGATAACGCCAGAGAGGTTTGCCAGTTTCTGGATCAATACCAAGAGCGGCAGCACCGGTAAATGCAACGACTTGCTCACGACTGTCGATTTTAAGCAGCGCCGGTGATGAGTATCCGGCGGGGTCTTTGCCGACGGTCCATTTTAGTTTACCACTCAGACGATCCAATGCGACGATTGTCCCTCCGGAATCGCCAATTGTTGCAATGACGTGGTTGCCAACCACGAGTGGAGAACACGCCATGCCGTAGGCGGCTGCGCGCCCGCGTTTTTGATAGCTCCAGATCGGTTTGCCCGCTTTTGGGTCGAGGGCAACAATATGACCTTCCCCTGTAACGACAAAGACTTGGTTGTTGGCGATGGTAGGTGTTGATCGTGGACCATCTCCCATCTGATTAGTGAACGCATCCGATACTACAGATCTCCAAATTTCGGCTCCGGTGGCGGCGTTGAGAGCAACGACATATTGGGAACTGTCGTCTTGATACATGGTGATTGCTTGTGCATTGCTGATCGCAAAACCTGACATGCCAATACCACCCGGTTTTCGCCAGACCTCCTGAGGACCTCCTGGCGGCCAAGATTTCAGCAGGTTTGTTTCACTGGAAATTCCGTTGCGGTGGGGCCCGAGAAACTGTGGCCAGGGGTTAGATTGGTCTTCACTAAGAAGAACGGCTGGCGTCTGCAGGCAACCTAACATGAGAATGGCCAACGCTTGCCACATCAGCCATGAGTGATTATGACGGAAACGATGCATAAGGAAGCCTCCTTGGAAATGGGCAGCGGATAGTCTTGGGTCTCGACGCGTCAATCTAGCGGAGTTTAGAATCGCGCGTCCAGAGGAAGGCGATAATTTATCACTAGGCAACGAAACATCGCATGGTAGCGAAGTTAAATCTGTAAATCTTTAGAGTGTTTGTCAAAAATAGGGAAATTCTCTGGACCCATAGCGCCGAATCAGTGATCTACCTGGTGTGGCTAAGCTCGTGTTTCCCGCCAACGAGAAAGGATTTGTGCGGGCGTTGCGATTCCGGTTGTTCCCAATTGTTGAATTGTGATCGAAGCAACGAGGTTACCGACGGTGGCTGCCTCTGAGTCGGTTGCACCAGCTAACAAAGAAGCGACCGTTCCCGCGGTCGCACTATCGCCGGCCCCGACAATGTCGATCGGACCAGCAACTGAAAATCCGGGGACATGAATCGCTGGTTGGTCTTTGTATCCGATGACGATCCCTTTTTCGCCGAGTGTACAAAAGACCGGCTGATCGGTCCGTTGTGAAAAATGACAAGCCGCCTGCGCAACGTTTTTTTCTGCCGTTTCTGACATGCTCACGGCGCGCATCAATTCGTGATGGTTACTTTTGAGAATTCCAAAATCGAATTCCTGAATCTGCGTTCGGCTATCGATAAATATGAGTTTATCCGGCTGGGAAGCTTGTAATTCGCGCAGCGTTGTCCGTACTTGGGAGTTAACGACACCCCAGTTCGGTTCGTTGATTTGATCGAGGACAATCATGCCATCGGTCGATTGAAAGACTTCTGAGATATGCGTTTGTATGGCTTTGGTTGCTGCAGGGCTTAAAGGCTCGCGGTGACGTACATCCAATCGATTGAGTTCACACCACTGACCGTCGAGAGACCGTTGCATCGGCTTGGTGTAGGTTGGTGTCAAGCGGTCGTCACGTTCGAGAATGTGCGATGTTTCCACGGGTAAATGGCTGAGAGCTTTCAAAAGGTCAAAGCCGTGTCCATCGTTACCGATTACGGTGACGGGTACGAGTTGGCCGATACCGATCGCCGCCAAGTTGTTCATGACGGTTCCTAAAGCACCAGGGGCATTTCGAACCTCTTGTACTTGGTAGGCTTCCAAATCCGTTTCCACTGACAGTTCATAAACGTCTGGGTTGATGTCAAGGTAGCGGTCTAGAAACAGGTCCCCAATCAGGCCAATTCGCAGCTTTGAGAACTGGTCAAGTAGTGTTTGGAGTTTGTGAAATTCGAGCATGTGGTGACGAGCCAGTGTCTGGTTGCCAAGGAGTCAACAGCAGGATGGACGACAAGGCATCATACTGCAGGCTTCGATTAGATTGACTTGCAGGGACGTTTCTTTCCTACACCCTCAAAGCATTGAGAGTTAGCCCCCAATGACCCCCAGTAATTCATTGAGGCAACGATAGTCCGCAATAATGATGTCCGCACCGGCTTCGATTAAACGGGTCCGTTTCCATGCATTGATGCCAGTCCGACGATCTTCATCACTGGCGACACCGATCGCAAGCCCTCCGACCTTCTTGATTTCTTCGATCTCAACATATCCATCTCCGAAGCCGATAATGCGATCTCCCGGAACGTTTGTTTCATGTATGATCCGCTCGATGACCAGGGCTTTTGAAAAATTTTCATAATCGTCCAAAGCACCATACACGCGTGGTTCAAAAAATTCGTGGAGTTGCAGCACCGTTAGCTCGTCACGTACGTATTTGAGATCGGTCCCGGAAGCGAGATATTGCGTAATACCACGGTCTGCGACGGCGGTTAATAACGCTTTGGACTCTGGGACGGTCATCGTTTCAGGATCCACTGAGCCACTGCGCACCGCTTCGATGCGATGTCCGATTTGGGCCCAAAGCAAATCGTGATATTGGTGTTTGTAGTCCAAAGGATCGAGCGGTGTACCACCGCGTTTGGTAATTTCTTCCGTGAGCTGGATCATCTGGTAGATCGTTTGTTTGCCTGTTAAACGCATCACATATTCTTCGACAATGGCATACAAAGCGTCAGGCGTTTCTTGGCTGCCAAGTGCGGACAAAATCTCCACCATCATCGGAATCATGACGTCCTGCCAGTTGCAGCGCAGGAGGGAAAGCGTACCATCGAAGTCGTAGACGGCAGCCTCAAAGGGATGGCG
>JAKVBY010000045.1:48599-73505 GCA_022446825.1 Pirellulaceae bacterium
CTCGTAAGTCGAAAGGATTTTCGAGTCATTCAAGAGTTTAAAGTTGCCGCCAAACTCTCGGACTTGGTTTTCGTCAAGGCGAACTGTCATTATTTAGCAACCGATGAAGAGAAGCACGAACTACTTGTGCTGGAGTTAGAGACGGACAAAATAAAAGTCCGACGGAGGTTGCCGGTAAGTCAATATCCGGTAGACATCGCAGTGACGAGCGATGGAAAAACAGCCTACGTAACCTCGCTGTGGTCAAGACGACTGACCATTGTGCAAGGGTTGGCTGCCGATTCCGACAGAGAATATGTGCCTCAGACGATTGATTTACCATTTGCACCGCGACGCCAATTGTTAACCCAAGAAGATGCTTACCTGATCATCGCCGATTCATTCGGTGGACGTTTGCTTACGTTCGACACGGCAAGTCAAGAGATCATTGCGGAGCGCGAGTTTCCAGCACACAACATTCGGGGCCTCGGCATTTCAGCAAATGGCAAAATGTTGCTTGTCGGCCACCAGATGTTGAATGAATTGGCGCACACCGTACGCAACGACGTTCATTGGGGTCTTTTAATGTCGAATGATTTGCGCTGGTTGCGGCTGGAGGCGATTATTGACGAAAGTGTTGATCTCTACAAAGGTGCTCATATGCACCCCTTGGGAGAGGCTGGACACGCCACCGCAGATCCAAATCGTTTGGCCGTGGCGACGGATGGTACCGTGGTGGCGACCCTTGGAGGGATCGGTGAAATAGCGGTTGGCAAGGAAGGGGATTTTAGTTTGCGACGAATTCAGGTTGGGCAGCGCCCCACCGCTGTTGTAATCACAAAAGACTCCATGTCTGCGATTGTGGCCAATCAGTTTAGCGATTCACTCTCGGTGGTTGACCTTGTAGTGAAGAAAGTTGTGCAGGAGATTACGCTTGGTCCACAGCCAGAGCTTTCTCTAGTTGACCGTGGAGAAGAGCTTTTTTTTGACGCGACGCTTTCACACGATGGTTGGATGAGTTGCCAAAGTTGTCACACTGATGGCCACACGAACGGTTTGTTGAATGATAATTTTTCGGATAAGTCATTTGGTGCTCCCAAACGTGTGCTCTCATTGCTGGGAAAGAAAGCAACTGAGCCCTTTGCCTGGAACGCCGCCGCTGCGAACCTGGAGGATCAGATTCGCAGCTCGATCCAGCAGACGATGCAAAGCGGCGAACCGCCAGAGGACGAAATTGTTGAAGCGCTCGTGGCCTACGTGGAAACCTTGGGTTCACCTCCTTCCATTGACGTTGCACGGGAGCAAGTAGATGAACCGGCGATTCAGCGTGGCGCACAAATGTTCCAGAGTCTGAACTGCCAGCGCTGTCATGAACCGCCGACGTTTACGACTCCTGCGACTTATGACGTAGGGCTTGTCGATAGCTTAGGCAACGANNAGTACAATCCTCCCACGTTGTTGGGGGTGGGACAGCGCGGCCCGTATTTTCACGATAATTCAGCCGAGAGATTGGCGGACGTGTTTAAGGAATTTGGGCATCAATTACCGCGCGTACTCAAGGGCGAGGAATTGGCTGATTTGTTGGCTTTTCTGCGCAGCCTCTAAGGCATTTTGACGTTTGCCCGCTCTCAACGTTCTGCGTTTGATGCGGAGGAGTCGTTTGGCTGCGAAGATTGCCTTAGCACTTAGTGACGTTGCGGAGCTAAGGGGAAATGGAAAGTTCAGTCAAGGACGCAATGGAAACGTTTCGACTTGGTTTTAGGAAAGTCAGAATGAAACCGACGCCTGTCCAGCGTTGGACAGCAGCGGCCGACTGTTCGTCAGAATTGTTGCGGCAAAGCTTGTGAAGGCCCGCCAAGTACTCGGCGCCTGCCGTGTTGTTTGACGTCTAGCGAATCGATGACCAGGTAGGTTTCTGGAAGGCCGCTTCCTCGGTTTTGAGAAGACGGTCATTTTGCGATCGGGCGATTCGTCCCGCAGGAAGGCTATCGCCGGTACTGCGAGTTTTGGAACGTGGTGTCCAGTTCTTGGCATGACTATCAGAAAGGGGAAAAAGAATCTCCCGATCGGCTTTGATTTTGTCGCCAGTTAACGAGGTATAGCGGACGAACAGATGAAGCTCTTGATTTTGCGGTGGATTTTGATCCCACGGTAACGTCAATAGAATCTCTTCTGAAGTTTCAGATTTCGTCAGGATATTTTCAATCGTAGCGGCGTCAAAGTCCCAACGCCCTACGCGGGCAGCTGGACCGCGTTTAGCAGGGTCGAGGACTACGACTGCGAATTCCCCGGAAACAGGCACGCTTTTGTCTGCAGCGTTGCGTGCTTCAACGTTAATTTGAAGACCCTTTTGAGAGGTCGCATGATCAAAGTTTGGGTGGTCGGCGGAAATGGAATCAATGAGTAAATGCGTTACTTTGGATTCTTGAGCAGCGTCGAGAGAAGGGCCCGTCGGGTTCACGTCCGGGGACCGAAGTGGTACCGACATTAATTCTGTTTTTTCCTTATCGACGGGTGGCGGTATTTCTTCATTAGGATCAAATGTTTCTCCTTCTTCGATCTGCAGCGGCCCTAATTCTGGCGCTTCCTCGAATGGATCGTCTGAGCTACCTCGTGCTGGATTGAATCCATCAGGAGAATTACCCAGAGCATCATCAACGCTAGATTTCCCCAATTGTCTCTGCAGCCGGGTATTTTTTTGCGTTACTTCATCCAATTTATCGGAAAGTATTTCGTATTCGTACTTCAGGTCGAGGATTTGATCCTCGAGCGCAATTTTCTCCAAATTCATCATTTCGATCCCTGCACGCATTCCGGAATTGGAGCGACAGCCGCTATGTAACGACAGCACGACACAAAACGAAATTGCAAAGACGCGCATGGCCATCCTAGCCTCGTCAAGAATTGGATTGTGTTGAAAAACGAAAAACTTTGGGAACTAAGCGATTGCAGTAGCCGATTGGCACTAAAACATATCTGGCCTGTGAAAATAATTCTTGTTTGGCAAGAAGTCCTTAACCAGAGAATGATTGAGAAGATGAGAATAAGGGATGTTGAAGTTTTCGCAGAGGTACTTTGTTAGTTATGGTTGGGTCAGTTATGGTTCGCCTCAATGGCAAACGTGGTTTAGCTTGCTGCTGCTTCCATACTTTCGACAACTTGGTCAATCAGGTTGTACTCTTTCGCTTCGTCAGCCGTCATGAAACAGTCGCGATCAGTGTCAGCTTCGATCTTTTCTAGATCGTGCCCTGTGTGTTTGATGAGAATTTCGTTCATGCGTTGCTTTACACGCTGCAACTCTTTGGCATGGATCATGATCTCTTCAGCCGTTCCTTGCATACCGGCTAATGGCTGATGAATCATGATGCGTGCGTTCGGTAACGCATACCGTTTGCCCGCCGCTCCGGCAGTCAACAAAATGGCGCCCATCGATGCAGCTTGACCCATACAGTAGGTTGCCACGTCGCACGTTATAAATTGCATTGTATCGTAGATTGCCAAGCCGGCGCTGACGCTGCCACCAGGCGAGTTAACATAGAAATGAATGTCCGCTTTAGGGTCTTCTGATTGAAGGAAGAGAAGTTGAGCGACAATAGAATTTGCGACGTCGTCGGCGACTTGTGTACCAAGAAAGATGATACGGTCTTTCAGTAACCGGCTATAGATGTCGTAGACACGTTCTTCACGTCCACTTTTTTCCACGACGTAGGGGATAATGGGCATGGTTGAATTCACTCCGGTTTTTCGTCGAGCCGTTGAATTGCGATTCTAGCTGGCGTTGTCATCATCTTCATTGTTGGCAGGTGGTTTTGTCAGGATATCGTCGACCAAACCATATGCCTTTGCCTCTTCGCCACTCAGAAAGAAATCGCGGTCGGTATCTTTAGCAATCTCTTCTACCGGTTTGCCGGTGTGGCTTGAGATAATTTCATTTAGAGTTTCACGATTTCTTAGTATTTCGCTGGCTTGGATTTCGATATCGCTCACCTGACCACCTACGCCGCCGTAGGGTTGATGTAGCATGACACGAGAATGCGCCAATGCGTAGCGTTTGCCTTTTGTACCACCTGCGAGTAAGACTGCAGCTCCACTAGCAGCTTGGCCAACACAGTAGGTCGCAACGGGACAACTAAGAATTTGCATGGTGTCATAGATGGCTAAGGTCGAGACAACTTCACCGCCTGGAGAATTTAAATAAAAGTGGATGTCTTTGCGGCGATTCTCGCTTTGCAGATAGAGCAACTTCATAATGACTTCGTTAGCGTTGCCGGTATAAATCTCGCCTTGTAAAAAAACAATGCGATTCTCCAGCAGTAAATCGCCCAACGTCAATTGACGCTGTCGTTGATACGTTTGATATGCGTGCGAGTTCTCAAGCGGCGGAAGCGAAAACTGGCTCATGCTTGATTTATCCTTGTAGGTTTTTTGTCAGCGTTTGCAGCCCAATTTTGCCGTGTCTGTGTCCGCTGCATTACTAATTAATCAGATTCCCGCTGCAAGCTTGTCGGGCCTGAAGCGTATGACTTCGGTGTGTCGACGTAAGAATGTCCCGTTCTAGTGCGTCCATGCACGTTGACCGTCTATGTGTGATCGTCGGGAGTCGGTAGTGGCTTGGCTTCGCCTCCATGTTTTGCCTCTGGAATCTCGTCCGTTGTGGCTTCGCCTCCCAGAGCGTGATCCACAGCGGAAGTCTCATTCTTTTCCGGTTCAAATGACACTTCTTCAATTTCCGCATTGCTGGTAATGAGTTCGACCACTTTGCGCTCAATGATTTGATTTCGCAATGTATCCATTTGATTGCGTTTCTCGAACTTGGCACGCACACGTCGCGGTGATTCGTCAGTTTGATCGGCAATCAAATCAATCTCGTCGTCGTAATCTTGAGGCTCAGCCTCAATCTCTTGATCTTCCGCAATTCGCTCAAAAATGAAATGTTCTTTCAACGCCTTGATTGTTGTTTCGCGGCTATTTTGCTGAAGAGTGTTCGCATAGGCTTGAATGAAATCGTTACCAAAGCCAGCCGATTGTACTTCCATTAATGCTCGTTGTAATTCTCTTTGGGATTGGCGATTTACGAGTTCTGGTGGTAACTCCCAATCTGCGTCGCCGAGTAACTTTTCAGTGATTTGTTCTCGAAGCTTTTGCTGTTGATGGAATTTCAATTGACGTTCGAGTTCTTCTCGAACCGCACCGCGAAGATCTTCTTCATTTTCAAAACCGCCAATTTTATCTAGAAATTGTTGATTCAATTTAGGTAGTTCAACAGTTTTAATTTCAAGAACTTCGATTTCCATATCGATTTTTTTGCCGCGCAATTCTTCATTCGGTGAACTATCACTTAACGTAATCTTGGCGGTCTTCGTGTCTCCTTCTTTGCAGCCTTTCATGAGTTTCAAAAAGCCGCTGTATTCACCATCTCGAAAACTAAGCTTTTTGCGTAACTGAATGCTTTCTGCTTCTACTTCTGACAGGACCTCATCTTGGTGACGGAATGTCATGTCAACCGTTACATAATCATCCTTGTCTGCTGTGCCGCCCTTTTCTTTTTCGACTAACGTGCCATGGCGCGCCAACAACCGCTTGAGGTGATCGTCAATTTCTTTGTCCGTATAAGCGTGCGCTGGGCGTTCAATTTCGAGAGCTTTCCACTCGGGTAAATCGAATTCAGGTCTAACTTCGACATCGAACTCGAATGTCATAGGCCCTTCGTCGGGCACGGAAACGGCACCGTAATCAATGTCCGGTTCGCTAATCGCAGAAAATGCTTCGTCATCGCTGACCTGCGACATACTGTCCATCAAAAGTGACCCTTTGACTTGGTCGGCAATTTGCTCTTTAAATCGAGAGCGAACGAGTTGCTTGGGAGCTCGCCCGGCTCGAAAGCCGGGAACTTCGGCTGTGGACTGCAAGTCTTTGAATGCATCGTCGATATAACGGTCAATGTCATCACGTGAAATGGTCACGGTGACGTGACGTTGGCAGGCACTCGGCGTTTCCACTGTGACATCGAGAGAAAGCTTAGGCTTGTCTTCCTCGGTGCCGTTCTCTAAACCGAGATTTTCAGTGTCAGTTGTGCTCATCGAAGCTTCAAAATTTGGGTGAATGGCAGCAGCAAATAAACGTACGAAAAACGGACCCGTGACGACGGTTCCCGGCGGTTATCTATAATGTTTTTAGTTAGTCTGAGCTTGAATTGTCCCAGAAAAGAGCGGGTGATGGGATTCGAACCCACGACAACAACGTTGGCAACGTTGTGCTCTGCCAGCTGAGCTACACCCGCAAGATCAGTTCACGACGAATCCGAACAAAAGGTTCCCTAACCTGAGAAGTTGTCAGGGATTTAGGGGATTATAGGGTGCCTAATCTCCGTTGCAAGGGCAATTGCATGGTGGAAAGGCAGCTGGCATAGGACCTACAGGTACTTTAGCGAGTACTGCAAAATGGAGGAGGCAGGTAGAGGACTAGGGTGTCATTCTGGCAGAGAATGTGGCAGCGAAGTTCTTTTGTGAGCATTTATTTAAAGTAATTTTTATTGTCACCAGAATGCTAGGCATTCTTCCAGGGTGATGGCACGAGATCAAGGAAAGTCGTTTCAACGGAATTGCTTCTGCGTAGGCCAACCGCCACAATTGAGGTCCTGGGCTACGTAGATTGCATCGCGGGATATGGAAGAGTTGGGTTGACCATCGGAGCGACTTGTTTGCGTCGTCCATTTTGCGCCGATAGCATGGCTTTTCTCAGACAACGGGAAGAAGTTCCATTCCGCAACACGGGTTCAGTTCAAGGAAGTTTTGGATCGAGATGGAGTAATTGACGCTCGTGGGCGCGAACCAAATTTAAAGATAGGCAAAATGGATTTGAACTGTTAGGTGTTTCTCAACATGTTGTTTTGCTTAAAAAAGGCACAAGCTGATTGTTGAACAGACTAAACAACCAAAAGTGATTCAATTTGATGGACGCAAAGCTTGTTATTGTTGGTGGTGATGCCAAAACAAACGAAATCAAGCTCAAACTTCCCGTAGTTATCGGTCGAGGCCGTGAGGCGAGTTTGACATTACCTCATGCATTGGCCAGCCGGCGTCATTGCGAGATCATCGAACGTGACGGGCATCTTTGGGTGCGAGATCTGCAGTCGTTGAATGGGACGTTCATTGGGAATGAACGTGTTGACGAAGCGATTTTACCGCCGGGTGAATTGTTAACCATCGGCAATATTACTTTTCGAGCAGAATACAGCGTGAGTCACCAAGTTCCAGAAGCAGATGCTGCCGACAGGAGTGTGGAGGCCGTTCCCCCGAGTGCGGAAACTATTCGGACGACAGGACATGAAACTGTCAATGATCGCTCTGGGAACGAAGTCGATACTCCAGAAGCGAGTGTTCAAATACCAAGTTTTGAGACCTCTAAACTACCGCCAGACTTTGATGGGTTGCCAAACTTCATATCTGATACACCAGTGAATGACGCAACAGCAAATAAGGATTCAGTAAACCCCTCTGATGTTGCGAAGTCGCCAGAGTCAGACCACGAGAGGGAGTTGCTGGAGAAAATTCCTCCGCTTACCGTTTCTCAGGCGGCGGCAGCAGGCGAACTGGAGGGGGAAACCCAGGAAGTTCCGCGCGTCGATGACGACGATGACTATGACGATAACGATGATGATGATGATGATGAGGCGTTGACATCGTTCCTTAAAGGCTTGGGCGACTGATTGAAATGAACAAACCGCGAGCGGTTTCGCGATTTTTGTCAGTGGCGGGCTCACCTTAATTTGTAATAGGCTCCGACATGCACCGAAAAACATGGTTCCGCGAAATTCAAACTTTGACGCTAGTGATGTTTGCTGTGCACATAATCTTGTTGTGTGCAGGGTGTGGTGATCAAAGCGTGCCGAATGGTGCAATTCCACAAGCGCAAGCGCAACTGCCCGACGGGGAGTCCGAGAAATCGTCTCGAGGTAAGCAATCAAAGGAGTCTGAGAAACCGTTTCCAGGTAAGCAACCAACGGAGTCTGATGAGGGCAACCAAGTTCCGACGAATCGGTTAGCACTGGAAACAAGTCCGTATTTGCTTTTGCATGCGCACAATCCGGTCAATTGGTACCCTTGGGGAACGGAAGCATTTGAGAAAGCAAAGGCTGAGAATAAGGTTATTTTTTTGTCGGTTGGTTATTCCAGTTGTCATTGGTGTCACGTCATGGAACGGGAGTCGTTCGTGGATGAGGAGATCGCCGCCTATTTGAACGAGCACTTTGTTTGCATCAAAGTGGATCGGGAAGAACGGCCCGATGTCGATTCGATCTATATGACGGCAGTGCAAGCAATCAGTGGTAATGGTGGGTGGCCGATGTCAGTATTTTTGACACCAGAAGCAAAACCGTTTTACGGTGGAACCTATTTTCCTGCTCGTGATGGGGACCGCGGGGGCGCGATGGGATTCTTGACGCTGCTCAATCGGGTCAACGATGTTTGGAATGAACAACGCGAGGAACTCCTGGAAAACGCCGATGAGATTGCTCGTCGAATTCATTTACATCTTGATGGTCGACAGCCCGCATCTCTCCAGCCGCTGGATCAGGAATTTCTCAAGCAAGTGCAGGCGTCGCTCGCAGGACAATTTGACGTGGAGTATGGCGGATTTGGGTTCATGCCGACGAATCCGCAAGTGCCAAAGTTTCCTATGCCGGGAAATCTCATGTTTCTTATTGATCGTTTTGCGAAGTTGACTGACGAGACGGAGGAAAGTCAGGCTGCTCGGTCGATGGTCATTACATCATTAGAGCGTATGGCCATGGGAGGCATTCGTGATCATTTAGGGGGAGGGTTTCATCGGTATAGCGTCGATCGATTTTGGAAGATC
Organism: Pirellulaceae bacterium; assembly: GCA_022446825.1. Lineage (GTDB taxonomy): Bacteria > Planctomycetota > Planctomycetia > Pirellulales > Pirellulaceae > JAKVBY01. The sequence continues at coordinate 57,435 of JAKVBY010000045.1, forward strand.
CCCCATTTCGAAAAGATGCTCTATGACAATGCGCAATTAGCCAGCGTTTACAGCGAAGCCTTTGTGGTCACAAAACGCCTCGACTTTCGAAAAATTGTGCAGGAAATGCTGGCATTTATATTGCGTGAGATGACAACGGAAGAAGGTGCATTTTACTCCGCCCTCGATGCGGAATCTGAAAATGAAGAGGGCAAGTTTTACCGCTGGGAATTAGCAGAAGTTGAAGCGCTACTGAGCAAAGAAGAGTTCGCATTGTTTGCCGCCATTTATGGTTTCGATCGCGAACCCAATTTCGAGGGTGAGTATTACGCGCCGCAATTTGTTGAATCGTTGGAACATCAAATAACGGCTCGTAACACGACCTTTACGGACTTGGAAGCACAGCTTGAACCAATCCGCCAAAAATTACTTGTGGAAAGAAATCGACGTCCACGACCATTAACAGACACCAAAGTCTTAACGAGTTGGAATGGTTTGATGATCCGTGGATTTGCAGATGCGGGTAGGTGTCTAGAAGATGCGTCTTACATCGAGGTTGCAGAGCGTGCAGCGACATTTGCTTTGGAAAAGTTGCGCACGTCAGCAGGCCGTTTGTTGCGGACATATAGCAACGGTACGGCAAAGTTAAACGCGTATTTGAATGATTACGCATATCTCACAGATGGGCTAATCGCCTTACATCGAGCGACTGATGACCAGCGATGGCTTGAAGCCGCAGAGCAACTTACGGTAAAGCAAATCGAGCTTTTTTGGGATGAGCAGCAGGGCGGGTTTTTTTTCACGTCCGATGATCACGAGTCGCTTTTGGCAAGAATTAAGAATCCAACCGATGGTTCTCAGCCTTCTGGAAATTCGGTGTCTGCGGACAACTTGATCTATCTGGCCGTGGCTCTCAATAAGTCAGAATATCTTGACAAGGCTGAGCAAATTATTGTGTCGGTTTCTGGCAAGATATCTCAATCGCCAGGTTCGGCAACGCGCATGGCACTTGCTCTCTCAAAATTGCTCGAAGTCAAACATGGTGATGCTGACGAGCCGACTCCTTAAGCGGCGAAGAAATCAAGTAGTTCTTGCGCGATTCTTGGATCACGAACCACCCAGAACATAATGGTCGAAATGATACCAAGTCCTAGGGAAAGTGGCATGAACGCGTAGCGGGACTTAGCGTTTCGTAAGTCCTTTAGCTGGCAGATCAGCGCGTGCTCTAATTTGTGCCAACTGTCGAAATTCTGATGAGCACCGATCGAGACGATTTCCGCATTGTGGAAAATAGGTGTCGAGTCGAGATAAAGGTGGATGCCTGCATTAGGCAAAAGTAATCCATCGCCTGCTCCGTGGGCGTCTGTGTCCAAATGATTTGTCACGCTTTCCACTAACGGTTTCAATTGTCGGTGTGAAATATTGTAGATCACTAAACGAGGTCTCAGCGTGAGAGCAGCGAGAGTCAATCCAAGCCAGTAAAAGACAGTCAGTAATGGCCAGATGCCCCAGCCATAGTTACTTGCGGCATCGTCTGGAAAAAATAAATGCATTGGTCCGATGATCACAAAGCCTGAGAGGCCAAGACCTAAGGCGGCAAAATCTCGACCACCCGAGGTGACTTTGGGTCGCGCTGAAAGGTGGAGCATCCCAAGCACGATCAAATAGATAGCTAAAGGTCCCAGTGCAATAGATGCATGGACAGTATCGATCATCAGTTGCCCCGCTTAATTGCCGGAAATGCGTACGATTGCAAGACTAGCAGTGTGTCGGGGCAATCTTAGTCGTGGTTCGCATGGTGGTCAAGAACGAGCATCCCACAGAAAAGTCGTCGCCTCAGCGCTCTCATTCATCATAGGTTGCATAGTCATAACGCCGACGGCGTCGCCTGCGATGATGGGGGCGTATGTGACCGTAGCGCTGATCGCCCTCGACGAACCAGTAGCCGCCTAAGAGGCGATAAAAAATGAGGATGATGAAAGCTCCTGCTGTGGCGACTGCAGCTCCAAGTGGACTGAGCGGCGTTACTAAACGTCCACTTTCATAAAAATAGGACAAAACGCCGCAGCCAATTACAGTGCCACCAACTCCAATTGCTAGGGTGGCAATCGCGCCTCCTGGATCACGTCCAGGCATAATGGCTTTTGCCAGCAGTCCAATCGTAGTACCAAATCCAATCCATACGAAGATGTCGTTAGCAATGTGTTCAACAGATTGGGCTAGTTCGGAACTTTCCATGGATACCTCACTCAATGCCAGCATAGCAATACTGATTTCGACCGTTGCGGGGAGATCATAGCGGTACCCAAATTAGCGAACAAGTTCAAAACGCCCATACATAAATGGAGCGGAAAATTCGCCTAGCATGGTCCATTTTTAAAGCAGCGTGCAGTCCGTCGGCGAGTTTATGTCCTAGAGCAATGCCAACACGTCTTTGCTGGCAGTCTGAATCATTTTTTGCATCATCAAGTTGGCATCGACTCGCGAAAAATTCATGATGTCACCGACAATTCCGTTCGAGTGATGTGCTTCTACATATTGGAAAAATCGCGGTAAATTATTCGAGAGCTCGAGTGCCGTTTCGAGTGTCATTTGTTTTTCTGCCAACTCTACGAGTTGTGCTGGCCACCAACGAGGATCGATGAGTTTGTCGTTGATCAGCCCAATCAAGGCCGTTTCAACGCCACCGGCATGTTGGTCTCCTCGCTTAGCCGCATATTCGACGAGTGGTTCGTGTAACCATCGAAAAGTGAAATGGTTGCAATCACTTTTTTGAAGACCGTCTTTAATGGCGTTGCGATGAACAACAGAGCCATGGACGTCTACGACATAGAGCGCACGTGGTTGCAACCAACGTAGAATGGCATTGGTGAAACCGGTGACGTATCGTGTCAGGAGAGGAGCAGTGAGGTCGATGCTGAGTCCGAACGGTAATCCCCATGTCAAATGGCCGTATTCTACCGGGGGGGCGAGTGAGAGCTGCGGAAAAGACCTTGCTAACTGAGTGAGAACAGCATAGCTCTGTAGCGTATCTGTCATCAGTGGCAAATGAGGCCCATGCTCTTCAACCGCCGTATCGACACTGAAGGCGACAATTTCCGCGTTGCCATTTGCAGGGGGTTGGTTGGGCGGCAATTCGACAATCTCGAAGTTGCCACGGAAGTCAGCCCGTTGAGATGTTCCTTCACAAAAAGGAAAACACCACTGAATCCTTGAGAGGACCTCCCGTTTTAACGCAGGGTCCATGGCTTCATGGTAGAGGGGAGGCAGGACCAGTGGGGCTAACGTTTTTAGGTCTGAGCTGGATGTTCCCAGCGAACAGATTGGTAGCACAATGGTTTCTTTGTTGATGCGTTGCTGCAGCGCGTTGAGCGTGTAGGCTGTCAGAAAAGTACCTGAATTTATACATGTCGGTAGATACTTTGACAAATTGTCCATCTTTAACCTAAGAAGCTTGTTGGTCGGCGTCCTCTAAAAAGTGATCCATAGTCGTCTGTTATCGGGATTAAAGGTAAACGCGCCGATTGTAGACGTACCACTCGAGTAGGAGTACACCAAGACCGATCGTCAGAATCCATTTCCACAACTCGCGACGAGCTGGAATGAGAATAGCTTGTCCTTCGATCGGTTCATCGGCAATTTCAATTTGTGCGTCAACGGCAATATTGCTTTCACGACTATCAAAAAGATTGACAGCGAAACGTTGAGTGACGTCGTCTGATTTGCCCTCACGAACTTGGTAGACACCTAGTGTTTCCGTAGTGTGATAGATAAACGCATTCCGGCTGTCGCGCTGTAGTTTCGTCGTGGTGCCTTGAGGATTTTCCACTCTGATTTCGTCGGTTAATCCGTCGGTGTGAATTACCATGGTTGCGCCTGGTTTGATCGAGGGGGTGGCGAGGACACCTCGGCTCCCCCCGAGGTATTTGACAACGTTCATGACAAACACTGGAAAACTCCGTCGACGTGGCCAATCGGTGTTGATACTTGTTTCGCCGGTTTCGTCGCTAGCAAAGATCTCCATTCCCAGGACCGCATCTTCAAATCCTTCTCTCGGGGCGACAGCAAAGAGGGTTCCGGCATTTGCTGAGATCAAGTCAAGGGCTCCCGGTGGTCCTTTTACTTCCGTTGCTTCTGCGATGAGTACGTTGCCTAGGTCCATCAGTTGAGTCAGGGGATGGAGGCGATCGACGTCGATGATGGAAGGTCCGGTCATCGCTTGTCCAGCTGACCATTGAGACGTTGGTGGTACGCGGCCGATGAATAAAGTATTGGAGTTAGGCATCGTTGTGGGGGCGCATTGATCGTAAATAATCAAGTCATAAGTTGCATTTGCGGCTTGAGCCAAGTGTTCCTTAGACGCCAAAATATTCGGAGTTTGTAGTGAAATATCGGCGATTTCTCGAACCTCCTGGGTGTTTAAGGCGAATGTTAACGGCTCGTTGTTAGGCGTCACTAAAAGTACTTTAGACCGGCGTGGCAGATTGACCGCAGCATAAGCGATGTTGTCGATGGCCAAATTGTCGGAACGTTTGATATCCAGTTTAAGGATTCCAGTTTTGAGATCTCGCAGCTCGAATTGCACCCCTGCAATCCCGTCGACCGGAACTTCAATCCTCGGTGCATAATCAATGGGATCTGGATTGTCATCCAGAAACAACTCAGCCTCTAAGGAAATCGGTGGAGCTTCGGAGTCCGTGTTGTGGTATTCAAATCGAGCAAAGGCTTGTGTCTCGTTGTCTTTTTCTGGATGTTGCGATGTCGTGAAGGTTGCAATCGATACATTGTCTGCTTCGGCCTGACCAATCATTACATAGATGGGATTCAAATTGCGCGGAGAAAAGTTGGTGACTTCAGGTAAGCCGCCATCAGTGAATATGTACAACGTGGCGGGCTTTGCTTCCGCAACTTGGACATCGCCACTATCCTCCGGGTTACTTGATCGACCGGTCGCTGCTAAGCCGGCGGCTGCCCGTAACGCTCCTTCCAGGTCACTGGTTTGGTTTGTAGGGCGGATCCGTTTGACCTTTTCGCGTAAAGCATGACGATTGTAAGTGAAGGGCTGCAGTACGTCGGGTCGGTCTGAAAAACTGATTAACATGGCAACATCGCCAGATCGCATCTCATTGATGTAGTCAATAACCTTTTGTTTGGCATGAACCAAACGGCTTGGTAGTATGTCTACGGCTGACATGCTGGCAGAGTTATCGATCATAAAGACAAAACGATCACCGGTTAACCGTGAAGCTTGCCAGCCAGGTCGGAGGCAGGCAAATATTGCTAATGCCAACAGCAGCAATTGTAGAAACAGCAATAAGCTTTTTCTTAGCTTTTGCCAGATTGTATTTACATGTAAGTCCTCAACCGTCCGACTCCAAAGGTAGGTGCTGGGAACGGCGAGTGGTTGACGTTTCAGCTTTAAAAAATAAAGCATGACAACCATGGGTGGAACGGTTAACAGTGCAATCCAGCCGACCGCGTTCAGCCACGTTCCGGACAAGAAAAAATTGACCGGATTCATCGTACGAGCCCCCGTTGACGCAGGTACTTTGAAACGAGTTCTTCAACAGGGGTCTCGGTGTTCGCCAGTAAATACACCATGCCGCGGCGGTTGCAAAAATCACGCGCACCGTCGATGAACGTTGCTAAGGTTTGTTTGTAGCGATCAAGAAGTGGGCGGCTCACTGTCACTTCCGCGATATCATCGTCTTCACAGTCGACGAGTTGCAAATCACCTTTGATATCGGGATTCACTTCTTCCGGTGAAATTAAATGAATCACATAGACATCCATTTGTTGAGCCATGAGTAATCGTAAGGCAGCCTCGTAGCCACTTTTGTCCATCAGGTCGGTCAGGAGAACAAAAATTCCTTTGCCAGAATTTCTCAAGCAGAAATCCTTAATTCCGTCCACCAAAGGCGTATTATCACCCGGTTCGATGTTTTCTAGATATTCCAACATCCGCCACATGGAATGACGTCCACGTAGGATCGGCCCCAAATGTTGGCCTGATGAACCTAACGATTCAATTTTGACGCGGTCGGCGCGACAGAGTCCAACAAACCCCAAAGATGCCGCGAGTTGTTTAGCATAATGTAACTTTGTTGGGTCACCAAAATCCATTGACGTACTTGCATCAATCAACGCATGGAAATGTAAATCTTCTTCTTCCAGAAAGAGTTTCAAGAACAGTTTGTCGAGTCGTGCATAGAGGTTCCAGTCGATGAATCGCAGATCATCACCGGCGACGTAACTACGAAAGTCGGCAAACTCGACGCTTTGCCCCTTGCGCTGGCTCCGCCGTTCGCCTTTCATTCGACCGCGAAAAATTTTCCGGCTGACCAGCTCCATCCGCTCCAGTTGAACCAGCATCTCTGGGCTGATTAGCGTTGTTTCTTTGNTTGCGTTCGACATCGCAGTTTCAATTTGCAGGACAAAACAANNAAGTGATNTTCGATAAGTGGCAGCGTGTATGTTTCAGGAAACGTAGGAGTAAAGTTAAGCAGNCGGTGCCGTTGTGACAGGTGNTTCTTCACTCTTTTCAGGTATCTGTTCAAGAATGTCGAGGAGAATTTGATCCGGTTCCACGCCTTCTGCTTGCGCTTCGAAATTCAAAATGATGCGATGCCGCATGGCGGGNAGATAGACTCGTCGGACATCTTCAAAGCTGACGTTGTAACGGCCTTCCAGAAGGGCGCGTACTTTTGCGGCAAGCGCCAGCGTTTGAGCGCCACGAGGGCTACTGCCCCACCGGAGAAACTGATTGGTGACCGGTAGTGCAAAGGTTCCCTTGGGATGCGTCGCTAATGTCAGGCGAACGATGTAGTCCTGAACGTGCTGGGCGAGAATCACCTCGCGAATCAGTTGTTGCCATTTGACGATTTCCGTGCCGTCCATGACCTTTTCCGGTTCAATGGTGACGCCTTTGGTGGTTCGGTCAATGATCGTGTTCAGTTCATCTCGTGCCGAGTAGCCGACTGTGAGCTTGAAAAAGAAGCGGTCGAGCTGAGCCTCAGGCAGCGGATAAGTGCCTTCCTGTTCAATCGGGTTTTGCGTTGCCATCACAAAAAATGGTTTGTCAAGAACGAAGCGGTTGCCAGCAACGGTAATGGTGCCTTCCTGCATGGTTTCCAGCAAGGCAGATTGAGTTTTCGGAGTTGCACGATTGATTTCATCGGCCAAGCAAATTTGTGTGAAAATCGGACCTTTTTGGAATTCGAACGCGCGTCGGCCGTCGTCACCTTCCACGATCATGTTTGTTCCAAGGATATCGGCGGGCATCAAATCGGGCGTGAATTGTACTCGACTGAACTGTAAGTTGAGCGTTTGCGCAAGTGTCCGGACAAGCAGAGTTTTGCCGATACCGGGAGCACCTTCTAAGAGAGCATGCCCCCCGACAAACAGGCATGTTAAAACACCGTGGACGATGTCATCGTGTCCAACAATCACTCGACCGATTTGGTCTTTCACCGCCATGTATCGATTGCGGAATTCCTCAGACTGTTGTTGCATTGATTCGCCAATGCTCATAGATACTCCTCGTTAAAAACTTGCTGAAACTCTCGCCTTAATTGCTTTGATCTTTCCAGGCCTGTTTCTTTGCTTTGAGTAACCTGGAGGTATAATCTTCCTCCGCTGTTTCGCCTGGGGCCATTTCCTGAGTCACAGGATTCTTGGGGGTTGCTGCTGATTCTTGTTTTGAGGCGTCTGCCAGGACTGTGTTTAAGTCGCGTTCAGGAACCTGTTGCTCAGTGGTTTCCAGTGTTTGTGGTTCAAAACGCGTTGCTGCGCGACGTTCATCAATTTGTTGTTTGATGGCCGCTTTCTGATTGCGCAATCGATCGATCGAGCCTTCGATTTCTTCGTTGCGATTTCGTTTCAAGAGTTTGATGGAAACAAAACGGACGATTGGTTCGATCCATTCATAACTGAATTGAACGCGGCGGACGAAAATATCGGCAAAAAACACGCCAGCCGAAATTAAAACGAATAATGGCCAAACGCCTTGACTCGTAATTGGGAAAGCCAGTGTTTGGCGATAGGTATCCGTCTGCAATAGCTGGGCCATGTCTTCTTTGGCTAGTGTACCATGCATGACTTCACCGGCTTGTCCTCCCTTCGGCTTGCTACTGGCCAGCACTTTTAATAATGCACGATTTGTGTCTCTTTCGCGAAATTCGGAAGAGTAGGGGATATTCACACCAGAAATTATGGTGCCCAGTTTAGGGCCTGGCAGCACGCTGAGAAAATAACTCCCTGCTCTGGGGATATCAAACTCGCCGACGTAACGACCCGATGCGACTTGGCGCATCTTGATATCAAACTTCTCCAGATTAGGAGCAATACCAGCGGCCGACATATTTAAGAGGTTGAGAAAATTGTCGTCTTTGTCGAGAGCGGTGACGACAACTCGAACCTTGCCATCACGAATATCGGTGGCGATGGAAAAATTATCTTCTTCGTTAACGGGCCGCATGGACCAGCGAATCAATTGCGAAAAAAACTTGTCATAATTCTCCCAACTTGTCCATTCTTTAGTCCACAAACTCCCGGCGTCCGTCGTTAATACTGCTGTCCGCCCTGCTTTGTAGGTCCAACTTGCCAGTACGGTAGAATTGTCGGCATCGCGAGGTTCGGGTGAGCGTAAGTGTACCTCGGCAAGTGGATTGTCTTTACGGGATGTCATCACAAAACCCGAAATTGGTGGAATGGTGTCTGGATCAATTCCTTGCAGGATTTCGTGGGGAGATTCGAGCAAGGGAGAGACACCGGTCTCAAATTCTTTCACCACCGGTCGGGCAACGCGACGAGCTTCTTTTTGATAAATCTTAGGTAAGGCTTTTGGGTTTGTGACCTTGTAGTATTTACCACCAGTTTGGTTGGCGATTCTTTGTAAGGATGAGTGCCCGACGGTTCCATGTGCTCCAACCGCGACCGTGGATATTTTGATGCCACGTTGTTTGTACGAATTAATAGTTGTTGATCGTGGTGGAGAAGGGTCACCATCGCTGATGACAATCATATGTTTTATCGATGCTTTCACTCGATTAAAGCCAGCCAACGCCATTTTAGTGGCAGGTTCAAACTCTGGCATGTCTCCAGGTGTCATGCGTTTAACCTGAGAGATCATCATTTTACGTTTGCCGGAAACACGCAACAAACCTTGTTTCCCTCCCCACAGCCACTCGTCGCCGGTCGGGCCCCAGTGCACCAAGCCACAGTAATCCATCGGCCCCAAGGCTTCGATTGCCTTGCGGGCAACCACTTCTTGCCAGTAGTTGCCTTGCGCCATTTCCGAAGCGTGCATCATTAAGACTAAGGCTCCGACAGCCTGAACTTTAGCGTTCTTGATTTGAAAATCGATTGGCATGGCTTTTTCTAACTCAGAATTTGACCAGCCACCTGCACCAAAGCTATTCGGTCCACCGATCATAATGAGTCCACTGCCGAAAGTTTCAGCATTCCGAACAAGCATCATTACTTGGTTATCACTAAAGCCGCTGATACTACTGACATCGTCTCCACTCGTTCTGGGGACATCGGCCATGATCACCGAATCATAAGTTTGCAGTTCTGCGATGCTTGTGAACAATTGATTGCTCAGCATTTTGTCAATGACTACATCGTTTTCCTGCATTCGACTGATCAAAAAGTCAAAACGGCCAGGATGATCTGCATCCACAATCATCAGGACACGTCCCTTTCCTTGAACGTGAGTGTAGGCAGTCGCCACGTTGTTCTGGTTCATGAGGTCATCATCAGGATTGTCCGGCGTAAAGATTGCTTTGTAGGTGTAGATCCCAGCTTCTTCAATTTCATGCTCAATGTTGACTACCGTTTTTCCCGGCTTGAGGGTGATGGCTTCTTCTTCTCCGATTAATTCATCGTGAGCACCAATTTGCCGTAGGACTCGAATGGTCCCTGAGACGGATGCCGCATTGTCATCGTCCGAGTAGTTATTCATCACGATGTTTAGATCAATTGGCTGGCCTTTGCGTACGTCCGAAGGCACGGCGATTTTTTCGACAACGATTTCGGAACGATTGGAAAGAGTAACCGGTACGACGTCTAAACCGATTTCATTACCGGCTAAGACTGGCAACACCGAGCGTGCATCTCCTTTGTTTTCATTTCCATCAGTCACTAAGACGATGCGTTTCATTGAATCTGCAGGAAAAGAAGCTTGCGCGAGTTTGAGCGCTGTTTCGAGGTCTGTGGCATCGGTGCGTGTTAATTCTGCATCCAGGCCGACCAGAGCGGGAATATTGTCTTCGAATGGTGGGATTTCGATTTGAGCGTCGCGTCCGAAGATGATAAGGCCGGCGCGATCCTCCCGGTCAGCGCGCCGGTGAGCTTCGACGTCTCGACTAACATAGTCGAACATCATCTGCCGTTTGGGTAAGGGAATACTTTCGGATTGGTCTAAGAGATAAATGACTGTGACCTTCTCACTGGTTTTTCGCAGCTGAATTTCCGCTAAAGCGCAAATGAACAACAAGAGTAAAAGGGTGCGCAAAGAAATTGCCAGCAAACTTCGAAGCCGCCCGAGTCCAGCCAGCGATTTGTAACTCATGACCCACAAGATAGGGATGAGTACGAGCAACAGCAGATACCAAGGTTCTTCAAAACCGAGTCCCAGATTGAACATGAGGCCGCTCGCTTGAACTGCGTCTTATGGTTTTGTCTTGGTCGGAAGCGATAAACAAAAGAAAGGAGACGGCCCAATTCTACCGCTTTAGGCATCGGATTCCCACTGCGGGGTAAGGATTCGGCATGCCTGGAAGGAATGTGAGATGATTACAGACGAATTGTTTGTACTCGATGATTCATGGAGTCCAGAATATGGATTCGCTGTCTTGAATCGATGGCAAGTGCCCATGGGTTGTGAAGTTGTCCCGGGCGTCGACCTTGGGCTCCCCAGTTTGCAACGACCTGACCATCTAAGGTGAATTTTTGTATGCGGTGATTCCCGAATTCGCTGATCAGAACATGTCCTGTTTCGTCTAAGACTAAATCATAAGGGTAATACAATTGTCCGATTTCCTTTCCCTTTTTTCCCCAGAGATCAATTAATTTAGGAGGATCGGAGTTGGCATCGAATACCTGAATACGATGATTACAAGCATCGGCAATCCAGAGAAGGTTATTTTTGTCGATTGCTAGGTTCTGCGGTCGCACGAATTGTCCGGGTGCACTTCCTAAGGAGCCCCATTGGAAAGCGAATTTTCCCTCCGGTGTGAACTTTTGAATTCGATCGTGTTCACCATATTCGCCAACATAAAAAAAACCATCAGAATCTTGTACTGCGTCCGTAACAAAATTGAATTCACCAGGTCCGTAGCCTTGTGTTCCTCCAATTGTTTTCTCCTGCAGTAGTGTGCCATCTGTTTTATAGAAGAGGACACGAAAATAGTGAGTGTCCGCAACCATTAAGTTTCCCTCGATGTCAAAGGAAAGCCCTGAAGGTTTGCCGTTTGCCATTTCCGGCGTGCGCCAGCCTCCTTGGTAATTGCCCGTCGCATCAAAAATTTGAATCCTTGCAGTGGTATCCACAATATACAAACGGTCTTGATTGTCGATTGCGATTGCACGAGGTTTTTGAAATCGGCCAGCTGAAATTCCACGTCGTCCCCATGCCGATCCCAACGCATGGTCACTTACCTGCTTGTCGCATCCGGCAGTCGACCAGATGGATGCCCAGATGCTTNCCGCGGCGAATTTGAAGCACTGGCGTCGATCGGCATTTTTGTGACTTAGGATCATAAAGTTGGGGCAATCAGGCATGCGAGGCTAGTGGCTATGGCGAGTCATGCCTGCAGCTTAACGAATTTTTGGCCTTGATGGGTTCCAGAACGGTGGTCCGTAGTCGGCTGTTATCCTGCTTGACATGTTATGGTAAGTTGAATCTCGAAAGTTTTTAAGCGAATTTGTGCAGTGAATTTGTGCAGTGAATTTGGCAGTTGAATTTGATAGTTGAACAGTTTGTTCCGCTGCTGGCGCCTCTTGACCATCTGCCATAAGGGTCGATAAAATTTTGGGTTACAGAAATCTAGAGCTNGCGGTGNAGCGGTGTGGNTTGGCGGTGCGGATTTGNTAGCCCCACAGACTGCTGCGAACGCAGACTGGTGCACGCGCAACTACGAATACTCAAAGTTGTTGTGAGTCGCACTGATTGTCCTTGTGGCGGTCCTGTAAAGGTTTCACCTAAACTCATCCCGTCGAAGAATTGCCTGCAATCGACTTGTTTCGTCAGCGGAAATTAGCCCACGATGCATCCTGTTGTTTTAGATCTGAATAGCAGTGACGGTTCGCCTGACATTGTGCATCGTGCAGTCCAAGCTTTGGCAGAAGATCAGGTTGTTATCCTGCCGACGGAAACCGTTTACGGAATAGCGGCGAATGCTTGTAGTGAGTCCGCCGTTGCCAAGCTGATCGAAGCCAAAGGGCGGCAAGCGGGTCACCCGCTCGCACTTGCGGTGAAAAGTTCTGACGACGCCTTGGACTATGTACCCGATCTATCTGCCGTGGGACAACGCTTGGCGCGGCGGTGTTGGCCTGGCCCGTTAACACTAGTACTCAATGACAGTCATGAAGATAGTTTGATTACCCGCTTGCCGGAATCGGTGCGACAAGCCGTTGTCCCAAATGGGACAGTTGGGCTCCGAGTGCCAGCAAATGAAGCGGTGTTGTCAATCTTGCGGTTATCCCGCGGACCTTTGGTTTTGACGAGTGCTAACAAAACTGGTGATGCCGAAACGTACACCGCAGAGGCTGCCCTGGATTCTTTAGAGGGGAAGGTTGATTTGGTGTTAGATGGCGGACCGTCCAAATACTCACAAGCTTCTTCGGTCGTCAAGTTGCAAGGCAACTCGATCCAAGTGCTGCGAGAAGGTGTTATCAACCACTCCGCGTTACAACGTTTTTCCAATTACTTGGTATTACTTGTTTGTACTGGAAATACGTGTCGAAGCCCGATGGCAGAAGCTTTAATGCGCAAGCGTGTCTCCAATTTGCTTGGATGTGGCTCAGAGGAAATTGAGCAGAACGGAGTAATGATTATGTCCGCTGGGATTGCGGCAATGTCGGGTGGCTGCTCCACACCGGAAGCGAATGCTGTTATGCATGGTCGCGGTTTAGATTTGTCACAGCATGAAACGCAACCGTTGACTGATCGACTTGTTCGCTTTGCAGATTTGATTGTAACGATGACGCGGGGGCATCGAGATGCAATCGTGACCAATTGGCCCGAAGCGGCGGATCGTGTTCAGTTATTGTGCAGAGACTCAAGCGATGTTTCGGATCCGATTGGTGGTTCCCAAATGCTGTATGAAGAATGTGCGAATCAAATTGATCAAAACCTCGAACTCTTACTGCAGGAATTGAGCCTTCCTGCAGTTCTTTGTGCTGGGATCACGGGAACTTAAACTCATGCGTGTATCAATTGGATGTGACCATCGTGGATATCAGGTGAAATGCCGTCTTTTACCCCTGCTGGAAGATTTGGGCCATCAAATCATCGATCGCGGAACAGACAGTGCCGAAAGCATTGACTATCCTGACATTGCAGCATTAGTAGCTGGCGATATATCAACTGGTCAAGCAGATCGCGGAATTCTGATCTGTGGTACGGGAATCGGCATGGCCATTGCGGCGAACAAACTGGCAGGGGTACGTGCAACACCCTGCAACGATGTTTTTAGTGCTGAAATGTGCCGACGCCACAACGATGTGAACGTGCTTTGCCTGTCTGGCGATCTCCTTGGTGAGGGTGATATCAATAAACTTGTGGAAATTTGGATCAACACGGAATTTGAAGGCGGACGTCACGCAAGAAGAGTTGACAAGATTGGTGGGTTGGAATCTTGAGGAGAACCAAGCGATGGTTTCGCCGTGCCACAGATCTTGATCCTCCGTTTGAATAAACCTGTTTTAGGTGTGTGCTCGATTGGAGTGCGCGACTCTTTATCTTTTCCTCCTTCATTTCTACAAACCGGATCTAAATTTACGTCGAAGCTTGTATGCTTGGGCTGACTGTTCCGGTTATTCGGATTGAATAGATTTGAGATTTGCGATCATAACGATCGCGGCGTTTGCTTTTACCAAATCCTTTGAATTGTGTTTCAATTCCTGGGGTGTGAAACTTGCGACGGCGTCGTTTGTTGGTAAAGTCGAAACTATGCCCTAGATTCGTCGGTTGGCAACCACATTTATATCTTAGTCCTGTGCGAATTTTTACCGCGTGATATGAACGAATCAAAACAGCCGGATCTGGATGAAGTCGATCAGTTGCTACTCAATGCCCGACTGCGCGATGAGCTAGAACCGTTTCTTGATGAAAGCGTTAATCTTGTCGATGTTCGAAGCATGTCCACACCGGCAGAAAACGAGTTTCTAGCTTCGATGCTGGCTTGGGAGCAGGCGCCAATTCTGCCAATTTCGCAGTGGTTCGAACCAGAACTAACTTTACCTGCCCCAGATCTACTAGAGGGTGCTGAGGTTCACGATGTTCTTTGGGAGACGATTCAAAAACTCTACGACAACCGAATCATTTTGGATTTCACGGATCATTTGTCAGATCGAGAATTGTATTGCTTGATTTATCGTGACATTTTGCCGTCTCGGGAAAAGAAAATTGATCTGCCAAAGAATTTTCTCCATTGGCATTGTTTAGATGCGACAACTGAAGCCGAAACATGGTTGCGCTATTACGCAAGTGAGCACGAACGCCATGAATGGAGCATCGAGAATTTATCGACTCTGCCAGAAGTAGCAGTTCCTCCTTTTCCTCGTCGCATGCCACGTCGACCACCGAGTAGCTGAAACTCAAAAAAGGCCGGTGAAACTCCCCGACCGCAAAAAAGTTGCGGTGTTCGGAGATGGGAGGGCACCTTGGTGTGGTTTCTAGAGCGAAGCATTCGAGAACGATATTCTAAGCCGTGTTAGTAGAGGTGAATTCCCGATTTGGGGATATGCTTTATCTGTTTCTTTCATTACAGGTTATAGAATGTTTCTGCGATCCTTAGATTGTGATTAGCACTTGTTCGGATGGTTCTAGACGCTTGCGACGGGCCTCGGGTTGCCGAGTAGATCTTTGGATAACAAGCTTTGCCGCACTTGTTTCAGTGCCCGCAAGAAGGAGTTATTGGTTACGCGTGAAATACTGAACAATCATCAACTTTGATTCGATTGTGTGTAGCAACTAGACTTTGTATCAACCGTCGGTGAGAATTGGCGGTCCAAGTTATCAGTGGATTTAGTTGGCAAAAGGGGATGAATCATGACGCATGTAGTGCGCCGCGAATTTTTGCGGACTGCTGCAGCTACCACAATGGCTGCTACGGCAATCGTGTCCGAGGGAGTGGAAGCGAATGCTGCGAAGAAGCGTGAAGCGAGTATGTCGTACGGTTTGGTGACTTACATGTGGGGCGCCAAATGGGACTTGCCAACTCTACTTGCGAATTGTGAGCAAACTCGTTGCTTGGGGGTGGAGTTGCGCACAACCCATGCCCATGCCGTGGAGCCAGCATTGAATGTGCAGGAGCGTAAGGAAATTGCCAAGAGGTTTGAGGACAGCCCGGTAACGCTGGTTGGAATTGGTAGCAATGAACGCTATGACAACCCGGACGGCAAAGTTGTTCGCCAAGCGATTGATGCCACGAAAAGATTCATTGAGTTAAGCCATGATGTGGGTGGTACGGGTGTCAAAGTAAAGCCAGATAAATTTCATAAAGGGGTACCTCACGGTCAAACAATCGAACAAATTGGGCGTGCGCTCAACGAGCTTGGAGAATTTGCAGTTGGATATGGCCAGCAGATTCGCTTGGAAGTGCATGGTGAGTGTCGACATTTACCGACCATCAAATCAATCCTTGATGTTGCCGACCATGAGAATGTGGCAATTTGCTGGAATTGCAATCCAGCGGATTTGGAGGGTGAGGGGTTGGAACATAATTTCAACCTGGTTCGCGATCGTTTTGGTGCAACGATTCATGTCCGTCGTTTCGAAAATGAAGCCTATCCGACAAGAAAATTGATCGATATGCTTCTCGAAACAGACTACGAAGGTTGGTTCATGCTGGAATCCGGTGCTGT
>JAKVBY010000046.1:0-15882 GCA_022446825.1 Pirellulaceae bacterium
CAGGGCGCGATCAGGGCGCTTTGACGATGTGTCCAATAAGGTATTAGTGCCAGCAAAAACTGAAGTGAGCAACGTCCAATGGATGCTAAGTTTGCTTTCTTTCGATCAATGACTTGTGGCGTTACGCTGAGCCTGTTTTGGCTGGCGTTCACGGTTTCGGAGGCGGCCGGGCAAGTCAATCTGGAACGGCCAGGCGAGCGCGAGTTTGTTCGTGATCTGGCGGAAATTCTTGACGAGAAATCAAAAGAAGAGATCAAGTCGATTTGCGACAAACTGCTGAACGAGATGGCCACCCCGATCATTGTCGTCACGATCGAATCCATGTCGGCCTACCTGCCCACCTACAGCGGTAGCGGAGGCCTGAATACTACAGGCATGCGCATCGAAACGTTTGCGACGTTGCTTTTCAACGAGTGGGAAATTGGGCACGAGAAGTTGGGAGAGGAGTACTGGAATACGGGGATTTTACTGCTCATTGCGCGAGATGATCGGAAGGCTCGGATTGAATTGGGGGGTGGTTGGGGACGCCGCGAAGACGGCCTGTGTGGACAGATCATGGACGAGCAAATTGTTTTCTACTTCAAGCAGGAGAAGTTCTCCGAGGGCATCCTGGCGGGTGTCGAGGCTTTGGACAAGATGGCCCGCAAGCTGGAATTACCCACCCGTCCCAGGCCCTGGTGGCATTACTTGTTGGTTGTCGGTTTTATTGGCCTGGCTATTTTTACGGCCGTCTCCCTCTACCGCAACGGAGCCAGCGGTTGGGCCTGGGCTTTATGGGCCGCGATCTTTGCCATTGTAGGTTTTCTTCTGTACCAGCTATTAACCAACCGCGGCGGCAGTGGTGGTGGTTTCAGCGGCGGATCGTTTGGTGGTGGTTCTTCCGGTGGTGGCGGTGCTACAGGATCCTGGTAAGGAAATTCGAAAATGCAGCGAGCATCTGACCTCTTTAATGAGGAACAACGAAAGCAGATCGAAAAGGCTGTGAGTGAAGCGGAAGATCGGACTTCCTGCGAAATCGTACCTGTCGTGGCGACTGCCTCCGGCCGCTACGATCGACCAGAGGATATGGTTGGCCTCTGGCTAGCTGTTCTAGCGGCGGTCGCTATCTGGTTCGCGTTTCCTCGCACATTGAGCGATTCAGGAAGCTGGGATGGCCAGTCCTTGGTGGTCCCATTATTGATCATGGTGGTGGGTGTCGTGGTGGCATTCATCGTTGGCAGTGTGACAGGAAGTCGCGTCGGCTGGCTGCGACGATTGTTCACACCGCGCCAGCAGATGCTGGATGAAGTCGCCGCCCGCGCAAGAGAGACCTTCTTCGATAAACGTATTCATCACACCAGTGATGCCACTGGAATTCTGATCTACGTGTCTCTATTCGAACATAGGGCCGTTGTTCTTGGGGACCAGAACGTCATGGACAAACTCGGACAGGATTTTCTGGATCGGCTTTGCCAACAACTGACTGCGGGATTTCACCAGGGTGACCCCTTGGAGGCAATGTGCGCCGTGATTGCAAGCGCCGGAGAAGAACTCGCTGATCCTTTGCCGCGTAGCGCGGACGACGTGAACGAGTTGGCAGACAGTTTGATCTTGATCGATGAATGATCTCAACCGGGCAACCTTGTCAGACCACCTCATGTCGCCACTGTTGAGTCCAAGGTGGAGGGGCATAATCCCGCCTGTACTCCCGTCTCGTGAGGACTCCCCGCTTGCTGGAGTCGAGCTTTCCAAAACGTTGCTGGATGGTCTTTGTAACAGTGTCGTTCCGTAACAGTGTCTCGCTGCAAAACTTACACCTGCCGCAACGGCAGAGTAAGGGGCAGTTTTGCAGATGAAAAAAACAAAACTTGATTGAGAGCAACTGCTGCGGTGCGAGAAGATGCGTGCCTTGTGCGAGAGCGCAGCTCTGAGAGCGTTTATTGAGGCGGCTGGAATGGATCCGGAAGCTGATTTCGATCGTCTCAAAACCAACGTTTCTGGATAACCAAAGAGTGTAACCCGGACAGTCTTGACTGTCGCAAAGTGACACTATGTGACGGGCTGTTGAGATGAGCTGAACGCGGCCGCTAGGTCAAATGCTTGGTTTCGTTGGGGGTGACCTCGGTTGCTTTGTCGTTTTCGCGTTGAATCGCTTCGTAGACTTCCTGACGGTGAACAGGAATACTTTGGGGAGCGTCAATTCCCAAGCGCACTTTGTCGCCTCGAATATCCACAATGGTCAGGACAATTTCGTCCCCGATCATGATGCTTTCGTCACGATGTCTTGACAGAACCAACATGTTTTTGGCTCCTCCCTAGTGTGCAGCGCGCCAAAGGCTGCCGGATAGCGAATTCAGTTTGTTTTTGGTTTGCACAGTGTCATTGATTGACCCTGCCAGTTCGTTGCTCTCACCATCACAGTCGCCAGAGCAGGTTGTGACAACAAAAATCTTATTTGCCAGCCATTCCTACCAACTGTTTTGGAGAACGCCTCTGCCATACGGTGGCAAAGGTGCCGTTAACCGGCTAGGAAAAGATATCGGCCTATTTCCACAAAGGAAATCAATGATGTCGCCAGGCGATGCTTT
This sequence comes from Pirellulaceae bacterium, assembly GCA_022446825.1. GTDB lineage: Bacteria > Planctomycetota > Planctomycetia > Pirellulales > Pirellulaceae > JAKVBY01. The sequence goes on from JAKVBY010000046.1 coordinate 2,568, forward strand.
GTTAGGCCCACAACGACTGTATCAGGCACTCTTGCGCAATGGCATCGATCGAGACGCTATTTCCAATTGCACCGGACGGTCATCTAAGGTAATGACTTGTCGGCCTATGCGACGTTCAAGGTTGAGAATCAAGGGGGCCTTGAGATTGATTGTCAGTCGCTGACTGCTCTGCGCCACGGCGATCAAGACGCAAGCTTTGCCTAACTCTTCCAGCCCCAACAGTTCAAGTTCCTCAGGTGCAGTACAGACCCGATAATTGGGAACAAACTGAGTAGGGCTAACTACGGGTAAAGCGATATCCGCTGCGTCGAAGCTCTGTAACCAAGCGATATTCGCGTCGGTTGAATCGGCGAGCAGCACCCAGGACCGCAAATGTTCCATGCCAATCAAGCCATCAGGAAAGGTGAGGACATCGCTGGCGTCGAGTGCAAGATGACCAAAATGGGCTGTCTGCAAGTTCATGATTTTCAATCCGTTGCTAGCGGTTTTAGGTAAGGACGAGTACCCGCTCCTAGAATCCTTTCCTTCGAGTGGAAGTGTGGCTCTAGCAGTCCTGATCGTATTTATCGGAATTTTCCCGACCTACGTTCATGAAAAACAGCACGAAAGGAACTTTACGAACTTTGTTGAAAGGTGTTGCGATGCTTGTAACCAGAATATTGACATGCGTTAGGGGATATTTGGGTACTGGGGAACGGTGCAAAGGTGTGTGTTTTTGACTTCCGGTGTAAAAGTCTTATTCGACAATCTCAAGGTTGAGCCAACAACTTCCGTGGAAGACCGCCTCATCTTCTACGACACCCACCCCGTAGATCCGTAAGAAGGGTTGTTGTCCCAGAGGTGCGTCATCATTTGCCACAATTTGAATGACTCCTGTTTCCGTCTGGCCCACGAAAGTTACCCCACGGCCACGCAGTCCAATTAATTCAGTCACCTTTCCGGGAGCAGCGAGCTCACTGTGGATTTTTCCGATGAAACCATTTATTCGTTGTGCAGCGTAGTTCACCTGAACGACCTCACCACGACGAATGGTTTGCGGCGCATTAGCCGCGACGTGGATTGCAAACGCAGCCGAGTTGACCGTGAAGTTGACAGGATTTGTATAAACCACCGTTGGGATAGGTTCGTCTTTTCCTGCCACGAGTGTAGTCGTTTCAACTTTTATAACTAGAGAATACTTTCCGATGGGCAGTGTTGTTGGTAGCAAGAAGCTAACATAACCTTGATCTTCGCTGGCGGGGATAATTGCCGTTTGATTGTCGATGAGTGCGGGTAGGCCAACTCCGCTTAGCTTCACATCAGCGCGATGCCGTCCGTCGCGTCGCTCTACATTTACTAAAACGTCCAGAACTCCTCCTGGCGCATGACGAACTTTCAATCGACCGTAGAGAGGATGGTCACGTGGTTGTTGTCCATCTGCGCTAGCCCGCAAAGGGGCTTCCCCCACCGTGGCCACCGCGAGCCGTTCGGTTAACCGTGACCATCCGGTCGGCACGTTTTTGCGCACAATCGAGGTTCCACGCACGGGGCGAGCCTTCACAAGTGAGTCTTCTGCGAAGAGGTTCAAAGTACCGTCAAACAATTCGGCATTGTGGTTTGCGGAGACAATGATTTTTGCCCGATTTTCATCTGGCCCTAGCCACACCTCTGGACATTCGAGACCGGCAGGCAAATCTTGGGCATAGATGCGGATGGATTCGTTTGAACCGCGGCGTCGGACCGCCAGGACGTCCACGACAGCCCGTCCCCCTTGAGAGACATTAATGGACGCATCACCGTTTTCGGACATGGCGACGACATCAAAGACAGGCTCTTCTCGTCTTACGCTTAACCGGTATACGCGTCGCGGATCGTTTTTCAAACCACCAATCAAATTACGGACAAGAATCAAATACCGCCCATCCTCGGGCGCCACCCAGCGTCCGCTTGGGTCAAGGTGGCTTGTGGGGAAAGTCACCTTTCCCAGATTGGTGAGTTCGTCACCAAACTCTGCCAGCTGCACATCGCCAGATTTGTTAAAAACCCTCAGATCCAAATCGACTGGAGATTGAATGCGTTGTCCGAACGCCTCAAGGAAAAATACTTCGCCGCGTTTTGCGTCGAGAGAAAACCAATCCACTTGTCCGCTTTGGGTTAGCTGACTGCTTACTTCGCAAGGAATCGAAATATGATGGGCATGCTCAGGCTCATGATTGTCGTTGTAGTCGGTGATGACGGGAATGTCAGTAACACTCAGAAGAACCGGTTTGTGTGCTCCCGGTAAATGATAGGCAAGACCTTCGAATGAATATTGAATCGAATTAAGGCGATTGGTAAGTGGCCAAGTAGTTTGAGCCCGGGACCCAGAAATTTCTACGTCTAAGCGGTCAAAGGTTTCAGTGGCAGTAAAGTTGTTGGGTTGTGGTGCGTTTGTAGCGGAAAGAAGATTCCATCCGTACAGGGAAACAATGGTTGGCTTGCCAATTTCGACGACGGCTGGCACGGTAAACACGACCCTTGGTCCTGTATCGATTGCCAGCCGATACCCATGTTCTAGGCTACCAGAAAAAACCAGGTCGTAGATTTTGACTATGTAAGAACCATCGGATGGGACGTGAAACTGAATTAACGGATCGATTCCAAAGTACCCGCGATTGCTGGCGATGCGCTCGTGTTGTTCGTTAAACACTTCCAGCACAGCGCGCAACCGAGAGTCGCCACGTTTGGCGGTACACTCGAGGATGACACGTTGACCCTCTTGAGCATTAAATGTGAAGCAATCTTGATCTCCACCTTTTTCAATGGTGCCGTTGACGACGGTGCTCAAAGGAACGGTCTCTGCCTTGGAAAGCACATCGTTGGACTCGGTTTCCAGGATTTCCGATCGATTGCCGACAAAAAATGTGCGAGGTGCACTGATGCCGCTTTTACTGGTTACCCGCATGTCGTAAGCACCGACAGGTGTGCTGTCTGGAATTGAAAGACAAAAGCACCCGGCTTCCGTTTCGTGAGGTTCGCAATCCATGCCGGGGATGTTGGCTTCTAGGATCGCCGCATCACCAAGGTTTGTACCGGTGATTGTTACGTCCACCGAAGATCCAGCGCGACCACCGGCAGGAAAAATGGTTTGTAGTACGGGAGCTGGCGATTGTCCCCAAAGTTGCGTTGTCATGAACCACGCAAAAACGGAGCAAAGCACCATTCTATTTTTTGACGGGACAGACATATCAAAGTTCTTCTAACAATGGAAATTATGTATCGGCTGGCTCCTGAGGATACCATCGAATCCGTGTATTCTCTACGGTTTGGCCGAATTGATCGAGCTCGGTAAATACCGCATTTGTCTCGTAGGCACGTTGTCGTTTTGCACCTGCCTAGGCTCCGCGAGGCCGCCTTTTGGATTATGATTGAGATTGTGTTGTCTTGATTAGTTGTAAGAAAAATATTGTTCTTGGGTTGCGACGTCTTTCAGAGGCACATACTGTGGAATCAGTTGTTTTGCGAATTGTCGTCGCTAAAAGCGTTATTGCAATAGCTTTCTTGTCATCGGTTACGATTAGCTTTGGTCAGGGTGGCCCGGCGCTGGTAAAAGTGACCGAGTTGATTGAAAAGAAAGTGTCGGCAGGCCAGGCCTTTGTCGGTACCGTTGAACCACGTCGCTCTAGTGTAGTTGGTAGTGCCGTTGATGGTCGTGTCGAGAAATTGTTCTTTGACGAGGGAGACCTCGTCAGCATAGCGCCGAATTCAACATCTGATGCGAGTTTGGGCCAACCGCTTGTTCAGTTGCGTACCAGAACCATCGGAATTGAAATGAGTGCGGTGCGCGCCGAACTCGACTCGTTGCGTGCAGCCTTAGCGGAGCTAACGATAACGCTACCCGCAGAGCTTGAGCAGGCTGAAGCAAAATCGCTGGGGGCGGGAGCCTTAGCCAAATTAGCTAAGGCACGGCACGATCGAACAGAGGCACTATTCCAAGACGGTCGTACCACGACCGAGGAAGAGCTCGACGAAGCGAAGGCTGCTTGGGTCTCCGCTCAACAGTTGGAGGCTGTCACGAAGTCTCTCGCCAAACAGTTGCGCGAGACTTCCACGGTGCGTTTGGCACAGGCCAGGGCAAAGTGTGCCACTCAGGAAGCAATCCTTAATCGCCTTGAAGATGTGGCACAAAAATACACCATCCGATCGCCATTTGTCGGTTTTGTTACCCAGAAATTCACCGAGGTCGGTGCCTGGATTTCAAAAGGTGATCCGGTCGCGGAAGTGATTCAACTCGACCCGGCTGAGGTCCGAGCTTTTGTTCCAGGGAAACACGTAGCGCAAATTCAATCCGGGCATAAAGTCATAGTCCGGGTCGACGCACTGCCGAACGAAATGTTTGAAGGCGTGGTTGTGCAAGTGGTGCCTCGGGCGGACGTGCGTTCTCGTGCCTTTCCTGTCAAGGTGCGCATTGCGAATCCGAATTATCGCTTAAAAGCTGGCATGCTCGCACATGTCGTGCTTCCTGTCGGCAACCCCAAAAAAACAAAGTTAGTTCCCAAAGACGCTTTAGTTCTATCGACTCGCGGTCAGAGCGTATTCGTAGGTCGGTTTGACGAAGCAGCCAAGATCCTCGTAGCTATCGCTGTTCCTGTCACGACAGGCGCTGCGCATGATTCCTTAATTGAAGTGGCAGGTGACTTTAAGAAAGGCGATCGGATTGTTGTGCGCGGGAATGAACGTCTGCGACCCAACCAAACACTGCAGATCATTGATGACTAAGCCACCTGGTTAAACTCTGCACGATCCTGCCAAAGTATTCTTTCCTCGTTCCCCGCGTTCTCTCGATGCATCCAATCGAAGCCTTTGTTCGTAATCCAGTCAAGGTCGCTGTCGGCGTCCTGATGGTTATGTTGTTTGGTTTTATTGGTTTGGCGCGGATGCCGATGCAACTGACGCCAGAAGTCAACGTACCAACGATTACTATTGAAACTCGTTGGCCGGGTAGGAGTCCACAAGAGGTCGAGCGTGAAATTATTCTGGAGCAGGAAGAGCAATTACAAAGCGTCCAAGGGGTAACAAAGTTAACCTCTGAATGTATGGATTCAAATGGTCGAATCAGCTTGCAATTCCAAGTTGGCACGGATATGCAGGTGGCACTTGTCCAGGTCAATAGCCGTTTGGCACAAGTTCCTGAATATCCCGTCGATGCCGACGAACCAGTTGTCAGTACCTCGGATGCATCCGACCGTCCTGTCGCGTGGTTTATTTTGAGTGCTCGTTTACCGACGCGAGAGCAAATTGCCAAATTTCAACAGAACCACTCTGAACTAACAGATTTGCTTGAACCTGCACATCAGGTTGCGGATCAAAATCAGGGACTTGCCACGTTAAGGTTAAAGCGTTTGGCGGGGCGACACGATCGATTACGGCAAGCTTTGCCATCGGATTGGAAAACCGCTGGGGCTTCGGACGATGCGATCCAATCAATTGTCAAAAAATACGATGACCTAGCTCCTTTGCTTGATTCCGTCCTGCAGGCTACCACCAGCGAGCGAGTTTTTGGTCTGCAGAAGCTGTGTGACGAGTTGATGGGCATTAAAGAAGTTTTAGCTGCCGAGTTACTTCCACAGGAAATTGACATTCCGAAGATGCGGAAATTTTCCGAAGACCATATCGAGTCACGTTTCGAACGGGTGAGTGGAGTCTCGAATTCGAACGTTTTCGGAGGTCAAGAGATAGAACTTCAAGTGGTGGTTGATCCGCATCGACTGGCAGCGCGAGGATTAACGATTATCGACGTCAGAAACTCACTGCGAGAACACAACCGAGACACATCTGCCGGCGACTTTTACGAGGGTAAGCGACGTTGGGTCGTTCGTACTGTGGGGCAGTACCGATCGATTAAGCAGGTCGAAGAGCAAGTCATTGCCATGCACGATGGTCAGCCCATTTTTTTAAAAGACGTATGTGTACCGTTCGAAGGTATACGAATCGGTCACAAAAAGTCCGTTGGATTGGTCCGTCGATTTGGCAGTTCGGCAATTGCAATCAATGCAGAACGATCGACCAATGCGAACGTCTTAGATGTAATGGAAGGACTTCGCGGCGCCGCAGAAGAAATGAATCTTGGGATACTCCGTCGTCAAGGCCTTCAACTTACTCAGGTTTATGACGAGACCGACTATATCAATTCCGCAGTTGGTCTAGTCAATCAAAATATCCTTTGCGGTGGTTTTCTAACCATTGTTGTGTTGTTGTTGTTTTTGCGTAGCGGACGCTCGACGCTGGTGATTGGATTAGCAATTCCCACTAGTTTGATTGGCACGTTCTTGATCTTGAATTTGTTAGGCCGTTCGTTGAATGTGATCAGTCTGGCGGGATTAGCATTTGCGGTTGGGATGTTAGTAGACAACGCAGTCGTGGTTTTGGAAAATATTTACCGACATCAACAACGCGGAGAACGTCCTTTTGTCGCGGCGGTTCAAGCAACCCAGGAGGTGTGGGGTGCGGTGGTTGCCTCCACTCTGACAACGCTTGCCGTGTTTCTTCCCGTACTATTCATTGAAGAAGAAGCTGGGCAACTATTTCGCGATATTGCTTTGGCAATTAGTTCAGCTGTCGGCTTGTCGTTGTTAGTTTCTGTCACGGTGATTCCTGCTGCAGCCGCTCGGGTACTACAACGCGTGCCAACGAGCCGTCGTGGTGGTAATACATTACTACAACGAAGTACTTCTGCATTGGATCACTTCGGATTGAAGTTCGTCTCGCTGTTCGTAGGCTTCAATGCATGGACGCAAAAAGTCGTTTTTAGGCAGGTCTGTGTCGTCGGAATCTTGATCGGTGGTTCCCTTGCCACCAGTTATGCGATGTGGCCTAAAGTCGAATATCTTCCCTCGGGAAATCGCAATCTAGTCTTGGGCTTCCTGCTGCCACCCCCGGGATACAATTTGGACGAATTGATGAGTATGGGGGCCACTGTAGAGGAAGAGCTCAAACCCTATTGGGACGTCGATTACGGAGGTGGCAAGAACGAAGCGTTGGATGGGCCAGTGATCCGGGACTGGTTTTATGTGGCGCGTGGTCGGCAAGTGTTTCTCGGTTTGCGTGCCGTTGAACCGACTCGTGCTTGGGAACTGGTTCAATTGTTGCCCCGTAAGGTGCGTGGGCGATTTCCCGGCACGCTTGTGGTGGCGAGTCAGTCGAGTTTGTTTCAACGTGGATTGGGTGCTGGTCGTAGTATTGATGTGGAAATTACCGGGCCACGATTAGACAAACTTGTACAATTAGGAGGTAGGGTTATGGGGCAGGTCTCGGCCACACTCGAGCCCAATGTGCCTGCCAATGGATCTTACAAGACTCAAGTTAGGCCTTTGCCAAGCTTGGATCTGTCGAGTCCTGAACTCCACGTTGTGCCGCGCACGATTCAATCTGCTGGTATGGACGTCAATGCAGTTGATCTGGGTTACACGATCGATGCTCTTGTCGATGGAGCGTATGCGACAAACTACTACTTGGGCGGCGACAAAATTGATTTGACAATCATTGGAAATGAACAAATAGTTCGCCACACTCAGGACGTCGAAGCACTTCCTGTTGCTGCTCCTAACGGTCAGGTTGTTCCTTTGATGACGATTGCCAATGTCCAATTAAATAGTGGACCCGAGCAAATCAATCGGCGCGAGCGACAGCGGGCAATTACGATCCAAGTAACTCCACCACCCGACATGGCTTTGCAGGAAGCGATTGATCTTCTTACATCCGAGGTTATTGTGCCGTTACAGCAAAGCGGTGTTTTGGAGGATGAAGCGACGAGTGAGCGTTACGTCATTAACCTCAGCGGAACTGCGGACCAACTGCGTGAAACTTGGCGTGCTTTGCGCTGGAACGTTTTGATTGCGCTGCTGATCACTTATCTGTTAATGGCGGCACTTTTTGAGTCTTGGCTCCATCCACTGGTCATTATTTTGAGTGTTCCGCTGGCTGCGGTAGGCGGTGTCCTGGGATTGAACGTGCTCAACGCCTACAAACAAGTAGTTGCGATGATGCTTGACTTGCCAGCACCACCACCACAAGCACTTGATGTGTTAACCATGCTTGGTTTTGTGATTTTGATTGGAACTGCGGTGAATAATGCGATTTTGATTGTCCATCAGTCGCTGAATCATATGCGCGGTGGTGTGATGGGAGCGCGCGAAGCGGTTTTAGAAAGTGTGCGTAACAGAATTCGCCCCATTTTCATGACCACCACAACAACTTGTTTCGGTTTGGCACCCCTGGTGTTTTTCCCAGGTGCGGGAAGTGAACTTTATAGCGGTTTGGGGAGCGTAGTTCTGGGTGGGTTATTGTGTTCCGCATTGTTCACACTGGTACTCGTGCCGACGCTTTTCAGCCTTTTTCTCTGGGTAAAAAATCTGACCAAAACCGCGAATCGAGAAATCGAAGTTGCCGATCGATCCCTGCTCGAAATCGATCCGACCGTCTCGAGCCGTTGAACGGACCCCAATCACTGGCGAACTAACTCGATGCTGCGGGATGGATGGTGCGGCCAACCGCATTCGGATCCCTTGGGCTACCGCGCAGATTTTTGTAAGATCGCACCACGTTGTCGCGCGTAGCGGTTAAGTTTTGTCAACGCATGTTGAAAAGGATGCGGCCCGAAAAATGGAAGTGAATCCGGATATTTTTAAAGCTTATGACATTCGAGGCGTTTACCCCGAAGATCTCAATGAAGAAGTTGCACGTTTGCTGGGCCGTGCCTTTGTAAGTTTTTTGGGTGTTGAAAAAGTTGTAGTTGGTCGTGACATGCGTGTGTCCAGTCCCAGCATGTTCGACGCGCTAACTCAGGGGCTTATGGAACAAGGTGCCGATGTCATCAACATCGGGCAGGTCAGCACGGATCAGTATTATTACGCTTGTGCGACGCTTGATGAGGCTGGCATGATGGTGACCGCTTCCCATAATCCGGCAGAATACAGCGGCTTCAAAATGGTCAGGCGGATGCCGCAATTGTTGAGTGGCGACGACGGAATTCAGGACTTGCGTCGTCTTGTTGAGTCAGCAGCGTTTAGGCGGCCTCTACGACAAGGATCGATGACGGAGCAGGATCTGAGTGCGGGTTTTATCGAGCTGGTGCTCGGCCTGGTCGATGTAGGATCCTTGAGTTCCTTAAGGGTGATTGCCGATACGGGTAATGGAATGGTGGGGCCGATTTTGAAACGTGTTTATCAGCATTTACCAAGCGTTGAGCTCACAGGAATGTACCTGGATCCCGACGGTACGCTTCCCAATCATGGGCTCGATCCACTGCAGCCTGAAAACCGCGCCGAATTGCAAGATCGAGTACGTCGGGAAGGAGCAGACGTAGGCTTTGCTTTTGATGGTGATGGGGATCGTTTCTTTACGATTGACGACCGTGGAGAATTCGTAGCAGGTGATTTTCTCACCGCTTTACTGGGACAATATCTGTTAGAAAAGGTGGCTAATGCAAAGGTTGTGCATGACGTGAGGGCCTCTTGGGCGGTGCGAGATTTAATTCGAGCTGCAGGAGGCATTCCCTTAATGGAACGTGTTGGTCATGCGTTTTTCAAGAAACGTATGGCTGCCGAATCTGCAATTTTTGGTGGTGAGGTAACCGGACACTATTACTTCAAAGATTTCTTTTTCGCCGACTCTGGCATTGTGCCTTCTTTGCTCATTTTGGAGATGTTGTCGAAGAAGAAAACTAAACTTTCCGACTTATTGGCACCTTTGCAAGCTCGATACTTTATTTCGGGTGAAATCAATTCACGTATTATCGCAAACCCCCAAGACAAATTGCAGCAGATTGCGCAAGCGTTTGACGATGTTGCCGAGGTAGATACGCTGGATGGAATCTCGGCAAGTTTCGAGAATTGGCATTTCAACGTTCGGGCGTCTAACACAGAACCATTACTACGTTTGAACTTGGAAGCGACATCGAAAGAATTGATGGAAGAGAAACGCAATGAACTCCTGGCGATGATTCGCGATTGAAGCCAGTGGTTTGCTGATCTGAGGAAAATGTCATTGCTCAGGCCGATTCATTGAGGGTTTCTGCGCTGGTAGAGCCTTTCGACCGAGTTCATGGGATGCTGGTTGGTAGCTCCTGCAAAAGAAATGACTTGAGCTGCTAGTTCTAGTCCCACAGAGAGGGATGCGGTTACGTCTAAACCGCCCATCACTCCAGCGAGGAAGCCGGCATCAAAAGCGTCTCCGCCCCCCGTACGATCGACAACGTTAGTTTGAGCCGCCGCCACATGGAATTCTTCGTGGCCTCGAATAAGAGTTGCCCCATTGCCTCCGCAGGTCACGATGAGCGCAGCATCCGACCCGGCCGCCAGTTTGCGCCAGGCTACGACAGGATTTTCGTAGCCGAGCCATCGCCCCAACTCGTCATGATTCATGAAACAATAGTCACAGAGTTTGATGCGTTCTAGTGAGGAAATTCCATTGAACTCACAGGAAGTAGACGCGCCTTGCCGTTTGGCTTGGTGCAGCAGGGCCAGAGCTTTTTCCTCATTTGCCAGGGAAAGATGGATGTGAGTATTGGGCGCGATTTCGCTGTAGTCGAAACGCTGCATGTCCAGGTTTTGATTGGCACCGGAAGCGGTTACCATCCTTTTGTCCGTAGGATTCGTGAAGACCGTGGCCACCCCAGTAGCAAGATCAGGATAGATTTGCAGGAAATCGGTTTTTACCCCGGCCGCGGAGAGTTGTTGCGTGCAGAGTTGTCCCCAGGCATCGGCGCCGATCGATGCCACAAGTTGGACGTCGCATCCCAGCCGTGCCAGCCAAAAGGCGGCATTAGCGGCGGACCCACCCGTACCCTGTGTCACGCTGGAACAACGCAATTTTTCGTGTTCCTTCGGCAGGCGGTTTACTTGGAAAATAAAGTCGTAGCTAATGCTGCCAACACAGACGAACCGTGGAGCATGCGGGACCATGGAGTATAGAAACCTTTCCAGCGGCCGAGAAAATCTGCCGTGTAAGTGGTTTGCGATGAATCATGAACGGCGCGGTAATTCTTACCACGAGGATCTTAGACGATCGGCAAGAATTTTCCTGGAAAATTCTTGGAAAATTGGGTCTGGAGAAGTTAGCTACAACAGATCTGTTTTCGTTCAGGCAGCACTAGGAGATCGTTTTTTCGTGTTCTCGAAGGATCCTGTGGAGTGGACGGTGTTGCACAAAAGTAGCTGGGAGCAAAATAAATAAAGCCTTAGAGTGATCGAGGCGGCAATGAGTTGCCGGCCACCGCATCTGAAAACCACGCTACTCGGCACGCAGTGACTTTTACAATTGTCAGGGTGCCTTGTAGCGATTTTGCAAAGCTTTCAACCCGGAAAGCATTTCGCTCTGCAGGCAGTCAGTTCAGGCACCACCACTAGAGGCCGCGTTCATTTTTTACGAGGGAAGCATGGAAATCAGTAACTTATGTGTGTCATTGTGTTGTCCTTGTGGGTTGTCGGATTCATGACGGATCTTTGCTGCAGCAGATGGATGACAGCGCCGTCAACGAAAACAGCCAGCGATCCCAAGGGACCGTTGGCTGTTCCAGTGTGGCTCAGGAAAATCGCTTAGACAACTTCCGATTTACCAGGAATGGGGATCGCATAAAAGCCGTTGTTGTCGGGTTGCAGTGGTGCCGCGTCGGCAAACGTTTCGTAGCTGTCGATTGGCGCCAGTTGTATGTCTGAGGCCAAGGCATCTGCCATTTTGATCGACTTTCCAGAATATGTCGCCAAGCGTCCTAGGATGGAAGTCATGGTACTCATGGCACCATAGGCACCTTCGTTCGGCCGCTTACCTTCACGAAGGTCGGCAAAGAGGTGATGATGCTCTTCCTGGTGACCGCCACCACCACCACGCCCAAATTCCCAATCGATCTCGCCATTGGGATAGTAGATCTTCGCCCCACTAACGTCTGCCCAACCTGCGGATCCGTGCACATGCTCGGATACACTGTTCCAGCAATTGCTGATGTGGCGACACTGACTAAACATCTTGTGCCCATCTGCGTAGGTGAATTCGACGAAATGGTGATCAAAAATCTGGCCATGTTCTTTGCTGGTACGCACTTCCCGTCCACCCTGCCCGTTGGCCTCGGCGGGGAAATCGTTTTTTAACCAGTTGATGACATCAAGATTATGGATGTGTTGTTCCACGATGTGGTCACCGCAAAGCCAGTTGAAATAGTACCAATTGCGCATTTGATACTCTAATTCGGTTTGCCCTTCTTGGCGTGGTCGAGTCCAGACACCAGCACCATTCCAATAGACCCGAGAAAGATTAATATCGCCGATCGCGCCGTTCTGTAGACGATCAATGATTTGTCGGTAGCGTTCTTCGTGACGTCGTTGTAGCCCCACAGCGACTGCCAAATCTTTTTCTTTCGCTGCTTTGGTGGCTTCCAGTACTCGACGAACTCCGGGAGCATCGACCGCGACAGGCTTTTCCATAAAAACGTGTTTCCCGGCATTGACCGCTGCTTCAAGATGCAGAGGACGAAAACCGGGCGGTGTGGCGAGGATCACTAGATCGAGATCTGCTTCCAAAACGCCTTGATAGGCGTTGAAACCGGAAAACTGTCGTTCTTCTGGAACGTCTACTTTGTCTGGGTGGTGCCCTTTAATTGTACGATAGCTTGCTTGCACGCGATCGCCAAAGGCGTCTGCCATGGCAACCAATTGCACTTGTCCGTCGGTGTTCATCGCCTGCACAGCGGCACCCGTACCGCGTCCACCGCAACCGACTAAACCGATCTTAATCACATCGCTGCCGGCGGCATGTGCCGATTGGGTTACGGACAGATTACTGGTGACCGCTCCGCCAGCTACCAAAAGCGATGATCTTTTCATGAAATCACGCCGCGAGGGCACGTTTTTTTCTTCTAGCGGCTGTTTTTTTGTCATCTTAGTGGATCTCCCTAAGGTCCGATGGAAATTGTTTTTGGAGTTATTCGCGGTTGTTTGAAATAGAACTGCAATAATCTTCTGAAGGCTTGTTTTGGAAATTACGCCGCCTCTGAGTAACTTGTGAGAAGGTGACGCAATTAACTTGAGGATCATTCCGTCCCCTAAGGATACCCCGTCTTTCCAAGCGAATCAACGAAGCTGGAAAACAGGGTTAATCGACGGTGGCATGTTTCCGTGCTTTTCCTGAACCATGATATCTGTGAAGGGCGCTTGAGACGATAAATAGGGCAAGGTCTCACAATTGCGGGGTACCGAGCTACTGAGAAAATCCGCTGTGAAGAAAAAAAGTGGTCGAAAAAACCGTTTTTGAACCTCGAGACGCAGGTTCCCCAGCGGGAAAAAGAGTTGCACTCTTGAAAGGGTAC